>JABJEK010000059.1 GCA_018702955.1 Rhodospirillaceae bacterium | reverse complement strand
GAGCGGATGCTCATGGTGCTGAAACCCGGCCGCGAGGAGATGGCGCGCGCCATCTTCGACAAATGGGAACTCGACCTCGCCGTGATCGGTGAGACCAACGACAGCCAGCGGCTGGTGCTGATGTGGCAGGACGACGTTGTGGCCGACATCCCGGTGCCGCCCCTGGTCGACGCCGCGCCCGAATATGAGCGCCCCTGGACGGCGACCCCGCCCCGTGCGGTTCTCTCTCCCGATGACGTGGTAGCACCAGACAATCTGGCCGAAGCGCTGCTCCAACTGGTCGCCAGCCCCGATCTGTGTTCACGACGCTGGGTCTGGGAACAATATGATCACATGGTCATGGGCGACACGGTCGGCCGGCCCGGCGGCGACGCCGCGCTCGTGCGGGTCCACGGCACAGACAAGGCGCTGGCGATCAGCACCGACTGCACCCCGCGCTATGTGGTCGCCAACCCGATCGAGGGCGGCAAGCAGGCGGTCGCTGAATCCTGGCGCAATGTCACGGCCGTGGGTGCCACCCCGCTGGCGGTGACCAACAATCTGAATTTCGGCAATCCCGAGCGGCCCGAGATCATGGGGCAGCTGGTCGGCGCGGTGCAGGGCATGGGGGCTGCCTGCGAGGCGCTCGATGCGCCGGTCGTGTCGGGCAATGTCTCGCTCTACAACGAGACCAATGGCGAGGCGATCCTGCCAACGCCCGTGATCGGCTGCGTCGGCCTGATTGATGACCTGACGAAGGCGGTGGGTGGTGCGTTCGCAAATGACGGCGACACGGTGTTTGTCGTCGGCGAGACGGCAGGCTGGCTCGGCTGTTCGATCTATCAGCGCGACCAGGCAGGCGGCACGGCAGGTGCCCCCCCGCCGGTGGACCTGAATACGGAGCGCCGGAATGGTGATTTCGTGCGCGCGGTGATCCATTCAGGCAAAATCAACGCCTGTCACGATGTCAGCGACGGCGGAATTGCGGTCGCACTAGCGGAAATGGCGATCGCCGGTGATATCGGCGCTGAAATCAGCCACGGGAGCGATTTACCGACCCACGCCTGGGCCTTTGGCGAGGATCAGGCGCGTTACATCGTCACTTGCACCGATGCCGCTGAATTCGCCGTCGCGGCCAAGGACGCGAAAGTCCATGTGGAACGCATTGGGACCGTCGGTGGGGCCGCGTTGACACTCCCAGAAGCGAAGCCTATATCCGTCGCGGCACTACGCGATGCACATTTGCGCTGGTTGCCGACGTATATGGCATCACGCGAGAGTTGATCTGGCGCGATACCACAATCACCCGGGGAGCTACCCAAATGCCGATGGCCGCCAGCGAGATCGAGAATCTGATCAAGGAAGCGTTGCCGGATGCCGAAATCCGGATCGATGATCTGCGCGGCGACGGCGACCATTATCTGGCCAATGTCGTCTCGTCGGCATTCGCCGGTAAATCCCGGGTCCAGCAACATCAAATGGTTTACGAAGCCCTCCAGGGCCGCATGGGCGGCGAGCTACACGCGCTCGCCCTTCAGACGTCTGCCCCCGAGGCCAGCTAACCAAATCAACCGGAGTTCGACATGACTGAAAACCCCGTGCAGGAAAGCATCAAGACCGACATCGCCCAGAATGAAGTGATGCTCTTCATGAAGGGAACGCCCGTGTTTCCGCAATGCGGTTTCTCGGCTGCCGTGGTCCAGATCCTGAACCATATGGGGGTTAAATTCGGCAGCGCCGACGTGCTGGTTGATCCGGCCATGCGGGACGGCATCAAGGAATTCACCAACTGGCCGACCGTCCCCCAACTCTATGTGAAGGGTGAGTTCGTCGGCGGATGTGACATCATCCGCGAGATGTTCGAAGCCGGCGAGCTTGAGCAGATGCTCGACGAAAAGGGCATCGCACGCGAAGCTGCCTGAACAACGACCTTCCGCTAATGTGAACGGGCCGCGATTTTCGCGGCCCGTTTTGTTTACCGCCACTGAATAGAGCCCTCTCCTGCCGCAATCTCCCACATCGCAAGATACCCGCCGCCAGTTCTCGAGCGCGGAATCCGCCGGGCTGGCGATGGGCGTCGGCGCGTTTCTGATCTGGAGCTTCACGCCGTTCTATTTCGAGGCGGTCCAATCGCTCGGTGTCATCGAGATCGTCGCCCATCGCTTCCTGTGGTGCATTCCGTTCATGGCGCTGGTCCTCACGCTCGCGCGTCAGTGGGCGGACCTGTTCGCCGCACTACGCAACCGGCGGGTCCTGGCCACCCTGTTCCTGACCGCCGCGCTGATCAGCGTGAACTGGAGCATGTTCATATTCACGGTGGTCACCGACCAGCTCCTCGCCTCGAGCCTCGGCTACTTCCTGAGCCCGCTGGTCAATGTGCTGCTGGGCTTCGTCGTCTTGCGCGAACGCCTGTCGAGCGGGCAGCGCATCGCCGTGGCACTGGCGGCGATCGGCGTCGGTATCCAGATCGTGGCGTTCGGCCAGGTGCCCTGGATTGCGCTTGTTATCGCCTTCTCGTTCGGCAGTTACGGCCTGCTGCGCAAAACCGTCGCGGCCGGGCCTGCGGTCGGCCTGTTCGTCGAATGCACGGTCATCGCGCCCATCGCCGCGGCCACACTCATCTGGTTCTCGATTCAGGGCACAGGGGCATTCGGGCAGTCCGGGCTCGGGTTTGACGCGCTGATTGCGTTCTCCGGTGTCGTCACCGGTCTGCCCTTGCTGATGTTCGCCGCATCGGCGCGGCGCGTGAAGCTCGCGACCATCGGCCTGATGCAGTACATCGCGCCGTGCTTCTACCTCGTCTTCGCGCTGACATTCTTTCCCCAACCCTTCGGCACCGCTGAGATCGTCACCTTTGCCTTCATCTGGTTGGCGCTGATCATCTACACCGTCGAGATATTTCGGACCCGCATTGTCTGAGCCAGGATGTGGCGGCCTGACGCGTTGAATCCGACCGTGGCAGGGCGCAATATGCGTCAACGATGACCAAATAACCGGAGACGACACGATGGCTATGTACTGGCTCGACCATGTGAATATCCGCACGACCAAACTCGACGAGATGTCCGCCTTCTATGAGGGCGTTCTCGGCCTCAAGCGTGGCAAGCGGCCGAATTTCCAGTTCGGCGGCGCCTGGCATTACTGCGGCAGCAACGCGATCGTCCACCTCGTGGAATCGGTCAAAAAGATCAAGCCGGGCGAGGCCCAGGTGGAGCATTTCGCCCTTCGCGCCGGCGGCAGTATGAAGACATTCCAGCGCAAGATGCGCGACCATGACGCACCCTATGATGTGGTGCCGCTGCTCGAGATCAACATGGTTCAGGTCAACGTCTTCGACCCGGACGGCAACAAGATCGAAGTCCAGTTTGCCGCGAGCGGAAAAGACGATATGGAGCCCTTCCCCGGCAAGAGTGCCGCCGCGAAACGGCGCTTCAAGAAGGGGGCAGAAATCAACACGACCCCGCCGATGCCGCTGAAGAAATCCAAGGCGAAGACGTCGAAAACCAACAAGAAGCTGGGGCACCCGAAAGCGATCCGCGCACCCAAACAACGCCCGCGCAACGCCTAGGTGCGATGATAAAGAAGACGTGAATATGAGAACATTGAAATATAATGGAATATTCTGATACCTGCGGTGTTTAGTAGATAGAAATTCACGTCGGAGCCCCGATTTATGTTCGGTACAAGAGTTCTTTCTTCGAAGCTCGGCAGGGCGTTGGCGATCACCGCGTTGATCGCCGCCGCGAGCCTGCATAATCCCGGCAGCGCGACCGCCCAGAACTTCGCCGTGGGCAAAGTCATCCCGCATATGCTCGAAGTACCCGACCAGAGCGATCAGGTGCGTGGCTTCGAGACCCTGCGGGGGACCAAGGGTTTGGTCATGCTGTTCTCACGCTCACTGGCGTGGTGACCGACCTGCATTCACCAGGCGGTCGTCTGGAACGAAAACATTGAACAAATCAGGTCGAACGGCCTCGAAGTCGTGTCGGTCACGACCGATGACATCGCGACCGTTCAACGGTTCGCCAAGATTCGGAAGATCGACTTCCCGCTGCTCGCGGACGAAAGCCGGGAGTTGATCAAAGCGTTCGGCCTGTCCAACCTCCGCTTCCCGGAGGGTAGCCGCTATCGCGGGACAGCCATTCCCATGGTGATCGTCGCCAACGCCGAGGGCGTGGTGACCCATGTCTATAGCGGACACGGCTACACCGAAGATCATGAGATCGCGACGATCGTGAACAACGCGGTGGAAGCCGCGGACGGCCCGAAGAGCCAGTAGGCACGCTTAACCGGCGTCTTCCGGCAGCGGCAACTGCGCTTTCGACCAACCCGCGATGAGATGCGCTGCGTCATCGGACGCCGTATTCCATTTGGCGATCTCACGGCGCAAATCGAAGTCAGGACGGATCGCCTCCAACTGCGTATAGGCATCGGCCGCGCCCGCCACGTCACCAAGCTGGCCCAATGCCGAAACGCGCAACATGCGGGTCCAATAGAACTCCGGCATATCCACGCGGTCGATCTCGGCGAGCGTGAGTGCATAGTCCCGCGCGTCATAAGCGCGACGGGCGAACGCGAAATGGTACCAGCCGGCGTGCAACGGGTTGAGCGCAATCGCCTGAGACATGAGCTCACAGCCCCGTTCAAACTCCCCGCTAAACGCGATGTAGTGGCCGATATTGGCCAATGTTTCGGCATCGTTTGGGTTCAATGCCAGGGCCCGCTCGGCCTCGGTCATGAACCGAGCATTCTCGCCCCGAAAGAAATGCACGATCGCCAGCCAGCAATGCGCAGTAGCGTTCTGGGGGTCGAGTTCGATCGACTCCTGCGCCATCGCCATGGCACGGCCAACGGGGTCGGGGCGTGAATTAAAATCGAACCTGTATTCGGCGAGATAGATATTCGCGAGCTGGGCAAACGCATTGGCGTTCGACGGATCGAGTTCGATAGCGCGTTCGAGCAGGTCGCGCGCATCGGCATGTGCCGTTTCATCCGGGCCCGCCAGAAACTGACGCGCCCGCAGAACACAATCGTAGGCGTCGAGGTCGGCCGCATTCTTGATCCGGCTGCGTTCCAAACCTGTGTCATGCAAGCGAGCACCCAATGTCGCCGCGATCATGCGCGTCAGCTCATCCTGAAGCGCGAACAGGTCTTCAATCCCGCGGTCATATCGTTCCGCCCAAAGATGGGTTCCGTTCCCGCATTCCACGAGCTGCGCGGTGATGCGCAAACGGTCGCCCGCACGCCTGACACTGCCCTCCACGACAAAGCCGGCCCCGAGTTCCTTGCCGATAGCCGAGACATCGACAGACTGGCCCTTATATTGAAATGTCGAGTTGCGGGAAATTACACGAAGATCTCGGAACCGCGCCAACTCGGTGATGATGTCCTCGGTGAGACCGTCGGAGAAATACTCATCGTCCGACGCGTTGCTCCTATTGGTGAAGGGCAAAACCGCAACGACCGGGAAGCCCGTCGCATTCCCGGTTGGCGAGGCGTCACCATCGACGGGTTCTGCTACTTCGCCCGAAGTATTATCGGTCGTCTGATCAGCCAGCTCTGCGACAAACCGGAAACCGCGCCGCGGCGCGGTCCGGATGACCGACTGTTGACGCCCGTTGTCGCCAACGGCCTTCCGGGCCGCGTTGATCCGGCTGCTCAGGGTCGCATCCGAGACGATCCGGCCGTGCCACACCACCTCGATCAAATCGTCCTTCGAAACCACATGATGGCGGTTCTCGATCAGGTGGATCAGCAGGCTGAAAACCTGTGGTTCAACCGTGACCAGCACGCCGTCACGCCGCAATTCCAGTCGCTCCACATCAACGACGCACTGATCGAACCGATAGATCACCGGCAACATCCCAATAAAATCTCAAGACAAACTCAAGGAAGAATAAAGCTCTCCTTCAAGCTTCGATACCACGTCGTCGGTACGTTTCTATCGTTGATTTCACCCAGGAGGACCCAGCCATGAACCCCATTCACACCGACACAACGACACCCATTCGACGTCGCCGCGACGGATCCATCGATTACGGCCACTACGACGCCCGCGCCCGGGTGGCCCGCAGCGGCGCATTCCGGGCGACCTGCCGGTCCGTTCGCCTGCTCTGCCGCAATATAGTCGCATCGCTCCTGGGTCGTGCCGCGCGCGGCTCCGCCAGCGCCAGCACGGCAACTCACTCAACGATCCCCCCGCGTCCTCAGACGTTCCGCGAGAATTACGCCGCCACGCATCGTCGGCGCGAGCTCCCGAAGGCCGCCTGACCCGCGCCTGCATTCCGGAATACCACTTCTCAAGCGAATGTGTTTTGAAAGCGGCGATCCAATCACGCACATAGATGTCTCCGGCGTATCATTCCCTACGCAACAGTTGAGACACCTATGATTTCGACCCGTTACATCTGTCGCAAGCCGCAAAAGGCCTGGATTTCCGCTTTGGCGGTGATCCTGTTGGCGGGATTGCTGTGGCCGGGCGCGGCGAGCGCGCAGGTCGGCGACGCGGTCCGCGCGGGTGTGCAGGTGGGCACCCCCCTGCCCCATGACCTGGCGGTGCCGGATCAGTCCAATCAGGTGCAGAGCTTCGTCACCTTGAAGAAAAACCGCGGCCTGATCCTGATCTTCTCCCGCTCACTCTCCTGGTGACCCTATTGCATTGTCCAGGCGGTCGCCTGGAACGACAGGATCGACGAGGTTCGCGCGCTCGGCTACGAGGTCGCCACGGTCACCTATGACGATGTCGGCAAGCTACGGCGCCTAGAAAAACGCCAGAAGATCAACTACCCGATGTTGTCGGACGTGGGCTCGGACATCATCCGGGCGTTCGGCCTGCTGGCGGAGAATTATCCGCAAGGCAGCTTTTACTATGGCGTGCCCCACCCGGTGATCGTTGTGCTCGATACCGAGGGCAAGGTCAGCCACCGCTTCTCGGAACGCCATTATTCGACCCGCCCCCAGATCGACGACGTGCTGGCGGTCCTGCGCAAGGATGCGGCCAGCTAGCGAGTTTAACCCTGAAGTTCCGTTATGCCCGGGCTTGACCCGGGCATCTCGGCGACCTGCGCATGAGATACGCGGATCAAGTCCGCGTATGACGAGATCTAGATACGAAAAAGGCCGCCCGGAGGCGGCCTTTTGTATGGGTTCGGCGCGAACGTCCGATCAGAGTGAGTAATACTCGACGACCAGGTTCGGTTCCATCTTCACCGGATAGGGCACATCGGCCAGCTTCGGTCCGCGAAGATAGATGCCTTTCAGATTGTTCAGATCGACATCCATATACTCGGCGAGATCACGCTCGGTCGAAGCAATCGCCTCGAGCACCAGCGGCAGCTCGCGGGACTTTTCCTTGACCTCGATCACGTCGCCATCCTGCACCGCGTAGGACGGGATATTCACCTTCTTGCCGTTCACCCGGATGTGGCCGTGGTTGACGAACTGGCGGGCGGCGAAAATCGTCGGCACGAACTTCATCCGGTACACGACCGCGTCGAGGCGGCGCTCCAGGAGCTCGACCAGATTCTCGCCCGTGTCGCCACGACGACGCACGGCTTCATCGTAATAGCGGCGGAACTGACGCTCGCCGACATCACCGTAATATTTCCGGAGCTTCTGCTTGGCCATCAGGTGGAGGCCATAATCGGACGGCTTCTTGCGGCGGCGACCATGCTCGCCCGGGCCATGCTCACGTCGGTTGACCGGGCTCTTGGGCCGGCCCCAGAGATTCTCGCCGAGACGGCGATCAATCTTGTACTTCGCGGAATGCCGCTTAGACATATTTCAGATCCATTCTTATCTTTGTTGTCCCGATCAGCACCGCGCTATAAGTCACGCAATACGGGGATCCGGTCGTTGCCGGTCCACATACACGGGAATGGCGCGCACTATAGGGATCGGCGCTGCTATGTCAAATTCGTTTGGCGCGGTCGAACGCCTCTATTTCACGTATCTCAGGTGTATCGACATATGGCGTCCAGTTCCCGATCCGGCAATCATCTCAAGGGTATAGCCATAACCGCCGCCGGCGTGGTGATTCTGTCGCCGGACGGGCTGATCACCTCGCTCGTGGCCGCCGACATCCGCACGGCGCTGTTCTGGCGCGGGCTGCTGCTTGGCATCGCGATGACGCTGTTTTTGCTGGTCCGGTACCGTGGTGATATCGGACGGATTTTCGGACGATTGCGGCGACGCGCCGACCTGGCCGTCGCGGTTCTGTTCGCCGCCTCTTCGGTTGGCTGGGTCACCGCGATCACGCTGACCAGCGTCGCGAACACGTTGTTCATCGTCGCCTGCGCGCCGCTGTTTGCGGCCATCTTCGCACGCATCTTCCTCGGTGAGCACGTGCCTCGCCGGACGATCCTGACGATCCTCGTCGCGATTGGCGCGATGGGCGTAATTTTCGCCGAGGGCCTGGGCCGGGGCGATCTGGCCGGCAATCTCGCGGCGGTCGCGACCGCACTTGTCTGGGCCGCGATGGTGGTGGTGCTCAGCCATGCACAAATCGAGGACCCGGCACCGGCCATGGCGCTCAGCGGCTATATGATCGCCGGCCTCGCGCTCGTTGTGGCCCCGACGATCGCAATCGTCGCACTTGATATGCTCTGGCTCGGGTTGCTCGGCCTTCTGATTCTGCCGATATCATTCTTCATGATCATGCTCGGGCCACGCCACCTGCCCGCGCCCGAAGTCAGCCTGATCATGCTGCTGGAGGCGGTGTTGGGACCATTCTGGGCATGGTGGTTCATCACCCAGACCCCCTCATCGGTCACATTGATCGGCGGCGGGGTTATTTTGGGAGCCCTCACCATCCACTTCGCGATCGGCCTGCACGAGGCTCGGGCAAAGGGCTGACAGACCGGCCTTCCGCCATACCTAGTCTTCCAGCTCTCCGCGCCGACGCTTTGCATTCTGGGTGTGCTGCCAGCTACGCGTGAGTGCGCTGATCATCCCGTGGAAGGTTCTCACCTCCTGATCGGTGAGACGCGCACGCTGGAGCATGGACCTCAGATTGCGCATTACTGTCGGACGCAGATCGGGCGCGCGGAAGAACCCGCCCGTATCCAGTTCGGCCTCCAGTCGGCCAAACAGATCGATCAGTTCCTGTTTCTCGGCAAGCCGGGTGCCCGACATCGAGAGTGTGTCCGGTGGCGTCTCGTCTCCGGCGGTGAACCATTCGTAAGCGACCAGCAACACGGCCTGGGCGAGGTTCAGCGAGGAATAAGCCGGGTTCAGGGGTACGGAAATCACCGTGTCGGCCATCGAGATATGTTCGTTCGTCATCCCGGAGCGTTCGGGCCCGAATAACACACCAACCTTTTCGCCGCGCGCCTGCACCGCCCGCATATCGGCCGCTGCCTCACGCGGGGTGAGAACGCGCGTCGTCAATTCGCGCGGTCGCGCGGTGGTGGCATACAACGCCGTAACATCCGCGACCGCCTCCTCCAGCGTCGCAAAGGCCTGCGCACCGTCAAGGACCTCGGTCGCACCCGAGGCCATCGCCAGGGCCTTGGAATTCGGCCATCCCTCGCGCGGATTGACCAGCGCCAGTTGGTCGAGCCCGCAGTTCAGCATCGCGCGCGCCACGGCACCCACATTCTCGCTGAGCTGAGGCTCGATCAAAACAACGCGCGGTCCGCCGAGCAAAGGCATCTGTGTGCGGTCAGTACCGGCCATGGATTTTCCTTCAAACACGCGCCTGACGGCGCCACAGGAATACCGCTACACTATCGCGTCAAAAGCTTCAAAGCGGGAGCGGCTCCATGTCGGAAGCGATGCAAAAGTCTTTTACGGCCGTCTTTGACTGCGAGGCGCGCGCCGTCGGAAAGATGCGCTCGGAAATGACCGTGCATTGGCGCGAACCACGGCAGATGAGCTGGGAGATGGCGTCCGACGAGACAGGTTTCCAGGGCGGCGATGGTACGGCACCCGTGCCGATGGCCTATTTCATGGCCGGGCTGACCAGCTGCCTGATGACCCAGCTTCGCGCCTTCGCCAAGAAAATGCGGATCGATGTACGCAACGCCGTCGTGAACTGCCACGCGGAATGGGAGGCGACGGTCGAGGGGCGCGACCCTTATGTTGCCGCCCCCAAGGGTGTGCGGATGGATATTGAATTCGACAGCGACGCATCGCTGGAAGACCGACTACGGCTCATCGAAGCCGCGAAGAAGGGATGCTTCATCGAAGCGATTGTACGCGAGCCGACCTTTGTCGCGCATCGCCTGAAGACGGACGACGGCTGGATCGACACCTGATCAGCCGGGCAGCAATGTAATCGAGTATTCCGGGAGGAACCGACCATGGCCAAACCCAAAGTAATTGTTCAGCTGTACCCGATGATCCCCACCGATGGGGAGGAAGACCGCAAGGCGCGCGCGCCCGTCGGTGCGGACAGCGACGCCTACTACAAGGCGGTCCACGAATGGACGGACATCGTCAAAGCCGCCGACGAAATGGGCGTGTGGGGGATGTCGACGATCGAGCATCACCTGCATTCCGAGGGCTATGAAGTCGGCCCGAACCCGGGCGTGCTCAACGCTCACTGGGCAGCGCACACCAAGAACATGCATGTGGGTGCCCTGGGCTATGTGCTGGCGACCCAGGACCCCATTCGCGTGGCCGAAGAAACGGCGATCATCGACCACCTGACCCACGGAAAATACTTCGTCGGTTTCGCCCGCGGCTACCAGAAGCGCTGGACCGATATTCTCGGCCAGGCGTCCGACGCGCCGGCATCAACGTCGGACGGCAGCGCCGCCGACATCCTGAACCGGCAGATTTTCGAGGAACGCCTCGAGATGATCATCGATTGCTGGACCAAGGATTCGGTGGAACTCAACGGCCAGTTCTACCAGGCTCCCTATCCGATCGAGACCGGTGTGCAGGGTTATCCGGGCGACGACATCGCGCGGGCCGCCGGTGCCGAAGGCGAAGTCGATGAGGACGGCAACATCCGCCGGATTTGTGTTGTGCCAAAACCCTTCCAGAAGCCGCATCCGCCCGTGTTTATCGGCGTACACAAGAGCCCCGAGACCATCGAGTATTGCGCCAAGAACGGCTTCCACCCCTGCTACTTCAACCCGACCGACGTCGTCATCGATCTCGCCAAGATGTATCTCGAGGAGGCCAACAAGGCCGGCCACAACCTCCAGCTTGGCGAACGGCAGAACATCGTCCGCCAGACGCGCATCGCCCCGAACCGCGACGAATTCAAACGCCGGGTGATGAAGTACGACATCGACATCTTCAAGAATTTCTACTCGGCCTTCGCCAGCCACAACGTCGAACGGGCAGACCCGAGCGACGAGGCGGCCTTCGAAGCCATGAAAAACACCAGCTTCATGACCGGCGGCACGGTCGACGATGCCATCGCCTATTGGCGCGGCATCTTCGATCAGGCGCCGTTCGAGTACATCACCCTGATCTGGCATTTCGCCCAGCAGCCCAAGGACCTGGTGCTGGAGGAAATGCAGCTGTTTATGGAAAAGGTTCTGCCGGAGCTCGACGTGCCCGACTACGCGTCCGCCGCCGAATAACGAACGGAAACCCAATCGCCGCTATTTATGGAGTGTGCCGTCCGGGTTGAAGGCGTTGAAGGCGAACGCGAACGTCATGTCGTGGTTCGCATCCTGCAGACCCGCAGGTGTCTTGCGCTGAACTGTGACATAGCCGATGTCACGGCCTTCCTTGATGTAGGCGATATCCAGCACGGAAAGCTGCCCCGACTCCCAGGTCAGGACCAGATCACCGGCCTCGATGCGCTTTTCGGCCTTCAACCGGTCGAGGGTCCAGGCCTGATCGCCCACCGCGACCACATAGGCCATCGGCGCAATGCCTTCCGGCAGCGGAATACCGGGGAACAACGGCGCGTCGGACGTGTCGTAGCTGTCATAGGGGTTCACGCCGTAGTTGCGCGGAAAGCCCGGCGGACGCTGGAGAATATCGGCATCGGGGAACGCCGCCGCGAAGAGTCCGAACGGCTCAACCCGGCTGGGAATGATCGTGAGCTGGGCCCCGGTGAACCCGCCGACGATCCCCTCGCCGGTGAATTGCTGCCACCAGCTCTCGGTCTGGCGGTCATACATCACTAGATCGGAAAAACGCAGATTCCCGGTGGTGCCAAAGTCGAGCACCTGATCATCGATGCGCCGGTCGAACACGATCGCCGTGTTGCAGAGCGGGCAATAGGTCACCGCGATGGGCACGCCGCCGAGCTCGTCATTCACGATTTCATGCCAGATCAGCACCGAAAGCGGATAACCGCGGGTCTGGCCATTGACGGTAACGCGGATCATCGGCTCGCGTTCGTCGTGGGTATCCCGGCCCTGTTCGAGATCGCCGATGGTGGGCTCATCAATTGCCGGGATCACGTCCCTGCCAATACCGCCGGAGAATATCTCGCCGAGATCGACGCCATTCTTTGAAAAATCCGTGCGTGGCCAGTCCTTTTCCCACTGGTCAATGTCGGCGAACGCGACAGGCACGGCGAACGCCATCGCGGCAAGGCCAAACAGGAATGCCAACGCATTGACGCGCAGAAATACGGGCAGGCGAGCGATCATCATCTTGTCTCCTCGGCCATATCGTCGGCCACACGCCAACCTACCGCGCCGACCGGCAGCGCGCGCATGACAAGGGCTTCAATTCGGTGTGAACGGTACGGGTGGGTTTGAAACCCACCCCTACGAAAAAGGCTGGTGGTAGGGGCGGGTTTGCAACCCGCCCGCAATCAGTCCCGGCTCTGAAGCAGCTTGTAGACGATCGCATCGTCGAGGGCCTCATAGGCCGCATCGATAATGTTTGGCGAAATACCAACCGTGCCCCAGCGCAGCCCCGTGTCGTCCGAGGATTCGATCATCACCCGAGTCACCGCCGCAGTCGCCTGCTGTGGCGTCAGGATACGCACCTTGAAATCCACAAGCCGCATGGCCTCCAGTTCGGGATACTCCGGCAGGAGTGATTTACGCATCGCATCATCGAGCGCGTTGACCGGTCCATTGCCCTCGGCCACCTGCATGGAATGGGTGTCGCCGACCTGCATCTTGACCACGGCCTGGCTGATCGTCGTCACGTCGCCGCGGGCATTGAACCGCCGCTCCACCTCGGAACGAAAACTTTCGACCTTGTAGAATGCCGGCACTTCACCCAGCGCACGGCGCGCAAGAAGTTCGAAGCTCGCCTCGGCCCCGTCATAGGCGTAGCCCTCAAACTCGCGGGTTTTCACATCCTCGACCAGACGGGTGATCCGCGGGTCCTTGCTGTCGACCTCGATCCCGGCGTCACGCAGACGCGAGAGAAGGTTTGAACGCCCGGCCTGATCCGACACCACGATATGGCGTGCGTTGCCGACGATCTCCGGGTCGACATGCTCATAGGTCGCCGGGTCCTTCTGGACCGCCGACACATGCAATCCTCCCTTATGGGTAAAGGCCGCCTCGCCCACATAGGGCGCGGTGCGGTCAGGCGCGCGGTTGAGGAGTTCGTCGAGCAGCCGCGACACATGGGTCAGGCGCCGCAAACCCTCCGCGTCGAGCCCGGTCTCGTAGGCACCGTCATATTTCAGCATCAGGTTGGGCAGGACCGTGACCAGGTTGGCGTTGCCGCAGCGCTCACCAAGCCCGTTCAGGGTGCCCTGGACATGACGCACGCCCGCCTCGACCGCCGCCAGGGTGTTCGCGACCGCGTTGCCGGTGTCGTCATGGGTGTGAATGCCGACACGGTCACCGGGGATATGCGCCAACACTTCGGTGACGATCCGCGTGATCTCATGGGGCAAGGTGCCGCCGTTGGTGTCGCACAGCACGACCCAGCGCGCGCCCGCATCATGGGCGGCCTTCACGCAAGAAAGCGCATAGTCCGGATTGGCCTTGTAGCCGTCAAAGAAATGTTCGGCGTCGAACAGCACCTCGTCCTTGCGCGTCGCGGCGTAGGCGATGCTGTCGGCGATCATGACGACATTGTCTTCACGCGGGATACCAAGCGCCAGGTCGACGTGGAAATCCCAGGTCTTGCCGACCATGCAAATGGAATCTGCCGCGGTCGAAATCAGGCCGTTGATGCCCGGATCGTTGGCGGCGCTGTGATCGGGCCGCCGGGTCATGCCGAAGGCAGTAAAGCGCGCGTTTTTAAGGTTCGGCGAGGTCTCGAAGAAGGCGTCATCGACCGGGTTGGCACCAGGCCAGCCGCCCTCCACATAGTCGACCCCGACCTCGTCCAATGCGCGGGCGATGGTACGCTTGTCATCGACAGAAAAATCAACGCCGCGGGTCTGCGCGCCGTCGCGCAGGGTCGTATCGAAAACGTGGATGCGGTCGGCCATGGCTTAGCCCTCGCGCCGCCAGGTCGTCCCGCCGGCGCCATCCTCAAGGACGATGCCCTGGGCGGTGAGTTCGTCGCGAATCTCATCGGCCCGGGCGAAATCTTTCGCGCTCCGCGCGGCAATACGTTCGGCGATCAGCGCATCGATGGCCGCATCACCATCGCCCTGGAACCAGATTTCGGGTTCCATCTGCAACAGGCCGAGCAGACGACCGGCGGCTTTCAGGGCCCCGGTGGCACGCAGAATCTCTTCCGGCGTTTCGGCGGCGAACACGGCGTCTGCAGCGACATGGAGTCCGGCAATCGCCAGCGGCGTGTTCAGATCGTCCTCCAGCGCGGAGACCACATCGGCGGGGATGACATAGGAAATGTCCTTCGGGCCCTCTTCACCGTCCAGCGCGTCCTGACGAAGACCCAAAGCGCGATAGAAGCGGTTCAACTCCTGGCGCGCCTCGCGGACACCGTCCTTGGAGAAATCCAGCGGCTGGCGGTACTGGGACTTCAGCAAGGCCAGACGCAGCGCCTCACCGGGGAATTCGTCGAGCAGATCGGTGACCGTGTAGAAGTTGCCAACCGACTTGGCCATCTTCTCGCCTTCGCTCATCAGGTAGCCGTTGTGCACCCAGTAACGCGCGAAGCTCTCGTCGGGATGGGCACAGCGCGACTGGGCGATCTCGTTCTCATGATGGGGGAAAACGAGGTCCACACCACCGCCATGGATGTCGAAGGAACGGCCGAGATGTTCCGCGCTCATGGCCGAACATTCCAGATGCCAGCCCGGGCGACCGCGGCCCCAGGGGCTGTCCCAGCCCGGCTGTTCGTCGCTCGACGGCTTCCACAGCACGAAATCCGACGGGTCGCGTTTATAGGGTGCGACATCGACCCGCGCACCGGCGATCATCTCGTCGCGGTTGCGGCCCGACAGCTTCCCGTAGTCCGGCATCGACGGCACATGGAACAGCACATGGCCCTCGGCCTCGTAGGCATGCTCCTTTCCGATCAGATCCTCGATCAGCACGATCATCTGGGCAATGTGATCCGTCGCGCGCGGTTCCACGTCCGGGGCCATGCACCCCACAGCGGCCGCGGCGGCGTGAAAATTCTCCGTCGTGCGTAGGGTCAGCGCGTCGATCTCTTCGCCATTCTCGGCGGCGCGTTCGATGATCTTGTCGTCAACATCGGTGATGTTGCGGACATAGGTGACGTGATCGTTGCCATATTCATGGCGCAGCAGCCGCGCGAGGACGTCAAACACCACCAGCGGGCGCGCATTGCCGATATGGATATCGTCATAGACCGTCGGACCGCACACATACATGCGCGCATTGGCCGCATCGATCGGCTCGAACGGGTCTTTTTGGCGCGTGTAGGTGTTGTGGAGATGAAGGGTCATCATGGGTTCCCGGGAGTGAGTGAAGCGTGCGCGCGGTTCACCCGCGCGCGGACAGGGCCTGTCAGCCGGTAATTCGCCCGTCGGTACAACAGGCCGTGGCGCAACATCGATGGGAACGATTTATCATCACGGGGCGGTGTATACCCCGCCCGGGAAAGCAAAGCAATTCAAAGGCTTGTCGTCGGAATCCGAATTTCAAACCCGTCATGCCCGGGCTTGACCCGGGCATCTCGTCACGGACTGTACTGAGATACGCGGATCAAGTCCGCGTATGACGGGGCTTGGTAGGTCCGCATTTGACTCCGCGAAGGCTTATGCCTTGCCCCGGAACGCGTTGGTGATCGGGTACCGGCGGTCGCGGCCGAACGAACGGCTGGTGAGCTTGACCCCCGGCGGCGCCTGGCGCCGTTTGTATTCCGACAGTTCCAGCAGGCGCCAGATGCGCTGCACCGTGGCCGGCTCGAAGCCCTTGTCCTCCAGCTCCGCCCCACCCAAATCTTCCTCGATCAGGCCATGCAGAATGGCATCGAGCACTTCGTAGGGCGGCAGGGAATCCTCGTCCTTCTGGTCCGGCCGCAACTCGGCGGACGGCGGCTTGGAGATCATCCGCTCGGGAATCACAGCACCGGCCGGACCCTCCACGCCGTCTGGATGATGATCGTTGCGCCAGTGACACAGCTTGAACACGTCGGTCTTGTAGACGTCCTTGATGACCGAATAGCCGCCCGCCATGTCGCCATAGATCGTGGCGTAGCCGACCGACATCTCCGACTTGTTGCCGGTAGTGACCAGCATCGCGCCGGTGGTATTGGAAATCGCCATCAAGGTCAGGCCGCGTGACCGGCTCTGGATGTTCTCTGCCGTGACACCGGCGGCCGGCTCGTTGAAGGCCTCGGTCAGCATCTCATCGAAGGCCGACATGGCCGGACCGATGCCCACGCTGTCGTAGCGAACCTTGAGATTTTCGGCGAGTTCAAGCGCATCCACGAGGCTGTCCTCGCTGGTGTAGGGCGAAGGCATCATCACGCAATGCACCCGATCCGCACCCAACGCGTCGACGGCAACAACCGCCGTAATCCCGGAATCGATGCCGCCAGACAGGCCAAGCACAACGCCGGGGAAACCGTTCTTGTTCACATAGTCGCGCAGGCCCAGCACCATTGCCTGGTAGAGGCGCTCGCTGCCCTCGATCCACTCGGCCATATCATCAGATGTGCAGGTCCAGCCGTCGTTGGTGCGATTCCATTCGGTCAGGGTCAGGTCGTCGACGAACTGCTTTGATGCCGCGACCATGCGCCTGTCGGCACCCAGCACGAACGAGCCACCGTCGAAGACAAGCTCGTCCTGCCCGCCGACCTGATTCACATAGATCAGCGGCAGCTCGGTCTCGGTCACCCGCGCGACGGCGAAATTCATGCGCACATCGACCTTGTCGCGCTCGTAAGGGCTGCCGTTGATCACCACGAGGATCTCCGCACCCGACTCCATCAGGGTCTCGCAGACGTCCGGCGTCCACATATCCTCGCAGACCGCGAGGCCCAGACGCACGCCGCGGAAATTCACCGGGCCGGGCAATTCGCCCGCCTTGAAGATGCGTTTCTCGTCAAACACGCCGTAGTTCGGCAGATCCCACTTGTAGCGGACGGTCTGCACCTTGCCGTCATCGAGCACGATCGCGGCGTTGTAGCGGTTGCCGTCATCATCGAACCAGGGCGCGCCGACGATCAGGCCGGGGCCGCCGTCGGCCGTCTCCGCCGCCAGTGCCTCGACGGCATCCATCGCCGCGCGCACGAAGGCGTTCTTCAGGATCAGGTCTTCGGGCGGGTAGCCGGTGATACAGAGCTCGGTACCGATCACCAATTCTGCGCCCTCACCCGCTGCCGCGACACGCGCGGCACTAATCTTGGCCACGTTGCCGGCGATATCGCCGACAACCGGATTGAGCTGCGCCAGGGAAATTTTCAAACTGTCGGTCATGGTCGAGAACCGGGACGGGGTGGAACGCGGCGGACGGTATGCACCGAGCCGAGATGTGTCAACGCGCTGTGAGGGATATCAGTCGCGATACTCGAGGAGGATGTCTTTCGCCATTCCGTCGAGTTTGTTCGTCGTCAAGACACGCCCGATGTGTTTGCTGCGGAAACTGGCCTGTAGAATTTCTTGCTCGGTCAGACCCACCCTGGCGACGAGATGCAGGACAGAACGTTGGCCCTTGTCACCTTCAGCATCCCGCTCGGCCTTGAGATAAGCCTCAAGCCGCCGCCGTTTGGTTCCGCGCTCGACGACGTACCAAAGCGAACCGGCGAAGGCGACGAGTGCGGTCACGATCGCGGCGATGTTTGCGATTAAGCCAAGCCAGTCAATGGGATCGTCCATCACGGAACTCTATCGGCGCAGCAGGAACTCGCGGCCGACCTTGACCCGCTTGGTACCGCCATATTCCACGATATCGGACGTGGCATAGGTCTCCTGCCAGTCACCCGGCAGGAAGGAACCGGTCCCGATCGCGTCGATCGGCACATCGGCCGCCGCCATCACCTTGCATTTCTCGGGGCCGAAGCCGGACGAGGCGACGATTTTCGCACCTTCGAATCCACCCTCGTCGAGGCGCTCACGCAGATGCCAGATTGCGGCGGCGGACACACCGCCGCCGATCAGGTGACGCAGCTCGCCCTCGGTCCGGTAACCCCTGATCGCGTCGGGCGCATGGCGCTCGAGCACGGCGTAACTCTGCGACGGGTCGATTCCCTCGATGTAGCGGCCGCCCGGCGTATCGAGGCGCACGGACAACCTGCCGGCCCGCACCAGTTCGGGAAAACGGCGGCACACTTCGAGACTGTCCGTGACCTCGCGTCCGAAATAATCCACGAGCACGGTCAGCGGCTCGTCGGGATGGGTTTCCTGGAACATCTCTGCCGCGCGTACGGTCGAACCGGCATAACCGATGAGTGCGTGGGGCATTGTCCCCAATCCTCGGTCCTGACCAAAGTAGTGCGCCGTCGCGTCCGTCGCGTTACCGACGAACCCGATCGCGCCCACCTTGCGGTTGGCGCGGCCCGAGCCGACGGATGCCGCATAGGCCATCATCTCGGCCATGTCGGGTCCCGTGCAGTGACGCGCATCGAACGCCATGAAGGACACGTTCGGCAGATCAACGCACATGGCCGCCGCGTTGTAGGCGGCGACACAGGCCGCACCGAGCTTCTGCAGATACAGCGTTTCGAGATCGACCAGATCGTGGAACGACCCGGAGATATAGAGCAGCGGCTCGCCAGCGCCGACCCAGCGGCCTTCGTCAAACCGCAGATCAATTTCAAAGCTGGCATTGCGAGCGGCCGCGACGGCCTCGAGCCATTCCAACGCCAGACGCGGCGCGGAGATTACCGGGCGACGCATGAACACGGCGTAGGTGACCTTGGTATCGCCGAACTTGCCGACGATGGCCCGCGTCTTGTTGAAATAGGTGTCGGTGAGCCCGGTTATCTCGTCGATGCGCGGATGTGGGTCCGCGCTCGGCTGCACGGCGCCCCCGGATTTCACGGTCACCGCGTCACCTGATTTTGCGTCACTCGATTTAACGGTGCCCATATCGTCCCCGCTGGTCGCCCCCGTATATCAGGGGAGCAGTTTGGCGCGTGTCAGCCAAATGGGAAAGCCCGCTATTGGGCGCTTGCCAGAAGATGCCGCTCAGCCGGCTGCCGACACGCGTTCCGCATTCTCCGCCGCCGTCAGGTCGCGCTGGCGTTTCAGCCGCTCGGCGATCTGGAAGGCCAGTTCGATCGACTGGCTGGCATTGAGGCGCGGGTCGCAATGGGTGTGATACCGGTCGCTCAGGCCTTCTTCTGTGATCTCCTGGGCGCCGCCAATACACTCGGTCACATCCTGACCGGTCATCTCGAAATGCACGCCGCCGGCATGAGTGCCCTCGGCGCGATGTACCGAGAAGAAGGTGTCCACCTCAGACAGGATCGCGTCGAAGGCGCGGGTCTTGTAGCCGCTCGACGACGACACGGTGTTGCCGTGCATCGGATCGCAGGACCACACGACATTCTTGCCTTCGCTGGCCACCGCGCGCACGAGACCTGGCAGATGCTCCTCGGCTTTGTCCGCGCCCATCCGGCAGATCAACGTCAGCCGGCCGGGATCATTTTCCGGGTTCAGGATGTCGGTGAGCCGCAGCAGATCGTCGATGTCGATCGACGGGCCGCATTTCAGGCCCAGCGGATTCTCGACGCCGGAGAGATACTCAACATGCGCACCGTCGGGCTGCCGGGTCCGGTCACCGATCCACAGCATGTGTGCCGACGTGTCGTACCATTTGCCGGTGAGGCTATCCTGACGGGTCAGCGCCTGCTCATAGACAAGCAGCAGCGCCTCATGGCTGGTGTAGAAATCCGTCTCAGCCATCTGCGGGACATTGGCGCTGGTCAGGCCACATGCCGCCATGAAGGCCAGCGTCTCGTCGATCCGGGCACCGAGTTCTTCGAACTTCGCGCCCTGGGGGCTCGACTTCACGAAGTCCAGGTTCCAGCGATGGACCTGGTTCAGATCCGCGAAGCCGCCCTGGGCGAAGGCGCGCAGGAGATTCAGGGTCGAGGCGGCCTGATTGTAGGCGCGCAACATGCGCTCGGGATCGGGCTCGCGGGATTCGGCCGTGAACGCCGTGTCATTGATGATGTCGCCGCGGTAGCTCGGCAGGGATACGCCGTCGACCTCTTCCACATTGGACGAGCGCGGCTTGGCGAACTGGCCGGCCATGCGCCCGACCTTCACGACCGGGCATGCCGCACCATAGGTCAGCACGATCGCCATCTGCAGCAGCACCTTGAAGGTGTCGCGGATATTGTCGGCATGGAATTCGGCGAAGCTTTCCGCACAGTCGCCACCCTGAAGCAGAAATGCCTGCCCCTCGGCCACCTTGCCCAGCTGCGCACGCAGCGCGCGGGCCTCGCCGGCAAACACCAGCGGCGGCTGCTTGCGAAGGGTGTCCTCGACATGCGCCAACGCGTCCGCATCCCCGTATTCGGGGACCTGCAGAATATCGCGGCTGCGCCAGCTTTCAGGCTGCCAGTTTTTCGACATCTTGCTATCCGGTCCGGCGCCGTGAAACGCCCGGTCCGTCCATCTTCTTGTTCTACCAGGTCGCGCTATCGCGCGGGGCCATGCCTATAGGCTCTCAAGGCCCCGAACGCCAGCAAAAATCGCACGAATTCAACGTGCTATCAAACGCCGTCCCGTCTATTCGGCGGCTTCGGCCACCGGCTCGCGCATGGTGACGAATTCCTCGGCCGACGTCGGGTGGATGCCGATCGTTGAATCGAACACCGCCTTGGTCGCACCTGCTTTCAGCGCAATCCCGATGCCCTGGATGATCTCACCGGAATCCGGGCCCACCATATGCACCCCGACGACCCGGTCGCTCTTCTTGTCGACGATCATCTTCATCAGGGTCTGTTCCGCACGGCCCGAGAGCGTGTTCTTGAGCGCCCGGAAGCTGCTCTTGAAGACGGACACATCGCCATATTCCGCGCGGGCCTCGTCCTCGGTCAGGCCAACGGTGCCGATCGGCGGCTGGCTGAACACCGCGGTCGGGATGTTCTCGTAGTTCACCGTCGTCGGTGTGTCGTTGTAGAGGGTCTTGGCCAGTGCGGTCCCCTCGGCGAGTGCCACCGGCGTCAGCTGAAAACGGTCGATGATATCGCCGATGGCATAGATCGACGGCACAGACGTCTGGAAATGGTCGTCCACGACAATCGCGCCGTTCTCCTTGAGCTCGACGCCCGCCGCCTCGAGACCCAACCCGGTCACCTTGGGTCGCCGCCCGATAGCGGACATCACGCAATCGGTGTCGATGACCACACCATCGGTGAAATGAACCCGGTAGCCGTCGTCGGTCTTCTCGACCTTGTCGAACACCGTGTGGAACTTCAGGTTGATGCCCTGCGCTTCCATCTCCTTGGCGAGATGTTCGCGGATATCGTCATCGAACCCGCGCATGAACATGGCACCGCGATAGACCAGCGTCACCTCCGCGCCCAGGCCGTTGAAGATGCCGGCGAACTCGACGGCGATATACCCGCCGCCTTCGATGACAACGCGTTTGGGCATCTCGTCGAGATAGAACGCCTCGTTCGAGGTGATGACATGCTCGCCACCTTCATATGACTGATCCGTCGGCCAGCTGCCGGCGGCCACCAGAATACGCTCGGCGGTGTAGGTCTTGTCACCGACAGCCACGGTGTGCGCATCGATGACCGTCGCGCGCCCATTGATCACAGTGCAGCCCGAATTCTCGAGCAGGCGCTGATAGATGCCGTTCAGGCGCGAGATTTCCTTGTCCTTGTTGTCAACCAGCGTGCGCCAGTTGTGGGCGCGCGGGCCGACGGTCCAGCCGAAGCCCGCCGCGTCGTCGAAATCCTCGTGATAGTGCGCGGCATAGACGAACAACTTCTTGGGGATACAGCCCACATTCACGCAAGTGCCGCCCATGTGCAGGTCTTCCGCGACCGCGACGCTCGCACCAAAACCGGCTGAAAACCGGGCCGCACGTACGCCACCGGAACCGGCGCCAATGACAAACAAATCGAATTCGTAATCGCTCACGGGGCTTCTCTCTCTGCGATGTATCTCAACGATGTATCCGGACGTTACTTAGCGTGCAGGCGCGCAAAAGCAAACGCCCGAACGGTCACATCAGTTACGGAGCCTGGGATGTAAATGGCTTACCAGTGGAGCGCCAACTCTAGCTTTGGATGGACTCCTCAGCCGGCGCACCCAGTGGATCGACGCCGAACCGGTTGTCACCTTCATCGCCTTTTCTAAGTTCCCAGACGAGCAGGATAATCCAGCCGATCACCGGAATAAAAATCAACAGCACAAACCAGCCGGATTTGTCGACGTCGTGCACACGACGAACCATGACGGCAAGGCTCGGCAGCAACAGCGCCACGCTAAATACGGTACCCAGAGGAGACCACAAAATCTGAGGAAACACCGCCGTATCGAGTATAGAAAGGCAGATTGATCCCACGACCGTAAAAAGTGTCCAGTACCAAAACTCGGATCGGCACGCCCGGCCCGTGAACCCAACATAGTTCCGAAATCCCGATGATATCGCTTGTCCAAAATTCATCGCTTTCCCCCAATTTTTCAATTGGCCCAACAATAGCCTATACCGGCAATGCGTTTAACGAGAAGCCGCTTGTGAGATCATGGCCGTCGGCAAGGAACACATCGCGTGACAGAGATCATCGTTATCTACCTCGCCGCGGGTGTGTTCTCCGGCTTCGTGTCGGGCCTGTTCGGGGTCGGCGGCGCATTCGCGCTGGCGCCCGCGCTGATTATCACCTTGACCCTGCAAGGCGTGGCGGATGTGCACATCATGCATCTGACGATTGCCACGTCTCTCGCGACCCAGGTCGTCACCGCGATACTGACGACGGCGCTGCGCTACCGGGCGGGTGACCTGCTGCTGCCGTTGATCTGGCGGCTGGCGCCGTTCGTTGCCGTGGGCGCGCTCATCGGTGCGGGCATCGGCGACGCGCTGCCGGGGATCGCCCTCAAGCTCATGTTCATCGGCTTCGTCGCCATCTCGATCGTACGTGGGCTGATCCTGCAGAGTCGCCGCATCGAGGCAGGCGCGGGACGCAACGCCTCCGTCGCGCGCGGACCCGCAATATGGTTCTTCGCCACCCTGTCGGGCGCCTCGGGTGGCGTGCTCGGCCCGGGACCGGCGATCCTGCTGGCCCCGCAGCTACGACGCCTCGGTTTCGCCATGCCGGTGATCGCCGCGGCGAACGCGTCGCTCGCCGGGCTTGTCGGCATCATGGCGGCGGGCGGCTATATCGTCGGCGGCTTCAACGAGATCGGCCTACCCGCCCACAGTCTTGGCTATCTCTACCTGCCGGGCTTCGCCGCGCTGACCGTCGGCGCGCTGGCCGGTTCACCCATCGGCATCCGGTTTTCCCACTGGATGAAGGACCGCACCCAGGCCTGGCTGTTCATCGGCTATCTGTCGATCGTGCTCATCATCATGATCTCCCACACGATCTGACGCTTACATGCTCTACGAGATCATCCTCATCTATGTGGCGTCGGGCGTGTTCGCGGGCGTCGTCGCGGCGATGTTCGGCGTCGGCGGCGGGTTCGCCGTGGCACCGCTTCTGCTCATCGCGCTGACCTTTCAAGACATCGGCGGCGAGCGGACCATGCATCTGACCGTCGGCACCACCCAGGCCGTCATCTTCATCACGGCCAGCTTCAGCGCCGTCCTGCGCTGGCGGGCCGGCGACACGAACTGGCGGCTCGTTGCAAAATTCTTTCCTCTGGTAGCGATCGGCGCGGTGGTCGGCGCCACCCTGGGCGACGCCATGCCCGGCACGTTGCTCAAGGCGATCTTCATCTTCTTCATCGCGCTGACCATCGCGCGCGGGCTGCTGTCCAAACGCATCGCCGACCTGCAGAGCGGCAGCGATTTGACCGGCGTGCGTGGCCCGGAATACTGGATCTCCGGCAGCCTGGCCGGATTGCTGGGGTCGCTGATGGGGCCGGGCCCGGCCGTTCTCGTGGCACCTTTTCTGCGGAAACTGAAATTCTCGATGGCAAGTACCGTGGCCACCTGCTCGACCCTGGCGGCGTGTCTGGGCCTGTTCGCGGGCGGCGCCTACATCGTGGGTGGGTTCAATGAACCCAACCTGCCCGCCTGGAGCTTCGGCTATGTCTATCTGCCCGCCTTCGTTGGCCTTGCCGCCGGCGGCCTGACCGGCGCGCCGTTCGGCATTTTCCTCTCGCGCCGGCTGGATGATCATCTGCAAAGCCGCCTGTATCTGGTCTATCTTGCCTGCGTGCTCGTCGTCATGCTGCTGCATGGCCGGATCGGTTGAGGAAACGTCAGTGCTTTACGAAATCATCCTGATCTACTTCGCGACCGGCGCGCTCGCCGGGTTCGTCTCCGGCATGTTCGGCGTCGGCGGCGCCTTCACCATGGCGCCGATCCTGATCATCGGCCTGCCGCTGCAGGGGGTGCCCGAACATCACGTGATGCATCTGTCGGTGGGAACCTCGCTCGCGGTGATGTTCACCACCTCGGCCTATGTGGCGATCCTGCGTTACCGGATCGGCGACCTGCAGCTGCCCCTGACGTTTCGGTTCGTGCCCTACATCATCATCGGCGCGGTGGGCGGATCATTGTTCGGCGACTTCCTGCCGGGCGATATCCTGAAGATCATCTTCATGGGTTTTATCGCGCTGACGATCGCCCGTGGTGTCTTCTACAAAGGCCATGAGACGGTGGCGACCGGCGGTGATCTGGACGCGGTACGCGGCCCCGGCCTCTGGTTCCACGGGGTGCTGACGGGCATCACCGGGTCGCTGCTCGGCCCGGGCCCCGCGATTGTCATCGGGCCCTATCTGCGCAAGCGCCGCTACACGATGCCCATGGTCTCGGCGGCGGCCTCGGCACTGGCCGGGCTGCTTGGCCTGTCGGCGGCGGCCGGATATGTCTATGGCGGGATTAACGAGACCGGATTGCCGAACCTGTCAGTCGGGTTCCTCTATATACCCGCCGCTGCGGGACTGGCCGCCGGCGCGCTTGTCGGTTCACCGTTCGGGATTCGCGCCTCGCACAAAATCCCCGATATCCTGCTGCACCGGATGTTCATCGGCTACCTGGCGTTTATTCTCACGGTGATGCTGATCTGGGGCCGTTAGGCCGGAACCGGGAAACCCGTCGCCAGAACCGCCGCGCTCTCACGCAGGATCGGGATGCCCCGCAGGGTCGGATAGACGACACCACGTTCGGGCGAATGATACACCCGGTCTTCCACATCGAAATGCAACGCCGTGTGGGACACGGGATCTACAAACGCCGGCGCATTTCCCATGACCGAATCCGGTTTCCGCACCACCGTCACGCCGGTGCGGTTCAGGGGATTGTAGTTCACTTGCGTGAAGTGATCCGCCACCACGTCGCCACCGAGGTCTCGGCAGTGGTCGCCAAGGCCGCGCACATAGCCGTGCCGGTCCATATTTGCCCGCTGCGCGTCGTCACCCAGCTCATAGGCCGGCTCGAACAACAGCAGGCCGCGCTGGGATACGCGCAATAACTCGCGCAGGAGCTCGGCCTCGCGGCCATGATTGGGCTCGAGCGCGTGAGATGTCATCACCACGTCGATGCTGTTGTCCGGCAGCGGGATCCCCGACATCTCGCCGACAAATGCCTGCGTGCGCCGGACGCACTCCGCATCGACCGTCGACCGGAAATGGTCGAGGCCCACATGGACCCGGCTCCACGACAGATCGAACCCGAACAGACGCGGCACCGCATCCAGTTTTCCGAACAACAACGCGGTGTTGGTCAGCTCGCCACAGCCCGCATCGAGCAGGCTCTCGCAATCGGGAAAATGGACATCAAGGAGTGCGGCCTGCTCGTCGGTATAGGCGTTGTAATAGTCCGGTTCGCTGGCGTGATTGCGGATGTACTGACCCGCCTGCAGGTCGTAGGCGATCTCGATCGCCTCGGGCGCGTTGGTGTTGAGGCCCGCACGAGCTTTGTAGGAATGAATGACATTCCGGCCCTCGCGATAATCCTCGCGCAGTGCCTGAAGATCGACGGATGTCTGCATAGTTCAAACCGCTCGTGTGAACAGAAAATTCCGATCCTGTTATCGCCCGAGCATGGTTAACAATCGGCAAATGGCAAAGGCGGGTCGATAGTCAGCGGTCCGCATCGGGTATTTCAACTTCGCCGCCCGGGGTCTGTCACAAGCTTCCAACACCCTGTTGGAGTTCCTGCGAGATGGTGACGAACTAGTGGTGACCCGTGTTGATAGGTTGGCGAGGTCCATCCGTGACCTCCAAAACATCGTCTATGACCTTGATAAACGGGGTGTGACCCTATCTGCGACAGAGCAACCGATAGACACCCGAACAAGTGCGGGAAAATGTTTCTTGGATATGTTGGGGGTCTTTGGGGAGTTTGAGACAAACCTTCGCAAAGAACGGCAGATGGAAGGCATCGCAAAGGCAAAGGAAAAGGGTGTCTATAAGGGACGCAAACCCTCTGTGGATGTTGGTAAGGTAAAGGAACTCAAAGCAGAGGGACTTGGAGCATCTGCGATTGCGAAGCAGATGGGGATAGGTCGTGCGTCGGTCTATCGGGCACTCGGTTAGGTTCTACTCAACACCATTTGTATTTCTTACGGACGCATTCACG
>JABJEK010000058.1 GCA_018702955.1 Rhodospirillaceae bacterium | reverse complement strand
TCCGAAGCCAGCATCCGCGATGGCGTGGCAGCGGCCATCGACGGGCTCGGCGGGATCGATACATTGGTCAACAATGCCGGACGCACGCTCCTGCAGCAGGTGGTTGATGTCACCTGGGACGAATGGGACTCGGTCATCGGCATCAATCTCAAGGGCGCCTACTTCGCAGCTGCGCGCCTGGCTGAACACTGCATCGCCGAAGGAAAGCCCGGCTCGGTCACCAACATCGCGTCGACCCATGGCCTGACCGGGCTGGCCGGGCGCTCGGTCTACGGAATCTCGAAAGGCGGCCTGATCCAGATGGCCCGGATGCTGGCGATCGAATGGGCAGATGCGGGTATCCGGGTCAACGCCGTGGCACCGGGCACCGTGTTGACGGAATCACGCCAGCAACTCCTTGCCGATCCGGATTTGCGGGCGCGCATGCAGGCGCGTATTCCGACAGGTCAGTTTCCGCAGGCGCAGGAGATCGCCGACGCCGTGCTGTTTCTCGCGAGCGCGGGTCCGTCGCTGACGGGCCAGGTTATTGCAGTCGACGGTGGATTGACCGCCGAATAGGGCGACGCGCCGTTACTCTTCACCGAGTACGGCGACCGCGCGGATCGGGCTGCCGGTGCCGCCGCGTATCTTCAGCGGGAACCCGATAAACCGGAAACGTCCCTTGCCGACGACCTTGTCGAGATTGGTAAGCCCTTCCATATGGGTGAAGCCCATGTCCCGGCACACCAGATGCACCTCGAAATTATCCTTGCCGGGGCGGCCGGGACTCACGGCCTCGACGCCGAACATGACGATGCCCTTGGCGCCCAGCCACTCGGCGGATTCTTTCGTCAGACCCGGGAAATCCGTGAGGAATTCCGGCGTGCCGAAGGTCCGGTCGTAGTGCGCCATGTAGAGGAACACCGTATCGCGCGGTTGAATTTCCACGCCGGCGGCCTTCTCGGCGGCTTCGAGTTCTTCGACCGTGATCCGGCTCTTGAGTTCCTTGTGGGAAAGGTCGAGGCAGACGGCCTCGGTGTAGAAATCCTCGAGCGGCATCTGATCGACGGAGAGTGCGTTCGGGTCGGCGTCGAAATGCACCGGCGCATCCACATGGCTGCCAGTGTGTTCGCCGAACGACATGAATTTGGAGGCGATAGAGAATTTAACCCCCTCCGCCTCTCGGTGGGTGTCATGGGTGTTCCAGTCGGTGATGACCGCGGGCGGATGGTTCGCCAGTGTCGGGCATTTGTGAAAAATCTCGCCACTCAGGTCGATCAGTTGCATGTGTAATTACTCCCCTCAAAACCCGTTGCCGGGCGAAATCAATTCTCGTTTTCGTAGGATTCGACGCCGCCGAGGTCGGACAGGTCCTCCTCACGGCCACGCAGTTCGATGGTGTTACGGTCGGGATCGCGCAGGAAGACGGACACATGCCCGCCGCGGCCAAATTTTACGGGGCCTTGCGTGATCTCGATGTTGTTCTCGTTCAGCAGCCGGATGCAGCCCGCGATCGTATCGACGCGGAACGCCACATGCGTAAACCCGGGATACTTGGTGTCCACATCCATCAGGATGTTGTCCCCGCCATTGTCGTCGCTGGCATTGAACACGAGGTTCAGTTCGACCCCGGCGTCGTTCATGACCACCGCGACGGGGTCGTTGCCCGCCTTGTGGATGACCTTGAAGCCGAACAGCTCGTAGAACGCCATGGCGCGGTCCAGGTCCGCGACGCGGATGCCGATATGGTCGATGGTTTCGATATTCATGATGGCGGTCCTCCACACGGTTGCTTGGGTTGAGTTTAGTCCTGCGGTTTCGCTTGGCAATCCCCGGGGTATGGGGTCGGGTGCGGATCCCTCCAACCTGCGGCATACTCGAAACCGTTCGGGAGGAGCAACGACATGCTAGAGAAATCAAAGCCACCATTTCGGGCAGATCAGGTTGGCAGTCTTCTGCGTTCCGAAAGACTTGTTGCAGCGCGCACCGACGCGGCCTCCGGTCGGATCGATGCTGATGAGTTGCGCGGTATCGAGGATGAATGCATCGTCGAGGTCGTGAAACTGCAGGAGGAGGTGGGCCTGCGAGGTGTTACAGACGGCGAGTATCGTCGCTTCATGTGGCATCTGGATTTCCTCGAACAGATCAACGGGGTGAAGGTCACCGAGGGCAGTTTCGCGGCGCATTTCCGGAAAGACGACGGCAGCGAGGTCGGCATGATACCGCCGACCATGACCGTTGAGAGTAAGTTGGCGCACGGTCATAATATCCAGCTTCGTGATTTTGAGTATCTGAAGTCAGTAACCGGCCAGACGGCCAAAGTGTGCATCCCGTCGCCGTCGATGCTGCACTTTCGCGGCGGTCGCAAGGCGATCAGCGAGACGATCTATCCCGAACTCGATGTGTTCTATGCCGACCTGGCGGCGGCCTACAACGCCGAGGTCCGCGCGCTCGCAGATGCGGGGTTGCGCTACCTGCAGTTCGACGACACCAATTTCGCCTATCTGTGCGACGGCAAGATTCGCGCGGCGACCAGGGCAATGGGTGAAGATCCAGATATCCTGCCACGCACGTATTGCCGGCTGATCAACGAATCCATCGCCGGCCGGCCCGATGACATGGCGGTGACCGTCCATATGTGCCGCGGCAACTTCAGGAGCGCCTGGGTCGCGCAGGGCGGTTACGAGCCGGTCGCCGATATCCTGTTCAATGAGCTCGATGTCGACGGGTTTTTCATGGAGTATGACGACGACCGCTCGGGTGACTTCGCACCCCTGCGGTTCCTGCCGGAGGGCAAGACGGTAGTGCTCGGTGTGATGACAACGAAACGTCCGGACCTTGAGAGTGTGGACGAACTCAAGCGCCGGATTGATGCGGCGGCAAAGTATGCGCCGATCGAGCAGCTGGCGATCAGTCCTCAATGCGGTTTTTCATCGACGGTCCATGGCAACGATCTGACGATCGACGATGAGAAGGCGAAGCTCGCGCGGCTGGTCGAGGTGGCCGAAGACGTCTGGGGCTAGGCGAACACCGCCAGCATCACGGGGACCGTGAAAACCGCCAGCAGTGTCTGGGTCGTGAGGATGCCGGCCATCAGCTCGTGGTCGCCGCCCATCTGCTTGGCGAGAACATAAGATGTGATAGCGGTGGGCTGGCTGTGAAACAGCACCAGCATGGCCAGTACCGAAGCCTCGAGCCCGAGCAATGTGCCGAGCCCGACCGCCACCGCCGGCAGGATCAAAAGCTTGCCGAGGCTGGCGATGAATATGCCCGGCAGATGCACGCCGACGGTCGCGAGCCGCAGGCCGGCGCCTGCCGTCAGCAATGCCAGAGGCAATCCGGCAGCGGCCAGCAGGGCGAAGGTGGAATCGACAACTCGCGGCACCGGCACCGTGGATAGGTTCACGGCGATGCCGACCAGTGTGGCGACGATGAACGGGTTCGTCGCGAGGCGCCTGATCAAGGCCCCGATATCAGCCTGACCATCATGTCCCCAGCGTGCGAGCACCAGCACGGCGAAGATGTTCACCATCACCGTGAAGAACGCGACGGCGATGATCACCAATGCTGCACCGTCTGCGGGCAGAAGTGCGGGAGCCGCGGCGAGGGTGATAAAGAAATTCGCCCGGATCGACCCCTGGAACACGGAGGTAAACCCGGCATCACCCCCGACGAGTATCCTGGACAAGAGTGGGCGTAGCGCGAGCAGGGCCAGGGCGACGATAACCACAGCACCGAGAAGTGCGATAACCATGCGGGAGAAGGGCAGGGAGGCGAGATCTGCGTTGTACAGATCGTGGACGACCAGTGCCGGGATCAGCACGAAGTAGGCGAGTTTTTCCGCCGGGCGCCACATCGCCTCGTCATGAAGCCACAGGGCCTTCAGAGCCCAGCCAATGGCGATCAGCAGAAATACGGGCGCGAGCGCAAAAAAAGTGTCGAGCATGGAATGGCCGATAGTGCCCGAACGAGGCCGGGCGTGGTTGTCAGTGGCTCAGAATTTGACTGAGGAACAGCTTGGTTCGTTCCGACTGCGGATTGTTGAAAAACTCGTCGGGGTTGTTCTGCTCCACGATCTGGCCTTCGTCCATGAAAATCACCCGATCGGCGACTTGCGATGCGAAACCCATCTCATGGGTGACCACCAGCATGGTCATGCCGGTCTGCGCCAGGTCGACCATCACGTCGAGCACTTCCTTGATCATCTCCGGGTCGAGGGCCGAGGTCGGCTCGTCGAACAGCATGATCTTGGGCTTCATGCACAGGGATCGCGCGATGGCGACACGCTGCTGCTGACCGCCGGAGAGTTGGCCGGGAAATTTCAGGGCCTGTTCGGGAATTTTGACCCGCTCGAGATACTCCATCGCGATCGCTTCGGCTTCGGCCTTGGGGGTCTTGCGGACCCAGATTGGTGCCAGTGTGCAGTTTTCCAACACGGTGAGATGCGGGAACAGGTTGAACGACTGGAACACCATGCCGACTTCACGCCGGACCGCATCGATATTCTTGAGGTCGTTGGTCAGGCGGGTGCCGTCCACGATGATGCGCCCCTCTTGATGTTCTTCGAGGCGGTTGATGCAGCGGATCAGGGTGGATTTGCCGCTGCCGGACGGACCGCAGATGACGATGCGTTCGCGTTCCGCCACGTCGAGATTGATGTCACGGAGCACATGGAACGAGCCGTACCATTTGTTCAGGCCCTCGATTTCGATCGCGGGGTTTTCTGACGGCGTGGGCGCGTGATCTTCGGTTGTGGACATATCGTCCTCCGGTCAGCGTTTGTCGGTGTCGAGCCGGCGTTCCAGGCGAATCGAATATCGCGACATGGAGAAGCAGACCGAGAAGAAGAACAGGGCAACGACCACATATGTCTCGGTCGAAAGCCCGAGCCAGTCGGGGTTCGAGACCATGGCATTGGCGATACCGAGAATGTCGAACAGGCCGATCACGATCACCAGTGTGGTGTCCTTGAACAGGCCGATGAAGGTGTTAACGATGCCGGGGATCGAGATTTTCAACGCCTGGGGCAGGATGATCAGGCGCATGGCCTTCGAATAGTTGAGCCCCATGGCCTGGGCCGCCTCATACTGTCCCTTGGGGATCGCCTGCAGGCCGCCGCGGATCACCTCTGCCATGTAAGCCGAAGCGAAAGCGGTCACCATCACGATCACGCGGATGACCGAATCCAGCGCCATGTCCGGCGGCAGGAAGATCGGCAGGATGATATTCGAGACGAACAGCAATGTGATCAGCGGCACACCGCGCACCGCTTCGATGAATATGATCGAGAACCAGCGGATCAGGGGCAGGCGCGACTGGCGGCCTAGCGCGAGCACGATGCCGATGGGCAAGGACAGCACGATCCCGGCGAGGCCGACAGTCAGATTGAGCATGAAGCCGCCGAACTTGTCGGTCTGCACGACTTCGAGGCCAAATCCGCCGACCAGGAGGATGGTCGCAATCACCGGGTAGGCGACCGAAAACCAGCGCAGATACCTGTCGCCGGGGACATTCTCCATGAGCCAGGGTGCCAATGCAGGAAACAGCAGCACAAAGGCGATATTGACCCGCCATGTCTCCTCGGACGGATAGAAGCCGTAGAGGAACTGGTTTATTCGCTGGTCCAGCCACGCCCAACACGCACCATCGCCGGTGCAGGCGAACCGGTCGTTGCCGGCGAGTTGGGCGTCGATGAACGCCCAGCCGATGAAGGACGGGATCGCCAGCCACAGAATGTAGAGGGTGACGAGGGTCAGTGCTGTGTTGATCCAGCCCGCGAACAGGTTGGTCCGCAGCCAGCCGATCACGCCGACCGTGGCGGCCGGGGCGGGTCGCTCGCGGAGCATGTCGTCCGTGGTTCTGTGGAACGGCTCGTACATGACCTACCGTTCCACCAGCGCGATGCGCTTGTTGTACCAGTTCATGTAAGCCGATGTGAGCAGGCTGAGCGACAGATAGACCGCCATCCAGATGCCGACGACTTCGAGAGTCTGACCGCTCTGGAACAGGATCGTGCCACCGATCGAGACCAGATCCTGATAGCCGATCGCAACCGCCAGCGACGAGTTCTTGGTCAGGTTGAGATACTGGCTTGTCAGGGGTGGGATGATCACCCGCAGCGCCTGCGGGATGACGATCATGCGCATGGTCTGGTTCGAGCGCAGACCGAGCGCGAACGCCGCCTCGGATTGGCCGCGACTAACCGAAAGGATACCCGACCGCACGATTTCCGAGATGAAGGCGCCGGTGTAGGTCGCAAGCGCCAGCCAGAGCGCGATCAGCTCAGGGGTGATGTTGAAGCCGCCCTGGAAGTTGAAGCGCTTGCGGACCGGCACGTCCCATTCGAGTGGCTGGCCGAGGAGGAAATAGACAATCAGCGGCAGGCCGATGATCAGGCCGAGCCCGGCCCATCCGGACGGGAATATCTGGCCCGTCTGATCCTGGCGCTTGCGCGCCCAGCGGCCCAGAATGACTGCGGCGACGATGCCGACGACGGCGGCGCCGATGACCCATTCCATGCCGGGTTCGAAAATCGGGGCCGGCAAGCGGATACCCCGGTTATTGAGGAAGGCCGCGTCCCCGAGGGACAGGCTATCTCGCACCTTCGGCAGCGCGGTCAGGGTGGCCCACCAGAAGATGATCTGCAGCAGCACCGGCACGTTGCGTGTGAATTCCACATAGGCGGTCACGACGCGGCTGATCAGCCAATTCGGTGATAGGCGCAGAACCCCGGCGCTGAAGCCAATCAATGTGGCCGCAATAATGCCCAGGGCAGACACCAGAATTGTGTTCAGGAAGCCGACCACCAGCGCCCTCCCGAAGGTCGATTGGGAGGTGTAGTCGATCAGCTTCTGATTGATGTCGAAGAAGGCGGTGTCGTCGAGAAAGCCGAACCCTGAAGCCAGCCCGGCGCGTTGCAGGTTCGCCAGCGTATTCGAGGTAATGAATGCAATTACGAGTGCGACGGCGAGAAGGACAGCCAACTGCAGGACGATGCCGCGGCTGCGTTCGTCGGTCAGCAATCGGCGAACGTCGAATTGTTCGCCCTTGTCGTTCAGCGCCGGGGTCGACAAAGAATTATGTTCTTTGCATCAAAGAAACGTCGAAGGCCCGCGAACGGTTGCTCGCGGGCCTTCATCATTTTCTTAGCGCATCGGCGGCGCGTACAGGATGCCGCCATCTTTCCACAGCGCGTTCAGGCCGCGGGAAATGCCCAGCGAGGTGTTCGTTCCGAGATACCGCTCGAAAATCTCGCTGTAGTTGCCTTCAGCCCGGATCGCGTTGACCGCCCAATCCGTGGACAGGCCCAGCATCTCGGCCAGCGAACCCTCGGAACCGAGCATCCGGTTGATCTCCGGATTGTCGCTGCCCTTGGCGAGGTCTGCGACATTTTCCTGGGTCACGCCCAGCTCTTCGGCATTGATCAGAGCGTTCAGGGTCCAGCGCGCGACATCCGCCCACTGATCGTCGCCATGGCGGACCAGCGGTCCGAGTGGCTCCTTGGAGATGATCTCCGGAAAGACCATGTGCGCGTCCGCGTCCGGGAAGGTCGAGCGCGTCGCCGCGAGGCCCGAGGCATCCGTCGTGTAAACGTCGCAACGCTCGGCCTCATAGGCCTTGCGGGCTTCTTCGTTGGTCTCGATCGGCACCGGCTCATAATCGATTTTGTTGATCCGGAAGAAGTCGGCGAGGTTCAACTCGGTGGTTGTGCCTGTCTGGATGCAGACGGACGCGCCATCGAGTTCCCGGGCGCTCTTGGCGTCCAGCGCGGTCCGGCCGATGAAGCCCTGGCCGTCATAATAGTTCACGCCGACAAATGTGAAGCCGAGGTCGACATCGCGCGAGAAGGTCCACGTCGTGTTACGTGAAAGGACGTCGATTTCGCCCGAGGTCAGTGCCGGGAAACGGTTCTTGCCGGTCAGGTTGACCCATTTCACCTTGTCCGGGTCGCCGAGCACGGCGCCGGCAAGTGCGCGGCAGTAGGCGACGTCGAAGCCGGTCCAGTTGCCCTTGTCGTCGGTGAAGGCAAAGCCGGGAAGGCCGGTGTTAATGCCACACTTCAATTCACCCGCGGCGCGCACGTCGTCCAGCGTGCCCGCATGTGCGGTGTTTGCCGTGGCGCTGATTGCCATAAGGCCGGCGGCCGCAATGGCACCTGTCAGTAGTTTAGCTTTCATCTCGATTCTCCCTGTTTGGTGTCCGCTGTTGGATTTCCCCCATTAGGCGGTTCGTTCTTGTTTTATTGCGATGATCTTGCCTTCATCGGGCGGCCCCCGACAACCGGGTTATCAAAAAAATTGATTGATGCGGCTCGTCGGGGGCAGACTCTGGGAATGGAGAGATTTCAAGTATTTGCGTGGGATCGGCGGTGTTGGCGTGTCGCCGCATTGGTGTTCTGCCTCGGACTGGCCGCCTGTGCGTCACCGCACCAGAAATCCACGCCGCGCAACCCGGACGCGACGAACCCCGTCACGGTTGTCGCGTTCGGCGATATGCCTTACCGCAAGGTCGATATTCCGGCCTATGAGCAGCTGCTTCGGATGATTAGCGCCGAAGCGCCGGACGTCACCATCAACGTGGGTGATATCAAGGGCGGCGGGCCGTGCGACGAGGCGATTTACCTGCGTCAACGCGACTACATGAACAGCGTTGATGGGCCGCTGGTCTATACCCCCGGCGACAACGAGTGGACCGACTGCCACCGGCGTGGCTGGGGTGACTATGACCCGCGTGAACGTCTGGCGGTCTTGCGCGATCTGTTCTTTGCCGCACCGGAGAGCCTCGGCCGTGACCCGATCACCCTCGAGCGCCAGTCCGATCGCTCGCCGGTCCACCAGGTGATGGTCGAGAATGCCCGCTGGCGTATCGGCGGCGTGTTGTTCGCGACGGCTCATGTCGTCGGTTCGAACAATGGGCGCAGGGCGGGTGATACGGCGGCGATCGCGGAGTTTGAGCGGCGTGACGCGGCCAACATCGAGTGGATCAATGAACTGTTTGAGATCGCGCGGGCCGACCGATCGACCGCGGTCGTCCTGGCCTTCCAGGCCGATCCCTACCTGCTTTACGGGCTGGGCGGGGGCTTTCACGCGACCTTGGCTGCGATCACGGAGGGTGCGATCGCTTTTGGCGGGCCGGTGCTCGTGATCCATGGCGACGGGCATGTATTCACCGTCGATACCCCGTTTCAGGACGTCGTCGGCAATCCATTGGACAATGTGTGGCGGGTCGAAGTGCCCGGTGCGCTCGATATTCGTGCGGTCCAGATTCGAATTGACCCGGATGCGTCGAGGATATTCGACGTTGCGGCCTTCTAGCGCGGCCTTCTGGATCGGTTGATGGTCAGTTGACCCGAGGCTTCTTGAGGTAGTCCGCGCGTGCCGCACTTTCGACACTGACCGAGACGACCTGGCTGTCACGGTGCAGGGTCAGCGGGACCATCACCCCGGCGTCGCCCAGAGACCAGATCTTGCGGAACAGGGTAGAGAGCCCCGAGATTTCCTCGCCGTCGACGCCCAGCACCATATCGCCGGGTTCGACCCCGGCGCGCATGGCGGGCCCGCCCTCGGCGATGCCGGCGACGACCAGATGGTTTTCGGCCTCCGCGGTCGTCATTCCGAGCCAGGGTCGCGCCGCGCGGCGGCGTCTGCCGAACTCGATGATTTCCTGGAGAATGGGTTTGAGCAGGTCGATCGGCACGATCATGTTGCCGTCGATCTCGTCATCGTCGCCGGCGGCCTGCTGAATATAGAGCGAGCCGATCCCGGCGAGATGGCCCGCCTGGTTGATCACGGCGGCACCGCTCCAGCGTGGATGCGCGGGCACCGTGAAAATGGCGCTGTCGAGCACATATTCCCATGAACCGGCGAACTCGCGGACCGAAATGACCTGGGTGTTGATGGCAGCCTCACCCCCGCCCTGTCCGGCGACGATCAGTGAGTCTCCGGTGGAGATATCCGCCGACTCGCCGAGCGGCATGGCCGGCAGGTTCAGCACGCCCAGCGCCTGCACCAGCCCGAAACCGGTTTCCTGATCATAGCCGACGACATGGGCGGCATGAGCACCGCCATGGTTGTCGATCAACCAGACGTCCTCGGCCTCGGTGACCAGATACCCGATCGTCAGGACCATGCCGTCGTCGCTGATGACGACGCCCTGTCCCTCGCGCTCCGTGCCGAGGATCGGGGCCGTGAAGGCGTCATCGGGCACGCGCGACTGCAGCGCCACGACCGAAGAGAGCGTGCGCTCCAGATCGAATGACACTTCGTCAGGTTTCGGATGTCGTCCGAGGTTCAGGTTCCAAGGGTGCGATTCACTCACGCCTTGCGCTCCGATTGCTGATGCTTGCGCAATATAGCGCAGGAGCAGGTGGATGGTGTTAGTGACCTTCGACCCCTGCCGTCAAGTATCGGGGGTCGGGCACCGATTCGTAATGTCGCCCTTAATTTGAGCGAATTGTCTGTTTCGCGGGAGTTTTCCACGACGCGATCTATAATTGGCCGCCCGGCCATTGATCGTGGCCACAATTGTGAGGAACCCCCGAGATGACCGCCCAACCCGACCATATTCATGCCGTGGACCTACGGATTCCCGGCGCCGAAGAGCTGGACGAGGATCTGCGGAAGTATTTCGCCGTCTGCCAGGACAAGCTTGGCATGGTGCCGAATGTGCTGCAGAGCTACGCGGTTGTGCCCGAACGCCTGCGTGGCTTCATCGCCATGTACAACGAACTGATGCTGTCCGAGATGGGGTTGAGCCGCCTGGAGCGCGAGATGATCGCCACCGCCGTGTCGTCGGAGAACAAGTGTTTCTATTGCGTGGTGGCGCATGGCTCGGCGGTGCGTGAGCTGTCCGGTGACCCCGCACTGGGGGAGTTGATGGCGATCAACTACCGCGCGGCGGAGCTTTCGCCGCGCCAGCGCGCGATGCTGGACTTCGCCGTGAAGATGACCAACGCCCCGGCCGAAGTTGAGGAAACCGACCGCCAGGCCCTGCGTGACGCGGGTTTTGCCGAGCGCGACATCATGGATATCGCCAGTGTCGCGGCCTTCTTCAACATGACCAACCGGGCCTCGACGGCGCTGGACCGGATGCCCAACCCGGAATATCACGCCAAGGCGCGTTGAATCGGGGTTTGGACCGTTGACATGGTGGTGCCGCGCGGCTAGTTTCCGCGCGTTTCCGCCATTTGGGGCGGGATTTTCATATTTGGGAGCGGTCCTATGAAGGTCGCAAGTTCGCTGAAGACACTCAAGAAGCGCGGTCGTGGCTGCCAGGTCGTACGCCGGCGTGGACGCATCTACGTGATCAACAAGCGCAACCCCCGCTTCAAGGCGCGCCAGGGCTGAGCCTACGCACGTAACGAAGTGATGAAAAAGCCGCGCGTTATGCGCGGTTTTTTGTTGCCCGCCGCCCGCTATACTCCGGGCAGCGTTATGGAGATGCCCCATGAAGATGCCTGATCCCGATGCCCAGACCCTCGCGCGGCGCGACGAGATCGTCGCGGCCATGCGCGCGTTCGTGCCGGGCGAGGGGGTGATCGCCGACGAGACAGGCATGGCGGTCTATGAATCCGACGGGCTGACCGCCTACCGGCAACTGCCGATGATCGTTGTCCTGCCCGAGACGGTCGGCCAGGTCTCGGCGATCATGCGCTACTGCAACGAGAATGCCGTGAAGATCGTCCCGCGCGGCGCCGGCACGTCCCTCTCGGGCGGCGCGTTACCCGCAGCCGACGCGATCACGCTCGGCCTGGGCAAGTTCAACCGGGTGCTTGAGATCGACTATGACAATCGCTGCGCCGTGGTCCAGCCGGGCGTCACCAATCTGGGGATCACCCATGCGGTCGAGGCCGACGGCTTCTATTACGCCCCCGACCCGTCGAGCCAGATCGCCTGCACGATCGGCGGTAACGTCGCCGAGAATTCCGGTGGCGTGCATTGCCTGAAGTATGGCCTGACCACGAACAATATCCTGGGCATCGAGATGGTGTTGCCGGACGGCGAGATCTTGCGTCTCGGCGGCAAGCATATGGATTCCGAAGGCTATGACCTGCTGGGCCTGATGACCGGCTCGGAAGGCCTGCTCGGCGTGATCACCGAAGTGACGGTGCGCATATTGCCGAAACCGGCCACGGCGCGCGCGCTGATGATCGGCTTTGAATCCAGCACCGCCGGCGGCCAGTGCGTCGCCGATATTATCGGCGCGGGCATCATCCCCGGCGGCATGGAGATGATGGACCGGCCCGCGATCAAGGCCGCCGAGGCCTTCGTGCAGGTCGGCTATCCCCTCGATGTCGAGGCGCTGCTGCTGGTCGAACTCGACGGTCCGCCGGTCGAGGTCGATTACCTGATCGGCCGGGTGCGCGAGATCGCCGAGGGGCTGGGCGCGGTCTCGATCCGGGTCTCCGAGAGCGAGGACGAACGCAATCAGTTCTGGGCCGGCCGCAAGGCCGCGTTCCCGGCGATTGGCCGGCTCACACCCGATTATTACTGCATGGACGGCACCATTCCGCGCCACCGCCTGCCCGAGGTGCTCGAGCGCATGTCGGTTCTGTCGGATAAATACGGTCTTGGCGTGGCCAACGTGTTCCATGCCGGTGACGGCAACCTGCATCCGCTGATCATGTATGACGCCAACAAGCCGGGTGAGCTGGATCGGGCGGAGAATTTTGGCTCCGACATCCTGCGCCTGTGCGTCGAGGTGGGGGGCGTCCTGACCGGCGAACACGGCGTGGGCGTCGAGAAGCGCGACCTGATGTCGGAGGTCTTTACCGAGGATGATCTGAACCAGCAGCAGCGGGTCAAATGCGCGTTCGACCCGAACCAGCTGCTCAATCCGGGCAAGGTCTTCCCGACCCTGCACCGCTGCGCCGAGCTCGGCCGCATGCATATTCATCGCGGCAAGATGCCGTTCCCCGATTTGCCGCGGTTCTGAGCCCGACGATGGTTGAAACCCTCAAACCCGAAACCACCGAGCAGGTCGTCGAGGCGATCGCCTGGGCGACCGGCGAGGAGACCCCTCTCGAGATCGTCGGCACCGGCACCAAGCGCGGCTTCGGCCGGCCCATGGGCGACGGCAACCGGACCATCGCCCACGCCGTCGACCTGTCCGGCCTGACCGGCATTACCCTGTACGAGCCAGAAGAGCTTGTCCTGTCCGCGTGGGCGGGCACGCCGCTGGCCGAGATCGAGGCCGCCGTCGCGGCGAAAGGCCAGATGCTGGCCTTCGAACCGCCGCGTTTCGCGCGCTTGTACGGAAACGAGGGCGGCACGCTGGGCGGCATGATCGCCTGCAACCTGGCCGGCCCGCGGCGGGTCAAGGCGGGTGCGGCGCGCGATCATATATTGGGGATCGAGGCAGTCACCGGGCGCGGCGATCTGGTGAAGAGCGGCGGCCGGGTGGTCAAGAACGTCACCGGTTATGACCTGTCGAAACTGTTGACCGGGTCGTTCGGCACCCTGGCGGCCCTGACCCAGATCACGATCAAGGTTCTGCCGGCGGCGGAGACCGAGGAAACAATTCTGGTCGCTGGTGTAGATGACGCGGTTGCGGTCGAGATCATGTCGGCGGCGCTTAACTCCAGCAACGAGGCCTCCGGCGCGGCGCATTTGCCTGTTGGGCTGGCATCTATACCGGGGCCGGTCACGGCGTTCCGGGTGGAGGGCTTTGTTCCCTCGGTCGCGGCACGTGCCGATGCGTTACGCGAACTGGTGGGTGCACGCGGGCATGTCACGACGCTCGACCGCGAGGCCTCTCAGGCATTCTGGGCATCGGTGCGCGATGTCGAGGGTGTGGGTGATGGTGGTACGCCGCTCTGGCGTCTCTCGGTCACACCTGACAGGGCGGGCATTATCGTGGCTGAAATCTCGGCCAGTATCCCGGGGAAGGCGCTCTATGATTGGGGCGGCGGGTTGATCTGGTTCTGCGTCGACAGTGATGTCGAGGGCGCCGGACATGGGGCCATCCGAGGCGCACTTGCCGCAAACGGCGGTGGCCATGCCACCCTGGTGCGTGCGTCGAATAATATTCGCCGTACGGTCGATGTATTCGAGCCTCAGCCCGCACCGCTCGCGGCCCTGTCGAGCCGGGTCAAGGAGAGCTTCGATCCGCGCCACATTCTTAACCCCGGCCGCATGTATAGCGGGGTCTAGCCGATGCAAACCCACTTCTCACTGGCCCAGCTCGCCGATCCTGATATCGCTGTCGCCAACGACATTCTGCGCGCCTGCGTTCATTGCGGCTTCTGCACCGCGACCTGTCCGACCTATGCGTTGCTGGGTGACGAGCTCGACAGCCCACGCGGGCGTATCTACCTGATGAAGCAGATGCTCGAAGCGGACGCGCCGGCCGACGAAAAAACCGTCCGCCATGTCGATCGCTGCCTGTCCTGCCTGTCTTGCATGACCACATGCCCGTCGGGGGTGCACTACCAGCATCTGGTCGATCACGGCCGCAAGCATATCGAAGAGACCTATACCCGGCCCATGTTCGAGCGGATGATCCGCTGGACGCTGGCCTGGTCGATCCCCTATCCGCTACGGTTCCGCACCTTGCTGGCCGCCGCGTCGCTGGCCCGACCCCTGCGCGGGCTGTTCCGTGGCCGCACGCGCGCCATGCTGGAGCTCGCCCCGACCGATCTCGGGCCGCCGTCCCCGGTGGATGTACCTCAGGTCATTCCGGCCGAAGGCACACGAAAGGGCCGGGTCGCGCTGTTGAATGGTTGCGCGCAGACCGTGATCGCGCCGCAGATTAACGAGGCGACCGTACGGTTGCTGACCCGGCTCGGTGTCGAGGTCGTGGTTGCCGACGGCGCGGGCTGTTGCGGTTCACTCGTCCACCATATGGGCAAGACCGATGCGTCCCATGCCCAGGCAGCCGCAAACATCGACGCCTGGATCGCCGAGGCGGACGGTGAGGGCCTCGACGCCATCATCATCAACACCAGCGGCTGCGGGACCCAGGTCAAGGATTACGGGTTCATGTTCCGCGAGGATGCAGCCTATGCCGACAAGGCCGCGCGCATCTCCGACCTAACGCGGGACGTCAGCGAGTATCTGGCCGAGCTCGAGCCGGAACTGAAGCCTGTCGAAAATATTCCAGAACTACGCGTGACCTATCATTCGGCCTGCTCGATGCAGCATGGCCAGCAGATCCGCACGCCGCCGAAGACATTGCTCACATCGGCCGGTTTCACGGTGAGCGAGCCGGGCGAGGGGCATCTGTGCTGCGGCTCTGCGGGGACCTACAATATCCTGCAGCCGGAGATCGCGGGGCGTCTGCGTGACCGCAAGGCGGCGAACATCGCCCGCACCACGCCCGAGGTGGTTGCGACCGGAAACATCGGCTGCATCACGCAGCTCGCCGGCGCGCTGGATGCGCCTGTGGTCCACACGGTCGAGTTGCTCGACTGGGCGACAGGCGGTCCGAAGCCGAAAAAGCTTGGATAGGGCTCAGCCGCCGGTCGGTTTCGGACGCTCCCAGATAATCGTGGCGATCGACGAACCTTCGCCACCGGCACCCCCTTCACCCTGCAGCACCATGCGATCGCCCTGATGGTCGATCACCCGCTTGCGATCCTTGCCGACGAGATTTTCGTTCAAGGCATGTTCGACATGGTGCGTGACGGTGTCGCCGTCGAGGGACCAGCGTCCGGCGTAACTCAGATAGCTGTCGAACATGCGGGCCTTGTCGGCATCGGTGGCGTCGGCGGGGAACGGGCGGCTGCGTGCGCGGGTGATCGCGCTCATATGGCCGTCGGCGGTGTACATGATGATGCCCATGGGGTCGGCGCCCTGATGCTGGGTCCGGGTGCCGTCCGGGTTCTCCCGGAACGTGTCGACGAGGTTCCAGGCACCGATGATGTCTTCGGGTTTGAGAGGCATGAGCTGTGTGTCCTGAGCAGAAATGATCCAACCGCCATTATAAGCCAAGCCGGCGGTGCACGAAGCTGTGACTGGCCGGGTGCGCGGCGCTCGGGAACACTCCGGACCATGGTACGCACGTTCCTGGCCTCAATATTCATTTCCCTGTTTTCGTTTGGTGCGGTTCCGGCGCTGGCCGACGACTGGCCCGCGTTCCGGCTCGACCCCGCCCACAGCGCGTGGGACGGGCAGGGGGATATCGCCTCCCCGCCAAAGCTCCTGTGGCAGTTCGATACCGGTGCTGTCGTGGAATCATCGCCCGCCGTCGTCGACGGGGTCGTCTATGCGGGCAGCTTCGCGCAGGTGCTTTTTGCGATTGATGGGGCGACAGGCGAGGAAATCTGGAAATTCCCTGTCGGCGGCCTGTTGCGCGCGTCGCCGGCGGTGGCCGACGGGGCAGTGTACTTCGGCGCCGACGATAACCGGTTCTATGCGGTGGATGCGGCGACAGGGGCGACGAAATGGTCCTTCGATCTGGGCCCGGGCGGTGAGCAATCCTCGCCCGCCGTTATCGATGACGTGGTGTATTTCGGCGCCTTCGACCAATTCTTTTATGCGCTGAATGCCGGTACCGGCACGGTCCGCTGGAAGTTTCGCAGCGGCGGCGGGGTGCTGGCGTCCCCGGCAGTCGTGGACGGGATCGTCTACATCAGTTCGATCGGCGGCATTCTCTACGCGATCGATACCAAGACCGGCACACGCATCTGGCAGATGCGCGCGCGCGGCGGGATATTCTCTTCGCCCGCCGTGGCCGACGGGATGGTCGTGGTTGGATCGGACGATGGCAACATCTATGCGCGCGATGCGCTGACGGGCGAGAAACGCTGGACCTTCCCCACGCGGCGCGAGGTATTTTCGTCACCCTCGATCATCGACGGGACGGTCTATATCGGCGCGCATACCGGCTTTGTGTATGCCCTCGATGCGGCAAGCGGCACGGAACGCTGGAAGACCCAGATCAACGGGCCGGTCTTCTCGTCTCCCGCGGTGACCGATGAGCATATCTATATCGGCTCAAGTGACGGGCATTTGTACGCGTTGCGCCGCAATGACGGCACCATCGCCTGGCGTTTTGAGGCAGGTGACCGCGTCTGGACGTCGCCGAGCGTGGTGGGCGGGCGTATCTATTTCGGCAGCCACACCGGCTTCGTTTATGCGCTGGCACCACAATAGAATCACTTCTTTGTAGCCCCGAATGTGCCCCCTTGAGCCGCTGACGCGTGTCGTCGCATAATTCACCCATGCGCATTCTGTGCCTCGCCGTCCTGATCGTGTTCGCCGTCTCCGGGTCGCAACCCGTGCGCGCGGATCAGACAGACCCACGCCTCGACAACCTCTTTTCGATACTGCAGTCGAGCGACGAGCAACTCGAGGTCCGGGCGGCTGAAAACCTGATCTGGACGACGTGGATCGCGCACGAGAACAGCGCCAACACCCGCCTGATGCATATCGGCATCAAGGCTATGGCGGATCGGCGCTTCGACGACGCCGTCGAGGTTTATACCGCGCTGATCGACCAGGCGCCCGACTACGCGGAGGCCTGGAACAAGCGCGCCACCGTCTATTTCATTTTGGGCAAGCTCGCCCTGTCGACGGCGGATGTGGAACAGACGCTGGCGCTGGAGCCCCGGCATTTCGGTGCCCTCAGCGGTCTGGGACAGATCGAGATGCTGCGTGGCAACGGCGATGCGGCGCTAAAGGCGTTCGAGGGCGCGGTGAAGGTTCACCCGCGGCTGGCGGGCATGCACGCCCTCATACGTGACCTGAAACAGCGGGTGCGCGGACAGGAACTGTAAGCACAAGTCCGGCTGTCTTGCAGCGTTCGGGCTCGACTTTTGGTGTCGCGCGTCCGATGTTCTCGAAATCACATAATTTTGTGCTCAGTGCAGCGATACTCGGTGCATGCTTGTAGTTCCAAACACCGGAAGGTCGTCATGTCCCTCGCACTCAACCGGCAACAGATAATGGTGATGGGTGCGGGTGCGGGCCTTCTCGCGGTCGTGCTCGGCGTGCGCCAGGCGTTTGGCCTGTATCTGGTGCCGATGACGATCGACCTTGAATGGAGTCGCGGGTTGTTTGGCCTGGCGATGGCCATCCAAAATCTTCTTTGGGGGCTGGCACAGCCATTTTCCGGCGGGCTCGCCGACCGTTACGGCTCCGGCCGCGTCATCGTCGGGGGCGCGATCCTCTATGCGCTCGGTGTGCTCGGGATGGCGAGTGCGGTCACGCCGACGGAACTTTTGATCACTGGCGGCGTTCTCATCGGGCTCGGGATGAGCGGTGTCGGTATGTCGGTCGTCTACGGGGCGATCGCTCGTATGGTGGCACCCGAGCGGCGCACCTACGCCATGGCGATTGTCAGTACCATCGGGGCGCTCGGGCCGTTCCTGATACCCCCGTTTACCCAGATCGTGATTGGCGGCTTCGGCTGGGAAATTTCGCTCGTGGCGACCGCAGTGATCGTGGCGTTGATGATCCCTCTTGGCGCGATGATCCGCGGTAAGGCTTCCGAAGAGGCCGGTGTGGCAGCTCAGAGCTGGACCCTGGCACTCGGCGAGGCGCGCAAGAATCGCGGCTATCTGCTCCTGGTCGCAGGCTTCTTTGTGTGCGGTTTCCACGTCACATTTATCGGCACCCATCTGCCCGGTTTCGTCGCCTGGTGCGGGCTCGCGGCGACGGTTGGGGGTTGGGCGCTGTTCGCCATTGGCGGCGGCAACATACTCGGCACCTATGCAGCGGGTGTGCTCAGCAACCGGTTCAAGCAGAAGAATCTGCTCTCCCTGATCTATCTGGCGCGCGCTTTGTTGATCGCGTGGATGATGCTGATGCCCAAGACCGCGACGACGATATTGGTCTTCTCGGGTGTATTCGGTCTTCTCTGGCTCTCGACCGTGCCGCTGACCAGCGGTGTGGTTGCCAAGATGTTTGGCGCACGCCATCTCGGGTTGCTGTTCGGTCTGGTCTTCCTCAGCCACCAGATTGGTGCATTCCTGGGGTCCTGGCTTGGCGGCCTGAACTTCGATGTGACCGGCAACTACAACGCGGTCTGGTACACCTCGATCCTGCTCGGCCTGCTGGCGGCGGCACTCCACTGGCCGATACGTGACGAGCCGGTCGCCCGGCTTTCGTCCCCGCAATCTGCCTGATTTCACCTGGATTTCCGGTGGATAACACCGGAACCACTAGTTTATTCCGTTTGGCTTAATTCAAGCAGCCGTGACTTGTTTTCGGGCGTGCGCACCCCCATCGTATGGTCACGCACGAATAAACGGAGACTGACATGCTTGTGAAGGTGAAGCGGGGCTGGGAGCTGCCGGAGAGCGCGGTGACGCCCGAGGATATCTATCTTAATCGCCGTCAGATCGTGAAAGCGCTGGGTGTCGCACCCGCCATCGCGGCGACCGCGAGCATGCTGCCCGCCGGTATGGCGATGGCCGCGACCGATCCCGATCCGTCCGCTGGCCTCTATCCCGTGCCGCGCAACGAGAAATACACGGTCGATCGCGCGCTGACGGAAGAGAAAGAGGCGACGACCTACAATAATTTCTATGAGTTTGGCTCCCACAAACAGATTTCGCGCGCCGCACAGCGCCTCGAGACCCGCCCCTGGAACATCATCATCGACGGCATGGTCGACAAGGAGTTCGAGATCGGGATCGATGATCTGCTGAAACAGGTCTCGCTCGAGGAGCGGGTCTATCGCCATCGCTGCGTCGAAGCCTGGGCAATGACGGTGCCCTGGTCCGGATTTCCGATGAAGCAGCTGGTCGATCTGGCCAAGCCGACGTCGGGTGCGAAGTATGTGATGATGCAGACAATCGCCGAGAGCAAGGCAGAGATGCCGGGTCTGCGGCAGTTCTGGTATCCGTGGCCTTATCAGGAAGGCCTGACGATGGAAGAGGCGACCAATGATCTCGCCTTCATGGTCACCGGCATGTACGGCAAGCCCGTGCGGCCGCAAAACGGCGCGCCGATCCGCCTGGCGGTGCCGTGGAAGTATGGTTTCAAATCCATCAAGTCGATCATCCGCTTCTCGTTCACGGACAAGCAGCCCACGACCTTCTGGGAATCGCTGCAGGACAAGGAGTACGGCTTCTGGGCCAACGTCAATCCGGAGATCGATCATCCGCGCTGGAGCCAGGCGTCCGAGTGGCTGTTGGGCGGTCGCCAGAACGACCGGGTGCCGACCAGGCTCTACAATGGTTATGCCGAGTTTGTCGCCGGCATGTATCCATCCGACGCGGGCGACTCCTACTTCCGCTAGGCGCCGACACGGCGTCGCGGCTACGCCCGACTGCGTGTTCAGGCGCGTGCTTGCGCAAACCCGAAATCCAAAAAATAAAGCCGGGCCCCGAAGGGCCCGGCAGGTGAACAGGGAGGCGTTACGTCTTTGGGAGACGCCGAGGCCGTGTTCAGGGGCCTCGAAGCCACTGGTTTACTGGGAGGGACAAACCAGCGGCGTGGTGCGTGTCGCACCGTGTGTACCCAATGATAGTGCGCCAACGCCCTGAGGAGGCGGCCGCTAAACCGTTAACCAGATATGCGCGTATTGCATACCTTAAAATTGTTTGATTTCAGCGGCTTGGGAGAAGCCCGTATTTTAGAAGCGGGTTTCGGCGACTTTTCCGAGCAGAAAATCGCGGAAAACCGCAATTCGCTTGGAACTCCGCATTTCTTCCGGATATACGAAATACGCATCGTTTCCCGGCCCCTCGAGTTCAGGCAGGATTCGCACCAGATTCTTCGCTTCCCGGGCAAGAAAGTCCGGTAATCCGGCCACCCCGATCCCCGCCTCAACCGCGCGGAACATGCCGTACAGGTTATTCAGGGTCAGGACCTTGCGGGGTTCCTCGTTGGTCGCGTCACGCACGGCGTTCAGCAGCCAGTTGATATTTGGCGCGGGCATTGCGACATCCTCGCCGTAGACGATCAGGTCGTGGTTCGCCAGATCCCTGACTTTCTCGGGCATGCCCCGGCTTTGCAGGTATTCCGGTGACGCGAAGACATGGGTGTGGACCCGGGTGAGGCGGCGCTGGATCAGGTCGCCCTGGGTCGGCGGGGTTAGCCGGATCGCACAATCGGCCTCTCGCATGGAGACATCGAGCTCTTCGTCGGTGGTGATCAGGTTCACCTCGATATCCGGGTACAGGTCGATGAACTCGTTGATTCTCGGCGTCAGCCAAAGTGATCCCAGACCGACGGTCGTGGCGATCTTCAGCGGCCCCTGGGGGCGTTCCTGGGAATCCGTCAGCCGGGCCTCGACCATCGTCAGTTTGGCGAAAACATCGTGCACGGTGCGGTACAACAGCTCGCCCTGTTCGGTCAGGATCAGGCCGCGCGCATGGCGGTGGAACAGCCGCGAACCAAGGCTGTCCTCGAGGGAGCTGATTTGCCGGCTGACCGCCGACTGGCTCAGATGCAGGGCTTCGCCCGCATGGGTGAAGCTGCCGGCGTCTGCGACGGCATGAAAAATCCGCAGTTTGTCCCAATCCATGGCCATAAGGCCGTTCCCCCCGGGGAGGTGCGCGATGCGATATTGCGTGTGCGCTGGTTTATTCGGCCGCGTTCTGCGTGGCCGCGTCTTCATGCTCCGCAACATACTTCGCGGCTTCGAGTGCGGCCATGCAGCCCATCCCGGCTGCGGTCACGGCCTGACGATAAATCTTGTCTTTGACGTCGCCTGCGGCGAACACACCGGGAATGTTGGTCTCGGTGCTGTCGGGCGCGGTGATGAGGTAGCCTTCGTCGTCCATGTCCAGTTTGCCCTGGAATATCTTGGTGTTCGGGTCATGCCCGATGGCGATGAAGACGCCGTCCACTTCCAGATCCTGGCTGTCGCCGCTTTTGATGTTCTTGAGCTTGGCCCCGGTCACGCCCGGCGGGTCTTCGGTGCCCACGACCTCTTCCAGGACCGTATCCCAGGCAACGTCGATCTTCTCGTGACGCATCAGGCGATCCTGCATGATCTTTTCGGCACGAAGTTCGTCGCGCCGATGGATCAGGGTCACCTTGGAGGCGAAATTGGTGAGGAACAGCGCTTCCTCGACGGCCGTGTTGCCGCCGCCGATCACGGCGACCGGTTTGTCGCGGTAGAAAAACCCGTCGCAGGTCGCACAAGCCGACACGCCGAAGCCCGAGAACTTCTGTTCGCTTTCGAGGCCCAGCCACTTGGCCGATGCGCCCGTTGCCACGATGACCGTGTCGCCGGTGTAAATATCGCCGGAATCTCCGGTGCAGGTGAAGGGCCGGGTGCTGAAATCCACATCAACGATCAGATCGTCGAAGATCTCCGTACCGACTTTCTCGGCCTGTTCGACCATCTGTTCCATGAGCCAGGGGCCCTGGATTACGTCGGCAAAGCCGGGATAGTTCTCGACTTCCGTCGTGATCGTCAGCTGACCACCCGGCTGCATGCCGTGCACCATCATGGGTTTCAGGTTGGCGCGGGCGGCGTAGATGGCCGCGGTGCAGCCGGCGGCGCCGGAACCAAGGATCAGAACCTTGGTGTGATGGGTCTCGGACATGGTGCGAGCGTCCTCTGGGTTGTTTGTTGCGGCGGTGTGCGCTGCGGCGCGGGCCTGCCCTGTTGCTGATAGTTAGATAGTTGGCACACCGGCGGGTGGCAAGCCGTCTGGGGGAAACTCACCCGTGAAGTCAGGTTCAGAATGCCACGTCAGGCAGTCAAGTCAGAACGTCACGACGCTGCGGATCGACTCACCTTTATGCATCAGGTCGAAAGCATCGTTGATCTGATCCAGCGGCATCACATGGGTGATCAGATCATCGATATTGATCTTGCCGTCCATGTACCAGTCGACGATTTTTGGCACATCCGTGCGACCCTTGGCGCCGCCGAAGGCCGTGCCTTGCCATGTCCGGCCGGTCACCAGCTGGAATGGGCGCGTGGCGATCTCCGCGCCGGCGGGGGCGACGCCGATGATCGTCGATTTGCCCCAGCCCTTGTGACAGCATTCCAGTGCCTGGCGCATCACCTCGACATTGCCGATGCACTCGAACGAATGATCAGCACCACCATCGGTCAGGTCGACCAGATAGGGAACGAGATCACCTTCGACTTCGGACGGATTCACGAAATGGGTCATGCCGAAAGCCTCGGCGATGGCCCGGCGGCCCGGGTTCAGGTCCACACCGACGATCTTGTTGGCACCGACCATACGTGCGCCCTGGAGCACGTTGAGGCCGATCCCGCCGAGGCCGAACACGACCACATTATCGCCGGGCTGAACCTTGGCGGTGTTGATTACCGCGCCGATGCCCGTGGTCACGCCGCAGCCGATGTAGCAGATCTTCTCGAACGGGGCGTCCTCACGCACCTTGGCGACCGCGATTTCCGGCAGCACCGTGTAGTTGGAGAATGTCGAGGTGCCCATATAGTGGAACAGCTTGTCCTTGCCGATCGAGAAACGCGACGTGCCATCGGGCATGACGCCCTGGCCCTGGGTCTCGCGGATCGCCTGGCAAAGGTTTGTGCGACCCGAGGTGCAGTAGTCGCATTCGCGGCATTCGGGTGTGTAGAGCGGGATCACGTGATCGCCCTTCTTTACCGACGTGACACCCTTGCCCACATCGACGACGATGCCCGCGCCTTCATGGCCGAGGATCGCCGGGAACAGCCCTTCGGGGTCGGCGCCCGACAGGGTGAATTCGTCCGTGTGGCAGATGCCGGTCGCCTTGATCTCGACGAGCACCTCGCCGTCGCGCGGGCCGTCCAGATTGACCGTCTCGATACTCAGGGGCTTGCCGGCCTGAAGGGCGACAGCGGCGCGGGTTTCCATGGTGTTTTCTCCCGGGGACACGGATGTTTTCGTTGCCGCCGAGTTTCCCAAGGCGGGCGGGGGAGTGCAAGCCTGACGGTGAGGGTGTCTGGACGCCGTGGTGCGAACCCACGCGCTTCCGGCACGGCGTTACACCGCAGCAACGCTCTCTGCGAATTCCTTTGCATAATCGGAAATCAGCGTCTGGATATCCCGGCCGCGCAGATCGCCCGGGAAAAGCTCGAACTCGAAAGGGCCTTGGAATCCACCGGCCGTCAGTTCACGTATCATCTGTCCCATATCCAGATCGCCACCGGACAATGTTTCACGTCCGACGGCATAACCATCTTTGAATTTCAGATTGCACATCTGGATCAGCGCGACCGTTTCCGGTGCCCGGGTCAGCAAATCCGGAAAGTCGGGGTCCCACCAGGAATGATTGAAGTCGAGCAATAACCTGGCGCTGGCATGAGGTTCCACGATCTTCAGCGCATGGGCGATCGTGTTGATACAGCCCCTCGCCAGGATGTGATTGGGATGAATTGGCTCAACGCCCAGGATCACCCCTTTTGCCTCAGCCTGTGCTGCCATCTTCGCCAGGCCGGTTTCGACGAGAGCGTAGGCATCGGCAAAGGGCTGGGCCGGATCGCCGGCGCCGTCGCTGATGACTGTCAGGGTCGCAGCGCCGAGTTCCGCGGCGATGTCGATCATTTCGCCATCGTCGAATTTTGCCTTTGTCTCCGGTTGCGTGCCGGTGAAGTATCCCGCGCTGCAGAGCGACGATACGCCCAGGCCGTTGTCTTTCAGGCATTGGCCAAGCGCGGGTACACCCATTTCAAACAACGCCGCACGGGTAACGCCGACCGAGCCAATACCGGCTTTTTGAACCATCTCGGCAAATCTGGGAAACGGCGTTTTCTCGTCGCAGATGTAGTGGTTTACCGAAAGTGAGTATTCCATGATGTTCTCCCGAATATGCCTGTTCTGGAACCGACAGTTCTTTCTGCCGTTTGCCTTGCGCGACCTGATCCGGCAACACGGCTATGAGGTACGGTTTTGGGGCTAACCCAACACCCGCGCGTAGAGCTCGAACATCTTGCCCCAGACGATCTCGGCCGACGGCTCGTGATAGATCGGGCGCTGTGGAAACGCGAAGCCGTGCTCGGTGCCGGGGAACGTTTCGATCTCATGGGGTACCCCGTTTGCGTCGAGTGTCGCCTTAAGGTCGGGGATCACATTGTCCGGCACCCACTGATCATGCTCGGCAAACGCGTAGTACAGCTCACCCTCGATTTGCGGTACCAGCAGGTGGGGGGAATCCTCATGCTCTGTGACGATCCAGACCCCGTAGAGCGAGACACTGGCGGCAAAGCGGTCGGGAAATCGGCCCGCGACCGTGGTGATGAAGGCGCCGCTCATGCAATAGCCGACGCAGCCCATCGGGCCGTCCGAGGCCGCCGCTTCGTCGCCGAGTGCCGACAGGATCGCGCCCGTGTCGCTGGCGACGCCCGCATTCGTCAGGCTGTGCCAGGCGGCAAAGATCATCTCGCCCATCTTCTCGGTGCGCTCCGCCAGATTGAAACGCAGCAACCCGAGCCGGTAGTAGAGGTCCGGCAGCACCGCGTAGTAACCCTGACCCGCGATGCGCCGTGCGAAGTCCCGCAGTTCCTCGCGGATGCCCGGCGCGTCCATATACATGACGATCACCGGGTAGGGGCCTTCGCCATGCTCACCCGGGTCGGGCCACGCCGCGAAGGTGGACATGGTCCCGTCGGGGGTCGTGATGTCGAACTCTTTCTCGGCCATGACTGGTTTTCCTATTTCACGGGCAGCGTTCGCAGATAGGCGACGATGGCGAGCAGATCTTCCTCCTTGATGTTGGCGTAGTACGCATATGCCATCGGCGGCAGCATCCGCGAGCCGTCGGGTCGCGTGCCGGTTGTGATCATCTGGCGAATCTCCGCGTAGCTGCGGTCCCCCAAACCCTTCGGGGTGATGTTCGACGAGATGCTCACGCCCCAGGGGCCGTGAAACTCGAACCCGCCCGCACCCAGATTGTTGACCCAGTCGGGACCCTTGTCGCCGAGCGGCGAATGGCATTCGACACAATGTCCGGCCGGACCGGCGAGATAGGCGCCATAGGCAACCCGGTCGTCGGGCGAGATGGACGGCACTGACCCAACCGGTGGGCCATAGGCCGGCGGCAGCGGGATTCGGTAGACCGACTTGGGAATCTCGTTTTTGATTGGTTTTACTGTGCGCAGATAGGCAACAATCGCCTGCACGTCCCAGTCGGACAAGCCGCGGTACAGACCGATCGGCATCGGCGGACCGATGATCGAGCCGTCCGGGCGTTTGCCCTCGCGGATAGATGCGATGATCTGTGCGTCGGTCCAGTTGCCGATCCCGGTTTCCTTGTCCTGGGTGATGTTTGGCGCATTGGCGTCAAAGGCCGGTGTCTTTTCGAACGGCGCCATGCCGGCCAGTTCCATGCCCGGAATGTCTCCATTGGGCCCCTTCGGCGTATGGCAGTTGCCGCAGGCGACGATCGACTGCATCAGATAAGTGCCGCGTTCCAGCAGCGTTTCGGCAGTGGCGACGGTCGAGCCGAGACCGAGAGTGCCCAGCAGCGCCAGCGCGAACGCCGGTGCAATAAATCGGATTTTCATGTGATCCCCCAGAAAGAAATGCTTTGTCCCTCGGACAGAGGTTAGCACCGGGTCTGGGGTGTGGCGAGTTGCCTTCGTGAGAGGCGGCTAGAACCCGAACATATGATCGAGCGAGAAGGCATTGCCATCGCGCGCGATCAGGCCATGATACCCGAAAAGGCGGCAAGTCGTGTCACGGATCAGCACGTAGCCGCCGCCGGCGGCACCGGGTTCGGCCGCCGCCGCGCGTGCCTTGGCATCGAAGGTCTCACTGAGCCGGAAATGGACCGACCCGCCGCAGGCGATCTGCAGGCTCTCCTCGGCCACAACATGGCCGGCGCCGTCGTGCAGCAGCAGCTGGGTCTCCGAGGTCGCGTGCCACGGCGTCGAGGCGGGATAGATCAGTTGGCAGAAGGTGTCATGGTCGTCTTCGGCGACCGCCATCGCAGGGTCGGTGCGCAGATACAGCCGCGTCGACAGCCCCGGCGGCGCGCCGGAGTAGGATTGCGGCTCGTTGTTCCAGGTCAGGACGGTGTTGAAGATATGCGCGCCGAAGCTGGTCTCCGCCGCGTGTCCCGATCCGCGGGCCTCATAGCGGAACAGCCCGTGCAGCCAGCCGTCGACCCCGCGGGTGGCGACCCCGAAATCATAGATCAGTTCCATATGGCCGGCGGTGTCGCGGAGCGCATCCGAGCCGTTGAGAACATCGTCCACGTCGAGTGCGACACTGTCCGCGCGTGCGAGCTCGCCGAAGGCATGCTGGCCGACCTCCTGCCCGGCGGCATCGTAGATCAGCGCGCGCAGCGGCAGGGTTTCCTGGGTTGTCGACATGGGCGTCGGTAGCGCGATGGACCGGAAGCTGTCACGTGGTAGGATCGGCGCGGGCAAGATGAAGCCCTTGCCCATCAGATTGCCGATCTCGGCGATCCGGGGGTCGGGCTCGAGGTCCGTGCGCTCGACGTTCATATGAGCGGTGCGTCGACGTTCGACCTGGTCGCCGGTCCCGTTGGACAGGGATTCGATCTCATAGCGCGGGCGCACGAAATGCTTGCCGGCATTGACCTCGATCTGCGCGGGCCATTGCGCATCCGGTAGCAGGTCCGCGGCGTCGAGCGCATAGGTCCCGAAGGGTTCGATCTCGCGGTCGAGCCAGACGGTCTGGTCGTCGCCCATGAGGTTGAGGCCGACGGTCCCCGACGGGATGGGGCAGGGGTGGCTGTTCTGAATCCACAGGACCACCCGTTCGTCGGGCTTTGGCGCGGGAAGACCGGCAAAATAATCCGCAGGCCAGGCATTGGCGTCATGGGTGCATGACAGGTCACGCGGGTCGTCGCCATAGGTGTCGAGTGCGTATTTGACGATGTCGTGCCCGGTCGCGCCGATCGCGTGGATAAACAATTGGCCGGTGAAGTCCTCGAGCCCGAACCGCGTGCAGACTTCCGCGCTGTCGATGGTCACGCCGCCCGGCGCGTCGGGCAATGCCAGATCCCACTGGGCGCAGGTCTCGCCCTGTTCGTCGATGAGGGTCAGCCACAGCGTGACATTCGCACCGCCATAGCGGTGCCAGTAGTTGGCGGTTGCCACCCGGGTGTGCAGGCGCCCGCCGCGCCCGTCGGGGACGTCGCGGAAGAAGGCGTAGTTGGTCGCGAAGTTCTGCGGATCGAGGTAGCGCTGCTTGTTGGTCTGCCGGTCCTTTGGCAACCGAAGTTCATCGAGTGTGATGATTTCCATGCCATCCGGTACGAGCTGCGAGATGTCGCGCAGCACTTTGTCCGCGTCGAAGGCAACGACCAGAAGGTGCGATGCAGTGGATGATGCCAGATCGGTCACGGGCTGGGCTGTTTTGCCCAACACCGGCTGGCCGAGTGCGGATAAATCCTGGACCAGGACTTCCTGGACCGGGAGCGTGGCGAGCGGAAACAGCTCCGCGAGCGCCGGCGCGAACCCCGAAGGATCATAGATCGCGATGGCGCGGGCGGCGGCAAGGCGCGAGATCATGTCCTTTGCCAGCGGGGCGGCTGCCGGGTGGCCGGCGGCCTTGAAGAACGGGAAACCGCCCTTGATGTTCGAGAAGGTGTCGATGTTAAGCGTCATGATGCGCCTGCTTGCCCGCCAGTTTCTTGAAGAACGCGGAAATCGTGTGCCGTACCTGCTCGCGCAATTTGTAGCGGCGGCTGGTTACCCAGTTCAGCTGGATCGTCCGGCGTTCACCGTCAAAAGGTTGATGGCCGTGCCAGGCATTGGGGATGCAGGGGAACGCCAGCAGGGTCCCCTCATCAGGCGGAACCTCGACGGCGTAATCCTCGAGATCGTCGGGGCTGCGTAGCAGCCGGAGTTGCCCGCCGGAATCTTCCCAGGATGGGTTCATGTAGAGCAGCACCGTGACCAGTTTGCCCGACGAATCGATGTGGATCTTCCCATCCGTCGGCCGCGCGCGCCCGCGCACCGTGACCATGGTGGGTTTGTTGGTCAGATCGATACCCAGTTTATCGCCCAGGGCGGCAGCCATCTCGGGGCCCTCGAGCGCCTTCAACAGGGCCGCGAACCCGGGTCCATAGCTGAGTTGGGCCGTGGGAAAGCTGCCCGGACGTTCAATGGAGGGAAAATCTTCATTGGCCGCGCGCAAGGCGTCCTGCGAAATCAGGCCCGGAACGAGGACATGATCGAACGGGTCATGTCCAACGGGGGCTGACCCCAAGGCGGCGAAGTCGATGACTGACATACATATTTCTTAGATCGCGACTCGCGCGAATGCAAACGATGCTAGGCCCGATCAGATGCGGCCATACGACGCTGAATCTCACCCACGACCGCCGCCATGTCGTCCGGCGGTTCGTAGCTCCACTGCTCCAGTGTGCCGGCAAATGGCCGCGTGATGCCGCGCGCGACCATCGCTTCGTGGAAGCGGGTGAATTTTTTCGACCCGCCCTCGAGGTGGACCACATGCACCGGCTTGCCCGTGGCCGCTGCCTCGCTGACCATGTTCACCGAATCCCCTGTCACGATAATCGAGTCCGCGTGGGCCAGAAAACCCAGATAGGGGTTCGGGCCGGTTTCATCCCAGATGTCGGCATCCAGCCCGGTGAGCGCCGCCCGGATCGCGTCGAGCACGAATTCGGGCGTGCGCCGGGACGGCGTGATGGCAAGGCCCCAGCCCTGATCGGCCGCCAGTGTGCGTAACTGTGCCGCTAGGGTTTCACCCAGCGCCGGCGTCATCCGGTAGACCGCGTTGTCGCCCCCCAGGAGGACACCCGCGAGCGGTCGGGGCAGACCTCCCACCCGATTGGCGAACGCCATACGCGCAGCCTCAAGTGCCGCGGGATCGACGCCCTGCATGGCCCCTATCGTTGTGACCACATTGTCGCCGCGCAGGCGGTCATGGGCGGGCGCGACAACGAGATCAAACGAATTGGTCGCGATGCCCGGGTCCTGGATCTGAACACAAAAGGTCTTTCTGCCGCTCGCGCGGCGGATCGCCTGTGCCGGCGCCACCGATTTTCGGCCCGACGCAATCAACAAGTCGGGCCATGGCGGCACGAGCGGTGTGGAACCGGCGGTGATCACACCGGTTTTTGCCGGGATCAATGTCGGTGGCAGCCATGCCCAGGGCCGGCGCAGATCGATGGTCTTGATGTCCGGGTCATGGCCCAGGGCACGGGCGAGGCCGAGGCACTGGTTCACCATGCCGATTTTACCATCGGTGAGAATCCAGCAGGAATGTGAGTTGGGTGGCAAGGTCATCGACAATGGTTATATCGCCGGGAATTCGGCGCAATTTGAGCAAGCTTGCGTTTGAAATATAATTTCAATCTGCTAGCATCCGGTTCGGCTTTAACGGTGACTATAGGCGGGGCAATGGGTGATTCCCATTGCGGGTCCTGCGAAATCAGAAGCCGAGCCATCCTGGAGCGTACACAGAATGCCGGACAGTGATCGGGGGGGCGAAGGCGCCCTGAACCGCAAAGTGAAACTTGATGCGATAGACCGGCGCATTCTCCGCAATCTCCGCGATGAGGGCCGTATCACCAATGTCGAACTTGCGCGGCGTGCGGGTATTTCTGCACCGCCATGTCTGCGCCGAGTCCGCGCCCTGGAATCGGCGGGATACATAACGGGCTATCACGCCGAACTCGAGGCCGAGCAGCTTGGCTACGAGGTCGCGTTTCATGCTCTGGTCGGGCTCGACAGCCAGTCGGATGCCGTATTGTCGGAATTCGAGCGGGTGGTTGAAGGTTGGCCTGAAGTGCGCCGCTGCGACATGATCCGCGGTGGTGGCGACTTCATGCTGCGTTTCGTGGCACGCAACACCGCCCACGAGAATGAACTCACAACGCGCCTGACGGCCGTCGCACATGTCTCGACGGTGCAGACGTTCCAGGTGATCCGGAGTTCGAAATATGCCTCCGGCGTCCCGGTGGACGACCCCGAGGGATAGCAGCAAGGGATAGAAAACGGGCCGTTTAACGGCCCTTTTTTCGGTCCTGGTCTAGCGGAAGCGGACCGACACGACTTCGAAATAGCGCACGCCGTTGGGCGTGGTGACCTCGACACTGTCGCCCATCTCACGGCCAATCAGGGCCTTGCCGAGGGGCGACATGATCGAAATCTTGCGCTTCTCGATATCGGCCTCGAATTCGCCGACCAGCTGATAGGTGGCTTCCTCGTCGGTTTCTTCGTCGGCGAGCTTCACCTTGGCGCCGAAGCGCACGGTCTTGCCCTTGAGCTTCGTCGTGTCGATGATCTCGGCGCGCTTGGTGGTGTCCTCAAGCTCGCCGATCCGGCCCTCAACAAAGCTCTGGCGCTCACGTGCAGCATGATACTCGGCGTTCTCGGAGAGATCACCGTGCTCGCGCGCTGCCGCGATGGCCTTCACGATCGCCGGGCGTTCGACGGTCTTGAGGTTTTTCAGTTCTTCTTGGAGGGCTTCGTGGCCCTCCGGAGTCATTGGGATTTTATCCATGGTCCGACCGCTGTTCGATCGTTTTTACGAACGATAAATTGTTACGAACGACAGACTAAAACACCCGCCTCGGGCCGCACCAGCCATTTTGGCATGACGCGGACATCCAGCGGGCCTAAGCCGTTCAAAAGTCGATACTAAAATACGACTGAAGTGGCGCGACTTCAAGTGCGCCGCTGCGCATCGCGTTAATTGATGCCACCGCGGCCCGCGCGCCCGCGACTGTGGTGTAGTAGGGGATGCGCTGATTCAGGGCTGTGCGGCGCAGGCTGTAGCTATCGGCAATCGAGCGTGCACCCTCTGTGGTGTTGAAGACCAGCTGGATTTCGCCGTTCTGCATCGCATCGACGATGTGCGGGCGTCCCTCGAGCACCTTGTTGATGGTGTCGACGGGAATGCCGTTGTCGGCGAGGTGACGTGCGGTGCCGCTCGTCGCGACAATCTCGAAACCCATATCGACGAGCCCGCGTGACATTTCGACCATGGCCTCCTTGTCACGCTCGCGCACCGAGATAAACACCCGGCCGCTGACGGGCACCACGGTGCCGCTGCCGATCTGGGATTTCGCGAAGGCGTGACCGAAATCGCGGTCGAGCCCCATGACCTCACCGGTGGATTTCATCTCCGGGCCCAGGAGCGTGTCGACCCCCGGGAACCGCGCGAAGGGGAAGACCGCTTCCTTGACCGCAACATGGCCGCTGGGCTTGGACGTATCCGGCAGATCGAAGTCGGCGATCATCTCGCCCGCCATCAGACGCGCCGCGACCTTGGCGATCGCCACCCCGGTTGCCTTGGCCACGAAGGGGACGGTGCGGCTGGCGCGCGGGTTGACCTCGATCAGGTAGACCTCTTCATCCTTCACCGCATACTGGACATTCATCAGGCCCAGAACATTCAGCGCCTGCGCCAGCACTTCGGTCTGGCGTCGGATCTCGACCAGCACGGGCGCGCTGAGCGAATAGGGGGGCAGGGAACATGCGCTGTCGCCGGAATGAATACCGGCTTCCTCGATATGCTCCATGATGCCCGCCACGTGGACGTTGCCCGCGCTGTCGCAGAGCGCATCCACATCGACTTCGATGGCGTCCTGCAGATACCGGTCGAGCAACACCGGGCTGGTGCCCGACACGCGCACGGCCTCGTTGATGTAGCGGGTCAGCGCGTCCATTTCATGGACCAGTTCCATGGCCCGGCCGCCCAGCACATAGGAGGGCCGGATCAGGATCGGGAAGCCGAGTTCCTCGGCCGCGGCCAGCGCTTCTTCCGCACTGGTCGCGATCGCGTTCTCGGGCTGGCGCAGTTCCAAATCCTGAAGCAGTTTCTGGAACCGTTTGCGATCTTCGGCCAGATCGATCGCGTCGGGCGAGGTGCCGAGGATCGGGATGCCGGCCGCTTCCAGCGCGTGTGCCAATTTGAGCGGCGTCTGGCCGCCGAACTGCACGATGACGCCCTTGAGGGTGCCGTTTGTCTGCTCGAGCCGACAAATCTCGATCACGTCTTCGGCGGTCAGCGGCTCGAAATAGAGCCGGTCGGACGTGTCGTAATCGGTCGAGACGGTTTCCGGGTTGCAGTTGACCATGATCGTTTCATAGCCGGCTTCCTCAAGTGCGAAGACGGCGTGGACGCAGCAATAGTCGAACTCGATCCCCTGGCCGATGCGGTTCGGCCCGCCGCCAAGGATCATGATCTTCTCGCGGTCGCTTGGCTCGGCCTCGCATTCGCCCGGCTGGGAGGAATCTCCCTCATAGGCGGAATACATATACGGCGTCAGGCTCGGGAACTCAGCCGCGCAGGTGTCGATCCGCTTGAACACCGGGTGCAGGTCGAGCTTGTCGCGCAGGGCTGCCACGTCGGCCTCGGTCTTGTCCGACAGCTCGGCCAGCCGTTCGTCGGAAAAGCCCATCCGCTTCAAGCGCATCAGGCTGTCGAAATTGTCGGGGAGCCCTGTCTCGCGCACATGGGTTTCGGCCTGCACGATCGCCGAAATCTGGCCCAGGAACCACGGGTCGAAATGGGTGACACGCTGGATGTCGTCGGCGGAAATACCGAGCCGGAAGGCCTGGGCGATATTGAGAAGACGTTCGGGTGTGGGCTGTCCGAGTGCGGCGAACACCGCGTCCTCGTCGACGCCCTTGCCGGTGTGCGCGCCGGGGATCGTGACCTCGTTGAGGCCGGTCAGCCCGGTTTCCATCGAGCGATAGGCCTTCTGCAGGCTCTCGGCGAAGGTGCGGCCGATCGACATGACTTCGCCGACGGACTTCATCGACGTGGTCAGGGTCGCCTCGGTGCCCGGGAACTTCTCAAACGTGAAGCGCGGCATCTTGGTGACGACATAGTCGATGGTCGGCTCGAAGCTGGCCGGGGTGGTGCCGGTGATCTCGTTGGTCAGCTCGTCGAGGGTATAGCCGACCGCGAGTTTCGCCGCGATCTTGGCGATCGGGAACCCGGTGGCTTTGGAGGCCAGTGCGGAGGAACGGCTGACCCGGGGGTTCATCTCGATCACAACCATGCGGCCATTTTTCGGGTTGATGGCGAACTGAACATTCGACCCGCCGGTCTCGACCCCGATCTCGCGCAGACACGCGATCGAGGCGTCGCGCATGATCTGGTATTCCTTGTCCGTCAGGGTCAGCGCTGGCGCGACCGTGATGGAATCGCCCGTATGCACGCCCATCGGGTCGATGTTCTCGATGGCGCAGATGATGATGCAGTTGTCCGCCTTGTCGCGGACGACCTCCATCTCATACTCCTTCCAGCCGAGGACCGATTCCTCGACCAGCACTTCGCTGACCGGCGACGCGTCGATCCCGCCCATGACGATCTCGAAGAATTCGTCGCGGTTGTAGGCGATGCCGCCGCCCTGGCCGCCCAGGGTGAAGCTCGGCCGGATGATCGCGGGCAGGCGCACCATGTCGAGTGCGGTCTCGGCGTCCACGCGATTGTTCACCTGCATGGAGCGCGGTGATTCCAGCCCGATCTTGTCCATCGCCTCGCGGAACTGCAGCCGGTCTTCGGCCTTGTCGATGACGTCGGCGCGCGCGCCGATCATCTCGATGCCGAGCCGGTCGAAGGTGCCGTCGCGCGCCAGGGTCAGACAGGTGTTGAGCGCGGTCTGGCCGCCCATGGTCGGCAGGATCGCGTCGGGCCGCTCGGCCTCGAGGATCTTGGTCACCATCTCCGGCGTGATCGGCTCGATATAGGTGGCGTCGGCGAATTCCGGATCGGTCATGATCGTCGCCGGGTTCGAGTTCACCAGGATGACCCGGTAGCCCTCGTCCTTCAGCGCCTTCACGGCCTGGGTGCCCGAATAGTCGAACTCGCAGGCCTGGCCGATGATGATCGGCCCGGCGCCGACGATCATGATGGATTTGATGTCTGTGCGTTTGGGCATGGTCAGCCTTGTCCGTCGATCATTTCCACGAACCGTTCGAACAGGTAGTGGCTGTCATGGGGGCCGGGGGAGGCCTCGGGGTGGTACTGGACCGAGAAGACCGGCGCGTCTTTCACCCGGATGCCCTCGAGTGAGCCGTCGAACAGGGACTGGTGGCTCATCTCCACATTCGCGGGCAGGGATTTCTCGAGCACCACGAAGCCGTGGTTCTGGCTGGTGATCTCCACCTTGCCGGTCGCCAGATCCTTGACCGGGTGGTTCGCACCGCGATGGCCGTGATGCATTTTTTCGGTCTTCGCACCCAGTGCGAGGCAAAGCATCTGGTGGCCCAGACATATCCCGAAGGTCGGCACACCGGCGTCGACGATCGCCTTGATTGTCGGCACGGCATATTTGCCGGTCGCCGCCGGATCACCCGGGCCGTTCGACAGGAACACCCCGTCGGGCTTGTGGCGCAGGATATCGTCGGCACTGGCTGAGGCGGGGACGACGGTCACCTTGCAACCCAGGCCGGCGAGTGAGCGCAGGATGTTGCGCTTGGCGCCGAAGTCGACCGCCACCACATGGCGGGCCGGTTTGGTCATCTCGCCATGGCCGGTGCCGAGCGCCCAGGGGGTCTCCGTCCACTCATATGTCTGCGTGCAGGACACGTCCTTGGCGAGGTCAGCCCCTTCGAGGCCGGGCCAGTCGCTGGCCGCGGCGCGCAAGGTGGCCGCGTTGATGGGGGTGTCGGGCTGGTGGGCGATGGCGCCGTTGGGCGCGCCCGCGTCGCGGATATGTCGGGTCAGGCGGCGTGTGTCGACGCCCGCAATGCCGACCATGTCGTTCGATTTGAGCCAGGCATCCAGATGCTCGACGGCGCGCCAATTGGACGGGTCGGTGATATTGGCGCGCAGGACGCAGCCGCGTGCCGCGGGTGTTGTCGTCTCGATGTCTTCCGGATTCGCGCCGACATTGCCGATATGGGGGAAGGTGAAGGTGATGATCTGGCCGGCATAGGACGGGTCGGTCAGAATTTCCTGATACCCGGTCAGCGAGGTGTTGAAGCACACCTCGGCGACGGCGACACCCGTGGCGCCGATCCCGCGGCCCCAGAATACGGACCCGTCAGGCAGGACCAATGCGCCGGTCGCCCATTCAGGCTGGCTCCGGTCTTGTGGCGCGGCAACGGCCATGTCTTCCGATCCTCGGGGTGGCGGGGCCGCAATCGCGGGGCCGCCGGGGCAAATTTGTTCCTGGGCCGACCGTTGTGGGGCCGGAAGCACCTGTCGGGGGCGCAAATTGCCGCGTTGTTTACGGCACCGTGCGGGAGTCGTCAAGCACGGGCGAGAAAGAAAAAATGTATAAAAAACAGTAACTTACGGGGTCGCCGATCCGATTGCGTTCACAACTCAAATCCTTTACCGTCTGCCGCTTCTGGAAAAGGCCCAAATAATCATGTTTCGCGATCAACTTCCCGACGCGCTGCGCACGGCGTTGAAAGAAAAAGACCAGCGTGCGGTGTCGACGCTTCGGCTCATCATGGCTGCGCTGAAGGACCGTGACATTGCGGCCCGCGGCAAGGGGAATGACGAGGGGATCGACGAAGACGAGATCCTCCAGATGCTCCAGACCATGGTCAAGCAGCGTCGTGACTCCATCTCCATGTACGAGAAGGGCGGGCGCCTGGAACTGGCGCAGCAGGAAGCCGAAGAGATCGCCATCATCGAGCGCTATCTGCCGGCGCAGCTGGACGATGATGCGATCGAGGCCGCCGTCGACACGGTGATCGCCGATGTCGGTGCGGGCGGGCTCAAGGATATGGGTGCCGTCATGGGCGCCTTGCGTGAGGGCTATGCCGGCCAGATGGATTTCGGCAAGGCCAGCGCGATCGTCAAGACGCGCCTCGGCGCCTGAGTTCTATCCCCGCTATTCACCCACTGTTTGGTCCGCACGCGTGTGTTGGCGTATCCGCCGACTCGCCGAGCGGGTAATCTCAGGGCCGTTACAGTCCTGGAACAGATAGCTCATGGCCTTTCCGCCGCAATTTCTCGATGAGTTGCGCACGCGGCTTCCGGTGTCGGAGGTCGTGGGCAAGAAAGTGCGCCTGACCCGCAAGGGCCGCGAGTTCACCGGCCTGTGCCCGTTCCACAACGAAAAGACGCCGTCGTTCACGGTGAATGACGACAAGGCCTTCTATCACTGCTTCGGCTGTGGCCAACACGGTGACGTCATCACCTTTGCCATGGAAACCGACGGACTGAGCTTTCCCGAGGCGATCGAACGCCTCGCCGGGCAGGCCGGGCTCGAGGTGCCGCAATCGTCTCCGCAAGAGCGCGAACGCGCGAAGGTGCGCTCGACGTTGTATGACGTGGTTGAACAAGTTTGTGCCTGGTACGAGGAGCAGCTTTCCCAGCCGGGTGGGCGCGCAGCCTATGACTATCTGCGCGATCGCGGGTTCACCGACGAGACCATTGGCAGATTTCGCCTGGGCTTTGCGCCCGATGGGCGCGGCCGCCTGCTGCAGGCGATGGAAGCGCGCGGCGTGCGCCAGGACCAGCTGGTCGAGGCCGGGCTGATCAAGCTGCCTGAAGGCGGCGGGAATCCCCGCGACTATTTCTTCAACCGGGTCATCTTTCCGATCAACGACAGCCGCGGCCGGGTGATCGCGTTCGGCGGGCGTATCCTCGGCGACGGCCAGCCGAAGTATCTCAACTCCCCCGAGACGCCGCTCTTTCACAAGGGCCGCAGCCTGTACAATTTCACGATGGCCCGGGAGGCGTCGCGCGATGCCGGCACGGTGATTGTCGCAGAGGGCTACACCGACGTGATCGCGCTGGCCCAGGCGGGCCTGCCCAACGCCGTCGCACCACTGGGAACGGCGCTGACCGAAGACCAGATGCGTCTCGTCTGGCGCGTCGCGGATGAGCCGGTGCTGTGCTTCGATGGCGATACCGCGGGAGAGCGTGCCGCGTTGCGCGCAGCCGAACGCGCCTTGCCCCTGTTGCAGCCCGGGAAGACACTGCGCTTCATGGCGCTGCCGTCGGGCGATGATCCCGATACGCTGATCAAGGCGCGCGGTGCGGAGGGCTTCCGCAAGCTTCTCGCGGGCGCCCACCAACTCGTGGATGTGCTGTGGCAGTCCGAAGTGTCTGCCGCCAGTCATGACACGCCGGAACGCCGCGCGGACCTCGAGCGGCGGATTAACGCCCGGCTGGCACAAATCGAGGATCCCGGGGTCAAGTATCACTATCAGCAGAGCCTGCGGCAGCGCCTGCGCGACCTGTTTTTTGTCGCCCGACCCGCAAAGAGCGGAAATCAGCAGTTCCGGGGCCGCAGAGACGGCCCGAAACGGCCGGAATTGGCCCCGGGGTTGGGCGCGCGCGGCGATATCGGGGCGATGAAGCTGCAGCAGGAACGGATGCTGGTCGCCACATTGGTCAATCACCCTGACCTTTTGCACGACTCCCTGGAGCCGCTGAATGAAATTTCCCTGCAAAGCAAGGAACTTGACACCCTGCTCCGGGTGATCTTAAACCTCGCGGTCACGAAGCCAGCGCTTGACACTCGGGACCTGCAACGCCATTTGATCGGTAGCGGTTATGAAGTACCGCTGGGACAGGTATTGCATACACAAGTGTACCGGCAGGCGTCGTTTGCGGCGCCGGATGCGACGATCGCCGATGCGCGTGCTGCGCTGGATGAAATTCTGGGGCAGTATCGATACCGGCGGGAACGCTTGGCCCCTGATCGAGTTGATGCAACGAACGAACTTAAGGACGACAACAACGAGACGAGCAGCAATAAACTTCTCGAGTTGGTCCGCGAAGAATCCGGTGCGGGCAGTCTTTAGGAATAATTTGGCAAGTGCGCGATAGCGCGGCATTGTCCGCCGCCGCTGCGAGGGAAAAATATGGCACGTAACGAAGCCCAGGAAGAAAACACCGAAGAGCGTGAAGACACGCCTGACGGTCCGCTGATGGATGGCTCGGTTCAGGGCGTCAAGAAGATGATCGCGCGCGGCAAGGAACGCGGGTTCATCACCTATGACGAATTGAACGAAACCCTGCCGCAGGACCAGGTGTCTTCCGAGCAGATCGAGGACGTCCTCGCGCAGCTTTCGGAAATGGGCATCAACGTCGTCGAGGAAGAAGAAAAGGACGAGGCCAGCGCCAAGGCGACCGAGGATGGCGGTAAACCCGCCTCGGCCCCTGCGGAAATCAAGGCGGAGGTCCCCGCGCCGGCGACCAAGACCCGCACGACGGGTGCCGAGGACCTGGGCCGGACGGATGATCCCGTTCGCATGTATTTGCGTGAAATGGGTTCGGTCGAACTGCTGTCGCGTGAGGGCGAGATCGCCATCGCGAAGCGGATCGAGGCCGGCCGCGAGAAGATGATCGGTGCGATCTGTGAATCGCCCCTGACCATCCGGGCGATCATCGCCTGGCGCGACGCGCTCGAGAAGGAACAGATCCTGCTGCGCGACGTCATCGATCTGGACGCCACCCACAGCGGCGGCCCGGGTGAAGACAACTCGGCCAACGGCGGTGCACAGGCGAACGCGGCCAATCGCGCCAAAGCTTTGCTTGGTAACCGTACCGCTGGTGCGGCGACAAACGGCAGCGACGACAAGAAGGCCGATAACGACAATGACGATGATGACGAGGATGAAGGTGCAAACCTCTCCCTCGCCGCGATGGAAGCCAAGCTGAAGCCGGAAGTGCTCGGCCTCTTCGACACCATCGACAAGACCTACAAGAAGCTGCGCAAGCTGCAGGAGCAGCGCCTCGCCGGCATGAAGAACAAGTCCGACCAGCTCTCCAATGCGCAGGAGAAGCGCTACGGCAAGCTGCAGATTGAGCTGGTCGAGTATATGGAGCAGGTGCGGCTCAACAACGGCCGGATCGAGGCCCTTGTTGACGAGCTTTATGGCCTCAACCGCCGGCTCACCAGCTTCGAAGGCAAGTTGCTGCGCATGGCGCTCGACAGCGGCGTGACGCGCGCGGACTTCCTCGACGAATATATGGGCAACGAGCTCGACCCGCGCTGGGTCAGCCGGATCGCGCGGCTGAAGCGCAAGGGCTGGAAGAAGTACGCCGACAAGAACGCCGACGAGATCCGCGCCATCCGCAAGGAGGTCATCGAGATCGCCGCGCGTGTCGGCCTGCCGATCCTGGAGTTGCGCCGCATCGTCCAGACCGTGCAGCAGGGCGAGAAGGAAGCCGGCCGGGCGAAGAAGGAAATGGTCGAGGCCAATTTGCGGCTCGTGATTTCCATCGCCAAGAAATACACCAACCGCGGCCTGCAGTTCCTCGACCTGATCCAGGAAGGCAATATCGGCCTGATGAAGGCGGTCGATAAGTTCGAGTACCGCCGTGGCTATAAGTTCTCGACCTATGCCACCTGGTGGATTCGCCAGGCGATCACCCGCTCGATCGCCGATCAGGCGCGCACGATCCGTATCCCGGTCCACATGATCGAGACGATCAACAAGCTGGTGCGCACGTCACGCCAGATGCTCCACGAGATCGGCCGCGAGCCGACCCCGGAAGAGTTGGCCGGGCGCCTGCACATGCCGCTCGAGAAGGTCCGCAAGGTACTCAAGATTGCCAAGGAGCCGATCTCCCTGGAAACACCGATCGGCGACGAGGAAGACAGCCATCTCGGCGACTTCATCGAGGACAAGAATGCGGTGCTGCCGGTCGATGCGGCGATCCAGTCGAACCTGCGCGAGACCACGACCCGCGTGCTGGCGTCCCTGACGCCGCGTGAGGAACGCGTGCTGCGCATGCGCTTCGGCATCGGCATGAATACGGATCACACGCTCGAAGAGGTCGGCCAGCAATTCTCGGTCACCCGCGAACGTATTCGGCAGATCGAGGCGAAGGCGCTGCGCAAGCTCAAGCACCCGTCGCGCTCACGCAAGCTGCGCAGTTTCCTCGACCATTAGGTCGTTTGCATGCAGAACGAATAGAAAGGCCGGCGGTTTCGCCGGCCTTTTTCGTTTGGGGGATGCGGGGGTCAGTCGCCTGAAAACAGCAGCTCGATGAAATCCCGGTAGAGTCCGATCTGGGCGGCGACCAGTTTCGGCTCCTTGAGGGTCTTCGACATGATGAAGGCACCCTCGATGGTGCCCGTGAACATGTCCGCGAGGTCGGCGGTGTCGACGGGCAGTTTTGGCGCGTGGGTTTCCGCGACCGTGTCGATCATGCCGCCAAGCGTGACACGCCAGTCGCGATAGGTATCGTCGATGACCTGCATCGTCCGGTCGTCGAACAGGTTGGCTTCGTAGAGGTAGGACGCGAACAGGCAGCCGGGGTAGGGCTCGTCGAAGCCCTCCATCAGCTCCTCATAGAGCCCGATGAAAATCAGGAGCTGCTGCAATGGGTCACGCGAGAGCTTGGCGGCCCGGGCACGAAACTCTTCGCGCAGGCTCAGGTCCGCTTTCGCGAAGCGTTCGACTAGGGTGTAGGCGAGGGCTGCCTTGTTGTCGAAATGATAGAAGAACGCGCCCTTTGTCACGCCGACCGCATTGATCAGCTTGTCGATCGAGGTAGCGGAATAGCCCTGGTCGAGGATCAGGGCCTCGGCGGTGTCGAGGATCTTGTCGCGTGTGATCGTGCCGTCGCGGGGCATCTGTTCCTGCCGGTTCGAATTACCTGTATCTAATATATACTATACGGTTTGTTACAGGCAAGCCCGCGTTCTGGTCGTTCGTCCGCGATTTGCGCGGAAATCTCATGAAATATACGCCTTTCGTATGATGTCGGCACTTTTCACGTTGACTCATTAGTCCTATTTGCGTTTAAAAATACCAACTGGTTAGTATAGAAAAAACTGACCTGATCACCCAAACGGAGTTGGAACAATGTCGGTTGCAGAAATTCATGAGGTCGATGGGGGCTCCCCCATCGGCGAGATCTTTTCCCCGTCACGCGCAGAGGCGTTCGAGGAACGGTTCGTCGATATGCTCAACGGCGGGGCGGCCTGCCTCATGGTGTCTGTCGGGCACCGCACGGGATTGTTCGATGCGCTGGAGGACGGTGCGTGGGTGTCGAGTGACGCCCTGGCGACGCGCGCGGGGCTCGATGAGCGCTATGTGCGTGAATGGCTGGGCGCGATGGTCACGAGCGGCATCGTCGAATGCGATGGCCAAACCACGACCTATCGTTTGCCGTCAGAGCATGGGGCCTGTCTGACCCGGGCCGCGACCCCGAACAACCTGGCCATGTTCGCGCAGTATATCGCCGAGTTGGGTAGTGTGGAGGGCGACATCGTCCATTGTTTCGAACATGGCGGCGGCGTTCCTTATGAGCGGTTTGGCCGGTTCCACGAGATCATGGCCGAGGATAGCGGCCAGTCGGTGCTGCCGGCGCTCGAGGAACATATCCTGCCGTTGATCCCCGGCATCCAGGAAAAGCTCGCGTCGGGAATCCGCGTGCTCGATCTGGGTTGCGGGCGCGGACGCGCACTGATGGATATGGCGGCGCGTTACCCGGCGAGCCGGTTCACCGGGTTTGATCTGTCGGCCGAGGCGTTGGCCTGGGCGACGGCGGAGGCCGAAGAACGCGGTCTCGGGAATGTCCGGTTCGAGATGCGCGATCTCGCCACTTTCGACGCGGACGCCGAGCCGGCAGCCTTCGATTTCGTGACCACCTTCGATGCGGTCCATGATCAGGGAAGCCCTCGAGCCATGGTGCGGGGAATCCGCCGGACGCTGGCCGAGGGCGGGGTCTACATGGCCCAGGACATCAATGGTTCGAGCCATGTGCATGAAAATACCGATCACCCGATCGGGACGCTGCTCTACACGATCTCCTGCATGCACTGCATGACCGTTTCGCTCGCCCAGAAGGACGGTGAGGGGCTCGGCGCCATGTGGGGCCGCCAAAAGGCGATCGAAATATTCAACGAGGCGGGCTTCGGGTCGGTCGAGGTGAACGAGCTCTCCCACGACGTCCAGAATTGTTACTACGTGTGCCGTCCCTAGGGTATTCGGCGACGCGTTTCGGTACGGCGGCGGGGCCTGGTTGGGCCTCGTCGTCGCCACTCTTCAAGGACGGATGGCCTGTGCTATAGGAGTCCCGCATCACGCGCATGTGGGCCCGTAGTTCAGCTGGTTAGAACGGACCGCTCATAACGGTCATGTCGCAGGTTCGAGTCCTGCCGGGCCCACCAATTTCTCCGCAGTTCTGCGGTTTTGGAGTTCTGTTTCCCCGGAATTTCTGTCTCCGACGTTTTTCCCTGCCGACTTCGACGCGACATACGCCTGCCGGGCTCGTCTCCGACGAGGTGTGGACGCGTCGTCGAGCGATCCGGTCTTGACAGGTGCTCGCAGCGCATATGTCCTTCAGTTGCAGGAAAAGCGCCGAAACTGACTCAGGAGCGAAGGACAAGACATGGCTACGAATCGAAAAACCGGCTTGTTGATCGCAGCCATCGTGGCGCTGGCATTTGGCGCGTTGACTGTGCTTTCGGGTGGACGAGCCCTGTTCGGCGCTGCCGAGGCCCGTGCGGCGATGGGCGATGCGGTGCCTTTTGTGCTTTGGTTTAACTTTATGGCCGGGTTTGCCTATGTCGTGGCCGGGATCGGGCTGATCCGCAGACAGCGCTGGGCGGTCTGGCTGTCCTTCGTCATTCTGGCAGCCACGGTTCTGGTCTTGTTGGCCTTCGCGGCCCATGTGCTGCAAGGCGGTGCCTACGAGATGCGCACTGTCGGCGCGATGATCCTGCGTGCGGTTGTTTGGGTTTTCATATCTATCGTTGCCGCACGAACCATTTTGCGGACCATGAAAGGCTGACATCCTCATGCTGCCTGGCTAGTCCCTGTAGGCCTTGTTAGCAGGGCATGCAGTTGAAGGCGGGTTCGCGTTAAACTGCGCCAACCACCATCTTCCCACCCCGTAAATCCGCGTTCCCGGAGTCTGTTTCCTTGGAATTTCTGCCTGCCGACATCGACGCGACGGCCGCCGCAGCGCTGATCGCCGCAACGTTCGTCGGAAACATGCTCTCGGCTGCCATGGGCATCGGCGGCGGCATCATCCTGCTGGCGGTGATGGCCAGTCTGATGCCTGCCGCGGCGATCATCCCCATCCATGGCATCGTGCAGTTCGGGGCCAACATCTTCCGGGGCACCATCCATCGCGCCCATATCGACTGGATGACCTTCGTCTGGTTCGCCATGGGCAGCGTTGTCGGCGTGGCCGTGGGTGGCAGTGTCGTCGTCGCCCTGCCGCCGGATATCCTGCGCGGTGCGTTGGGCCTGTTCTTCCTCTACACCGTCTGGGGTCCGAAGTTGAAATTCTTCGGTGAGAGCAATCTGGTCATCGTGGTTGTCGGGATGGTGTCGAGCGTGCTGACCATGTTTTTCGGCGCGACCGGACCCTTCGCGGCGGCGCTTCTCAGTCAGCGTGGTTACACACCCCAGGAGTTGATCGGGACGCATTCGGCGTGCATGGGCGCGCAACATGCGCTCAAGATCGTCGCCTTCGGGTTCCTGGGCTTCGCCTTCGCCGACTGGCTGGGACTTATCGTGTTGATGCTGCTGGCCGCGCTGGCCGGTACGCTGGTCGGCAGCTATGTGTTGCGCCGCATGTCCGCGAGTACCTTTGCGACCGCCCTGAAAGTGTTGCTGACGGTGCTCGCCGTGAACCTGCTGGCCGTGGCCTTCGGTCTATACGCCATCACGTGATAATCCCGTTTGTCGGGAGGTCTATGCCTCGGTCGTCACAAGTCATTGATTCCCCGGTCACGGGTGGACCATTGGCCGGTCCCCCTATTGGCGTGTAGGGTTCGGGTCGGTCGATTGACGATCAGAAAGAGGGGTATTCATGAGTTTAGGAGAGAAGCTTGCGGCGATTAGCGCTGCGGGTGCGGCCAAAATGCCAGAGGAAGTCCGCGCGACCATGGGCAAAGCGACCCAGGAATTGCGCGAATCCGGCATTCTGGATCGAACCATCAAGGTCGGCGATACGTTGCCAGCCTTCAGTCTTGAGAACGCCGACGGAGCGATGATCAACTCCGCCGACCTGCTGTCCAAGGGAGCTGTCGTCCTGACGGTGTTCCGCGGCCACTGGTGACCGTATTGCAATGCAGAGCTGTATGCTATGCGCGATATTGTAAGTTCCCTCGACGAAGCCGGCGCCACACTGGTCGCCATCACCCCTCAGCTCGTTGAGCACAACAAGGCCATGACCGAAAAGCACGGCCTTAATTTCCATATGCTTTCCGACCCAGGTCACGGCTATCTGTCGGAACTCGGTCTCAAGTTCGAGATCCCGCCGGAGGTCAAGAAGATCTACCAGGGCTTCGGGCTCGACATTCCGGGTACGAACGGCGACGACAGCTGGACGCTGCCGATGCCGGGCCGGATTGTTGTCGACAGCAGCGGCATCGTCCGCGCGACCGACATCGACCCGAACTACACCTCCCGGCCGGAGCCGGAGAAGACGCTGGCGGACGTTCAGGCGCTCTAGCCGAACCGACAGCTTCCGAGTGATCCAGAGCCCCATCCGCGATCTGCCGCGGGTGGGGTTTTGTTTTGCCGCTATGGTATGAATCGGCACAGAGAGATCCCGGGGAGAGAATTCATGGCCCTCACGCAATGCTATGCCCACGGCATTTCGGACGTGCCGCTGATCGGCGACACGATCGGCCAGCATTTCGATGCCGCCGCCGCGCGCTGGGCCGACCAGAACGCGCTGGTGGTGCGCCATCAGGATATCAAATGGTCATGGGCCGACCTCAAGGCGCGGGTCGACGATTTTGCCGCCGGCCTGATCGAACTCGGGCTGGAGCCCGGCAGCCGCATCGGCATCTGGTCCCCCAACAACGCCGAATGGGCCATCACCCAGTTTGCCACCGCCAAGGCGGGGCTGATCCTGGTCAACATCAACCCCGCTTACCGCTTGGCCGAGCTTGAGTTTGCCCTCAACAAGGTGGAATGCGGGGCGCTGATCACCGCCGCGCGTTTCAAGACCAGTGACTATGTGGGCATGCTCCGCGAGCTGGCGCCGGAGATCGATGGTTGTGCCCCTGGCGCATTGTCTTCGGCGAAGCTGCCCCATCTCAAGACGATTATCCAGATCGGCGACGAGGATATCGCCGGGATGCATGGGTTTGCGGACGTCATTGCGAAGGGCACCGCGGTGGGGCACGGCAAGGTCATCGCGCTGGCGCCGACCTTGCAGTTCGACGACCCGATCAACATCCAGTTCACGTCGGGTACCACCGGTTCGCCCAAGGGGGCGACGCTCACCCATCACAACATTCTCAACAACGGCTACTTCATCGGCCGGACGATGGCGCTGACCGAGGCGGACCGGATCTGCATCCCGGTGCCGCTCTATCACTGCTTCGGCATGGTGCTCGGCAACCTCGCCTGCATGACCCACGGGGCGGCGATGGTCTATCCGTCCGATGCGTTCGATCCGCTGGCGACCCTGGAAACCGTGGCGGCAGAGCGCTGCACGGGGCTGTATGGCGTGCCGACCATGTTCATCGCCCAGCTTGAGCACGCGCAATTCGCCGAGTTCGACCTGTCGAGCCTGCGCACCGGCATCATGGCGGGCTCGCCCTGCCCGGTGGAGGTAATGAAGCGGGTCATCGCCGAAATGCATATGGACCAGGTGACGATCGCCTACGGCATGACCGAGACCAGCCCGGTCTCGACCCAGACCGCCGTGGACGACCCGCTGGACCGCCGCGTGGGGACGGTGGGTCGCATCCACCCCCATGTGGAGGTGAAGATCGTCGATGAAGCCGGCCGCATCGCCGCACCCGGGGAGACCGGCGAATTGTGTACGCGCGGCTACTCGTTGATGCGCGGCTACTGGAACGACGAAGAGAAGACGGCGGAGTGCGTCGATGCTGCCGGCTGGATGCACACCGGCGACCTCGCGACGATGGACGCAGACGGCTACTTCAACATCGTGGGCCGCATGAAGGACATGGTGATCCGCGGCGGTGAGAATTTGTACCCCCGCGAGATCGAGGAGTTCCTGTACGGCCACCCGAAGGTGTCGGACGTGCAGATCGTCGGCGTACCCGACGAGAAATACGGTGAGGAGCTCTGCGCCTGGGTGAAACTTGCGGAAGGCGAGGACGCCAGCGGCGACGAAATAAGAGACTTCTGCAAGGGCCAGATCGCCCACCACAAGATCCCGCGCTACATCAAGTTCGTGGACGGCTTCCCGATGACCGTGACCGGCAAGGTCCAGAAATTCGAGATCCGCGAGGCGATGATCGTGGAACTGGGGCTGTCGGAAGCGAAGACAGCATGAGTACAAGCTTGTTTCTTCGACCCGACCGGAAAAACCGAAACATATTCTTGAATGTGGTGATGGTGTTCAGCGCGATTGTCATGGGCCTCTGGTCGGCCTCAGTTGGTGCGGAGGCGACATTACAGCCTGCGTCAAATCAGATCGCACAATCTGACTCGGAAATTGTCTATTTCCGAACAGCTGATTTGCACATTGCGTTCGCGCCTAAGGCATTCAGTTTTTTTGCCTTCGAGGAATACAAGAAGTTTGGCGTAAGGGCGGCGGCCGTAAGGATGCAGGAGTGGAGTGGGGTGAGAGTTAAGGAAGCGAATCTCTCGCCCAACATGATTGTTTTACGGGGTCGGGGGTTCGATTCGATTATCGAGTCAGACGATCCGTTAGTGAGATCTGTTCTGAACCAATTCTTCTTCGGCGCAGAAGGCTATCAGGAAAAGGCACGGAGACTGATCGGGCCGGAACAAGATTGCTTCTTCCTTAATGCCGTGAGCTCACACGGTCGCATTTTGTCTACGGTAGTTTTTCTGAACAGCCGTCTCAGCAAAAGCGATGAGGCAATCTGTTTTGTTCGTAGTTTGGCTGGCGCGTTTGGCGCAGTCGATTTGGTGTTGCTCAACAAGGAGATCACGATTTCGACTGACACAGGAAGAATTACTCTCGGAGATGATCTCAAGCAGGCATTTTCGGGTATCTATGTTTTCTAAGTGAACCAACGTCGTCATGCCCGGGCCTTGGCCCTGGCATCTTGTTGACCGGTGCCTGAGATGCGCGGATCAAGTCCGCGCATGACGAGGTGTAGTCAGGCGTTGACGCGTTTACCCCGTCACCGGCGTGTTCGGGTGGGCCACGTCGGGTTGGATATACGGCGCCTGCATCTCATAAATATCGTGGGTCCGGCAGTAGCGCGGGCCGCCGAGGCGTCCCACGGGCTGGAGCGTGTGGGGGTTGATGTACTTGTCTTCCAGCATCAGGTCCTCGCGCACATGCCAGCGCAGGACCCGGCCGATGACCAGGTCGGTGACCCACTCGTCGCCGAACTTCAGGACCTGCTCGAAGGTGCATTCCATGGCCACGGGGCAACCCTTGATACGCGGGGCGTCCACCAGGTCCGACGGCACGGTCTCCAGGCCTATTTCCGCGAACTCGTCCTGATCGGCCTCGTAGTTGGCCGAACTGGCGTTCATTTTTTCCGCGAAATCGTCGGTGACCGTGTGGACCACGAAACCCTTGGTCGCCTGGATGTTCGCCGAGGTGTGCTTCGGGGCGTGGGTCTTCTCGCTGACGGCCATCGAGACCAGCGGCGGGTAGTGAGAGACGATGGAGAAGAAGGAGAAGGGTGCCAGGTTCGGCACGCCGGCCTCGTCGATGGAGCTGACCCATGCGATGGGGCGCGGCACGATCGAGCCGATCAGCAGCCGGTAGCATTGCTGGTGGTCGATCTCGTCGGTGTTGAAAACCCTGTAATCCATGGCCTGTCTCCGTTCCACATATGGTTATGGCCGGATTTGTTCCGGCCATCTACCTGTTGCCCATTGTACTGATTGAGAGACGTGGATGCCCGCATCAAGTGCGGGCATGACGTAATTTATAGTGTCCCGTCTTTGCCTCGGTGCGGGCCTTCGTGTATTCCCCGCATCCATGACTGATGCCTCCTCGCTCAACAGCCGTACCGCACTGCCCGAGGGCTATGCGTTCCTGCTCGCGGATTACCCGCGCGCGGTCTGGGAGGGGCACCCCAACAACGGCCAGTGGTGCCAGTTCTGGCTGCAACGCCACCAGATGTTCCGGGATTATTCGGCCGCACTGGCCGATGCGTGCGAGCAACTCGCCGACGGCAAGATCGAGGCCCCGGCGTTTCACGAATGGTTCGTGCCCCGGGTGAATTTCTATCTCGGCGAGATCGACACCCATCACAAGGTCGAGGAATATCACTACTTCCCCGCCCTGGCGCAGGCCGACGAGAAGATGCGCCGCGGGATCGAACTGCTAGAGGGCGATCATCGGGTGGTGCATGACTTATTGCACGCGGCCCACGGGACGATCGTGGCGCTGGATGCCGCGATCCGAGAAACACCCGCCGATATCGCGTCGGCAGCGCCAGCCGCGCGTGACGGGATTGTGGCGCTGGGTGCCGGGTTGGGCCGTCACCTGGATGACGAGGAAGATATTATTGTGCCGCTGATCCTTGAGCGCACGGAGCCGGTGCTCGGGATCGGGTGATTTAGCCTCCACCTGTCATACCCGGGCTTGACCCGGATATCTTGTCGACCGGCGCACGAGATGCGCGGATCAAGTCCGCGCATGACGATGTTTGTGAAATGGGCGGGTTTGAAACCCGCCCCTACCAACGTTTCCCGGTGTCCTCTGTAGGGGTGGGTCTGTGACCCGCCCGCTTTTGACGGTAGTTCCTATTCCAGCCGGTTGAGGCCGTCGAAGGCGGCCGTCTTGTAGCATTCGGCCAGGGTCGGATAGTTGAACACCGTGTCCACGAAATAATCGAGCGTGCCGCTGTGGGCCATGACCGCCTGACCGATATGGATGAGCTCGGACGCGCCTTCGCCAAGGATGCTGACCCCAAGGATTTCACGGGTCTCAACGTGGAACAGGATTTTCAGCATGCCGGTGGAATCACCGATGATCTGACCCCGGGAAATTTCCTTGTAGAACGCCTTGCCCACCTCGTAGGGGGTGCCGGCGGCGGTCAGTTCTTCTTCATTGGCACCCACCACCGAAATTTCAGGGATCGTGTAGATGCCGTAGGGAAACAGCTGGGCGACGCCCGACACCGACGCGTCGAAGGCGTGGCAGGCGGCGAGGCGGCCCTGTTCCATGGAGGTCGAGGCGAGGCTCGGGAAGCCGATGACGTCTCCCGCCGCGTAGATGTTGGGCACATTGGTCCGGTAATTCGCGTCTACCGTCAGGCGGCCGCGCTCATCGGCCTCAAGGCCGGCTGCGTCGAGATTGAGCTCACCGGTCGCACCGGTACGGCCGACACTATAGAGCGCCTTGGAGGCGACGATCTGTTTGCCGCTTTCCAGCACCACGCGGACATGGGGGCCGCGCTTGCCTTCTTCCACCGCTATCGATTCCACGCCTTCACCCAGACGCAGCGTCACACGGTTCTGGCGCATCAGATAAGCGAGCGCGTCGGTGATCTCGCCATCGACGAAGTCGAGCAGGCGCGGGCGCTTGTCGATCAGGGTCACGCGCACACCGAGTGTGGCGAAGATGGTCGCATATTCGAGGCCGATCACCCCGGCACCGATCACCACCAGGGTGCGCGGCAGTTCTTCCAGTTCGAGGATGTCGTCACTGGTGAACACGGACTGGCCGTCGAAGGGAATGTCGGCGGATTTGGTGGTCTCGGTGCCCACGGCGATGACGATCCTGTCTGCCGTCACTGTGCGTCCGCCTCGCGTGTCGAAATAATCGAGGCGGACCGTGTTGGCGTTGGCGAAGGTGGCCGTCGCCTCGATTACAATGACGCCGTTGCGCCGGAGTTGGTGATGGGTGACGTCGATCTCGTTGCGGATCACATGATCGGCGCGGAACAGCAAATCCGACATGGCGATGTCGTGCTTCACCACATAAGACGCGCCGTAAACATTGCGCTCGCGATAGCCCGACAGGTGCATGGCCGCCTCGCGCAAGGTCTTGGACGGGATGGTGCCGGTGTTGATGCATACCCCGCCGACGACGGTTCGCCGCTCGATGATGGCCGCGCGTTTGCCGAGTTTTGCCGCCTGGATGGCGGCGCGTTGACCGGCCGGCCCCGAGCCCATGACGATCAGGTCGAAATCATGTCCCTCGCCGGTCGTGGACTGACCGGTGATGTCTGGTGTGGTTTGGTCAAGCACGTGCGGTCCCCGCGTCAAACGGCGCTCGCGCGCCGGGCAAGGGACCACAATCACCGGGTTAGGTTAAGAAAACCTTGGTTGCCGGCAGAGCCCGCCGGGACCGTGCCTATTCTGACTGGTGTTCGGGCCGCAGATAAACCAGCCAGTACACCAGGGCGACGAACACGCTGCCGCCGACGATATTGCCGAGGGTGACAGGCACCAGATTGGCGATCGTCGCGCCGAATGTGACCCCCTCGGCACCGAGCAGCCACCCCAGCGGCAGGAGGTACATATTCGCGACCGAATGCTCGAAACCGAGCGCCACGAAGGCTGTGATCGGGAAAACAATCGCCAGAATCTTGCCGGTGACCCGATGCGCGCTCATCGACAACCAGACCGCGAGGCAGACCAGCGCGTTGCACAGAATGGCGCGGACGAAGGCCTCGAACCACGGCATTGAAACCTTGCCTGTCGCAATCGCGACGGCGGTCTCCGCGACGGCCCCGTCACCGAGGCCGAGTGAGCCAGACCAGAAGATCATCACCGCGGTTGCCCCGGCGCCTATGAAGTTGGCGATATAGACGATCACCCAGTTTCGCAGAAGCTGCAGGCTCGTGACCTTCCGGTCCGCCCAGGCCATGACGATCAGGTTGTTTCCGGTAAACAACTCGGCCCCGGCGATGATCACCAGGATCAGTCCGAGCGAGAATACGAGACCGCCGATCAGGCGGGTTGGCCCGAAGCCCAGCGTGCTGCCGGTGATCGAAAGGGTAAAAAACATGGCGCCGAACGCGATGAAGGCACCCGCGAGAATACCGAGTATGACCAGCGGTAACAGCGGAAGGTTCGCCTTCCGGACCCCGATATTCTCGACCATGTGCGCGATTTCGGCGGGCGCGTAGGGGTCGCGGCCGGTGTTCGGGCTCTCGGGCGGTGTGCTTGTCATGACATAATCCTAGCGCGGCGGCGTGGGACGTCATCTGACCTTGATCAAGTCGTGCCGCCGGTACGGCGACATACTAATCGAGTGCGTTCGCCGCGCGAAGACCCGCGATCATCGATGACCCCATCATGAAACCATAACTTTTCTGCGGATCTTCGGCGATCGCGCGCATGGCGTCATGGGCGTTCTTGCGCTCGCCGGGGTCCTTCTCGGCGATAAATTTGGTGTTGCGGATGGTCTGCTGGCGCACATCCTCCAGCGCCACATGGCGGCGCTGGCGGGTGTAGCGGTCGAGCAGGCTCTCGTCGGCCTCGCCGCGCCAGATCTGCCCCATCTTGTCGGCGAAGCTCACCGCGTCGTGGACGCCGGAGTTCATGCCCATGCCGCCCATGGGCGAATTGATGTGGGAAGCATCGCCACCGATGATGATGCGTCCCTTGCGGAAATCCTCGGCGACCCGCTGGTGAATGGCCCAGATGTTCCGATGCAGCTCGACCACGGCGCCGGATTTGCCGAAGAAGGCCGCCATCCGGGCCTCGGCCACATCGTCGCGCACCGCCACGTCATCGGCCTCGCCGTCGCGCGACGAAAACGTCACCCGCCAGTATTCCGGCAGGTGCAGGATCACGCACCATTCGTCGGGATCGGAGATGTAGGCCACCCCGGCGATATCCGGCATCGCCTCGCTGACGTCGAACGTCGTGCCGTATTGCACCACCTTCTCGTCATAGGTGAAGCCGTCGAAGCCGACGCCGAGGGATTTTCGGATGCTGGATCGGGACCCGTCGGCACCGAACACATACCGGCCGGCGAAACTCTCTTCGCCGTTGGGTGTTTTCGCGCGCACGGTCACGCTGTCGCCATCCTGCTCTGCACCCAGTACCTCATGGGAGAAACGAATTTCGACGTTGGGATGGTTGTCGAGCTTCGCGTAGAGCGCCCGGTTCAGTTCCATCTGCTCGCACTGTACGCGATAGGGATACTTCGTCTCGTCCTTGAGCGCCGACAGGTCGAACTCGGCGACGACGCCCGTGTGCCGGTCGCGGAACTGCCAGACCGGCGTTATCCGCCCGTCATCGAGTACCGCATCGACCATGCCGAGCGCGTCGAGATATTCGAGGGTCGGCGGGTGGAAGGTCGTCGCGCGGCGATGATCCTGCGGCGCGTCCTGCTGTTCCAGCAGAAGGACGGGGATATCCTGGTTGGCGAGCGACAGCGCGGCGATCAACCCGGTCGGGCCGCCGCCGGCGACGATGATCCGGTCAATGGAGTTGGGGGACATGCAGGCGCACCGCGATTTGTTGTTCGGTTGCTTCGATTTTACGCCATTGCCGGACTTCGGAAAAGCAGAGTGGGCGGCGCTTGACCCCTGTGTTTCACACGGTCAAACTCAATTTCATGAATATGAATGATGGTGTGAAGACAGCGGTACGTACCGTAAACCTGTTTGAGGCGTTCTCGCGTCGCAAGGGTCCCATGACCCTGACCCAGATTGCCGAGGCCCTGTCGGCGCCGATCAGCAGCTGCCACGGGCTGGTCCGGACGCTCAGCGCCAAGGGATATCTCTACACCTCCGAACGAAACCGGGCGATCTATCCGACCAAACGCCTGCTGGAAATCGCCAACACCATTGCCGCCCATGATCCGGTTCTCGAAAGCATTGTCCCGGTGCTGGAGGTGCTGCGTGACGAGACCAACGAGACAATCCTGCTGGGCCGCCGCCAGGGCGAGACGATCCTCTATCTCGATGTGATCGAGGGAGGTCAGACGTTGCGTTATTCTGCCGGCGCGGGGGACATCAAACCCATGCATTCGAGCGCGATCGGAAAGGCGTTTCTCGGTCGCCTGAATGACGGGGAGCGCGCGGCCCTGGTGGCGCGCCTGTCGCTCGACCTGCAGACCCCGAATACGATCACCGAGCGCGCGAGCCTGGTGGCCGATCTCGCCGACGGCATCGCCAAGGGATATTTTGTGACCCGTGGCGAGAATGTCGTCGATGTGATGGGGCTGGCGACCACGGCGGACGTGTATGGCGAGATCATGGGGATCGCGATTGCGGGCCCCCTCGTGCGAATGGAGGCCGGCGAGACCAAGCTTGCAGCACAGCTGCTGGCCGCGAAGGACCGGCTTGAGGCTCTCGGGGGGAGCATATGAGCGACACGGTTATAAGGCCCGATGCCGCGACGCCGGATTGGGCCGACGCGCTCTACGACGTGCTGGTGCAGCAGAATATTCGCCAGGTCGCCTATGTGCCGGATGCGGGGCATGCGCGGCTGATCGAGCGGTGCGAAGACAACCCGGACATGACCGCGACGGTCCTGACCACGGAAGAGGACGGTGTGGCGTTGCTGGCTGGTGCCTGGCTAGGCGGTGATCGCGGGATCCTGCTGATGCAATCGAGCGGCGTGGGCAATTGCGTGAACATGTTCACCCTGATCGAGAATTGTCGGCTGCCGCTGGTGACGCTCATCACGATGCGCGGCGAATGGGGCGAGTTCAACCCGTGGCAGGCCCAGATGGGGCAGGCGACACCCGACATACTCACGCGGATGGGCGTGCAGGCGCATCGGGTCGACGACCCCGATGACGCCGCGCCGACACTCGATGCCGCGATCCGGCAATCCTTTGACGGGATGCTCGCCTCGGCGGTGCTGCTTTCCCAGCGTCTGATCGGCCGCAAGGCCTTCACGGAGGAGGGCTGACATGACCGGACCCCAACCGCGCCTGGACCGCCGCGAGGCCGTCGCGCGACTGCTGCAGGATCGCGGCGAGCTGCTTGTGGTCTCCGGGCTCGGCTCGGCGACCTATGACTGCGCGGCCGCGGGCGACGATCCGCGTAATTTCTATCTCTGGGGTGCCATGGGAGGCACCGCCGCCCTGGCGCTCGGGCTGGCGCAGGCACAACCGGACCGGCCGGTCGCCGCCATCACCGGTGATGGGGACATGCTGATGGGTCTCGGCAGCCTGGCGACGATCGCCGCCGCTCAACCCGCCAACCTGTCGGTGATCGTGCTCGACAACGAGGTCTATGGCGAAACCGGAGCCCAGCCGACGGCGACGGCGCGCGGGGTCAGCCTGGTGGATGTGGCACGGGGTTGCGGGATCGAGGCGCTCGAGGATATCCGGGACATGAACGCGCTGGGCACGCTCGCGACACGCATGCAGCGCTGCGAGGGGACGTTGTTTGCCAACATCAAGATCGAGGCGGGTGAGCATCCGCGCGTCCTACCGGCGCGGGACGGGGCCTACTTGCGCTCCCGGTTCCGCGAGGCGGTATTGGGCGCCGGCCCCTGAGGTCGGGACATATGAGATTGCTTCTAGAGGGAGGACATCATGGTTGAAAAGGTAGGAATTCTGGGTCTTGGGCTGATTGGCGGTATTACGGCCGAGATCCTGATGCCGGAGGGTTACGAATGCGCTGCGGTTCGTCGCCCGAGCACCGAGAGCTTCCCGGACACCGGCGGCAAATTATTCGAGACGGCGCGTGAGCTTGCTGAATGGGCCGATGTGGTGATTTCGGCGCTGCCGAGCACCCAGGCGTCCCGCACGGCGCTGGAGGGTCCTGACGGCCTGCTGGCCGGTGCCCATGAAGGCCTGACGATCATCGAGATGAACACCTTCCCGGTGGGCGAGAAGGAGCGTGTCCGCGACCAGGTCGGCGATACACCCGCACAGATCATCGATTGCCCCCTGAGCGGCACCCAGCCGATCATTCGGGCGGGCAAGGGCGTCATCATGATGAGCGGCGACGAGACGCTTTGTGAATCCGTGAAGCCGATGCTTGAGAAGGTCTGCCCGAAGACGTTCTATGTCGGCGAATACGGCACCGGCATCAAGCTCAAGCTGATGATCAACTTTATGGTCGGGGCGAACACGGTGGCCCTGGCAGAAGGCATGTTGTTCGGTGCGGAGATGGGCCTCGACCCCGAGTTGATGATCGATATCGTGGGTCCGAGTGCCGCCGGGTCGACCGTTTTCGGCATGCGCGCGGGCATCATCAAGGACCGGGCCTGGCAGCCCTGCGCGGGCCCGAGCAAGCTGTTGTGGAAGGACCTCGATATCGTCGAGGAGCAGGCCGACGCGCTGGGCCTGTCGGCGCCGCTGCTGCGGATCTGCAACGACTATTACAAGAAGATCGAAAAGGCCGGACGCCTCGAGGATGAGTGTGCGGTGGTCTACGAGATCCTCGAGGGTGAAATCACGAAGGCGGCGGAGTAGGCGCGGGCAGGTTTGAAACCTGCCCCTACATCCGGTCCGCGCGTGTGGTCAGTAGGGGCGGGTTTGTAACCCGCCCGTCTACATGTGTGAAAATAGAATGCGGCCCGCCGTCGGCATCTCGGCCGTGAGCACCTGACCGGTAGCCGATTCCGTGATGTAGAGGGTCTTGCCGTCGGGCCCCCCGAATGCACAGTTGGTCATCAACGGCCCGGCGCAGGAGTTGATCCGGTAGATCGGCTCTCCGTTGGCTGCGAACACCCAGATCGCGCCGAACCCGACATGGCAGACGAGAAGGTTGTCGTCGGCGTCCGCGGCCATGCCGTCCGGGCCGGTGCCGCCCGACATGCGCGCGAAACGCCCCACCTGATCCGCGCGGCCGCGTTCGGCCAGGCGCATGCGCCAGACCGCGTTGTCGCGGGTCAGGCCCACATACAGAATTTTCTCGTCGCCACTCAGGACCAGCCCGTTCGGGCTCGGCAGGTCCGCGCAGACGAGTTCGAGGGTGCCATCCGCATGCAGGCAAAACACCCGGCCCGACCGATCAATCAGGTCGGACGTGCCCTGGTCGGTGAAGTAGAGGTCGCCGTTCGAGGCGAAGGTCAGGTCGTTGGTGCCGCGAAACCGCTCATTGGTGTTGCGCACCATGTGAGGTTCCACCGTGCCGGCCTCGGGATCGAGGCGCATCAGCCCGTGATAATGGTCGGCGATGATGCCGTGTCCGTCCTTGTGGAAGGCCAAGCCATTGGGCTCGCCGTCATAGGTACAGGCAAGCTCGATATCGCCGGCCGGCGATATACGGAACAGACGGCCCCAGGCGACATCGACGAGCCAGAGATTGCCGGCGCGATCAAACGAGGGTCCCTCGAGGAAACTCGGCGTGTTGGGGCGGCCGAACAGGAGCTTCGCCCATTCGGACTCCCGGTCATTGATGCCGTGGGTCGCATTCACATCGGCGAAGACCCGGGTTTCGATGACAGGGGGTGGTGCGAACATTTGTGTCATGCCTCGTTTGTGCGGCCGAGCCGGGCGACGATCGCGTCGAACAGCTCGCCGGGATTCTGGTCGAGGATATCTTCGCCGGCCGCCTCGAGCACTTCGTCGATGCGCCGGGAAATGAGCGCCTGGGCCTGGTAGCGCGCGCGGGCGCGCCGCGCTGCGGCCGGATCGCCGTGGTTCACCTGCCAGGCCATATGGGCATTGATGGCGTCATCGAGCGCGGCAAAGCCCTCGGGATCGTTGCGGGACGTCATGATGACGGGTGGGGTCCAGCCGTCGGCGCTTTGATGGTCGGCCACTTGCTCGATTTCGGTGGCCATCAGGTCGGCGCCGGGCAGGTCGGCCTTGTTTACAACATAGATATCGGCCATTTCGAGAATGCCGGCCTTCATCGCCTGGATGGCATCGCCGGAATGGGGCACCAGGATGAGCACCACCGTGTCGACCAATGTGCGGATGGTGTACTCGGCCTGTCCGACGCCCACTGTCTCAAGAATGATTTCGCCGAACCCGTGCCCTTCCATGGCGTTGAGCAGATCGGCGGTGTTGTCCGCCAGGCCGTCATGGGCGCGGCGCGAGGGGATCGAGCGGATGAAGATGTCCGGGTCGTCGGCGATGGCGTCCATGCGAATCCGGTCGCCGAGGATGGAACCCTGGGAGACCGGGCTCGACGGGTCGACCGCCAGCACCGCGATCTTTCGGTCGTTGCGTTTGCGGAGCTTGGCGAGCCTGGCGATGAGGGAGCTTTTGCCCGCGCCCGGTGCGCCCGTGATGCCGATCCGCGGCAGGTTTTCTGCGGATGGTCCGCTCTGCTGTGCCAGGGTCTCGTAGACATCGGCGTTGGCGATGCGCGACAGCGCGCGGCTGAGGTTTCGCCGCGGATTGCGTGACGTGCCGCTCATTTGGCTGCGGCGGCGGGCGAGGTGCCCAGGATTTCGTCAGTATGTTCGCCCAGCAGCGGCGGCAGGCCATACCGGGGCGGATGATCGGTCATCTTGATCGGATTACCGACCACGCGGAGCGCACCGTCGGGTGTGGGAATTACCGCTATCATCTCACGCGATGCGGCCATGTCCCCATCGAGTGCCTGGTCGAGGGTTTCGACGCCCGAGACCACGAGGCCCTCGTTGCCGAGTGTCTCGACCCAGTATGCGGTGGTTTGTGACTTCATGAGTTCGCCGACGGCGCCGATCACGGCGTCGCGGTTTTCCGTCCGCGCATTCATGGTTGCGAGGTTCGGGTCACGTGCCTGTTCGGTCCAGCCGACGACCTCGCAGAATTTCTTCCAGAACTTGTCGGTCGAGATGAACAACATCAGGTATCCGTCGCTGGTCTCGAAGACCTGGGCCGGGACCATGTACGGGTGCGCACTTTGCGATGTTCGTTGCGGGACGATGCCGTGGTTGAGGTAGCCCGAGGCCAGATAGTTGAGCTGGGCCAGCATGGTGTCGAACAGGGAGACATCGACCTGGCCACCCTTGCCCTCGATGATCTTCGCCAGCAGGCCGATGGCACCCATCATGCCGGTTGAATTGTCGACGGCGGAGTAACCGGCCTTGGTCGGCGCGGTGCCCGGGTCACCGGTCAGGGTCATGACACCGGCGAGCGCCTGGACGATGTAGTCGTAAGCAGGCTTGTCGGCATAGGGTCCGTCGAGCCCAAACCCCGTCAACGCCAGGCAAACCAGATTTGGATTGTGGGGCTTCAGGTCGTCATAGGTCAGGCCGAAACGCCGAATGGTGGCGGGTCGCAGGTTGGTAACCAGGCCTTGGGCATCGGCCGCGAGCGCGCCGAGTTGGGCCTGACCGGCCGGCGTATTCAGGTCGAGGACGATGGAGCGCTTGTTGCGGTTGAGGCTCGCGAAATAGTCGTTGTAGGGCCCCGTGAACTGCTTGGTGATGTTGCGGGCCATGTCGCCGCCCGGGGGCTCGACCTTGATCACGTCGGCGCCCAGGTCGCCCAGAATCATGCTGCAGAACGGGCCGGCGAGAACATGCGCGACCTCAATGATCCGAACGCCGGAAAGGGGGCCTCCACTCACGCGCTCAGTTCCGCGTCGAGCGCGGCCACCACATCATTGATCGTCATTTCTGCCGTGAAAATGCCGCGGGCGCCCGCATCGCGCAGTTCGTCATGGTCCTCCGCCGGAATGGTGCCGCCGACGAACAGGCGGATATCACCAGCATCCAACTCGTTGAGACAACGCACCGTCTCCTCGACCAGCTCCTTGTGGCTGCCCGACAGGATCGACAGTCCGACCGCGTCGACATCCTCGTCGACCGCGACCCGCGCGATATAGTCGGGCGTGCGCCGGAGGCCGGTATAGATCACGTCGGCGCCTGCGTCGCGCAGCGCCAGGGCGATGATTTTTGCGCCGACATCGTGCCCGTCGAGGCCCGGTTTCGCGATCAGGATACGTTTTCCGTTCAGGCTCATGGTGCGATCCTAAAGCCTCACTGGTTCTTCGAATTCGCCCCATTGCGACTTCAGTGTCGCCACCATCTCACCGACAGTTGCATAGGCATGACAGCAATCGATCAGATAGGGCATGAGGTTCTCATCGTCCTTGGCGGCAGCTGCCTCCAGGGCAGACAGGGATGCCGTGACCGCGTCGTTGTCACGGCTGTCACGGACTTTTTCGAACTTGCCGATGACGCGGGCTGATGCTTGCGGGTCGAGTTTGAATAATTCGGCGACACCGTCATTCTGGTCGTCGCGACGGAAGTGGTTCTGGCCGACAACGACTGTTTCACCGCTGTCGATCTTATGTTTTCGCTCGGATGCGCGCTGGGCGATTTTCATCTGCAGCCAGCCGTCTTCCACCGCCTTGGTCACGCCACCATATGCCTCGATCTCGTCGATTACCTTCATGACTTCGTCCTCCATCCGGTCGGTCAGCCACTCGACATAGTGGCTGCCACCCAATGGGTCGACGGTTCGTGCGATGCCGGATTCATGGGCGACGATTTGCTGGGTGCGGACGGCGATCTCCGCAGAATGCTCGGTCGGAATCTGGTAGGCCTCGTCGAATGCGGCGGTGAAGATGGATTGGGCGCCGCCCATCACGGCCGCCATGTTCTCGATGCCGACGCGGACGACGTTGTTGTAAGGCTGGGCGCCGACCAGGGACGAGCCGCCGCAGACAACGCCGAAACGAAACATAAGGGCCTTGGGATCCTTCACGCCGTAGCGTTCGGTGAGGAGTTTTGCCCAGAGCCGCCGACCCGCGCGGAATTTGCAGACTTCCTCGAAGAAATCCATGTGCACATAGAAGAAGAAACTGAGCCGGCGTGCGAATTTCTCCACATCGCCGCCCCGGCGGATCAGTTCGTCGATATAGGCGAGCCCGTTGGCTAGCGTGTAGCCCATCTCCTCGACCGCCGTGCAGCCCGCGTCGCGCACATGGGCGCCGGCGATGCTGATCGCGTTGAATCGGGGTGTCTGGTCATAGGAGAACAGGATCGTATCGGCGATCAGGCGCATCGATGGGCGCACCGGGAAAATCCAGGTGCCGCGCGCGACATACTCCTTGAGGATGTCGTTCTGGATCGTGCCGGTCAGCTTCTCGCGCGGTACGCCCTTTTTGTCGGCGACGGCGCAATACATGGCGTAGATGATCGACGCGGTGCCGTTGATCGTGAAGGAGGTGGAGATTCCGCCCAGATCGATGCCGTCGAACAATATTTCGGCCTCGGCCAGGCTCGACAGGGAGACACCGACCTTGCCGACTTCGGATTTCGCAATCGGATCGACCGGGTCGTAGCCGCACTGGGTGGGCAAGTCGAGCGCGACCGACAGGCCGGTTTGTCCCTGATCGAGCAGAAACCTGTAGCGCTCATTCGATTCCTCGGCCGTGCCGAAACCCGAATACTGGCGAATGGTCCACAATCGGCCGCGAAAACCATCGGGGAAGATGCCGCGGGTGAACGGATATTCGCCCGGCATCTCCGGTTCGCGGTCTGCCACCATATCCGGCGTCACCACCGGCGGCACCTCGATGCCCGAGGGAGTTGCGGTGGAGGGTTTGGTTGGTGGCTCGCGACGCGCGGCCTCGGCGTCGTCTTTCCGGGGGGCGGAATTGTCGGTCATCGGGTCAGCCCTTCTTCGTGGGAAGCACCTTTTCGGCCGCCTCCCAGTGATCGTCATGGACCCAGGTCTTCACGAACATGCAGGTCTCTATCTCTTGCATCGCGGTGCGAGCATCTCCGCGCCGGTGTGAATCGCTGACGGCCTTGAACGCACGCATGGATTGCGGCTTCTGCTTGCGGATCGGTGCGAGGAAGCCCTCGATTGTTTCGTCGAAGGGCTCGGCGGCCTGACCCACCGCGTCATACAGGCCAATTTCCAGTGCTGTTGCCGGGTCGAGCATTTCGCCGGTGCTCATCAGCCGCAGGCCCCGCGCGCGGCCGACCAGGTCGAGCAGGTCCGGGCCGCCGCCCCATGCCGTGGCCAGGGCTAGCCGACCTTGGACGAAGCCGATTTTGGCGTGGGCCGCCGCGACGCGGAAGTCACACGATACGGCGAGCTCGGCCCCGCCGCCGAAGGCGTTGCCGTTGAGCCCTGCGATAACCGGGACGGGGAAATCCCGGATGGCGTTAAATGCTGCCTTGGCATCGATTGCCATTTTTTCGGCTTCCGTCTGGGTGCGCAGCCCGGCCAGTTCACGCAAGTCGCCGCCGGCGGCGAAGGTCTTTTCGCCCGCTCCACGCAGCACGCCCGCCACAAGTGTCTCGTCCTTTGCCGCCGCGCGGAAGGTCTCGCCGATTTCGTCGATAATCGAAATCGCGAGCGCGTTGTGTTTCTCCACCCGGTTGATGGTCACATACAGCACGCGATCACGCGTTTCGGTCAGGATATGCTCAGCGCTCATACGACTGCTTTCGTCACGGGACATACTGGGGGTGGGTGGCCAGGACCACTAGTCCCCGTCCATCTCCGCCGTGCGGTAGATGTAGTTGCCATCCATATAGGTGATGAAGAAGTCGTGGAACGACATGGGTACATAGACCGGCTTATCTCCGGGATTGATGCAGGTCGGGATCGGGTCGGCCACGGTTTCGTCGTTGCAGTTGTAGAAGAATGTCAGCGCGTAGCGGTCCTTCAGCGGCGGTACGACGCGGTGCGGCGTGGCGATGAAACGTCCGTTGGTCCAGCGGTTGAAGAACTCACCGGTGTTCACGACGATCGCACCGCGCAGGGGCTCGATCTGCATCCATTTCCCCGACGGTGCCATGACCTCAAGTCCCGCCACATCCATGAGTGGCAGATAGGTCATGGAGCTGTGGTCGGAATGGGGCGACAGTGAGAATTGTCCCTCCTCGGCATCGACGGGCGGATACCAGGCACAACGGTTGTAATATTCGGGGTGCGAAAACTTCTCGTCGAAATAGTCCGCCGGCATTTCGAGCGCCCGGGCATAAGCGGGTAGCATCCGCGTCGCCAATACGGCCATGGTTTCCTGATACTCGACAAGCGTTTTGCGAAATTCCGGCAGCTCTTCCGGCCACTGGTTGAGGTTTCGGTGACGGATATTGTCTTTGACCTTGGGATCATCGGCGGTTCGCTCACGCATGAACGCCCAAGCCTCGTTCAGGTCCTTCTTCTCATTCTTCGCAATCTTCGACCAGCGCAGGATCAGCGATTTGTTGGGGATGAAGCCTTGATGGTGGAAGTCTACCCGGTATTTCAACTTGGTCTCATCGGGCAGCGCAAACAGTTCCGCAATCTGGTCGAAACTGCGATCGATCAGCCCCTGATCGATGCCATGATTGACGATGCAGTAGAAGCCGAGGCTTTCCTGGATCGCCCGCAAGTCGGTCGCGAACTGCTCCAGCGCATCGGCGTCGCCCGACAGAAAGTCGCCGACATCGATGATCGGAATGCGCTCTTCAGCAATGCATGCCGCGATATCGGGGGATACTTGGAATTTCGATTCAGAGGCAACGGACATTTAGGTCTCCGTGATGCTTATGTTGGCGAGCCCCGCATCACGCGCGTGATGCGGGGTGGGCCGAACATTTTGGTGCCCTGTTACTGCGCTGCGGCGGCCGGTTCGTCTTCGGGCACGAGGTGCGCGAGGCTCGGCATCACCTTGTTGGCGAACAGGTCCATGTTGTCGTACCAAATCTGGTGCGGTTCGTAGGTGTATTGGATCTGCAGCACGGTGCCGAAACCGCCCACGTCGTCATAGAGCTTGCTCAGCTTTTCCGCGACCGTGTCGGGGCTGCCGACAACCCAGATATTGTCGCAAACATACTCCGCCGTCAGCGCTTCGTCGGGCATGTCCGGATCTCCCTTGTAGAGATCGGTCGCGCCCAGCGACTTCAGCACGTTGTACATGTAGTCGGTATACGCACGTCCGATCGGGCCGTTCAGCACATGGTCGCGCGCTTCCTGGTCCGTCTTGCCGACAAACACCTCACGTGCAATCCGCCACTCGCTGCGACGCGGCGCGGGACGGCCGGTGGATTTCGCACCCTCGCACACGGCATCCCAGTGGGTGTTGAGGTTGACCGCCGGCAGGTAGTTGATGCTCATCGGTATCCAGCCGTTGGCCCCCGCCGTGAACAGCGATTCCGACGCCTTGTGCAATCCCGATACAGCGATCGGCGGATGCGGGTCCTGATAGGGCCGAATGTGATGGCCCAACGGCACTTGCGGCATCGGTTCCGGCACCTTGAACTGCCAGAATTTGCCATTGTGTTCGAACGGCTCGTCTTCGGTCCACAAGCGCTTGATCACGTCGATCGATTCACGCATGCGTGCGCGATGCTCGCCTTCCTTGTAGTCGATATCCCAGAACTGGAAGTCGGTCGGGGCGCCACCGGCACCGATCCCGAAATTCAGGCGGCCTTTCGACAGATGGTCGAGATAAGCGATACGCAATGCCACCTGACGTGGATCGTGCATGGGCAACAGCACGATGCCGGTGCCGATGCGGATGTTCTCGGTGCGCGCGAATACGGATGCGGCGAAGAGGTCTGTGGCCGGGATCGGCTCCCACGGAATGGTGTAATGCTCGCCCATCCAGCCTTCGGTGTAGCCGAGCTTGTCGCCCATGACGAAGGTTTCGATATCCTGATGGTATTCCTTGGTGACGTCCCCCCCGGGCGGACGGAGCGGCATTGCGAACATTCCGTATTTCATAGCGTTATCTCCCTGGCCTCTGCCTTCGCGGCTTGTCGTCCGCGATTTATCGGGCCCTGATGCATTCTAGACGAAGGGTGTTGGCAAGAGTCAATCTCGTTCCACACTACGAATTATTCTTCTCATATGTGAAATATTGTTTAGGCGCGTGTTTGACCCTATCGTCGCGCAGCACTTAGGGGAGATGACGATGCTGATTGGTAAGAAGGGCGAGGCGAAAACTGCCATCGAAACGGCGGATGCCACCTCGATCACGGTACGCGGGAAGGATCTATGCAATGAGGTTATGGGGCACAGCTCTATCGCCGAGTTTTTCTTTCTTCATCTCACAGGGCGTGAGCCCAGCGCCGATCAGGCGTTCTTCATGGACGTCCTGGTGGTGGCGCTGGCCGAACATGGCCTGACGCCGAGTGTGCAGGCGGCCCGCATGACCCTGGCGGCAGCACCGGAGGCCATGCAGGGCGCAGTTGCGGCCGGCCTCCTCGGGGTCGGCTCCGTCATTCTGGGCAGTGCGGATGTTTGCGGCGAAATGCTCGATGATGCGGCGACGCGGATCGAGGGCGGAGAGTCTCCCGAGGCGGCGGCGCTCGCCATCGCACGTGAATACAAGGACGCCGGCAAGTTTATTCCCGGGTTCGGCCATCCCATCCACCACCCGGTTGATCCCCGCGCGGTACGCATCCTCGATCTGGCGGACGAGCGCGGCGTGTCTGCACGCCATGTTGGCGCGCTGCGGGCCTTCCCGGATGCTGTTGCCGAGGTCTGGGGCAAGCCGCTGCCGATGAATTTGCAAGGGCCGATGGCGGCAGTGCTTCTCGACCTGGATTTTCCCAAGGCGGCGATCCGGGGGATTCCCATTCTCGCCCGCACGGTGGGCCTGATCGGTCATTTAAACGAGGAAATGGAACGTCCGATCGGTTTCCTGCTGGCCCACCACGGGGAAGAAGCCATCACCTATGACGGGGACTAGAATATATGTCGGCCGCCGATCTCTTTGATCCCGAGGCCGAGACCCGGGACCTCGCGGACCAGAAACAGAAGGACGAGCCGGTTTACCGCAAACAGATCGAGTATCTGTTCGCGCGGTCCGAGTTTTATCGCGAGAAGTTCAAGGCGGCCGGTTTCAAGACGCCCGAATCCGTCGGCGGGCTGGATGATCTGCGGCACCTGCCGTTCACGGTCAAAGATGAACTGCGTGCCAGCCAGGCCGGGCACCTGCCGCTGGGTAAGCAGCTTGCGGCTCCGCTCGACGATGTGGTGCGGATTTATTCAACCAGCGGGACGTCGGGTACGCCGCTTTATATTCCCGTTACCCAGGGTGACCTCAAGCGCTGGGTCCAGACATCGAACCGCAGCTATTTCGCCGCCGGTATCCGTCCCCATCACCGGGTCGTCACCACCTATAATTCCGGCCCCTTCGTGGCGGGTGCGGTGCACGAATCCATGATCGCGCTGGGCGTGCGCATGGTGCCGGTGGGCAGCGGCAACACCGATCGTCTCCTGACGGCGCTGGAGCGTTTTCAGGTGCAGGCGATGCCCGGGACGCCATCTTATTTCCTGTATATCGCCGAAGCCGCGCGTGCACGCGGCATTGATCCGGCGGCGTGCGGACTGGAGACGCTCGTGGCCGGCGGTGAGCCAGGCGGGGGTGAACCGGAAGTTCGGGCGCAGATCGAGGCGGCGTTCAACGCCAAGGTGCATGAGGTGATGGGGCTCGGTGAAATGTCGATTTCCATGTTCGGGGAGGGGCCGGAACAGGCGGGCATGAACTTCCTCGCCCGGGACTACATCCACATGGAGCTGATTGATCCCGAGACCGGGGAAACCTTGCCGTTCGAGGACGGGGTCCAGGGCGAGCCGGTCTATACCCATTTGCAGCAGGAAGCCGCGCCCCTGCTGCGTTTTCGCTCGCGCGACCATGTCACGGTCAGCATGGGGCCGGTCGCGAGCGGCCGCACGGGGCCGCGCATTCGTTGCATCGGGCGGACCGACGACATGCTCATCGTGCGCGGGGTCAACATCTTCCCCAGTGCGATCCGGGAGGTGGTGAACCAGTTTCGCCCGGATGTCAGCGGGATCATGCTGGTGCGCCCGAGCCGGCAGGGCGTACAGCAATTGCCGCCGCTGCCGGTTCACGTCGAGGCGGCGGAGGGCAGCAGCCCTGGCGCCGGCCTCGGTGAAGCCATCGAAAAGGCCATCCGCGCGAAACTCGTGGTCACGACCAGGGTCGAGGTCGTGCCGTTCGGGAGCCTGCCGCGCACGGATTACAAGACCAAGCTCGTGCACCATTTTGACGCTGCGGGCTAGATCTCAGAAGAGGAAGTCATCCGCCGTCAGGTCGGCTGTTGCGACGCCGACCAGCGTAATCGCGTCGTTGTTGCCATAGTCGATGGTGGCGTTGCCGCTGACATCACTCGTGCCTGACAGCAAATCAGCGAAATCCACGAAGCCCAAAGCCGAGACATCAAGCGAGTCTTCGCCGGACGTGAAATCCTCGACCCAGTCGTCGCCGCCGTTGACGGAGAACAGGAACAGGTCGTCGCCTTCACCGCCCCAGAGATGATCCTCCGCGTTGTCGCCGTTGCCGCCGTTGAGCGTATCCGTGCCTTCTTCTCCAAAAAGGAAATCCTGGTCCTCGCCTCCATCGAGCGTGTCGTTGCCTTCACCGCCTTCCAGAACATCGATGCCCGCGCCACCCGCAAGATCATCATCGCCGACGTCTCCCCATAACCCGTCATTGCCAGCTTCGCCGCGCAGGGTGTCGCCGTCTTCGCCGCCATGGAGTTCGTCGTTCCCGTTTCCGCCTTCGAGTAGGTCGGTCCCGGTCCACCCGAACAGCTGGTCGTCGCCGTTCTCGCCATAGAGTGAATCGTCGCCAGCGTTTCCGAAGAGCCAGTCATTATCGTTTCCGCCGTTGAGTTGGTCATCGCCGTCGCCGCCATGCAATTCATCATCACCATCGCTGCCTAGCAGTCGGTCATCTCCGTCGAGACCCCACAGCGTGTCGTTGCCGTTGCCGCCGTGCAGCCGATCATCGCCCTGGCCGCCATGGAGCCAGTCGTCTCCGTTCTCACCATGAAGTTCGTCGTTGCCCTGACCGCCCTCGAGGTGATCGTTTCCGTCACCGCCGTGCAACTCGTCGTCACCAAGGCCGCCGAGGAGTGTGTCGTTGCCGACGTCACCGGCCTGATCTCCGTACAGCCAGTCATCCCCGGGGCCGCCGTCGAGCCAGTCATCGCCGTCGCCACCGAAGAGTCTGTCATCGTCCCGACCCCCGAAGATGTGGTCGTTTCCGTCTTCGCCATAAAGGCGATCATTACCGCTGCCGCCCCAGACATAGTCGTCACCGCCGCCGGCGCGAACCTCGTCGTCACCGTTGTAGCCGAAGATGATCTCGTGCTCGAAGGTGCCGTCGATCTCGTCACCTTCAACGGTGCCGTAAACGAAGTTGTGGTCGAACGTCTTTCGGTCGTCGTTTTTCGCGTGATCGGACATCGTACTCTCCGTTGGATGCGTTGTTGCCCAACAGATACATATGCCCACCGTGATCTGAAGTGATGCCGGTCACATGGTCTCAAAAAAATGCGGCGGACCCGCAGATCCGCCGCTGAACTTGGCACTATCAGCCAGAAATTACGTGAGATCGGGGTTTAGGGTGTATTCACCCACCACTTGGCCGCTCGCTAGCACATGACCTTCCATCGCAGCCAGCGCGTCGGCACCGCTGAACACACCGCTCATGCCGAGCGTCTCGACGTCGAGCGCATAAACGGTGAATACATACTCGTGCATGATCTCGTCGTTCCACGGCGGCGCGGGTCCGTCATAACCGCCATAATCACCCGCCATATCCGGGTTCGAGGCCATGAACATGCCGAAATCGTTGGCACCGCGCACGCCATGCGTCGCAGGCCCGGTCGCCTTTCCTTTGGGCACGACCGCGTCGGACTCTGCACCCTTCGGCAGGCTGGTTGTCGTCGCCGCTATATCGACCAAAACCCAATGCATGAAGTCCATCCGCGCCAGATCGGCAGGGATGACCCGGCCTTCCTGGTTGGCGTCATCGAACACGGTCGGGACGCTGCGGTCGAGCATGATGATGGCATAGGATTTGGTGTCGTCTGGGCCGCCGCTCCAGCTGATGGCCGGGCTGATATTCGCACCGAATGTAAAGGGCTCGCTGTCGGTGCGAACGCCGAACGCAAACTCTTCGGGTATCCGTTGACCTTCGGCGATGCCGTCGATGCTGAGGTTGAGCGCCGTCATAATTCCTCCCCCATGATTTTTGCCGTGAACCGGATCGTGCAAGGACACGAAGCTTAGCATGCGCAGATGGGCTGAAAAGACCGGCTTGGCTGTGACGATCGTGCCTAGAAATTCGCCGACAGGCTGATCGCACCGAACCGATCGGCCTGGCGCTGCCTTTTGAACTCGCGGGTCCGGAAGATCTGGGTTATGGCGAGCCGCACGCCTTCATAGACAAAGGCGAGCCCAAACTGTGCATCGCCCACCAGGTGTCTTTTCTCGACGCTGTGGCTACTGGAGAAAGTGTTCCCGTCGAGGAAGATGTCGTGGGCGACCCCCCGCGCCTGGACACCAGCGAACGCGTACCAGGCAAGGCCCGAGCGCTTTTCCACGGCCGCGAGACCGCTGAGGGACGGGCGGATGAGGGGCGGGCCGTAATCGACGTCGAGATTCTGCCCGATGCGGAGAATGGCCCCTGCGCTGGCGAAGGTCATGACGTTACCGACGCTGCCTCCAATATGGGGGATCGCGCCGGCTTCCAGCCCGAACAGTTTCCACGGGGCGGGGCGCCAGCGGCGCTCGCCGATCAGCATGACGCCAGGTTCGTTGTCGAGTTGATGGCCCCAGCCGTTCGAGCGGCCGACGTTGATCAGGTCGTGCACGCCGTTTTGCACCTGGCGGCCCAGGGCCCAGGGCCCGACGATGCCGAGATTGAGTTCGACCGTGTCGAGCGTATCGGTGGCGGATACCGGATTGCCATTGGTCTCCGCATGCACCGAGATGGCGCCGTACAACCAGCCGGCATAGGGCCGGTCGTCGGTGACGAGGGCCGAGGTGGCGGTGTTCTCCGGCGTGAAGATGCTCTGACCGAACGCGGCACCGACCCGGCCCTGGCGCAGGTTGGCGAAGGGGTAGATCGTCTCGAGAACGTCCTTGACCCATTTGGGATCATTGTCACGTGCACCGGATACCCAGGAAAGGCGGAAACCGTTCGTGTAATGGCGGTCGGTGTTGGCGATCCGGTCATTTTCCCACTGGACGCTATAGGTGTCGGGGTTGGCGGCACTGTGACCGCTACCGATGCTGGTGAGCCCGGCGAAGCAGGCCAGGAATACCGCCGCGCGGCGCATCAGTCTTGCAGGCGGGTGATGGCGAATGGGTTAAACCGGGTCTTGCGGTCGTAGTGATCGATGCCCTCGGACCGTTTCAGCCAGCCGATCACCGCATAGGTGATGGGTGTGGCCAGGACCTCGTAAGCGATCTTTGCGAGGGCCTGCAACGCGATCGTGCCCAACAGCACATTTGTGGGCAGAACACCCCAGAACGCGACGAAGACGAAGACTATGGAATCGAGCCCCTGGCCCACCACGGTCGACCCGATGGTGCGCAGCCATAGCATGCGCCCCGCAGTAATGACCTTTAGCCGGGCCAGAATATACGAATTGGCGAACTCACCGACCAGATAGGCCAGGAAGGAAGCAGCGAGGATTCGCGGGGTTGCACCCAGGATCGTGTCGTAGGCCGCCTGACCCTCCCAGAAACCGGCGGCCGGCAGAATCCCGACCAGTGCGAATGTCAAAACCGCGAACAGATTGGCCCCGAAGCCGACCCAAACAACCAGGCGGGCCTTGGCGAAACCGTAAACTTCAGTCAGAACATCGCCGATGATGTAGCTGATCGGGAAGATCACGATGGCACCTGTGAGAACATACCCGTTTATGTCGATCAGCTTGACGGCCGTGATGTTCGAAACCATCAAACAGGTTACGAACAAGACGGTGATAATGAGGAAACGCGTGGTCAATCCGGGCATCAAAAGATCACAGGTTTTGGGGTGGCATTCTCTGTTCAGCCTAATGGCAGGATGCTGCGCCCGGTGTCAATCCGCAGGAATGCCGTCGAGGCTCTGGGTATGAAGACTTCGGACTTTGATTTCGAACTGCCACCCGAGCGGATCGCGCAGCGTCCCGCCGAGCCGCGCGATTCCGCGCGCCTACTGGATCTGCGCGACGGCATTGTGGACCGGGCCGTGGCGGATCTCCCGAAATTGCTCAAGCCCGGCAGTCTGCTCGTGGTCAATGACACCCGTGTTATCCCCGCGCAGCTAGAAGGTCGACGCGGCGAGGGGCGGATATCGGTCACGTTGCACAAGCAGCTCTCCGGCACAGAGTGGCTGGCTTTCGCCCGACCGGCGAAGCGACTGCGGCCGGGTGACCGGATTGAGTTTGCCGAAAATTTTGCAGCCGAGATGGTTGAGCGTCGCGAGGGGGGCGAGGTTTATCTGCGTTTCGATATGCCAGCAGACGCTTTTCATGATGCGCTGATGATCCACGGTCGGACTCCGCTACCGCCCTATATTAAGCGCGGCGAGGGCCCCGATGGACAGGATACCCATGACTATCAGACCATGTTTGCCGCCCGCGACGGCGCGGTCGCGGCACCGACGGCGGGCCTTCACTTCACGCCGGACCTGATGGCCGGGCTGGATGCCGCCGGTATGGAGATGGCGACAGTGACCCTGCATGTTGGGGCGGGGACCTTCCTGCCGGTCACAGTCGAGGATGTGCGCGACCACAAGATGCATGCCGAATATGGCGAGGTCGACGAGGAGACCGCCGGGCGGATCAACGCGGCGCGGGTGGCGGGTCGGCCGATTGTGTCGATCGGCACAACGGCTCTCCGCCTGCTCGAATCCGCCGTACAGCCCGACGGCCGCCTTGCAGCTTTCCGCGGCGATACCCGCTTGTTTTGCACCCCGGGTTTCCGGTTTCAGGCTGTCGATCAGCTGTTTACGAACTTCCATCTGCCGCGTTCGACGTTGTTCATGCTGGTCTGCGCGTTCGCCGGCACCGAACATATGCGGGCGGCCTATCGCCATGCGATCGACAAGGAGTACCGGTTCTTTTCCTATGGCGATGCCACGCTCCTCAAGCGCGCCTGACATGTTGAGTTAGCCCGGATGAGCGATGACAGATTTCAGGAATTATCCCCGGCCGCCGTGGGGGAGCGCATTCGCGAGAAGGCGCGCGCGCTCGGGTTCGATGCGGTCGGTTTCGCGCCCGTCCGGCTGGCGTCCGAAGTTCGCGAAAATCTGGCGACATTCCTGTCTGAGGGTCGGCACGGTGATATGGACTGGTTGCCGGCCAAGGCCGAACGCCGACGTGAACCGGCCGCACTCTGGCCCGAAGCGCATTCCGTGATTGCGCTCGGGATGGCCTACACGCCCGATCCCGCCGCCTTCGACAGCCTGGATCAACCGGGGGTCGGCCACCTGTCGGTCTATGCGCGGGGACGCGACTATCACGACGTGGTCAAGAAACGTCTCAAGGCGCTGGGGCGCTGGATATGCGAGGAGTTCCCCGGCGATGTGAAGGTGTTTGTCGATACGGCACCGGTGATGGAGAAGCCCGTGGCCCAGGCGGCAGGCCTGGGTTGGCAGGGGAAACACACCAACCTGGTGTCGCGCGCGCACGGGTCGTGGCTGTTTCTGGGTGAGGTCTTCACCACCCTCGATTTGCCCGACGATACGGCCGCGGAGGACCATTGCGGGTCGTGTCGGCAATGTCTCGATGCGTGTCCGACCGGCGCGCTGCCGGCGCCCTATCAGATCGATGCGCGTCGATGCATCTCCTACCTCACGATCGAGCTCAAGGGGCCCATAGATCGCGAGTTGCGCCCGTTGATCGGCAACCGAATCTATGGCTGCGATGACTGCCTGGCCGTCTGCCCGTGGAACAAGTTTGCCGCTGCGGCGCCCGTGACCGAATTGCGCGCGCGCGATGAGTTCGCAACGCCGCGCCTCACCGACCTCGCGCGCCTCGACGACGCGGAGTTTCGTACCTTCTTCTCCCGGACCGCGATCAAGCGGGTGGGGCGGGACCGGTTTGTCCGCAACGTTTTGACCGCGCTGGGCAATGTGGGGGGCGAGGGGGCCGCAGATGCCGCCCGCGAGCGGCTGGAGGATGCGTCACCGCTTGTGCGGGGGGCGGCCGTGTGGGCTCTGTCGTGTCTGTTGCCCGAAGGCGAGTTCGCGGACATCCGCGCGGAGCACATGCCCCGGGAGACCGACAGCCATGTGCGTTCCGAGTGGACGGCGGAGGAGACTTCCGACAGGGGGCCGCGTTAATCTCAGCCAAATTCGATCGGGGAGAAGACAGATGAGCGTATCGGTACCGGACCTGGTGCATGAGTTCGTGGCGCTGCACGACGACGAAGTGGAATGGCAGGCGGGCGAGGGCGCGAACGAGATTTTGGCGTTGCCGGCAGGCGTGCAGGTCAAGATCTTCAACTATGACGCGGCGATGCAGCGGGTCGATATGAAGGTCCGCTTCCCGCCGGGCTATGTCGAGCCCGAGCACAGCCACAAGAGCTGGCACTCGATCGTGGTGCTGGCCGGCCGGATGTGCGTGGCGGGCAAGGATCTGCGGCCGGGTGACTATGTGTTCGGCGGCAACACACCGCACGGGCCCTATGAGTATCCCGACGGCTGCGAGGTGTTCATCGTATTCATGGGCGAAGGCACCCAGCATGAATGGGACGAAGACAAGCACCTCGCCCATGAAAACAGTTGGGAAGCCGAGACCGATGCCGGCAAGGACGGGGTCGCCAAGCAGGCGGCGGCACGGTCGGGCGGCAAGGTCAGCGCGGATTCTGAGTGAGGAGCGGTTATGCCGACATATTTCTTCTATTGCCGTGACAAACCCGATAGCCGCGACCTCCGGAAGGAGATTGTCGAGGAGCATTGGGGGTTCATGGATACTTATGCCGACCGGATGGTCGCGCGCGGCCCGACCCTGGCCGATGATGGCGAAACCCCGACCGGCAGCATGCATATGGTCGAGCTTCCGGATGCCGAAGCAGCCCGGGTGTTCGCCTACGAGGAACCCTATGCGAAGGCCGGTGTGTTCGACGACATCATCGTACGTCGTTGGCGCAACGCGCTTGGGCGCACGATGTGGGATTTTGAGGGTGACCCTGAGAATAATCAGCGTTTCCTGCTGATTGGCCACGGGCGGCCAGACATGACCGAGGAACGCGACAGCCTCCTTGAAGCGCATCGCGAATATTTCATCGACGGTGGGTATATGCCGCGGTTTGTCGAACGGGGCCCGCTCTACAATGACGATGAAAGCGAATGGGTCGGAAGCGCCATGCTGATCGAATTTCCTGACCGTGGTGCGGTCGAGGAAATGCTCGCAGAAGAGCCCTATTGCAAGGCCGGCCTCTACACGAGCGTGGATATTCATCGCTGGCGGTTCGGCGGGCGGCACTAGCACGCTTCCACCGGGTATTTGACGAACCGTTGCGCCGCGCGCGCGGGCGGCTTACATAGACGCCCGTCTGCCAATCCAACCTGTCGAGAGTACGCCCGTGAACACCCCACAGTATGTCTATGTCATGAAGGGCCTGACCAAGGTCTTCCCCGGCGGCCGTAAGGTCGTCGAAGATGTCTGGTTGAGCTTCATGCCCGGCGCCAAGATCGGTGTCCTGGGGCTGAATGGCTCGGGCAAATCGACTCTGCTCAAGATCATGGCCGGCCTCGATAACGAATATCAGGGTGAGGCCTGGGCTGCGGACGGATTGAAGGTGGGCTTCCTGCCGCAGGAACCTGATCTCGACCCGGACAAGGATGTGATGGGTAATGTCATGGAGGGCGTTGCCGAGACCAAGGCGCTGCTCGATCGCTTCAACGAGGTGAGCATGCGCTTCGGCGAGGATATTACGCCCGAGGAAATGGACGACCTGATCGCTGAACAGGCCGAACTGCAGAACGAAATTGATGCCAGTGATGCGTGGGAGCTGGATCGTCAGATCGAGATCGCCATGGATGCGCTGCGGTGCCCGCCTGGCGAGGCCGATGTTGCGAAACTTTCGGGCGGCGAGCGGCGCCGGGTGGCGCTTTGCCGCTTGTTGCTGTCCCGGCCCGATATGCTTTTGCTCGATGAGCCGACCAACCATCTCGATGCGGAATCCGTCGCCTGGCTGGAGCGTTTTCTAGAGGACTATGACGGGACTGTCGTGGCGGTGACCCATGACCGCTACTTCCTCGACAATGTCGCCGGCTGGATTCTCGAGCTGGATCGCGGAAAAGGTATACCGTTCGAAGGCAACTACAGCGGTTGGCTCGAGGCGAAAGGCAAACGCCTGGCACAGGAAGAGCGCGAGGAATCTTCGCGCCAGCGCACGATCAAGCAGGAGCTGGAATGGGTCCGCCAGAGCCCTCGCGCGCGCCAGGCCAAGAGCAAGGCCCGCGTCGATGCGTATGAGAAGCTGGTTGCCGACAGCCAGGACAAGGCCCCCGAGGGTCAGCAGATCACGATCCCGCCGGGCCCGCGACTGGGCGACCTGGTGATTGAGGCCGACAGCATCCGCAAGGGCTTCGGCAATCACCTGTTGATCGACGATCTCAGCTTCAAGATGCCCCCTGGGGCCATTGTCGGCGTGATCGGGCCGAACGGTGCAGGTAAAACAACTTTCTGTCGCATGGTGACGTCGCAGGAAACGCCAGATTCTGGAAATTTTCGGATCGGCGACACCGTGGTGATGGGATATGTGGATCAGAGCCGCGACGCACTGTCCGAGGAAAAGACGGTGTGGGAGGAGATCTCCGACGGAATCGATGTGATCGAGCTCGGCAAACGGAATGTCCAGAGCCGGGCCTATGTCGCGGGTTTCAATTTCAAGGGCTCGGACCAGCAGAAACCCGTCGGACAATTGTCGGGCGGTGAACGCAACCGCGTCCATCTGGCAAAGGTTCTAAAGTCCGGCTCCAACTTTCTGATGTTGGATGAACCGACCAATGATCTGGATGTCGATACATTGCGCGCGCTTGAGGAGGCGCTGCTGGAGTTTCCCGGTTGCGCGATCGTGGTGAGCCATGATCGGTGGTTTCTCGACCGGATCGCGACCCACATCCTGGCGTTCGAGGGTAACAGCGAGGTGGTCTGGTTCGAGGGGAACTACGAGGCATACACAGAGGATCTGAAGCGCCGCAGGGGCGCGGACGCGGATCAGCCGCACCGGATCAAGTACAAGCCGCTCCAGCGTTGAGTTGGCTTGTCGGACGGTGAGGCCTGACGGTTTAGCTGTCCCGCATCTTGCGCAGACGCTCGAGAAGTGACGACAACTTGCGCCCGTTGTTGCGGATAACCGAGTTGAACTCGTCCCGTTGCGTGTTGGCCATGCTGATGCCTTCGACCTTCACATCCACGATCTTGATGACATCACCCTGGCTGGCAACGCGCCATTCGATCTGAACGGGTGAGGTGGGACTCGTGAAGAACTGGCTGGAGACCAACGCAACCTTTTCAGGGCCATTGCTGGGTTCGTTGGTGGCGCCGCGGACCTCGAACGACTGCCCCGAATAGAGCGAGAAACGGTCGGCCCAGGTGGTGACGATCACGTCCTCGAAAAGAACGAGATATTCCTCACGCTCCTGTTTTGACGCGTTGCGCCAGTATCGGCCCAGCGCGAAGCGCGCAATGCCGTCTACGGCAAAGCCTTCACGGAACAGATTCCTGAACTGCGAGCGTCGTTCGTCCGCGGTTATCTCGGAATCGGTCAGCGTCGTGATGGCGCGATCGGACAGTGAATTGATGAATGTGACAGATGCGTCCAGATGCCCATCAGCCCGCGCCGCAGGTGCGACGAAGAGCAAAGCCAGGACAATGACGAACGCCGGTGTGAAGCGCGCGATCATGGAATCCGGCCCTACTTGCCTGACGCGGTTTCTTTGGTGTCCGATTTTTCTTCCAGGTCCAACCCGAGTGTCGGTGCGGGCTGAACCGGGGTCGATCCACCATTGCGAACCTGTGCTTCGCGCTGCTGGCGGTACAGACTGCGTACAGCCGCGTAGTAATCAAGCGAATTACGCTGCAGGTCCCGGACCTGGTTCACGTTATTGGAACGCACCACGACCGCGTTGCCTGCCGCACGACCGATGGTTACCGGCGTGTCTGTGACCCAACCCACCGGATCGAAGAAGAAATCACCGATCGTTCCGAGCGTGCCTCGCACCGATGAGGGGCCGATCAAGGGCAGCATTACATACGGACCCGGCTCGAAGCCCCAAACGGCGAGGGTCTGGCCGGCGTCTTCAAAGACGGGCTCCTTGTCCGGCATTGTGTTGCCGAGGAGGAAAGTCGGAAGTGCCGTGAAGAAGCGTGTCGCAGCAAGATTTGCCCGTTCCATATCACCCTGCAGGAGCGAATGCAGGAAACTCAGGGGCATAAAGAGATTGGTGATGAAGTTCTCAACCGGCGGCTTCAGTTCATCGGGAAACAAATCCCGGTAGGTGACGGCCGTTGGCTGCAGGACCAATTGGTCTACCGCAACGTTGGCGGAGAAGATCAGGCGGTTCGCCGGCTCGAACGGGTCGTTCGCCTTTTCGAATTCCGCCAAGGCTTCCTTGTCGTCGCTGGGCGGAGTTGCACACGCCGTCAGCGCGCCCATCAACAGCGCAGCAAACAAGAAGCGAGAAGGTTTTAGGTCAGTAAGTGTTTTCAACATTATCTCTATTCCACATCGCAGTTCGGCTCCCTTACCCAGGAAATAAAGCCGATTGCGTGACCTGCACACAAAGCCACCGCCTCACCATGCCCTGATGCCCTTGAAGGAACCTTAACGTGTCGCCCCCGCGACAAGCCTTGGTCAGGTCGTGTGATGAATTTGCTACCACAGCCCTTGAGGCAGCGCTACACGCCAAGCAAGTGATCAAGATGGTATCCAAAGTTTGTTGCAAAAAAGATACAGTTTCCGGCGACGAATCGGACACAACCACGAGATTATACTGGTAAACATAAAGATATAAATATATGTTTATGTCAATGGTCTTGCGAATCGATGAAGTCCGCACCGATTCGCTTCCGTTCCGATCACATCGATTCCCCAACCGAATCTAGAAAGAGCAACTGCATCTCCATGGACCAAGTCCTTGCAATCTTGCGTGCGGCCGGGGAGCCAAACCGCCTTAGGATTCTGGCCTTGTGTGCCCAGGGCGATTTAACCGTGAGTGAATTGACTCGCATCCTCGGGCAGAGCCAGCCCGGCATATCCCGTCACTTGAAACTTTTGTGTGACGCCGGACTGTTGGAGCGGCTCCAGGAAGGTAGCTGGGCGTTCTTCCATCTTGCATCGGGCACGCCAACCGCCGATATCCTGCGATCGCTCGTCGACGAAATCGACGATGCGGACGGACTTATTGCCCGGGATCGGGAGCGCCTTGGCGAAATCAAGGATGCCCGGGCGAAGCTTGCCGAGGCCTATTTTCGTGAAGCGGCCGGTTCCTGGGACCAGATACGCGCGTTGCACGTCGATGAGGGCGTGGTTGAAGCCGCAATCCAGGATCTTCTGGCGGGCGAAACCCACGACACTCTGCTGGACATCGGGACCGGGACCGGCCGCATGCTCCAATTGTTGGGTGGTCAGGTGCGCGAAGCGGTGGGCGTCGACCAGTCACACGACATGCTCGCCGTGGCACGGACCAATCTTTCGGAACCCCAGCATCGCAATTGCAATGTTCGCCAGGCCGACATGTACCATTTGCCGTTCAATGATCGTTCGTTCGATCTTGTGATTTTGCACATGGTGCTGCATTTCGCCGACGAGCCAGGTAACGCGATCAGAGAAGCGGCACGCGTCCTCAAACCGGGCGGAACGTTCGTGGTGGTGGATTTCGCACCCCATGCGATGGAGGAACTGCGTGAGAATCACGCCCACCGGCGCCTTGGATTTCGAACCGAAGAGGTTGGCCGCTGGGCGGCGGAAAAAGGATTGCAGACAACCGACATCCGCACCCTGCCGGGGAGCTCGCTCAACGTCACATTATGGAAAACCCGACGACCTGCAGATGTGCAGGCCATCGACACGCGCCCGCGCGTGAGCGCCTAGGAACAAATATGGCATCGGATACAGGTAATACTGAACAGGTTGGTGCAGACCGCCAGATTTCCGTCAGTTTCGAGTTCTTCCCGCCGAAGACCCCGGAGATGGAAGCTTCCTTGTGGGACACCGTCTGTGATCTTGCGCCGATTGATCCGTCGTTTGTCTCGGTGACATACGGTGCGGGTGGATCGACGCGCGAGCGAACCCATGCAACGGTTTCACGGATCGTCAACGAGGCGGGCCTGACCGCGGCGGCGCATTTGACATGCGTGGCCGCCACGCGTGCGGAGATCGAAAGTGTTGCGCGAGATTACTGGGCCGCTGGTGTCCGGCATATCGTTGCCCTGCGCGGAGACCCGCCGGAAGGTGAGCCGGGCTACACACCGCATCCCGACGGATATGCGTACGCCGCCGATCTGGTGGTGGGGCTTCAATCGGTCGCACCGTTCGAGATTTCGGTGGCGGCTTATCCGGAAACCCACCCCGAGGCCCCCAGCGCCGACTTCGATATCGAAAATCTGAAGCGCAAGACCGATGCGGGCGCCACCCGCGCGATCACGCAGTTCTTCTTCGATAATGGCGCATTTCTGCGCTTTCGCGACAAGATTGCGGCGGCCGGGATTGATATCCCCTTGGTGCCGGGGATCATGCCGGTCGGCAACTTCAAGAGCATGACCCGGTTCGCAGACATGTGTGGTGCCAGCATGCCGGGGTCGCTCGCAGACGCGTTCGCGGGCCTCGATGACGACCCGGCGGGCCGGGTGGAAGTTGGCGTGCGCGTTGCGAGTGAGCAGTGCCTCGAGCTGCGGTCGCACGGGATCGATAATTTCCATTTCTACACATTGAACCGCGCGGACATGACCCATGCGATCTGTCGCAATCTGGGCGTGGCTGACGGCGGTTCGGAGATAAAGACAACATGATCCAGATGAGAACCAAAAAGGCGCTCGTCGACGAACTGGCCGACCGCATCGTCGTCCTCGATGGGGCGATGGGGACGGAGATTCAGGCCCTGAAGCTCGTCTCCGCGGATTATCACGGCAAGCATTTCGAAGGTCTCGGGAATGACCTGACGGGCAACAACGACATTCTCAACCTGACGGCGCCGGATGCCATCCGCGACATTCACCTGAGTTACCTGACGGCCGGCGCCGACATTGTGTCTACCAACACATTCAACGCGACCACGGTGTCCCAGGCGGACTATGCGATGGAAGAATATGTGGTCGAGATCAATTCAGAAGGCGCGCGGCTTGCCAATGAGGCGTGTGACCAGTTGATGGCGGCGGATCCCCATCGGACCTGCTGGGTGGCGGGTGCCCTGGGGCCGACCAACAAGACCACATCGATCTCCCCCGACGTCAACGACCCGGGGTACCGGGCGATCGATTTCGACACGCTCAAGGACTCGTATAAGCAGGCGGCGCGCGCCTTGCTCGTGGGCGGTGTCGATCTGTTCCTGATCGAAACCATCTTCGACACGTTGAATGCGAAGGCCTGCATCTTTGGTCTGGAGGAATTGTTCGAAGAAACCGAAGAGCGGCGGCCAATTCTGATTTCGGGGACGATCACGGATTTGTCGGGGCGGACGTTGACCGGTCAGACACCGGAGGCATTCTGGAACTCGGTCCGGCATGCCCGTCCGCTGACCATAGGGCTCAACTGCTCCCTCGGCGCCGAGGACATGCGCCCCCATCTCGTTGAGCTGTCGCGGGTCGCGGAAACATTTATCTGCGCCTACCCGAATGCCGGTTTGCCGAATGAATTCGGCGAGTATGACGAGCAGGCAGACGAAACCGCTGGTTTCGTGCGCGAGTGGGCCGAGGAGGGTCTGCTGAACATTGTTGGCGGTTGTTGTGGCACGACGCCGGCGCATATTGCGGCCATCCGAAACGCCGTCGACGGGCAGGCCCCTCGTGCCATACCCGAACGGCCGGCGGCGATGCGTCTGTCCGGGCTCGAGCCCTTTACCGTCGCGTCAGCTGCGGGCGAAGAGGTGACGGCATGAGCGCGAGCGGCAGCCAGTTCGTCAATATTGGCGAGCGGACAAATGTTACCGGATCGGCGCGGTTTCGCGAGCTGATCACGGCGGGCGACTACGACACGGCGCTCGAAGTTGCACGCCAGCAAGTGGAGAACGGCGCCCAGATCATCGATGTGAACATGGATGAGGGCATGCTCGATTCCAAGGCCGCGATGGTCCGGTTTCTCAATCTGATCGCTGCCGAGCCCGACATTTCGCGGGTGCCGGTGATGATCGATTCCTCAAAATGGTCGGTAATCGAGGCCGGTCTCAAATGCGTACAGGGCAAGGCGATCGTGAACTCGATCAGTCTCAAGGAAGGCGAGGAGCCTTTCCTGGAACAGGCCCGCAAGATTCGTCGTTACGGTGCTGCGACCGTCGTCATGGCGTTCGACGAGGACGGCCAGGCCGACACGGCCGACCGCAAGGTCCAAATATGTGCCCGGTCCTACAAGTTGCTGACCGAAGAGGTCGGGCTGCCGGCCGAAGACATCATGTTCGACCCCAATATTTTCGCGGTGGCAACCGGTATCGAAGAGCATAACGAATACGCCATCGCATTCATCGAGGCGACGAAGCGCATCCGCGCCGAGCTTCCCCATGCCCATGTCTCGGGTGGTGTTTCGAACCTGTCCTTCTCGTTCCGCGGCAACAATGCGGTGCGCGAAGCGATGCACGCGGCGTTCCTGTATCACGCCATTCGTGCGGGCATGGATATGGGGATCGTGAATGCCGGCCAGATCATGGTCTATGACGATATCCCGGCCGATCTGCTGGAACGGATCGAGGACGTACTCTTCAACCGACGCGACGATGCCACCGACCGGCTGCTTGAAGTGGCAGACGAACATCGCGACAGCGGTGCGGCGGCGGCGGAGAAAAACCTCGAATGGCGCGATGCGCCCGTCACCGAGCGTATTGAATACGCCTTGGTGCATGGCATCGCTGATTTCGTCGTGGAGGACACCGAGGAGGCCCGCCAGGCAGCCGAACGTCCCCTGCATGTGATCGAGGGACCGCTGATGGACGGCATGAACGTCGTCGGGGATCTGTTCGGTGCGGGCAAGATGTTCCTGCCCCAGGTGGTGAAGAGTGCCCGGGTGATGAAGCAGGCTGTGGCCCACCTGACCCCGTTCATGGAAGAGGAGCGTGTTGCGTCGGGTGCTGCGTTCGAGGCCAACGGCAAGATCCTGCTGGCGACGGTCAAGGGCGACGTCCACGATATCGGCAAGAACATTGTCGGCGTGGTTCTTCAGTGCAACAGCTACGATGTCGTGGACCTCGGTGTGATGGTGCCGGCGGAGAAGATTCTCGCCACGGCCCGCGACGAAAAGGTCGACATCATCGGCGTGTCGGGTTTGATCACACCGAGCCTCGACGAGATGGTGAGCCTGGCGCGCGAGATGAAACGTCAGGATTTCGAGCTGCCATTGCTAATCGGCGGTGCCACCACCAGCCGGCTGCACACCGCGGTCAAGATCGACCCCGGCTACGACCACCCCGTCATCCATGTGAATGACGCCTCCAAGGCGGTCGGCGTGATGAGCAATCTGTTGTCGAAGACGGCGCGTGACGGGTTTGTCGACCAGATTAAATCCGAATACGAGACCGCGCGTGAGAAACATGCCGGCAGCGGCCGGGAATCCAAGCGTCAGACAATCGAGGGCGCGCGCGCCAACCGGGCGCCGATCGACTGGTCCGATTATCAGCCGCCCGTGCCCTCATTCCTCGGCACGCGCGTGTTTGAAACCTATGATCTGGCCGAGTTGCGCGACTGCATCGACTGGACGCCGTTCTTCCGGACCTGGGAGCTGGCGGGCAAGTTTCCGGATATTCTGCAGGACGATATCGTCGGGGAGGCGGCGCGCGATCTGTATGACGATGCGCAGGAAATGCTCGACCGGATGGTCACCGGGCAATGGTTGAAGCCGCGCGCGGTCGTCGGGTTCTGGCCTGCAAACGCCGAAGGCGACGACATCGCGCTGTATCGTGATGCGATGCGCACGGACCAGCTCGCCGAGATACACACGCTGCGCCAGCAAATGATGCGCGGCAACAATGCGCGGCCCAACTTCGCGCTATCGGATTTCGTGGCGCCGGCCGACACGGGCGCGGCCGACTATTTCGGTGGGTTCGTGGTGACGGCGGGTGCGGAGATCGATGCGATCGCGTCGCGCTTTGAAAAGGACAATGACGACTACAACTCGATCCTCGCCAAGGCGCTTGCCGACCGGCTGGCCGAGGCCTTCGCGGAACGCATGCACCAGCGCGTGCGGACCGAGCTGTGGGGTTATGCGCCCGACGAGGGCCTGTCGAACGCCGAACTGATTTCCGAGGACTACCAGGGGATCCGCCCTGCGCCCGGCTATCCGGCCTGCCCTGACCATACGGAGAAGGGCACGTTGTTCGAAATTCTGGATGCCGAGGCGGCAACGGGTGTTTCGCTGACGGAGAGTTTTGCCATGTGGCCGCCGTCGTCGGTCGCCGGGTTCTATTTCTCCCATCCCGACGCGCGTTACTTCGGGGTCGGACGGATCGAGCGCGATCAGGTCGAGGACTATGCCCGGCGTAAGGGCATGGACGTTGAGACGGCGGAACGCTGGCTGGCGCCGAACCTCAACTACAACCCCGACGACCACGCGGACCGCGACGCGGCGGCGTAGGCACCACGAATTCTATTCGCTGACGATCGTTCGCCGGGTTTCAGTTTCCGCCACGACCCGGCCGCGGCGGATCACATAGCGCCGGTCGGGCTTGTCCACGATGGCTTCAAGCGGTGATTTCGCATCCAGAATAACCAGGTCGCCCACGCAGCCGGGCGTGGTTCCGTAATCCGTGAGGCCCAGGACTTTCGCCGCGCTGTCGGTTGTCATGTTGAACACGGCCTCGATCTCGTCGGGCTGGCTCATATGGGCTGCGTGGGCCAGCAGGAACCCGAGTTCCAGCGGGTCGTCGCGACCGAACGGGTAGAACATGTCGCGCAAATTATCCTGCCCGAACGCCACGTTGACCCCGCGATCCAGCAGTTCCTTCACGCGGGTGATTCCGCGGCGCTTGGGGTGAGAATCCTCGCGGCCTTGCAACATCAGGTTGGTCGCCGGGTTGGTGATCATGTGGATACCTGCCTCGGCGACCATGTCCATAACCCGGTCGGCATAGTCATCGGGGTAGGCGGCCAAAGCGCAGGTGTGGCCGGCGGTCACGCGGCCCTGCCAGCCGTGGGCAATCGCGGCTTCGCAAAGCATCTCAAGGGTGCGCGCGTCGGGGTCGTCGGTCTCGTCGATATGCATGTCGACGTCGCAGCCATGGTCGCGGGCGATAGCGAAGGCGATCTCGATATGTTCGCGGCTCTCTTCGGGGGCCGCCTCGTTGAAGGGCATGCCGCCGATCTGATCCGCACCGCGATCCATGGCCTCGCGCAAGAGAGCCTCGCAACCAGGGTCGCCAACGATGCCTTTTTGGGGAAAGGCGACGATTTGCAACTCGACGAGATCGGCGAAGCGTTTGCGGACTTCCAGGAGTGCCTCGAACGCGGTCAGGCCGCAGCCGGTGTCGACGTCGATATGGGTGCGCATGCGGGTGACGCCGTTCGCGACCGCGGCGCGGATGATTTGGCCGGCCCGGGCGACGATGTCCGCGGTCGAATAGCTTTCCTTGCGGGCGCCGAGAATTTCGATCGCCTCGTCGAGGGAGCCAGAGACATTTACCGGGATGCTGTCGGCGAGCATCACCTTGTCGAGATGGATATGGGGCTCGATGAAGCCCGGCACACACAGACGGCCTTCCGCATCGATGATCGTTGCGACAGTGGGGTCGACCTTTTCGACAGCCACATAGACCCCGTCGGCGATGGCGAGGTCGATTGGTCCGGTTTGGCCCCAGACCGCAGCGTTGCGGATGATCAGCATGGTCCTACAGCCCCTGTTCGATCACATGTTCGACCGGCCGACCGCTGACCCGGATGATGCGCTCCAGGGGCAGGTTCAGGGACGGATCATCGGTCGGGCTGTCGAGCCCACGCTGGATGAACGCACCGAGATTGCGCGCATGGTTGAGCGCGCGTTTCCCGGCGGGGAGACGCTCCGCCTCATAACGCGCCATGGCTTCGGGAATGCTGTCGCAATCGGCCAGCGCGTTGGCGAGTGCGAGCGCGTCCTGCCCGGCCTTGAGTACCCCGACCCCGACATGGGGTCTCGCGACGAACGCCGCATCCCCGATCAGGGCCACATTGCCGAACGCGAGATGATCATTGTCCACATCGTAGATCGGCTGCACGGTCGTCGATTCCGCCCGCATCACTGCCTCGTGGAAGTTCGCCGGCATCTCGCGGCGCGCATTCTCACGCACCGTCTTGAGATGTTCGGGCCGCATCAGATGCGGCGCGATGCCGTATTCATGGGTCTTGCCTGAGGCGTCGGTCAGGATGTCGGCGAGCTTTTCCTCAGATGCGGGGTGATACCAGAGATAGGTGTAACGCCGTTCGCCCGGCAGCTGGGAGCCGTCCGGCCCGTCGATCGGGTAGCCGATCAGCTGGCTGCCGGACATGAACAGGAACGCGTAGTGGCTGAAGATATCGACGCGGAATGTCTCGGAGAGGTCGGATTCCGGGGTAGTCCCGCGCCAGGCGACATAGCCTGCATATTCGGGCTGAATTTCGGGTGCGACGATCTGGCGAACGCCGGAACGGAACCCGTCCGCACCGATCACAACATCGGCCTCGAACGTCCGGCCCTCGGTGGTGCGAACGGTCGTTACGCCACCCGTGGTCTCCATCCCCGCGAAGATGTTGCCGCCGTGATACTGCGCACGGGGAAACAGATCCAAGAGGGAGAGATAGACCTGGTTCCAGGCGCATAACTGCTGGTCGAGCTCAAATTGGGAAATGATTGCGCCGGTGCGGTCGAAGGCTGTGCGTCCGGATACATCGATGCCACCCGACATCCCGCGCGGGACATCGAGCAGATCGAGTAAGTCTTCGAGTTCCGCGTGTCGCGCAATCCCCTGGCCTCGCGAAGCCAGGCTCTCGGGCGCGGTCTCCAGAATCTCGACGTCCCAATTGCGGCGGCACAGGTAGTTGCCGGCGAACAGGCCGCCGACCGAACCACCGACAATGACCGCGCGTTTATTTTGCATCGCACCTCAATATAGAAAAGAAGTGCGCCCGGGGGTGCTTTTATTCCCCGAGATCGACGATGGCGATAACCGGTCCGCCGCCCTGGGGGCCCTGATGCATCGCGTCCACGGACACGAACACGGCGGGGTCGCCGATGGCCGTCGCCGCGACGCCGCCGACGGCGGCCTTTGAATGGCGATGATGGTGCACGTCGGAATCGTCGAGCATGATCTGGCGCCGGCCGCGCAGGCGCGCACTCGGGTCCGCCTCGCATTTCATGAAGCAATTGACGACCTTGCCGTTCAAATCCTCTGACCGTGGCCGGTCTGGAAGTTCCAGCCCGGCATCGCGGATGGAGTCGTAAATGCCGTCGATATCGAGCGCGTCCTTCATCACCGAATGGCCGATCCGGTAACGCCCGCCCGCGCCGGCCTTGTTGCCGAACAGCACGATCTGCGCCCGGTCGAGCTCTACACCCGACGAACAGGACGCGACGGCGGAATAGAGGTCCATATTCTTGCAGACGTCCTCGGCCTTCGGCATCTCGATTTCACCGAGCGCCACGGCGATGCCAAGTGCCGTCGTGCCGTTCGAGACACCCATGGAATCATGCACCTCGCAGGCGACCGTCTCACCACGCGCGTGCGCGTCCTGCACACCCTCGACCGTTAACAGCGGCGTCTTGGTCTGGACGTAATGCACATCCTTCGGGTCGGTGATGCCGGCGTCCGCCATCGCGCCGCGCACCGCGTCGGCGACCTTTTCGACCATCGCCAGGCGGCCGATATCCTCGGGGAACAGCTCCGCGCTCATGGCGGTGCCCATGACGATACGGTCCTTGTCGTCGGGGCCGGTGGCATCGTTGCTGGCGAAGGCCACGGCATGGGGCGTGATCACGCCATCACAGCCGCCGGACCAAACCATGGGGATTTCCTTCACCTCGGCCTCGGACCGGCTGCCATGCTGCATCAAAACCGCGCGGTATGCCTGGTCCGACAGGATGCGGGTGAAGTCGTTGACCCCGCCATTGCCCTCGGTCTTGCCGATGACGGCGACGATCTCGTCGGCGGCGGCGTCGCCCGACGCGATCCACTCGTCCAGACCGGAGGCGTCGGAGACGGACTTGATTTCGATTTTTCTGACGTCGATGGCCATTGTTACTTCCCCTTGTTCGTATGTGCTTGTCGTCTCTACCGGCGCGCCGGCAGGATACTAGATCGCCGCCGGCGGCCAACCCACCGGACGGATTTTTTGTAGCAGTTTCGCGACGGCCAGGATCGTCGGTTCACCCAATCGTGGTCCGATGATCTGGAGGCCAACCGGAAGACCCGAGGCGCTGAGGCCGGCGGGTGTGGATCCGGCGGGAAAGCCCGTCAGGGTAATCAGGAAAGCCTGTGCGATCCAGTCGATGTAGTTTTCCAGGCGCGCGCCGTCGATTACTTCGGGATAATTTTGTTCCACCGGGAACGGCAGCACCGGCGCTGTTGGCGTCAGGAGGACATCGTAGCGTGACAGGCATTCGCGGACGGTGCGCCAGACCTGCGTGCGGATTTGCTCCGCCCCCGCGATCGCGCGCACATCCTGTGACAGGCCATCGCGTATGTTCCCGGCCAAATTCGCGCCAAACCGGTCGATATGTTCGAGCCGTTCAAGCTGTTGGCCGACCATCCATTCGCCGCGCAACACCTTGAAAGCTTCGCGGCCGGCCGACAGGTCGAGAGAGATTTCTTCGACGGTGGCGCCGGACTGGCGCAATGCGTCGACGGCGGCTTCACATGTCTCGGCGATTTCGGGATCGATGCCGATTCCCGCGATCTCGGGCGCGTAGGCGATCCGCAGTCCGGCCGGATTTTCATGGGTCCGCATTTCCGCAAGGCAGCTGGGCCAGGGTGGTGCCACGGAGATGGGGGACATGGGGCTGAAGCCGGCCATGCCATCGATCATCAACGCGGCATCCTCGGCCGTTCGTGCGAGGGGGCCATGCACCTGCCCGGGATCGAAGGGCAGGGGCATCGGGTGATTGGGAATCAACCCCGGCGTGGTCCGCAGGCCGACGATGCCGCAGAACGCCGCGGGTACCCGCAGGGACCCGCCGAAATCCGTGCCATGGGCCAGGGGGACCATGCCGGAAGCAACGGCGGCGGCTGACCCGCCGGACGATCCTGCGGGGCTAAGATCCATGTTCCAGGGGTTGCGGGTGGCGCCGAACACTTCGTTCACGGTGTTGGCGCCGGTCGCGAATTCAGGCGTGTTGGATTTGCCAAGGATGATCGCGCCGGCCGCGCGCAGTCGGGCGACGACCGTGACGTCCTCCGTCGGCACGTTATCGGCATATACCGGGCAGCCGTAAGTCGTGCGCATGCCGGCAGTTGGTGTCACGTCCTTGATGACGATAGGTAGCCCGTGTAGCGGTCCGATCGGCTCTTCTGCCTGAACTTGTGCTTCGGCGGTTTTCGCTGTGTCGCGCGCCGCGTCGGCGTCGAGCGTCACGATGGCATTGAGCGCGGGGTTGCGTCGCTCGATGGCATCCAGATGCGCGTCGAGAACTTCGACCGGACTGACGCTGCCGTCGGCGATGAGGTCACGCAGATTGCACGCGGTCTCCCGCGTCAGATCAGCGTCCGGACCAGTGGACATAGCGCCGCTCGATGAGCAGGAACAGAAGATTGAAACTGTAGCCGAGCGCACCCGCGACGAAGATCGCCGCATACATGCGCGGCATTTCGAACAGCATCTGATTGTCGAGGACGTTATGACCGAGCCCGTCGACGGAGCCGATGAACATCTCCGCGACAATGACGATGATCAGCGCGAGCGATACGCCGTTACGCAAGCCGACGAAGGTCTGGGGCAGGGATTCAAACAGCATGACATCCGTCAGCACTCTGAATCGTGGGGCGCCCATCACCTTTGCCGCCTGTAGCCGGGTCTTGCGGGCGTTCATCACGCCATAGGCCACGTTGAACAGGATCACCAGGGCTGCACCGAAAGTCGCCACCTGGATCTTGGTGGCGTCTCCCGGGCCGGAAATCGCGAGGAACAGCGGAAAGACCGCGCTCGCGGGTGTGGAGCGGAAGAAATCCACGACGAACTCGACCGATCGGTAGAGCCCGATCGAGGAGCCGAAGATGATGCCAAGCGGAATACCGATAATGCCGGCATACAGGATCGACAGCGCGGTTCGTTCGATCGTGCGGAAGAAGTCAAACAGCAGCTGCCCGCCGGTCATGCCCTGCCATACGGAAATGAACATGGATGCCGGTGACGGCAGCAGGACATGGTCCACCACTTCCACCCAGAAGGCGATCTGCCAGACCAGCAGCAGAATGGCGACGCCGACCAGGGGTGTGAAGGGGCCGAGAATTTTGCTCAGAATTTTCATGTGCCGCGCACCAGTTTCTGGAAGATCTCGAGGCAATGGGCCTTCACGCGTACAAACTCGTCTTCGGAAATCGTGGCGGCGGAGCGCGGTCGGGGGATGCCGACATTCACATAGTCGGCAACTTCGGCCGGACCGCGAGACAACAGCATCACATCGTCTGCAAGATAGACGGCCTCTTCGAGGTCGTGGGACACGAATACCATGGTCGTCTTCGTGTCCATGAACAGCGCCTGGAGCTGGTCGCGCATGAACAAGGTCATCTCGTAGTCGAGCGCCGAGAAGGGCTCATCGAGGAACAGCACCTCGGGTTCGATGACCAGCGATCGCATGATCGAGACGAGCTGCTGCTGACCGCCGGACATCTGATAGGGATACTTGTTCAGATCGATGGTCACACCGAGGCGTTCGACAAGACGTTCGACACGTTCCTTCTGTTCGGCACGCGGGATGTTACGAAACTTCAGCGGGTAGCGGATGTTGTCGATCGACCGCATCCACGGAAACAGCGCCTCACGGTAATTCTGGAAGACGTAGCCGAAGTTTGTGTCCCGCAGTCGCTTGCCATCGAAGCGGATCGTACCCGCGTCAGGTTCAATCAGTCCGGAGATCAGGTTGATCAGGGTCGACTTGCCGCAGCCGTTCGGTCCGAAGACGGACACGAAGCGGCCGCGGGGTATGTCGAGGTCGAAATTGTCGTAGATCACGGCATCGCCGAATGTCTTCGACAGGCCGCGGATCGTGATATGTGCGTCACCCGACGCGCCAGCGGCAGACAGCGGCGAAGGCGCTCCCGCTCGGGAGGAGGGAGCGGTTTCGTCTTCGACCATCTGTTCTGTCTCGCTGGCGTTCATATCTGGGTGGTTCAGGGTCGCGTTGCGACTAGAACGTCTTCAGATACTTGGTGACATCGACCTTCTCGGAGAGCACGCCACTGTCGGTGACAAAGTCGATGAACTGCTGGTATTCGGCCTTGTCGCCATCGGACAGGTTTTCGGCCATCACGAAGTTCACCAACGGCACCGTCGGCGCGACGGCTTCAGGCGTGAAGGTGTTCTTGACCAGGTGCGAGCGCACCGTGTTGTCCTTTGCGATGTCGGCCAGCGCACGGGCCCAGGCCGCAGCGAAACGTTTGGCCACGTCGGGACGGTCCTTGAGGAACTCGCCCGTCAGCGCCGTGCCCGCAACCCACGCATCGGCGTCATCCTTGCCGAGCACATAAGTGGCGATCAGGCCGGATTCGAGCGCCTTTGCGGAGCCCTGATTTTCCATCAGCGTGACGGCCGGCTCCAGCGTGTAGCCGGCGTCGTAGGTGCCGGCCTGCATCGCCGTAACATGCTGGGGCATGGCGAGCTGGTCGAGCTGATAGTCACCTTCCTTCAGGCCATTCGCTGCGAGGACTGCCTTGGCCATCATGATATTGGCCGGTCCAGGCGCAGACATGATCTTCGCGCCCTTCAGGTCGGCAATGCTGGTGGCATCGAAGCCCTTGCGAACCACGAAAGTTTCCATCTTGTACTGCTTGTTCTGGCTGTTGATGGAGATGTAGTTCACCAGGCCCGGCTTCTTCAGGTTGGCGTTCATGCCCTCGATCGTGACCAGGTTGGCGGCGACATCGATGTCCTTGGTGATCATCGCGGCGACGAGCGCGGGGCCACCGATGAGGCGGACCATCTCGGCGTCGATATCGACATCCTTGAAGTAGCCGCGTTCCAGCGCCACGAAGTACGGCAGCGCCGACGTGACCGGGAATACGCCCACTTTTACATTGTCAGCGGCGTTCGCGCCGGCGATTCCCGTTAGCGACAATGCCGCGACGGCGGTCAGTGTCAGTGCGGTACGTCGTGTCAAATTCCTAAAGCTCATCATGGTATCGACCTCCTGTTCCTGTTGGTTCTCATTGGATATTGCAACTCGCGTTTTCCGCGGTTCGGTCTCTTCTCGTGCTCGTCAGGACCGTTTCTCAAACATCTTCATGCCCGGCCCGCGATTGATCATCTCGAGCGGTTCCGTGCGGGCCGCGCGTAATTCGGCGCGCAGGCTGTCTGTTGCGGCGTCGTCGATCTGCGGCCCGTCCGCGCCTTCGGCGAAAACGACGCCATAGTCGTTCTTGGCCCCGTCGCGGCTGACCTTGCCTTGTATAACGTCATGCAGCACCGCCGCCGTGTCGCGATCGAGGGGGTCGCCCCAACCACCGCCGCCGGTGGTTCGTACGCGCAGGATCTCGCCGGCCTTGATCGGCTCGTTGTCGACCAGACCGCCCAGTTTTTCGTCCCGGCCTTCGGCATCGACATAGGCGCCGAAGGGCTGTCCGGCCTGACCGCCGTTCACGCCGTAGCAGCCGAGACGCACACGGTCGGCGGTCACGATGGTGCTGCAATCGACCAACATCCGGTATTCCTTCTCGTAACCGAGGCCGCCGCGATAGGTCCCGGCGCCGCCGGAATCGGTCCACAGGCCCAGCTTCTCGACCAGGATCGGGAACCGCGTCTCGGTGAACTCGGCCGGTTGATTGCGTGAGTTGGGCACGATGTGGATCGCGTCGCTGCCATCGGCGTAATAGCGCCCGCCGCTGCCGCCACCGAGAACCTCGCGCGACAGGAAGGGTTCGCCGTCCAGATCGTCGCCGTAGAAACCGGTGTAGCGAATGGTTTCCTGATCCGCAGGCATGCGGCCCTTCTCGACCGCTTGTGCGACGCAACCGGCCAGGAGGCCGATCGAGCGAAGCAGCGGGAATGACCGGGCGTTCGTTGCGGCGGGCCGGATTGGCGTTATCAGGGTGCCCTTGGGCGGAAAAATGACCTCGAAGATCTGGCACACGCCCTCGTTGCAGTGAATTTCGCCCGCACGTTCCGGTGTGTCGGCGAGGTTGCGCAAGACCGGTGCGATCCACTTGATGAGGAACTTGCCGTCTGCGTAGTCGGCGGGCCAGTTGATGGGACCAAGCGCCTGCGGATCGGTGCCGTTGAAATCCAGGACGATCTTGTCGTCCGTCTTGGTCATCGTCAGGGCGAGCTTGTGCAGGCTCGGGTCGGTCAGCCCATCATGCTCGACATAGTCTTCCCAAGAGTAGGTGCCGTTCTTGATCTTCGGCAGCAATTCGTCGCGAAACACACTGGCGCAATTATCCAGAATGGCCTGGAAACAGGCCTCGACCGTGTCGCGGCCGAAACGGCCGAACAGCTCGGCCATGCGCTCGGCGCCCATGATGCAGGCCTGAATTTCGGAATCGACGTCGGCGGCCAGCATCTCCGGGACGCGGGTGTTGCGGCGGATGATCTTGAGCGCTTCCTCGTTGCGCACCCCGGCATCGACGATCTTGATCGGCGGGATCATCAGGCCTTCCTCGAAGACCGAGACGGCCGTGCCGGGCATCGAGCCGGGTACCTTGCCGCCGATATCGTCATGATGTCCGAAGGCCTGGATGTAGGCGACGACTGCCCCGTCATGGAAGACCGGCACCGTCGAGCACATATCCGGCAGATGCCCGATCGATCCCTCCGTGTCGTAGGTGTCGTTCATGAAGAACACGTCACCGGGCTGCATCGTCTCGGGCGGGTAGTCGCGCACCACCGCGTCCGGCATCGCGGAATAGGACCGCCCCGTCAGCTTGCGGCAGTGTTTGTCGAACAGCCCGACCCGATAATCGTGCGCTTCGCGGATCATCGGGCTGCGGGCGGTGCGCTCGATCGCGTATTCGATTTCCGCCTCGATCGAGTTGAGGGTGCCCTCGACGATCTGCAGGACGATGGGGTCCACACCGGCGCGGGCGGCGGCGCTGGGTTGCTGTTCGGCGGTGTTGGTCATTGGATGCGCTCGATCTCGTCACGCGTGCGGCGAACGACGATGATGCCGTGCGCGTCAACGGTTGCGTGTTGGCCCGGGAAGATGACGGTGGTGGATCCGAACTCCTCGACCACCGACGGTCCTTCGATCCGTGTGCCGGCCGGCAGGCGGGTGCGGTCGTAGACGGGCGTGTCCCGGTAGCCGCCGTCGAAGTAGACTTGCCGGGTGGTTTTCCGCGCGGCCTCCACATTGTCCGTGCCTGTGTTGAGGGCAGGCAGGCTCGGCCGCTCGATCGTGCCAAACCCGGACAGGCAGAAATTTACAATCTCGATCTTCTGCTCGCCGCGATAGGCATATCCGAAGGTGCGTTCGTGCGACGCGTGGAATGCCTCGGCGAGCTGCTGAGCTGCGTCGGCCGTGAATTCTCCCGCGGGTGCAGTGACCCGAACTTCCATCGACTGTCCGACGTAACGGACATCCGCCTCGCGGACGTAGCGGTGGCTCGACGGGTCGAGTCCATCGCGGATTAACGTCTCGCAAGCCTCGGCCTCAAGCTGGGTATATATCTCGGCGATTGCAGCGGGATCGATTTCGTCTTCCTGCACAACCCGCGTGACGATGTGATCCGAGCGCCAGTCGACGGCAAGCAGTCCGAATGCCGACAGGTTGCCGGGGTTCGGCGGGACGATGCAGGCATCCATATCCAGGAGATCCATTACCGCCGGTGACTGGGCCGGTCCGGAGCCACCGAAAGACAGCAGGGCGAATGTCCGTGGATCGATGCCGCGCTGGATGGTCATCTGCCGGATCATGTTCGCCTGGTTCCAGTTGGCGATTTCGATGATTCCTGCGGCCAACTCCTCGGCGCTCATGTCCTGGCCGAGCTTGACGGCAAGTTCGGCGATACCGCTGCGTGCGCGGTCGGCATTGAGCACGATACCGCCACCGATCAGCTCCGCCGGCAAGCGACCCAATGCAAGATTGGCGTCCGTGATGGTCGGCTCATCGCCGCCGTTCGGGTAACACATCGGACCGGGCACGGCGCCGGCGCTGATCGGGCCGACATTCAGATTTCCCTCGCGCGTGATCCACGCGATCGAGCCACCGCCCGTCCCGACGGTGCGGATGTCGATCATCGGCAAGCGCACGGGGAAGGGGCCGACGGACGCGTCGGTGGTGATATGGGGGGCACCGCCCTCGATCAGGCAGATGTCCGTGGATGTGCCCCCCGCATCGAGTGTGACGACGTCTGAAAATCCGGCAACCTTCGAAACCACAGCCGCCCCGAGGGCGCCGGCCGCGGGACCGGACAACGCCGTCGTGATCGGCTTCTCGACCACCTGCTCCGCGCTGATCACACCGCCGGACGACTGCATCACGAGGAACGGGGGTTCGCGCAGGGTCGGGCCCAGTTCTTCGGAAACGTTGCCCAGATAGCGCGCCATGTAGGGCTTCACGAAGGCATCGACGAGGGTGGTCACGGCCCGCTCATACTCGCGATACTCCGGTAGCACGTCGCACGACAGCGAGACGACCGCTTCAGGGTATTCGTCCGCAATGATCTCGCCGACTCGCCGTTCGTGGGCCGGGTTCGCGTAGGAATGCATCAGGCAAACGCCGATGGCGCGCAGGCCCTGTTCACGCATTGCGCGGGCGGTCTCGCGAACAGACTCTTCGTCGAGTGCTTCCAGTTCCACGCCCTTGAAGTTCATCCGGCCAACGACCTCGCCGACATTGTGTAGCGGGACGAGGCGATCCGGTTTGACCCAGAAATAGGAGTTTCCGTAGCCGTCGGGCACCGCCTGGCGCGCAATCTCCAGAATATGTCGGAACCCCTTGGTGACGATCAGGCCAAGGCCTTCGATCTGACCCTGGAGGAGCGCGTTGGTCGCGACGGTCGTGCCGTGGCAGATGACACCGACGTCGGCCGGATCACCGTCGGATTTTCCGAGCACATCATGAATGCCCTGGACCAGCCCAATCGCCGGATTGGCGGGTGTGCTCGACACTTTCGTGACATGCATGTCGCCTGTGGATGCATCGATTGAAACGATATCGGTGAAGGTTCCACCGGTGTCGATGCCAATCCTCAAATTGCCCTTGCCGGCCCCGCCATCCATTGGAATTTCCGATTTATCGTTTATTAACAATGGAATACAGATTCATCCCGATTCCTTTAACCAGCGTATCGTTCGGAGTTCAGAAGAGTCCAAAGGAGTCTCCCGATAGATGTATCGGAAAAACCGATATCTAAGCTGAACTGGCCCCAGAGCTGGCCAGTGCGTCGCTGAGAAACGAGAAGTAGCTTTCCCGGCTGCGTGACATCGCTTGGCGACGGCGAATGATGCTGAATCCGATCCGCCTTTCCGGTGTGAGAGCCCGGACACGAAGTGGTGCGCTGTTGCCGGTTTGCAGCAGGGCAGATCGGGGGATGATTGCCACGCCCATGCCAGCGGCCACCATTTCCCGCAGGGTGTCCACATTGTCGGCGACCGCTCGGATGTTCGGCGGGGCACCGATGTCCGCGAACATGGTCGTGACGATGCGTCCATACCCGATGGTGAGCTCATTGGTGATTAACGGCTCTTCGATCAGGCGGGCAAGATCAATCGGCCCGTCTTCCGCCAGGAGCGGGTGTTCGGGGTGACCAATCAGCGCCATTTCAGTGTTGGCGATCGGCATGGACTGCAATCCGGTCGGTAACTCGTCGGACGGCAGTTCTATGGCGATACCAGCATCGAGCTGATCGGCGTGAAGCTGATCGTAAATCCGCCGCGTCGGTGCCGTCACGATCCGCAGTTGTACGTTAGGAAAGATATCGGAGAAATGTCGCAGCGCATTTGGAACGACCAGCCCGGCCATGCCTGAGCCCATCCCAAGCGTGAAGGTTTCGAATCCCGCACCGTTCAGCCTGCGTGCAGTGTCGGACAGACCAAAAAACTCCTGTGCGACGCGGTCTGATTCGGCGAGGAAGCTGCGCCCGCGCTCGGTGGTTTCAACGCCGCGGCCGGTCCGGTGAAACAGGCGGAAGCCAATCTCGTCTTCGAGCATGGCCACCTGCTCGCTGACGGAAGACTGGGAGATGTGCAGGCGTTGCGCCGCGCCGGTGAAGCTGTGTTCACGGGCAACCGCGAGTGCGTATCTGATTTGGCGTATGTCCATGAGTATCTGAACCGGGTCCCGTAAGTCTCCGCGATGGGTGATCCTAGCTTAAGTGGGCGGCGACGGCTTTTATCCCATCGGGTTCCTATATGTTGCTTTGTTTCAGGCGGGGTCGACCCGGTCGAGACCGCGGGCGACGTTGTGGAGCGAGACTGCCCCGGTCTCGGTGATTCTGAACGTATCACCCGTTTGAACGCCGGCCTGTTCGTCGGGGGTGCAGACATTTGGCTGCACCACGAGGCACATATTGGGTTTCAGGGTTATGTCCGGGATCGGCCCGGCGGGCCGGCTCTTCGAGCCGAGCACTGGCGGCAAGTAACCACCGCCGAAGCCATGAATGAGATCGTCATAAGTCGTGAAGCCGGCCGCCTCGATCATGCTCGAAGCTTCGACCAGTTCCGAAGCGTGGGTGCCGGGTTTGAGTTTCGCCACGATGGCGTCGAGCGCTGCGTCGGCGGTGTCATGAAGGTCGCGGTAGAGGGGGGTGGGTTCGGCGCCGACGGTAAATGTCCGCAGGATCTGGCCGGGGTAATCCCAGAAGTTGGCGCTGATTTCACTGAACACCACATCTCCCGTTGCGACCTCGCGGGTCAGGGGCCATTGCCGGGGTACGCAACTATCGGGGGCGGCCATCGAAGTGACGCCAAAGAAGTGAATCAGATTGGTGCCACCGTGAGGCATGAACGCCCGCTCAACGAGGTTGCCCAAATCCCTTTCGTTGTGGCCGATGCGTATGCCCTTGCGGAGGCCCTCATAGCCGGCATCGGAAAGCGCGGCGCCGATACGCAGCCACTCGATTTCCTCGTCCGATTTGACCAGTCGGGCGCCGAAAAAGGCCCCGTTGAGGTCCACCAATGCGCTGGCCCGGCCATCAATCGCCTGGATGGCACCCAGTGGCATGGCGCCGATTATACCAATTCGCGGGTTTGGTTTGCCGCGCGCCTCGATCGTTTCGATGACGGCGGGGATGGTGCGGCGTTCGCCACCCCACAGCACCTCTGTCTGCCACGCCATATGCCGGCATTCGGGCAAATGATTGTAGAACTGGATGTACATCGCCGGTGTGTGAGCGCGTGTGAAGATGACCGCAGCCTCGACGGTGACGGGCCAGCCGGTAAAGAACCCCACCGCCGGCCCGGACATCCATGCGCCATAGACAAGAACATGATCGAGTTCGTGCGCGTCCATCCAGCCATCGATCAGCTTACGCCTATTGCGCATTTCGGTGTCGGAGAACCGGGGATACTCCTGTGCCATGATGTCCCGGTGCATTTTCTTGAGCCCGCGCAGGCCCGCACGTCGAATTGTGGTTGTCATCCTGGGCCGCCTCGCTGAGTTGTCCGCAATCCTATCGTAGCGCTCTTCTGTGTTAGGCTGCCATGCTTCCGTGCCATGCCTGATTGGCGCGGATGGGAGGATCATCATGAGCAATACCGACATTCCGATCGGGGGTATTTGCGACCCTGCTTTCGCCGCTGTTGAGGAAACGTTTCGTGAGAACTTTGCGAGCCGCCACGAGATCGGCGCGGCTGTGTGTGTCTACAAGGACGGGGAAAAGGTCGTCGATCTATGGGGCGGTCACCGTGATGAGGCGCAAACAATGCCGTGGGAAGAGAACACGATTGTTCTGATGAATTCGGTGGTCAAATCTATCTGCGCGCTCGCGGTTCATGTTCTCGCCGACCAGGGGCGGGTCGATCTCGACGCGCCGGTCGCGGATTACTGGCCGGACTTCGGTCAGAACGGCAAGGAAGGTATCCTCGTCCGCCATGTGCAGGGCCACGAATGTGGCGCGATTTTCTCGGATTCCGCCAAGCCCGGCGACTGGTTCGATTATCCGGCTCAATGCGCGGCGATCGCTGCCCAGCCGCCGGCATTTCCGGCCGGGACCAAGGGCGCCTACAACACGATCAACATCGGATTCATCCTCGGTGAAGTGGTTCGCCACGTGACAGGCAAGACCATCGGCACGTTCATTCGCGAAGAAATCTCGGCGCCCCTGGGCGCGGAGTATAATCTGGGGCTGACCGGGGCGGAGGCGGCCTTGTGCGCGACGATGCACACCAATCCGGAAAACAAGTTTTGGTCGGCCGGTGCTCAGGACGGATCCAACCTTCACCGCGCCTGGTCGGGACGGCCCGACCGCGACGATCTGCTCAATTGCACCGAAATTCGAGAAGGCGAACTGCCCGCGTTCGGGGGTCACGGCAATGCCCGCGGCGCGGCAAAGATTTACGCGATGCTGGCCGGCAATGGCGAGGTGGATGGCGTGCGGCTGCTCAAACCCGAAACCGTTGAACGCGCAGCACAGCTTGTCTGGGAAGGTGTTTGCTACATGACAGGCTGGCCGCTGCGCATGGGTCTGGGGTTCGAGCAGAACAGCCCGCCCTACATTGCGATGGGAGAGAATATGCGTGCGTTCGGCAAACTGGGCTCAGGCGGCGCGTTGGCCTTCTGTGATCGCGAACGCAATCTTTCCTTCAGCTACGCCACGAATTTCCAATGTGAGGGTGCGGGGACGGGCATACGTTGCCGGCTGCTGGGCGAAGCCGCCGCCGGCATCGCGCCGGAATGGTCTGCCGACGCCGCCCAATAGCAACCCGTTAAGGGCGCCAGAACGGCTTCGCCGCTTCGGCGTGTGCGTCCGCGCGGCTTTGCCCGATATCGTCCAGTAAACGGTCATCGAGCCGCGCCAAAACCCGACGCTGGCGGGACCTGCCGTACATGACCGATAGCGCCGATAGCCCGTGGGCCACCAGTTGCAGGATTGCGACCCGACCCGGGCCCTCAGCGGTGCGCCAAGGGCGACCAGTATTAATATTAATAATATTGATGGCGAGCATAGATTTTCTCATTTGTGACCCACGGATCCATCGAGTACATATATTTCCCGAAAAACAGGATCAGAAAGCATAATTTGGTGAGTTTCAACTCACTGGGCAAAGCATCAATTTTCAGGCACGGAATAGAAAAACTAATGATAGGGATCTGATATGAGAGATCTGCCATCGACGATGGCGTTGCGCGCATTCGAGGTGTCGGCGCGCACCCTGAGTTTTACCGAGGCGGCACGGGAGTTGAACCTGACCCAGGGCGCGATCAGTCATCAGGTGAAAAACCTGGAAGAGCAGCTTGGGGTGAAACTGTTCCATCGAGACCGGCAGCGCCTGCGTTTGAGCGACGACGGTACGGCCTATTTACCGTTCGTGCGCGAAGCCGTGGACCGGTTGCGCGCGGGCGCCGAATTCCTGACGGCGCGTGAGGATAGCGGCGTCCTGACGGTGAGTGTGTCGCCCAACTTCGCGGCCAAATGGCTGGTACACCGGCTTGGGGATTTCATTGCCGGGCATCCCGAGATCGATTTGCGGATCAGCGCCTCGATGGATCACGTGGACTTTGCCCGAAACGACGTCGACATGGCGGTGCGCCACGGCACGGGTGACTGGCCCGATCTGCACATCACACCGCTCGCGCGCGAAGAGATTTTCCCGGTTTGCAGCCCGACGCTCCTGCAATCGGGCCCACCGCTGGAGCGGCCGGAAGATCTCGCCAACCATGTGCTGCTGCACGATCTCAGCCGAAATGACTGGCCGCTCTGGTTTGCCGCGGCGGGGGTAGAGCCGATCGACGTGTCACGCGGACCCCAGTTCGACCAGACGAGCATGGTGATCGATGCCGCGGTCGAAGGGCAGGGGGTGGCGCTTGCGCGCCGGGTGCTTGCCGCGCGAGACCTAATCGCCGGGCGGTTGGTGCGGCCCTTCGATATCACACTGCCGGCACCCTATGGCTACTTCATCGCCTGCCCGAAACCCGCTGCGGATCGGGCGAAGATTGCCCTGTTCCGGGACTGGCTCGTCGCCGAGGCGGCATCCGACACGCAAATCCTGGAAAACGCCGCCTGACGTCGCGCTTTCGCCCGGAAACTCTGCATGTTAAAAGCGCACAGAAACTGTGTATTAGAAAAATTAACACATAAAAATATGTGAAAAAGAAGTACGTGCGTTTGGTCCTGTGTGGCCGGCCCGCCGTATTCTTCCAGCACTCGGAGATCATGATGACAACGTCCAAGAATCCAGAAACGCTTGCGCTCCATGCGGGCCACCGAGCGGACCCGACGACCGGCTCGGTCGCGGTCCCCATCCACCAGACGACGAGCTACCAGTTCCGCGACACCGAGCATGCGGGCAACCTGTTTGCCCTCAAGGAACTAGGAAATATCTACACCCGGATCATGAACCCGACGGTGGATGTCCTCGAACAGCGCCTGGCGGCGATCGAGGGTGGGGTTGCCGGTCTCGGCCTCTCCTCGGGCCAGTCCGCATCGATGTTCTCGGTGATGAATATCGCGCGCGCCGGCGACAACTTCGTCTGCTCGACCGACATCTATGGCGGCACGTGGAACCTGTTCAAAAACACCATGCGTGACATGGGTATTGAGGCACGCTTCGTCGATCCGGCCGACCCCGAAGCCTTCCGCGCGGCGACGGATGACAAGACCCGCGCCTACTATGCCGAGACCCTGCCGAACCCGAAGCTCGAAGTGTTTCCCATCGCCGAAGTCGCGGCAATCGGCCGTGAGCTCGGTGTGCCATTAATCGTGGACAACACGGCGGCACCGCTTCTGTGTCGCCCGCTCGACCATGGTGCGGCCATCGTCATGTACTCGACCACCAAGTATATCGGCGGTCATGGCACCTCGATCGGCGGCATGCTGATCGATGGCGGTAACTTCGACTGGGAAGCACATGCCGACCGGTTCCCGCTACTCAACGAGCCCGATCCCAGCTACCACGGAGCGGTCTGGACCGAGGCGGTGAAACCGCTGGGGCCGATCGCCTATATCCTCAAGGCGCGGGTGACCCTATTGCGCGATATCGGCGCGGCGATGTCGCCACAGAATGCGTTCCAGTTCATCCAGGGCCTGGAGACTTTGCCGCTGCGCATGGAGCGACATTGCGAGAATGCCATCAAGGTGACCGATTACCTTCAGGCCCACGACAAGGTCGAGAAGGTGATCTTCCCCGGTCAGATGGATGGCGTCGCACGCGAGCGCGCCGACAAGTATCTGAACGGCGGATATGGCGGGCTCGCAGGAATAGTTCTCAAGGGCGGTGACGAGGCCGGCCGCAAGTTCATCGATTCCCTCGAGTTGCTCTATCACGTGGCCAACATCGGCGATGCGCGCTCACTGGCGATCCATCCGGCGTCGACGACCCACAGTCAGCTCAATGCAGACGAACTGCTGCAGGCCGGTGTTGTCCCCGGTTATGTCCGGTTGTCCATCGGGATCGAGCATGTCGACGACATCATCGCCGATATCGATCAGGCCTTGTCGAAGGCCTGATTACTTCCGGTAATGAGAATACAAGCGGGGCGGCGCCAGTGATGGCACCGCCCCACTTTCGTGTGGGCCCAAATGGGGTTCGGTATAGTTAAGGATTGCACCTGGCTTTCCGGCAATTCCCGCCCAAATCGCAACAAATCCTTAACCTGTGCGCGCCTACCATATTTGCTCTACGGAATGAGTTTGGGAGGCGTTGGTGTCGAATACCGATGTGACTGATAGTCCAGCCAAGCTGGCGAATACCGCCATCGTGCGCATGGCCAAGCTGGGAATTCCGCCCACGCCTGAGAATTTCACCGTGTGGTACGGCTATTTGCGGGGCGATGACCCTGACGTCGTGCACATGATTGATCAATTCCTGGAATCCGGCGAAACCTTTACGCAAGAACGCTGCAACGACCTGTACCTGCGCAGCACGGCCTTTGCAGCAAAGGTCATTGAAGAAGAACGCGACGCGACTTTGCTTAGTGCCGGCTCGAAACTCGAGAAATCCGTCGAATCGGTTATGTCTCTTTTGGATGAAGCGGGTGCGGGAGCGGCGCGGTACGGCGAAACCTTGGCAGATGTTGGCGGCGCGCTCGAAGGTGTCGAGGGTGGCGACCGGGTGCGGCAGATCGTTTCCGATCTGGTGACGGAAACACGCCAGGTCGTGCAGCAAAATCAAAGCGTGAACGAACGGCTCGAGCAATCGAACCAGGAAATCTCGGAACTCCGGCAGCGCATTTCGGAGGCGCGACGTGAAGCCATGAGCGATGCGTTGACGGGTTTGAACAACCGCCGCGCGTTTGATGAGCAGTTGCGTAAAGGGATCGCCGACGCTGAGGCGAACAACACGCCATTGTCGCTCCTGTTGCTCGATCTCGATCATTTCAAATCCTTCAATGACAACCATGGTCACCAACTTGGAGACGAAGTTTTGCGTTTGGTTGCCCGATGCCTGGTTGATTGCACGAAGGGGCGTGATACCGCCGCGCGCTACGGTGGTGAGGAATTTGCGATCATATTGCCTGACACGGATATGGAGGGTGCGCTGGCCGTTGCCGATCAAGTGCGCGAAACGGTGAGCAGCAAGAAAATCGTTCGCAAATCGACGGGTGAATCCCTGGGTGGGGTCACGTTGTCGGGCGGTGCGGCCATTTATATGGACGGAGAGCTACTCGAAGACTTTATCGAGCGCGCAGACGCCGGTCTTTACAAGGCGAAGGGCGAGGGACGCAATCGCATCGCGGTTATTGAAGCCGAACATAGTTTGCGCGTTGTCGGGGGCAACGATATGGCATAGCTGCCATACGGTAAGTCTTTGTGACGGCGTCGGAATCTCCATGCTACAAGTCAAACGTCGGGTCGCCGTCTGGAGGGAAACCCGTGCGTCCACCAATCATTGTGCGAGCGCGGCTGAGTATTCGCCGCGTCCTGCGAAACGAACATCTGCTTTTGGCGGTTATGGCGCTCGTCGTGGGCGTGGCGGCGGCCTATGGCGCGCTGTTCTTTCGCCTTGCGATCGATCTCGTTCAGGAAATCGCTTTCGGATTTCCCCTCGACGAAATGATGCCAACCACCGACGCGCTGGCCTGGTGGCACATCATGCTGGTGCCATCTGTCGGTGGCCTGCTGATCGGAATTTTTCTTCATTTTGCTCACGGCGGTAACCGTCCGCAGGCCATCGCGCATGTGATCGAGGCCTCCGCGTTGCGCGGCGGCAAGATGTCGTTGCGAGATGGCCTGGTGTCGGCTGTTGGCAATGCCGCATCACTCGGCGCCGGTGCGTCGACCGGGCGAGAGGGCCCGCTCGTGCATCTCGGTGCGACGCTCGCTGCCTGGATGTCCGAACGATTGCATCTCGACAGGTCTCAGTCGCGCACCCTGTTGGGATGCGGTGTCGCGGCGGCGATAGGTTCGTTGTTTAACGCGCCTGTCGCGGGCGCCGTATTCGCGATCGAACTGGTTGTCGGCAATCTGTCGCTCAAGGCCGGCGCGCCGATTTTTATCGCGGCGGTTACCGGGACCGCGATTGGCCGGTTCTATTTCGGATCAGAGCCCTCATTCACGGTGCCGGATCATGAGCTGATTTCGCTCTGGGAGTTCCCGGCCTTCATTCTGCTCGGCGTGGCCTGCGCGGTTGTCGCGATCGGGTTTATGCGCGGGATTTTCCTCATGGATGGGGCGGTGGCGCGCACGCCCATTCCCAAATGGCTACAGCCTGCGGTTGGCGGGATTATCCTCGGTCTGATTGCACTCCAGGTGCCCGAGGTTCTCGGCGTCGGCTTCCTGACCGCGGACGCCGCACTGCACGGTTCGATCGCGCTCGAACTTCTGCTGGTTTTGATCATCGCCAAGATGGCGGCCGTCGCAATCAGTATCGGCTTCGGCTTCGGGGGCGGTGTGTTTTCGCCGTCACTCATCCTGGGCGCTCTGGTGGGTGCGGCATTCGGGGTGGTCGCGGGAAGCGTGTTTCCCGATCAGTTCTCCGGTGTCCCGGCCTATGCGCTGATCGGGACGGGGGCATTGGCCGGTGCGGTCATGGGGGCGCCGCTGTCGACGATTTTCATTATTTTCGAGCTGACGGGCTCGTCCGAGATGACCGTCGCCGTGATGATCGCAACCGCCGCCGCGTCCGTCCTTACCCATCAATTCTATGGCCGCTCTTTCTTCCATGTGCAGCTGAAGCGTCGCGGTTTGAATGTGTCGAGCGGCCACGATCAGGCGTTGTTGCAGGGGATGTCCGTCGGTCGGGTGATGCACACGAATTTGGTGTCGGTCGACACCGACATGATGCTGGACGCGTTGCATGGCGAGCTGCGCGAATCCCCGAATGGAGAAATCTATGTGGTTGATGACAGCGGCGCGCTGCTCGGCATTATCAACTATGCGGATCTGAACAATGCGATCCTTGCGCGTGGCAACGAGGATGCGCCGGAGCGCGCTGGCGATATCGCACATGCAATGGGCAAGGTGCTGACCGTGTCGGACAGCCTGGAAGATGCCCAGCGCCTGCTGTCGGGCTCCGACCATGAGAATGTCGCCGTCGTGTCAAATCGCGACGACATGATCCTGCGCGGCACGCTGACGACGCTCGATGTCTCGCGTGCCCATAATGACGCGTTGCTGAGTGTGCGTGAGGAAGAGCACGCCTGACGGCTTGATTTTGGTCTCTTGCTAGAGGCTGGGGTCGAGGCGCAGCCAGTTGTTGCGATCCATCGATTCAATCTCGATATCGCGCAGCGCGCCTTCCGGCGTCAGCACACGGACCGTCACCGTGTCGCCCGCCGCCCGGTCGCGCCAGACGGCCCGGAAGTATCCGGCCATGCTCCCCACCGGTGCCCCGTCCACGGCGACGATCAGATCACCCGCACGGATCCCGGCACGCGTGGCGGGACTGTCGTTGGAGACCCCGTCCACAAACAGGCGGTCGCGCAGTTCGGATGTTCGGATGCCGAGCCAGGGGCGCGGTGCGGCAGCTCGGCGGCCCTGATCGACCATCTCGTCGAGGATCGGCTTGAGTTCGTCGATCGGTACAAACATGTTGCCGGCGACCGACCTTTGGAAGAAGGCGGCGTTGCCGACGAAAAGCGATCCGATGCCGATCAGCTTGCCGTCCCCATCGAACAGGCCGGCGCCGCTAAAATTGGGGTTTGGTGGGGAGGTGAAAATCGCGCTGTCGAGCAGGTATTCCCACGTGCCGACAAATTCCCGCCGGTCGACGACAAATACGCCTTGCGCCGATCCCGGGCCCAGCCGGTTGGCGATCAGGACCTGGGTGCTTACACCCATGTTCCCCGATGTACCCAACCGGGCCGGTTCGAGGCCAAGATCACTCGCTGCGCGGACCAGCCCGAAGCCGCTCTCATGGTCGTAGGCCACGAAAGAGGCGGGAATGCGCCGGCCATCCACGAGCGTGATATCGATTTCAATCGCCTCGAGGATGAGATAGCCGATGGTCAGTACCAGCCCATCGTCGGAAATCACCACGCCGCTACCTTCGCGCTGGGTGCCCAGGGTGCCGGCGGTACGTGCCGTGCCCGGGATACGGGTGTCGATCCCGACGACCGCCTCGAGCACTTCCTGCGGCCCGATCGGTGCGCCGGATTGAGCGTGTACGTTCGGGGGGGCGAGAAACAGCGCTGTCGCCAAGGCTGCAAACAATGTGACGCGACCCAGAGGGGTCAAAAGTGTTTGGAAACGATGCTTGGCGTAGTTGGTCATGTTGCGTTCCAATCGAGCCAGATGCTTGTCCGGGTGGGAATGTTATCACCGGAGGGACTCGATGCGTGTTGGATCACGCGAAATTCAACCGGCGGGCGCCAAGCACGACTCATCGCTTTGCCGTGATATAATCATCGGCTCCAATGTCTGATCCATTCCACATCGAAGAGCCGCAGAATTCCGGTGTTTCTGTCGCTTCTGCTGTCGCGGAAGCAGCACCTGCGCCCTATCTGACGCAGCTGAACAGCCCGCAACGCGAGGCCGTCGAGGCGCTCGACGGGCCGGTGTTGGTCCTCGCGGGTGCGGGGACCGGAAAAACGCGGGTTTTGACGACCCGTCTGGCCCATTTGCTGCGCCGTGGCCATGCCCGGCCTCATCAGGTGCTTTCCGTCACCTTCACCAACAGGGCCGCCCGCGAAATGCGCGAGCGGGTCGCTGGCCTGGTTGGCGGGCCGGCGGAGGCCATCTGGCTCGGGACGTTCCATGCGCTCGGGGCCCGGATTGTCCGCCGTCATGCCGAACTCGTCGGGCTGCAGAGTAATTTCACGATCCTCGATGCCGATGACCAGGTGCGTCTGCTCAAGCAGCTCCTGGCGGCCGAGAATATAGACGACAAGCGCTGGCCGGCCCGGGTTCTGATGGGGGTCATCCAGCGCTGGAAGGACCGGGCGCTGACACCGGACAAGGTCTCGGCCGCCGATGCCGGCGATCTTGCGGGCGGGCGTCTGGTCGATCTCTACCGTGACTATCAGGACCGCCTGAAGACCCTCAATGCAGCCGATTTCGGTGATCTTCTGCTGCACAACCTGACGATCTTCGCCGAGCATCCCGAAGTGCTCGCCGAGTATCAGGACCGGTTCCAGTACATCCTGGTGGACGAGTATCAGGACACAAATGTGGCCCAGTATCTGTGGCTTCGGTTGCTGGCGCAGAAGCATCAGAACATCGCCTGCGTCGGCGATGACGACCAGTCGATCTATGCCTGGCGCGGCGCCGAGGTCGGAAACATCCTGCGTTTCGAGGAGGATTTCCCCGGCGCGAAGATCGTCCGGCTGGAGCAGAATTACCGCTCGACCGGGCCCATTCTTGGTGCGGCGTCGGGGCTTATTTCTCGCAACGAGGGCCGGCTCGGAAAGACCCTGTGGACCGAGGCCGATGGCGGCGACAAAGTCCGCATTCGCGGTGTGTGGGACGGTGAAGAAGAGGCGCGGACGGTCTCGGATAGGATCGAGAGCATTCAGCGCAACGGCCGGGACGGGCAACCGGTGGCTCTTAACGAGATCGCGATCCTCGTGCGGGCGGGTTTCCAGACCCGCGAGTTCGAGGAACGGTTCCTGACGCTTGGCTTGCCCTACCGGGTGGTCGGCGGGCCGCGCTTCTATGAGCGCCAGGAACTGCGTGATGCGCTGGCCTATTTGCGCGTGATCCATCAGCCCGAAGATGATCTGGCGTTCGAGCGCATCGTCAACCGACCGAAACGCGGCATTGGGAACACAACGGTGCAGGTGCTGCATGTGGCCGCCCGGGCGACGGGCAAGAGCCTCTATCGCGCGGCGAGCGAGCTGGTGACCACCGACGAGCTGCGCCCAAATATTCGCAGCGCGCTGGGAAACCTGATTGCGGACATCGAGCGTTGGCGCGCCCTGTCGGGCGACGGCCGTGAAGGGCTGCCGCATTCGGAGCTGGCCGAGATGGTGCTCGACGAGAGCGGCTATACCGAAATGCTGATGAACGACAAGGCACCCGAAGCCCCCGGTCGGCTCGAGAACCTCAAGGAACTCGTCGTCGCGATGGAGGAGTTCGAAAACCTCACCGGGTTCCTCGAGCATGTCTCTCTCGTGATGGAGAACACCGAGGCGGCCGGCAGCGATCTGGTCAACATCATGACCTTGCATTCGGCCAAGGGGCTGGAGTTCGACACAGTGTTTCTGCCGGGTTGGGAAGAGGGGTTGTTCCCCCATCAGCGCAACATGGACGAGAACGGCCTCGCCGGTTTGGAAGAGGAGCGCCGGCTCGCCTATGTGGGCCTGACCCGCGCCAAACGCGATGCGACGATCCTGTTTGCCGCGAACCGGCGCGTGCATGGCCAGTGGCAGTCGGCGATCCCGTCACGGTTCGTCGATGAGTTGCCGCCGGAGTTTGTCGATGTCGACAGCGAGCCCGGGGTCTATGCCGGCAATCGGGATACGGGCGGGTTCGGCCATGGCCGTGCGCTCGGCTATGGCAGCGGGCTATCCCGCGCGCCGAAGCGCGACATGGAAGCCAGTTTGATTCATGCCGACCCGCAGGGGTTCGACATCGGCGAACGGGTGTTTCATCAGAAATTTGGCTATGGGCGGATCACGGCGATCGACGCCAACAAGCTCACCATTGCCTTTGAGAAGGCGGGGGACAAGAAGGTGCTCGACAGCTTCGTTGTGCCCGCCGACGCGGTCTAGTGGCAGGTAACGACGCCTGGAAGATTGAACTCTTCGTTCCCTCCGCGGCGCATGACGCATTTTCCGAGACGTTGGACCTGTTCGCAGACGTGATCAGCCTGTTCCCGATCGAGGGTACGGGAGAAACCCGGATCACGGGTTATGGCGCCGACGCGCCCGATGAGGCCGCGCTCGAAGCGGCACTCAACGATACGGCCAAGCATGCGGGAACGACGGCCCCCCCGGCGCATGTTATCTGGCTACCTGATGTGGATTGGGTGGCCGAGAACCAGGCGAGTTTCGCGCCAATCCGGGCCGGGCGTTTCTATATTCACGATTCCGACCATATGGACCCGCCGCCTGCGGGTGCCGTGCCGATCCGTGTGGATGCGGCGACCGCCTTCGGTACCGGGCACCACGGCACCACGCGCGGCTGCCTGGAAGCGCTCGACAGGGTGATCAACGCCGGGCTCGCATCCGCGCCTGTTCTTGATTTGGGTTGTGGGACGGGAATTCTTGGTATTGCTGCGGCCAAGGCCATGCGGGTTCGCGTTGTCGGATCGGATATCGATCCGATCGCCGTCGCCAAGGCGCGTGAGAATGTCCGGGTAAACGGTGTCGCGGCCCATATGCGGACCTATGAAAGCAAGGGCCTCGATGCGGTGGCGGTACGCCGGCACGGGCCGTTCGGCCTGGTCCTGGCCAATATCCTCGCCCGTCCCCTGGAACGGCTCGCGCCGTTGATCGCGGCCCACCGCTCACCGGGTGCGCCGGTAATCCTCTCCGGCCTGCTTCGTGAACAGGAGCCACAGGTTATCGCTGCCTATCGGCGCACAGGGCTCTTTCTGCGCGCGCGTATTCACCACGACGAGTGGTCGACGCTGATCTGTCGCTAGGCGGCTTTCTAAGCTGCTTGTTCTGTGGCTTTCCGGCCACTGCGCCGGTCCTCGCGGATCATGTCCGCCGCCTTTTCCGCGATCATGATCACGGGCGAGTTCGTGTTGCCGCTGGTGATGGTCGGCATCACCGAGGCATCAACGACCCGGAGGCCCTCAATGCCGTGGACACGCAGTCGGTCATCGACGACAGCGCCCGGGTCATCGCCCATCTTGGCGGTGCCGACCGGATGGAAGATCGTCGTGGCAATGTCGCCAGCGGCTCGCGCGAGATCGGCATCGCTCTGGATTTCGGGGCCGGGTTTGAATTCCTCGGGCGCGTATTGCGCCATGGCCGGCTGGGCCACGATGTCGCGGGTAAGCCGGATCGCATCGACAGCGACCCGCCGGTCGGCTTCGGTCGAGAGGTAGTTGGGCCGGATCGACGGTTTGTCGCCGGCCTTGCCGCTTTTGATATGGACCGAGCCCCGGCTCTCGGGACGCAGGTTGCACACACTCGCCGTGAAGGCGGGGAAGGGGTGCAGCGGCTCGCCGAATTTTTCCAGCGTCAGGGGCTGCACGTGAAACTGCAGATTCGGGAATTCGAGCGACGGATCCGACTTGGCGAACGCACCAAGCTGGGACGGCGCCATCGACATGGGTCCCGAGCGCTTGAACAGATACTCGAGCGCGATCCCCATCTTGCCGAGGAGCTTGTTGGCCCGTTCGTTCAGGGTCTCGACCCCGGTGACTTTGTAGGCACAGCGGACTTGTAAATGGTCCTGGAGGTTTTCACCGACCCCGGGTAGCGCGTGCACCGTCTCGATCCCGTGAGCGCCCAGCACTTCAGGATTGCCGATCCCGGAGAGTTCCAGGATTTGCGGGCTGCCGATAGAGCCCGCCGACAGGATTAATTCACCTTCGACGCGAACCGATGCGGGCGCGCCCTTGCGGCGCAACGCCAGGCCCGTAACCCGGCGCCCGTCGAGCTGAATTTTGTCCACCTCCGCATGGGTCAGAACGGTCAGGTTGCTGCGGTTGAGGGCCGGTTTCAGGAATCCGCGTGACGTGCTCCAGCGCCTGCCGGTGCGCTGGTTGACGTGGAAGTAGCCGCAACCGTAATTGTCGCCGCGGTTGAAATCGTTGGTTTTGGGGATCCCGGCCTGCTGTGCGGCTTCTTGGAAGGCATCAAGCACCTCCCAGGACAGGCGCTGGTTCTCGACGCGCCACTCACCACCGCTTTCATGCAGCTCGTCGGGAGGCACCGCCGCCTGGTCTTCCGACTTCATGAAATAGGGAAGGACATCGTCCCAGCCCCAGCCGGTGTTGCCGAGCTGGCGCCACTGGTCATAGTCGCGCGACTGGCCGCGCATGTAGATCATGCCGTTGATCGAGGAACAACCGCCCAGCACGCGCCCGCGCGGATAGGCCAGCGCGCGCCCGTTGAGCCCTTCCTCGGCCTCGGTGCTGAACATCCAGTCCGTGCGCGGGTTGTTCATGCAGTACAGGTAGCCGACGGGGATGTGAATCCAGAAGTAATTGTCCTTGCCGCCGGCCTCGAGCAGCAGGACCGAAACATCCGGGTCGGCGGACAGACGGTTGGCCAGGACGCAACCGGCCGAACCGGCGCCGACAATCACATAGTCGAAGGAACCGAGGTCTTGCATGGGACTATCCGGGCTAGTTGAGTTCGACGAGCAGGCCGTTATCGTCGACCGCGACACCGGTCTCGCGGGCGGCGTCGATCACCGACGGGTGCCAATGGACCTTGCCCGTGTCGGGGCCGCCGACGATGAAGTGGAGTGTCGCCGGTTTGTCAGAGACGTTTTTGAAGCCACGGTAGATTCCGATCGGCACCGACACCGTGTCGCCAGCTTCGAGGAACACCTCGTGCTCCGCCTCGCCGTCGCGCCAGTAAATTGACCATTTGCCGTCGAGAGGCATGAACACCTCTTCGGTCTCGTGCCAGTGGAGTGCTGCGCCACAGCCGGGGTCGCACTTGGCGAAACCATGCGCAAAGCCGTGGGCGTGCCCGAGTTTCGGCGCCAGATCGGGATCATCCTCGTTCTCGGTCACGCCGAGGCCATGCAGGTTGATCATCTCGCGTTCATGGCCGGGAATCCGCTGGTCCATGAAGCACAGATCGCTGCCTTTAAGATCGTTGAATCGTGCGACATTCACTTCCATGTCGGCGATGCTGATGCTCGGGCCTGGCGGCGGGTCTTGGCGTGTCATGATGTCTTTTCCTGTTTGCGGGTTTGATCTTCGTTTCTTTAACGACAGGATAACGCGACGGCACGGAATTGTCTTCCGAATGGGCCTCGCGTAGCTTCGCGAGCATGAACAAATCGTCTCCCACCCAGCGACTGTCGGCTCTGCGCGAGAAAATATCGGAGCTCGGTCTCGATGGATTCGTCGTGCCCCATTCGGATGCCCACCAGAACGAATTCCTGCCGCCTGATGCCGAGCGACTGGCATGGCTGACCGGCTTCACGGGTTCGGCCGGAACGGCGGTGGTGATGGCTGATCGGGCGGCCATGTTCGTCGACGGGCGCTATACGCTCCAGGTGCGCGATCAGGTCGACGGGGATTTGTATGAGTTCCATCATCTGGTCGAGGCGCCGGTCACAGATTGGCTGACCGATACGCTTTCGGACGGTAAACGACTGGGAATCGACCCATGGCTGCACACCCAGGCCGGTGTGCAACGATTGCGCAGGTCCCTGGATGCGGTCGGCGCCGAGCTCGTGTTCGTCGAGGTAAACCCGGTGGATAGTGTGTGGGACGACCAGCCGCCGCCGCCCTTGGCACCGGCTGTGCCTCACGATGATGGTTTCGCTGGCCGTAGTAGCGCGAACAAACGCGCGTCGCTGGGCGAAGCGCTGGCGCGCGAAGGGCTGGACGCCGCGGTGCTGACCCAGCCGGACTCGATTGCCTGGCTGCTCAATGTACGTGGCGGCGATGTGGACCACACGCCACTGGTTTTGAGCTTCGCGATTCTGGATGCTGACGGGACGGTCGACTGGTTTGTGTCCCCCGGCAAGCGATCCGACGCGCTGGCGGCACATCTGGGCGGCGGGGTCGAAATGCGTGATCCCGAGGCGTTTGCCGGGGCACTGGATGATTTGGACGGCCGGCGCGTGTTGGCGGCCCCTGACAGCGCGGCGGCGTGGATATTCGACAGGCTGGAGCAGGCCGGTGCGGTGGTCCTGCGTGGCAGCGATCCGGTGACCCTGTCCAAGGCGATCAAGAACGAGACGGAACTCGCCGGAACGCGTGCGGCGCATTTGCGCGACGGGGCGGCGCTGTCGCGATTTCTGCACTGGTTGTCCGAGGCAGCCCCCGTCGGCAGCGTCGACGAGATGTCGGCTGCGTCGAAACTGGCTGAATTCAGGAAATCCGGCGAACATTTCCGCGATCTGAGCTTCGGCACCATTTCCGGGGCTGGGCCCAATGGCGCAATCGTCCATTATCGCGTCACGCCGGAGACCAACCGGACATTGGCGCCGGGAGAGCTCTATCTGGTGGATTCCGGCGCCCAGTATCTCGACGGGACAACCGACGTGACGCGGACGGTTGGCGTCGGTGCGCCGTCGGATGAAATGCGAGACCGGTTTACCCGTGTGCTCAAGGGGCATATCGCCATCGCCACGGCGCGTTTCCCGGCCGGGACCAGCGGTGCGCAGCTCGACAGTTTTGCCCGGAACGCTCTGTGGCAGGTGGGTCTCGACTTCGATCATGGCACCGGCCATGGGGTCGGGAGTTATCTGGGGGTCCATGAGGGTCCCCAGCGCATCGCGAAGACCGGTTCATCGGTCCCCCTGCAGCCGGGGATGATCGTTTCGAACGAGCCCGGATACTACAAAGAGGGCGCCTTTGGCATTCGCATCGAGAATCTTCTGGCGGTGACCCCGCCGGGCGAGATAACCGGCGGCGAACGCCCGATGCTTGGCTTTGAGACACTGACCCTGGCGCCGATAGATCGCAGCCTGATCGACACGAATCTGCTCAGCGCCGATGAACGCGCCTGGATGGACGCTTACCACGCGCGGGTCGCGGCCGAGATCGGGCCGTTGCTCGATGGTCCGGCGCGGGACTGGCTGACGGAGGCTACCGCGCCGCTAGAATAGAATTGAGGGTGCTCGGATTCGCGTTAAGCTGTGGTTCGAGAGAATTTCGCCGCTAGAGCGACAGCATTGAGGGGGAAATCATGGCCGAACGGAAAGTGATCGTAACCATCGCGCCCACGGGCGGGATGGCGAGCAAGGAACAGAATCCCAACATTCCGACCCAGCCGCAGGAAATCGCGGACGACGTCTATCGTTGTTACGAGGCCGGCGCGTCCGTCGTGGCGGTGCATGCCCGCCGTCCGGATGACCAGGCGACCTGCAATCCCGCGATCTATCGGGACATCAACGAACGCATTCGCGACAAGTGCGACATCATCCTAAATAACTCCACGGGCGGCGGCATCAACGGCGACATGATCAAGGACTCCACCGACGGGTTCCTCGAACTGTCCTGGGAAGAGCGGCTCAAGGGCATGGAAGCGGGTGCCGAGATGTGCACCCTCGATCCGACGACCATCGTGGCGAACTTCGAGGGCCGCGAGATCATTATGAATACCTCGCCGGAACGCTGCCGCGAGCTCGCCACCAAGATGCAGGCGAAGGGCATCAAGCCCGAATGGGAAGTCTTCAGCCCGACCCATCTGCTGCAGGATGTCATGACGCTCCTGAAGGACGGACTCGATGAACAACCTTACTTCATCAACTTCGTGCTTGGCGCAGACCGTGGCTTCCAGGGTGCCATGCCCTATTCACCCAAGATCCTGCAGGCGATGGTCGATTTGATCCCGGAAGGTGCGAATTTCAACGTCAGCGCCATCGGTCCGTCGCAGTTGAATGCAGCCCTGCTGTCGCTTCTGCTCGGCGGCCATGTGCGGGTGGGCCTCGAGGACAATCTGTATTATGAGCGCGGCGTGCTGGCGAACAACGTCCAGCTCGTCGAGCGGATCGTCCGCATCATCCGCGAGTTGGGAATGGAGCCGGCGACACCGGAAGAGGCGCGCGAGATCATGGGCCTGAAACCGCTCGCGGCTTAGTCGAGGCCGTCGCAGGGAGTATGTAAGCATGCGAATTGCCATCTGCGGGGGTGGGCCTGCCGGCCTGTATTTCGCCACGCTGTGGAAGAAGCGCCACCCGGAATCCGAGGTGCGCGTCTACGAGCAGAACCCCGCCGATGCGACATGGGGTTTCGGTGTTGTGTTTTCGGACCGGGCGCTGGAATTCCTGCGCGGCGACGATCCCGAGACCCATGATCTGATCACGCCCGAGATGGAGACGTGGCAGAACATGACGCTCATCCATAAAGGCGAGACGGTTACCATCGACGGGGTCGGATTTTCGTCGATCGGACGCCTGAAATTGCTTCAATTGCTGCAGGAACGGGCCATCGCGGTCGGTGCCGAAGTGGAATTCGAGCGGACCATCAATTCGGTCGACGAGCTTGAATGGGCCGATCTGATTATCGCGTCCGACGGCCTGAATTCGGTGGTGCGGCGAAGCTTCGAGGGGGATTTCGAGACATCCCTGTCCTACCTGCCCAACAAGTTCGGGTGGTATGGCGTGGAAAAACCGTTCGATTCACTCACCCAAACCTTTGTCGAGACGCCCTACGGGCCGTTTAACGCGCATCATTACCGCTACACGCCGACGATGAGCACGTTCCTGGTCGAATGCGGGCGCGAAACCTGGCTGAACGCCGGACTGGCGACCAAGAGCGACGAAGAATCTCGGGCACTATGCTCCGAGATATTTGCCGACACCCTGTCGGGCAAACCGCTGATTTCGAACAAGTCGACCTGGCGCAACTTTCCGCTGCTCTGGAACGACCGCTGGTCCCATCTGAACATGGTGCTGGTGGGAGATGCCCTGCATACGGCCCATTTTTCGATCGGGTCGGGTACCCGCCTCGCGATGGAAGACGTTATCGCACTGGTCGAGGCGCTGGAGGCCGAACCCGGTGATGTTCCCGTGGCGCTGGCACGCTATGAGAGCGAACGCCGACCCATCGTCGAAAAGATCGTCGCCGCCGCCACTAAGAGCGCGCGCTGGTACGAGGACTTCGCCGCGCATATGAAGCTGACACCCTCGGAATTTGGCTACAGCTATATGACCCGTTCAGGCCGGGTCGATGACGACCGCCTGCGCCAGCTGGCGCCGAAGTTCATGGCAAACTATGAGGCGACAAGGCCCTAGCCGGAAACCATCTCGATCCAGCCGTCCTCGTCGACGGTCCGGATACCCAGCTCGGCGGCCTTCTTCGCCTTGGAGCCCGCGCCGGGGCCCGCGACCACCAGATCCGTCTTGGCGGACACCGAGCCCGAGACTTTCGCGCCCATCGCCTCGGCGCGTGACTTGGCCTCCGAGCGGGTCATTTTTTCCAGCGTGCCCGTGAATACGATCGTTTTCCCGGCGAGTTCGGAATCGCTCTCGGGTTGTTCGAAGGGCTGGATATCGAGCAGCGCGTCGAGGTCGTCGAGCACCTGGCGGTTATGTTCCTCATGGACGAAGGCAAGCAGGTCGTTGGCGACGGATTCACCAATCCCGTCGATATTGAGAAGATCGGCATAGGCGTCACCCTCGGGGTCCTGGGCCGCGGCCATGGCGGCGCGCCAGTCCGACAGGCTGCCATATGTGCGCGCGAGCAGGCGTGCGGTCGCCTGACCGACCTGGCGTATGCCCAGGGCGTAGATGAACCGGTCCAGCGATACGTTGCGCCGTTCCTCGATGGCCCGGAGCAGATTGTCCACGGATTGCTCGCCCCAGCCTTCGCGTTCGAGAAGTGCTGCCTTGTGAGTTGCGAGGCGAAAGATATCCGCGGGGTTCGCCAGCAGGCTATCGGCATGCAGCGCGGTGACGTTCTTCGCACCCAGCCCCTCAATGTCGAACGCGTTGCGGGACACGAAATGCTTGAGCCGCTCGACGGCCTGGGCGGGGCAGATCAGGCCGCCGGTGCAGCGCCGCACGGCCTCGTCTTCGTCGCGCACGGCTTCTGAGTCACAGACCGGGCAGCGTTCGGGAAACACAAATGCCTTTGCGTCTTTCGGGCGTTTCTCCGCGATGGCGTGGACGACCTGGGGAATAACGTCGCCGGCCCGCTGGATCACGACCGTATCGCCGGCCCGGACATCCTTGCGGTTGATTTCGTCTTCGTTGTGCAGGGTCGCGTTCGAGACCACGACACCCCCGACGGTCACGGGTTCCAGGCGTGCGACGGGGGTGAGCGCGCCGGTCCGCCCGACCTGAATGTCGATCTCCCGCAAGATGGTCGTGGCCCGTTCGGCCGGGAACTTGTGGGCGATGGCCCAGCGCGGGGCGCGGCTGACAAAGCCCAGCCGTTGTTGGAAGTCGAGCCGGTTCACCTTGTAGACGATGCCGTCGATGTCATAGTCGAGCGTCGGGCGTTGTGCGGAGATACTTGCGTAGTTCTCCAAAATCTCGTCCAGGCCGGCACAGATGCGCGACAGCGGGTTGATCTGGAAGCCCCATGCCGCGACCCGTTCGAGAAAGCCCATTTGGGTCTCGGCCACATCCGCGCTCATGTCGCCCCAGGTATAGGCAAATATGCGCAAGGGTCGCTTGGCCGTGACGGCGGTGTCGAGCTGCCGCAGGCTGCCGGCGGCGGCATTGCGCGGGTTGGCGAAGATCTTGGCACCCTCGGATTCCTGATTCTCGTTGAGGGCTCGGAAGGCGGAGCGTGGAAGATATACCTCGCCGCGAATTTCGACGATCTCGGGTGCGTTTCCGCTGAGCGTATCGGGGATGTCTCCAATCGTGCGCAGGTTTGCGGTGATGTCCTCCCCCTCGTTGCCGTCGCCGCGCGTGGCGCCGCGCACGAATTTTCCGTTTTCATATCTGAGGGATACCGAAAGCCCGTCGATCTTTGGTTCGGCGACGATGTCCAGGGGATCATCCGTTTCGAGGCTCAAAAACCGTCGGATGCGTGCGAGGAACTCCCCGACATCCTCATCCCCGAATGCGTTGCCGAGGGACAGCATCGGGACCGTGTGGCGAACCTTGGCGAAGCCCTGGGCCGGTGCCGCCCCAATCGCCCGGCTCGGACTGTCCTCGGTGGCCAGGTCCGGGTGTGCGGCTTCGAGCGCCAGCAGACGCCGAAACAGCGTGTCATATTCCGCGTCGGAAACAAGCGGCGCGTCCTCTTGGTGATATGACACATTATGGGCGCGAATTTCATCGGCCAGGCGCGCATGTTCCGCGCCGGCGTCCGCCGGTGACAGTGTTTCGGGATCGGGTGGCGTTGTGTCTGTCATTTCGCTCAATTTAGGGCCGTTGGTTGATTCAGGCACGTCCGGGTGTGTGCGGCCAGCCTCTAGGGCAGGGCAGCTTTACGCCGCCTTGCGGGTACGCCGCCGGCCATCATGCCGACGACGACCAGAGCTACGCCGCCCGCGGCGATGCCGCTCAATGGCTCGCCGAGCACATACCAGGCGATCAATGCGACAGCGGCGGGAACGACGGCGACGGCTGTGGCCGTCG
>JABJEK010000057.1 GCA_018702955.1 Rhodospirillaceae bacterium | reverse complement strand
GTTGGAAGATGGTAGGCCCGACGTTGACTACATCCGGCAGCGGTTTACCTGCTCTGTCTGTGGTGCCATTGCCGGTAAGCAGGTGAGGCCAAGGCTGAGCGGAATGGATGGCCCGTCCGGTTATCGGGGGATGTGACCGTCAGCGTTGCTCATCGAATTGAACGATATCGGCCCCGTCCGGAGCCCACCAACCCATTGCGTACCACTCATCGCTCGTGTCTGACTGATTAAGCCAGCTGGCATATATTTATATATCTCGGTTGGGGCTGTGATTTTTTGGCGGGGGGTCCGCTGAAGCAATTGGCAATGCGAGATGCTGGCTCTATGGGTACCCTAACTGAAGAAAATTTCCGCTACAGAATCCGCTACACAAACCCATTTTTCCGCTACATCTTCCAAGATGTGCGGCTAGAAATCATTGGTTTTCTGGTGTTTTTTGGCAGTTAAAAGCCATGGTATCCCGTAGGGGAGTCGAACCCCTGTTTCCGGCGTGAGAGGCCAGCGTCCTAGGCCACTAGACGAACGGGACATCGTGGCGCTGCTATGCAGGATGGACGACATAGCCGAACCTGTGCGGCAATTCAACCCGCGTTCGCCGCGCCCTTCAGCTCTCCGCCAGGATGTAGCCCCGCGTGGCTGCCAGGAAGCCGTCTACGTCGGCATCGGTCACGCTCCACGGCACGACCAGACGGATCGTGCCGTCGTCGCCCACCCGGTAGAAGCCGAAGCCGTCCGCCTCCAGCGCGTCGAGCACCGGCAGCGGCAACTTCGCGAAGACGATGTTGGCCTCCGGCACGCGCACCAGTTCCGCGCCATCAATCGTGCCCAGTCCCGTCGCTAAATTGGCAGCGCCTGCATTGGCCGCGCGCGCGGCCCGCAGCCAGGCCTCGTCGCTCAGATATCCATCGAGCTGGGCCGAGACGAACCGCATCTTCGACAGCAAATGCCCGCCGCGCTTGCGGCGCTCGCCGAAATTCGCCGCCAGGTCTTCGCGAAAGAAGACCACCGCCTCGGCGGCCATCGCGCCGCCTTTGGTCGCGCCGAACGACAACACGTCGACCCCGCGCCGCCAGGTCGCGTCCGCCGCGCTCACGTCGAGTGCCGCCAACGCATTGGCGAAGCGCGCGCCGTCCATGTGCAGCGCCAGCTGGTTCTGTCGGGCGATTGCGGCAATCGCGTCCACATGGTCAGCGCTGTACACCGTGCCCGCCTCGCTCTCCTGCGTGATGGTCACCGCCGCGGGCGGCATGTTGTGGACTCCGTGGGGTCGGGCGGACTCAATTGCGGTCTGGAGCGCGGCCGGATCGATCTTGCCGTCCGGCCCGTCGATCAGGCTCAGCTTCGCGCCGCCGGTGTAGAATTCGGGCGCGCCGCACTCGTCCGTATTGGCGTGGCTGGCCGGGTGGCAGAAGACCGTGCCGAAGGGCGGACACACCGCCGACAGCGCCAGCGCGTTCGCCGCCGTGCCCGTCGCCACGGGGAAGGCCCACAGATCGCACTCGAAGACGTCGCGCAGACGCACAGACGCCCGCTCGGTCCACGGGTCGTTGCCATAGGGCATGGCCCCGGCCGATGCGGCCTCGGTCACCGCCGCGATCACTTGCGGCAGCGCACCGGCCACATTGTCGCTGGCGAAGTTGGCCGGCGTATTGGTCCCTTTTGTACTCATGGACGAATTTCAGCCTGAATCTGGCCACTCGACAGCTGGATCACGAACACCCGGCGGCATTCGGGCAGGTTCGCGGGCCCGCCGGTGATGATCGTCAGGCGGCCCGCAGCCGTGCTGGCTTCCTCGATCGTGCAGGCCGGCGACGGCAGGCCGAGCGATAGCAGGTCGGGCACCTCGCCGCTCGCCTCGCCTCCGGATACGGCGCCGGTTTCGCCGTCATCATCGAACGCCGTCCAGATAATGGCGCCGAAGACGGCCAGAATGAGAACACCCAGGACGATGACGATCGTGCGTAAAACATGTATGGCCAATAGACCCTCCGAATTCCGAAGCGCAGTCTAGGGCCGTGACGCAAAAAGACAACGATACGCAAGACGACAGCTTGTTGGACGAAACCGTGATGGACGTGACAGTCAGCGGTGACCAGGCGGGCGAGCGGCTGGACCGGGTGCTCGCGGCCGCACTCGACGATCTGTCGCGCTCGCGCCTCAAGGCCCTGATCGAAGAGGGCCAGGTGAGCCAGGACGGAAAAGTCGTGCGTTCACCCTCGGCGAAGGTCGGCGCCGGCGACGCATTCGAGATTACTATCCCCGCGCCGGTCGACGCGATCCCCGTGGGCCAGGATATCCCCCTCGACATCCTCTACGAAGACGACGACCTGATCGTCCTCGACAAGCCCGCCGGGATGGTCGTGCACCCCGCCCCCGGCAACCCGGACGGCACCCTGGTCAACGCACTCATCTACCATTGTGGAGATTCGCTGGCGGGCATCGGCGGCGTGCGCCGCCCGGGCATCGTCCACCGGCTCGACAAGGACACCAGCGGCGTGATGGTGGCCGCCAAGACGGCCGTGGCCCATGCGAACCTGGTCGAACAATTCTCGGCCCGCAGCGTGGATCGCGCCTATCACGCGATCGTCTGGGGCCTGCCCAAGCCCGCAGCAGGCGAAATCGAGGGCGCCATCGGCCGTCACCCCAAGAATCGCAAAAAGATGGCGGTCCGCGACACGGGCGGCAAGCACGCGCTGACCCGCTACAAGACCCTTAAGGTCTATGGCGACGGGCTGGCGTCGCTGGTCGAATGCCGGCTGGCGACAGGCCGCACCCACCAGATCCGGGTGCATCTGAGCCATCGCGGAAACCCGCTTGTCGGCGATCCTGTTTATGGCCGTTCGACGGGGCGGCGTGACGCGGTTTCAGCCCTCGACCCCGACATAAAACGCCAAATTGGCGACTTTTCACGCCAGGCCCTGCACGCGCGCGTACTGGGATTCGCCCATCCCACAACGGGTCAACATGTTGATTTTAAAACAGAATTACCCGATGACATGGCGCATCTTAAGCAAATATTAGAATCTCTCTAAGATATTGTAGTCCGGCACGAAATAACCATATTTGTGTGACAGGCTGACGCCTCGTTCAGCACAAACCATTCGCGTCCGCGGATGGCGGGAGATCTAAACATGGCATCACCGGCCCTTCCTTCGCTTACGCCCGACGGCAATCTGTCGCGCTACCTGCAGGAAATCCGCAAATTCCCCATGCTCGAGCCCGAGCAGGAATTCATGGCGGCCAAACGCTGGGTCGAGCATGACGACGTGGATTCCGCGCATATGATGGTCACCAGCCATCTGCGCCTGGTCGCCAAGATCGCGATGGGCTACCGGGGCTACGGCCTGCCGGTCGCCGAACTGATTTCCGAAGGCAATGTCGGGCTGATGCAGGCGGTCAAGAAGTTCGACCCCGATCGGGGCTTCCGCCTTTCCACCTACGCGATGTGGTGGATTCGCGCGGCGATCCAAGAATACATCCTGCACTCTTGGAGCCTCGTCAAAATGGGCACCACGGCGGCGCAGAAGAAGCTGTTCTTCAACCTGCGGCGCATGAAGGGTCAACTCAAGGCATTCGATGAAGGCGATCTGCCGCCAGAGCAGGTCGCGCATATCGCCAAGGAGCTGAGCGTCGCGGAAAAAGACGTGGTGATGATGAACCGCCGTCTCGCAGGCCCCGACGGTTCCCTCAATGCCCCGCTACGCAAGGACGGGGATGGCGATGGCGAGTGGATGGATTGGCTTGTCGACGATTCCGTATCGCAGGAAGTCGAACTCGTCGAACAGGACGAGCTCGAGAAACGCCGCGTTATGCTGAATCAGGCGATGGAAGGTCTCAACGAGCGCGAGCGTCACATCCTCAACGAGCGCCGTTTGCGCGAAGATCCCGTTACACTCGAAGACCTGTCGCAGCAGTATAATATCAGCCGCGAGCGGGTGCGACAGATCGAGGTTCGTGCATTTGAGAAGTTGCAGAAGGCGATGAAGAACCTGGCTATCGAACAGCAGGTCGCTGCACCTCAATAGTTCAAAGCGAAACGGCCGGCGTCAACCCTTGGAAGGCGCCTTGATCCCGGCGCCCCATTCTTCGACAAGTCGTTGCTGTTCGCGACGCATCATCTTGATCTTGGTTTCGTTGGTAACTTCAATATAGACAGCTGCAACCTTGGGCATTCCCAGGACCAGCAACCAGCCGATACCCGCCGTCCCGAACATCACGGCGATCACGAACACATCCGAAATCATCGCGACCGCACGCGTCATGGTCGCCCCTTTCATCAGCAATTCGACAACGAAGGGCGCCACGCCGGCGACATTTGCCGCCGTGACCGCCAGTGTCGCGTTGCGTCCGGGCTCCCGGTCGATGACAAATGCAACCATCGCCGGCGTGCAGCCAACAACGAACAACACCAGCGCGGGCGCTGCAAAGACCATCAGGCCGAGAAAAATCACACCGACAAGCATAAACAGATAAGCGCCACCGCCTTTCTTTACGGGCGCCGCGTTGGCGGACTTTGCAGGAGCTGCCTTCGCCTTGTTCTTTGCCGGGGCCATATCGTTATCCGATCTTGGAGAATACCAGCGCCGCGATCACGAGCACGCTGACGACGCTGGAAACGTTTGCCGCAATTTGTCGACCGAGCAGGTTTGCCTGGCGCTGGAGACGCTTTTCGTCGGTCTGCATCCTGGTGATTTCAGCCGCGAGTGCCGCATAGCGACGCTCTGCGGCCACGCCGCCGCGTTCATCCCAGCGGCGTCTCTTCGCATTGTCGACAATCTTGATCAGGTCACCCAATCTGCCCTTGGGCGCGGCTCTTTTCGAATCCTTCAGCATCTCCTCACGCAATCGCACATTTCGAAAACTACTGATCGCCGGCTGCAGTTCCTCGAGGAATATGTTGAAGAGTTCCTTGGTTACCACGGCGCTGTGTTTGCTCTGTACAAAGGCCAGCAGACGCAATTGCGCCGTGCTTTTTTCAATGGGGCTCGATGCACTGCCATAGTCATGCAGCTCCCGGTCAATCCGCCCGGTGATACGTGCAGCAAGAAACGCAGCGATGTGACGATCAAACAACAGATCGCCGGTTTCCGCATAACGTTCGATACACTCCAGCAATTCCCGCGGTTGCAGCGGAACGCGTCCCTTAAGCAGCGGGCTCAAGCATGGTAGAGCAGGATTCAATTCATAAACGCAGCGCTCAATGGAGAAGCCAGGCGCCGTATCGCCCAAAAAAATGGCGGCCTTGTCGACAACTTCAGAGGCGGTCAGCATCCAGGTCTGGGGGCGCGCCTGGGATTCGTGCCAGAAGTTCATCATCTTGCCGAGAATGAGGTCCGTATAGTCTGCGGACAAATCCTTATCCTGCACCGCAAGGATCGACGCCGGGCCGATTGCGTCCGGCATCAGCACCATGCGCCGAAACCGGATCGGGCCGGTCGGATCGAGTTTCGTGATGATGCGCGACAGACGAATATCGTCGTTCATCTTACGCGGCCCCGACGTGCCGATCAGTCCGCACTCGGCAATTTCCTTTGAGAGATCGCGATCCTTGAGGTTGCGCTCGACCCAAAGCTCGATTGTGTCGTCGCTGGCCAACTTGACGGCCGCATCCCAGTCCGATGCCAAATGATGCGCGAGCTCCCGGCTCGTGTGGGCGCTGCGCCCATTAAACTCTATCGGCCTGTCGGCACGACTCTCCGGAAGCGGTTGCGAGGGGTTTACGCGGCCACTGTTCACCCAATTCGACAGGTCGGGAAGAGTCCAGCGTTCATGCTCCTCGTCGCGGAGCAACGAGCGAACAACAGGCGCCAAGTCGGCGTGAATTTTGTTCTTACCGAGCAACGCATTGTAACTGCCATGGGCGATCCGACGTTGGAGGAGTTCCTCCTCATCCATCCCGGCAACCGGATTGAACCCCAGCCCGAGAATCATAATCGTCACGCCGAGCGCAAAGAGTTCGTCGGACAAATCGCCGATTCCGCGACTGATCGGCGGACACATGGACCGCTCGATGGTTTCAAACATGGACGGCTGCTCGAAACCCGGTGGTGCGCTGTAGATCTGTCCTGACACGACCGAACCATCGCTCTCCTGCCGATAGAGGTTCGTCGGCCGAATATTTCGATGTGTCAGACGGTCTTCCTGCATACGCCGGAGCAAATCCATAATCGGCATCAGGAAATCGCGCTTGATCTCGCGAACCGTCCAATACTGGGTTTTTGACTCCATGCTCTGCAGCAATGGTGGTCCGGGTGGCTGCGGCAGGATGATGACGATCTCTTCGCGACCGTCGCCGACCCAGTCAACCTGGCCCCAGCGAATGGGCTTCAAGAGCGCTTCATGGGGAATATCTTTAGCCGCAAGAATGGCTGTCAGGCGGGCCGGCACTTTGTGGTCGAGCACCAATGCATATAGTTCGCGGTCCGGATCTTCGGCGTCAGATGTCCGATAGGCGCGTGCCGTGGGTGTGGACAGATGCGGCAGGACCACGCCCGGCTGAATCTTATACCGGCTGGCAAAGACCACTTCTTCATTCGACTCAGCAGACGGCTGCCGGGAGCGGGACCCCTCCGGCGCACGCGGTTCTTCCGTTCTCAGTGTCGCGTCACTCATCCTGCGCACCCATAAGTGGCTCTATCCCCGGCGCAGTTCGCCGTGAATTCAGCACTTTAGGCAGGATGAAGGTAAAGGAAGGTTAACGCCGATCAGTCGGCAAACGGATCACGCACCAGGATTGTGTCCAGCCGTTCCGGGCTGGTGGACAGCAATGCGACCGGCGCATCGATCAACTCCTCGATCCGCCGGACATACTTGATCGCCGTGGCCGGCAAATCAGCCCAGCTACGCGCGCCCCGCGTGCTGGTCTGCCAGCCTTCCATCGTTTCATAGACCGGCGTCACGTTTGCCTGCGCGCGAATACCAGCGGGGAACCGAGGCACTTCGACCCCGTCGATCGTGTAGCCAACACACACCTTGAGCTCTTCAATACCGTCCAGAACGTCGAGTTTTGTCAGCGCAATACCGCTGATACCGCCGACGCGCACCGCCTGGCGCACCATGACGGCGTCGAACCAACCACAGCGGCGCTGGCGGCCGGTCACAGTGCCGAACTCATGGCCGCGCTCGCCCAGGAGCTCCCCGACCTCGTTTTCCTGTTCGGTCGGGAACGGGCCGCTGCCCACACGCGTTGTGTAGGCCTTGGTGATGCCGAGGACATATCCGATCGTGTTCGGTGCGACCCCCGAACCCGCCGCGGCCTGTCCGGCCACCGTGTTGGAAGACGTCACAAACGGATAGGTGCCATGATCAACATCAAGCATGGCACCCTGGGCGCCCTCGAACAGAATTCGTTTCCCGGCCTTTCGCGCATCGTCGAGAAAGTCCCAGACCGGCGCGGCATAGGGCAACAACCGGTCGGTGATTTCGTCGATCCGCGCCATCAACTCGGCCTTATCGACTTCGTCCGCACCCAGCCCGCGCAGCAGGGCGTTGTGATGGAACAGCAGATGGTCGATCCGCGCATCGAGCGTTTCCCGGTCAGCCAAATCGCAAACCCGAATGGCGCGGCGCCCCACCTTGTCTTCATAGGCCGGGCCGATCCCACGACCCGTCGTGCCGATCTTGTCTGCCCCGCGTGCTTTCTCGATCGCCTGATCAAGATAGGGATGCAATGGCAGGATCAGGCTCGCATTGTCCGCAACCTTGAGGGTCTCCGGAGAGACATCGACACCCATTTCGACGATCTTGTCGATCTCGCCAAGCAGCGCCCAGGGGTCGACGACGACGCCGTTGCCGATGATGCCGATCTTGCCCGGACGCACCACGCCCGACGGCAGGAGGCTGAGTTTGTAGACCTTATCGCCAATGACCAGCGTATGCCCGGCATTGTGTCCGCCCTGGAACCGCACCACGACATCGGCGCGCTCCGAGAGCCAGTCAACGATTTTGCCCTTGCCTTCATCGCCCCATTGGGAGCCAACCACCGCTACATTCGCCATCTGCTTTATCCGTTAAGTATCGCTGCCGTCGGCTTTCGCCGGCGCGCCATCAACCAGAAGATGGCTACATCCCAACCGTTTTGCCTCGGCCGCCATATCGCCTTCCGGCGCCATCCCCGCGACCGTGATCCAACCCGCATCACGAAACATCACCCCCGCCTGGAATGGCGTGCCATAGGGCAGATATAACCGGTCATCCGGCGTGGGTGCAGGTAGAGCACGAAGGATCGAGTCCATATACAGCGACACGCCCGTCGCCGCCTCGCCGGCGCCGGTGATATAGCGCCCGCCGCGGCCCAGTTCGCCCCGCACGCCCTCGGCAAACAGCGCGAAGCTCACGCCGGTATGATACTCGAAACCCCGGTATTCCACCGGATCAAGGGTCAGCGGCAAATCCGGCATTGAGGCATGCAGTCCGGCAACAACCGCGGCCAGACGTTCGACTTCCGCCTGCGCGCCGGCCGGCAGCGACAATGCCTGCAACTCGCTGATTACCTCATCGGCGGGCCCGACGGTCTCAATCAGCGCGCACAGGGCTTTGGCGGCATCCGAAAATGCTATGCCATTGCCGCGTAAAATTTCGCCGGTCGCGTCTTCATCCTTGCGGTCGAGAGCGGCACGAAGATCGCTGGTCGTCTCCTCATCGAGCTCGATCTGCTCGAGAATATTCGCCACCAGCGCCGGTGAGTTGAGATCGACCGTCGGTCGCGGCACGCCGGCAGCCACCAGCGCCGCCACCGCCAGCGAAACAACCTCAATGTCAGCGCTGACATCCTCGGCACCGATCAACTCGAGCCCGACCTGTGCGAACTGTCGCTCGGGTCGCAGCTGATTGCCGCGCACGCGGAGGATTTGCCCGGCATAGGACAGGCGCAACGGCCTCGGTTCGTCATGCAACCTGGCCTCGGCAATACGTGCGACCTGCAATGTGATATCGGCCCGAACGGCCATCATGCTCTGGCTGACGGGGTCCATCATCCGGAACATCTGTCCGGCGAGGCTTCCGCCACCGTTTGTGCCATTGCCCACGAGGGTGGATTCGAACTCCACGAGGGGCGGTTTGACCTGCTCGTAGCCGCAGGCGCGGAAGGCATCCATGATCCCGGAAATGGTCGCGGCTTCCTGCGCCGCGCGCGGCGGCAGCAGGTCGTGAAGACCCGCCGGCAGCAATGCTCTGTTTTCACCTGAATCAGTCATGACGCGCGGGGTTTAAACGGTTTGGCAGGTGTCGGCAATGGTAAGACGAAGCCGACGAGTCCCGACGTTGTATCATTTGGCGGGAGTCGGCCTCGCCGCCACGATTGTGCCGTCCGCCAAGCCGTAGACCGCATAGACCACCCCACTTCTGTCCAGCTTGGCGGGCCGAACAGCGGTGACAATCTTCTGACGATGAGCGACCGCGTCAAATTCGCGGAACTCACCGCCGGCAAAGGTGACAAACCGGATCCCGCTTCGCCGTGCATCCGGCACGGCGATATCGGCCACGCCGTCCCCCGTCCAGTCGTGAACCGCCGCCTGTGATTGCTCCCGGCTGCCGATTCCGTGGTTGGAAAACCCGCGCGCGGCGTGATCCTTGTGCAGCTTGCGGTCTCGGAACTCATACAAGCGAAGCGTGCCGCCGATATGTGGCGTTTCGACGAATGCCACCTCGGTCCGCCCGTCGCCATCGAAATCAGCGGCCCCCACGGGGTTGAGCCAGCGGTTCGCACGCCCGATGGCAGGTACCTCAGATAGAAAGACCACACCGGATTCATCAAGTCCGAAGACGGCCAGCGCCGCGCCCGCATCCAGATAGGACTGAACGACGATCGCCTCGTCGCGTCCGTCACCGTCGAGATCGGTCAACCGCACGCGTCGATCCTCGAACACCGACCCGGCATCCAGCTTGTAGCGCGCAATCCGCCCATCGTCCCGTTGAAGTGCCAACCCGCCCGCTTCGATCGCGTCCCCCAGGACGCCGTGGGCGTAGCGTTCCGTCGGGTCCGTCAGCCAGGCCCGGGCGATTCCGCCGGTGCCATATGTGATCTCACCGTGCGGCAGAATGTTATCGGAGCGCGGCGCAAGCGGGATTGAGGTCGGGACCGACACAGAGACCGCGAGTTTTCCACGATTGAGTTCCAGCAGACGAACACCCCCGTCCCTGTCACGCAGCTCGACTCGTGATGGTCCTTGGGATATGCCGCCTTCGATCCCCCCTACAGTACGGACAATCTCAAGGCTGCCCGGGGGAGCCGAAAACCGATAGGTCTCTGCAGCGAGCGCCACGCCGCTTGCAAACAGGAGCCCGAATGCCGCAACGGCAAATGTGGCCCCTCGACCCATCAGAAGTTGAGCGCCTTCGCCTGTACGACGCTCGGAAGAGCGGCTACAGCCGCCAGCACGTCGGCCGGGACCGCCTGGTCCACCTCCACCAGGGCAATAGCGTCATCACCCACGGCGGTGCGCCCAAGTTGGAACGTCGCGATGTTCAACCCGGCATCACCGAGGACCGTGCCGAGATGGCCAATCAGGCCCGGCTTGTCCTCGTTGTTGACGTAGAGCATGTGGCTGCCGAGTTCGGCCTCCATGGGCACACCCTTGACGTCCACCACTCTCGGCCGATCGCCGCCAAACAACGTGCCGGCAATGCTGCGCGTATGGTTCTCGGTGACGACGGTCAGGCGCACCAGCGTCTGGTAGTCGCTTTCACGCGCCGTGCGGACCTCGGAAACATCGATCCCGCGTTCCTGCGCCATGACGGGCGCGTTGACCATGTTCACACTGTCGAGCACCGGCGAGAGCAATCCCTTTAATGCCGCCGCGCTGAGCGGCTTGGTGTTCAATTCTGCCGCATGTCCCTCATACTCGATGGTCACACTTTTGAGACTGGATTCGACGAGTTGCCCCGCGAAGCTGCCGAGCAGTTCGGCGAGTTTCATATAGGGCATCAGTCGCGGCGCATCCTCGGCGGAAACCGACGCCATGTTCAGTGCGTTCACAACCGCCCCCGTCAGGAGATAGTCGGCCATCTGCTCGGCGACCTGGATCGCGACATTGACCTGCGCTTCGGTCGTGCTGGCACCCAAATGGGGCGTGCAGACGAGATTTTCCGTCCCGAACAACGCGTTATCCTTGGCCGGCTCCTCCTCGAACACGTCGAGTGCCGCGCCGGCGACATGACCGGATTCGAGCGCCGCCTTCAGGTCCGCCTCGACGACGAGGCCGCCGCGCGCACAGTTGACGATACGCACGCCCGGCTTGGTCTTGGCCAGCGCCTCGGCATCGATGATGCCGCGGGTCTGATCCGTCAGCGGCGTGTGCAGGGTGATGAAGTCCGCACGCCTGAGAAGTGTGTCCAACTCCGCCTTTTCGACCCCCAGTTCGCGGGCGCGTTCGTCGCTGAGATACGGATCGAAGGCGACGACCTTCATCTTCAGGCCCAGCGCGCGTTCCGCCACGATCGAGCCGATATTGCCGCAGCCGATCAAGCCGAGGGTCTTGGCCGTGAGCTCCACGCCCATGAAGCGGGACTTCTCCCACTTGCCTTCCTGGGTAGATTTGTTGGCCTCGGGAATCTGCCGCGCGAGCGCCATCATCATCGCGATGGCATGTTCCGCCGTGGTGATCGCGTTGCCGAACGGCGTGTTCATGACCACGATCCCGCGCGCTGTCGCAGCATCCCGGTCGATATTGTCCACCCCGATGCCGGCGCGCCCGATCACTTTCAGATTGGTCGCCGCCTCCAGGACCTTCGCGGTTGCCTTGGTGGCCGAGCGGATGGCCAGGCCGTCATAGTCGCCAATGATGGCGATCAGCTCTTCTTCGGACTGGCCGGTCGTCACATCGACCTCGACCCCGCGTTCGACGAAAATCTCTTTCGCGCGGTCACTCATTTTGTCGGAAATCAGTACTTTCGGCATGGGGTCATCCTTCCGCGGCTATGCGGGGTTTCTGGAATTCGGGTGGGGTAACCGGGTTCTCGGCCGGTCAGGCAGCAGCGGCGGCGCGTTCGGCCTTCACGGTCTCGAAAGCCCAGTCGAGCCAGGGCATCAACACCTCGAGATCTGACTGTTCGACCGTCGCACCAGCCCAGATACGCAGGCCTGGCGGGGCGTCGCGATAGGCTCCGACATCAAACGCGACGCCCTCGCTATCGAGCAACGCCGAGACAGCCTTCGCGGCAGTCGCCTGGTCGTCAGCACCAAGCGATGCAAACCAGGGATCGACAATCTTGAGACACACGCTGGTTGTTGAGCGCTGGCTCGGCTCGTCGGCGAGAAAAGCAGCCCAGTTCGATCCGGCAACCCAGGCGTCAATAACGCCGAAGTTGGCGTCTGCACGGGCAATCAACGCGTCGAGGCCGCCGATATCGCGCGACCAGTCGAGCGCATCGAGATGATCCTCGACGCATAACATCGAGGGGGTGTTGATGGTGCTGCCCTTGAAGATGTCCTCGTTCAGCTTCCCGCCCTTGGTCAGGCGGAAGATTTTCGGCAGCGGCCATGCAGGCGCATAGCTTTCAAGTCGTTCGACTGCACGCGGGCTGAGCACCAGCATCCCGTGCTGTCCTTCGCCGCCGAGCACCTTCTGCCAGGACCAGGTGACGATATCGAGCTTGTCCCAGGGCAGGTCCATGGCGAACGCTGCCGAGGTGGCGTCACACAAGGTGAGCCCCGCGCGATCATCAGGAATCCAGTCCCCGTCAGGCACCCGGACACCCGAAGTCGTGCCGTTCCAGGTGAAGATCACATCCCTGGCGAAATCGACGGCCGTGAGATCGGGCAGCGCGCCATATTCGGCATCGAGCAACCGAACATCGTCGAGCTTGAGCTGCTTGACCACATCCGTGGCCCATCCCTGGCCAAAACTTTCCCAGGCGAGGATATCGATGGGCCGCGCACCGAGCACGGACCACATGGCCATCTCGAACGCGCCGGTATCCGAGGCGGGCACGATGCCGATCCGGTAATCCTCGGGAATTCCCAGGATCGACCGGCTGTCTTCAATGACACGCTGGAGTTTGGCCTTGGGTCCCTTCGCGCGATGCGAACGACCGATGCTCGCATCGGTCAGCGCATCCAGCGACCAGCCGGGTCGCTTGGCGCAGGGGCCAGAAGAAAAGAGGGGTGAAGCCGGACGGGTGCCCGGTTTATTCGTTGTTTGCGTCATGACGCGCTCCTTACAGAACGCCGCACCTCGTTGGGGAGGTGTGGCCCGCTGCAGAAACTAGAAGTATTTCTCGTCGGGTCAATAGCCGCATTGTCGCAGGTCCCGTACTGATCAAGGGCGGGATCAAATAAGCCCGTAATACCAGGGCGCAACCAGGCTGAAGATCAGCCAGACAATGATCAACAGAGGTGTTCCAACCCGCACAAAATCGACGAATCGGTAGTTGCCCGGTGCCATCACCAGAAGGTTGGTTTGATACCCCACCGGCGAGGCGAAGGAGCAGTTCGCCGCAAATACGACCGCCACGGCGAACGGCTCGATGGGCAGCGCAAGGCCGTTCGCCAACCCGACGGCGATCGGTGTGAACAACACGGCGGTCGCCTTGGTGCTGATGATATTGGCCAGCACAGCCACCAGCAGGAAGAACGCCGACAAAATCACCGCCGGCGACGCATCACCCACGGCGCTCAACAACAAACCCGCGAGAAATTCAGCACCGCCGGTAGCCTGCAACGCGCTGCCGAGCGCCAATGCCGCAGCGATCATCATCACGATCGTCCGGTCGATGGCGCGCGCGGCCTGACGGATGTTCAATACGCCGGTCGCAAGCATCGCACCGGCCCCGACCAGCGTTGCAATCTCGATAGGAACCAGCCCCAGCGCAGCCGAACCGATCACGGCGGCGAAGATAACCAGCGTACTGGTAGCGTGGTGGACCGCCGGCATCTCGGCAGCAGTCCACTCGACCAACAGGATGTCCTGATTGCCGCGCAGGGATTCAACATCGCTCTCGCGCCCCTGCATCAGAAGAACATCTCCCGGCTCCAGCCGGATTTCTGTCACCCGCGCCCGGATCATCTGAGAGCGGCGCTGAATGCCCAACACCACGCAATGATACTGGTAGCGAAAACCAATCTGCGTGAGTGTCTGGCCAACCAGCCGCGAGGCCGGCGTCACCATCGCTTCAGCCAGGACCTGGTTTCCGACCTGCCAGCGTTGCGCGCCATCCTCGCCCTCGAAGCGTTCCCAGTCCTGGCCCAGTTCGGGGTGGAATTGTTCGGGCTCGCCCTTGAGCGCCTCGGTCAACGCCGCACGGGTCGCCGCGACAACCAGGATATCGCCGTCGGAAAGCCGGAATGCATCGTCAAACGGCGGCATGAAGGATTCACCCTCATGGATAATCACCCGCACCGTCATGTCCTTGAGGTCCGGGAAGAAACCGCCACGCGGCTGCATGCCGTGAAACTTGGAGTCTTCCGTCACGGCGACTTCGGCCATGAACTGGCGCCCGCCACCGGCGATCGCATTGGTCAGTAACGCGCGTTCCGGCAGCAACCGCGGACAGACGAAAATCACATAGACGACGCCGACCAAGGCCAGTGCGGCGCCGGGTAACGCAAACTGGAAGAACGAGAATCCTTCATTGCCCAGTTCGATCAGCATGCCGGACACGAGCAGGTTCGTGCTGGAGCCGATCAGGGTCACCATGCCGCCGAGGATTGCGGCGAAGGATAGCGGCATCATCAGCCGCGAGGGCGATTGTCCCAGGCGCGAGGCCAACGCCTGCATGATCGGAATGAAGATGACCACCACAGGCGTGTTGTTCATGAACCCGCTGACGACCAGTACAGCCACAAAGGCCAGCCCTGTTGCCAGGGCGGCATGACCGCGCCCGTAGCGGAAGAACATCTGCGCGCCGGCCTCGAGCACACCGGTACGTGCCAGCCCTTCGCCCATCACCAGCAAGGCCACGACCGTCAGCAGCGCGGGGTTGGCGAAACCGGCCAATAGTCGCGTGGGATTGAGGATATTGTGGCCGTCCGCATCCACGACCGGGACAAAGTGGAAAAACACCAGCAGGACACAGATCACGCCGAGCGAGGTCAGTTCGAACGTCAGCCGTTCGAGCGTGTACATGACCAGCGCCACGAGAATCACGGCGAAGGTCAGCCACATCCCGAGCTGGCTCGGGTCCATTTCGGCGATAAAACTAGTCATCTTCTCAACGCAGGCAGGAAGTCGGATACAGCCTTCAGTCTACCACGCGGCGGCTATCTATGCCTTTTCGCCCGCCCGGGCACGCACGAAGATCGTGGCCTTGAAGGTCAGAACCGGATCCGACCCCGTCGTCACCACGAATGCCAGGGTCACGATGCCGCGCCCGGGATTCGAACGCGTGGCCCGCGCCTCGGCCACTTCCACTGTGGTGTACAGGCTGTCGCCGGGGCGCACGGGCGCCGTCCAGCGGATCTCGTCCAGGCCGGGTCCACCCATTCCGGTATCATCGACAGCGCCGGTCCGGATGAACTGTCCCGTCGCAATCGCCACGGTCTGGAACCCGCTCGCGACATGCTCGCCAAATGCCGAATCTTTCGCAGCCACCGGATCCGTATGGAAAACCTGCGGATCATATTGTTCGGCGAACCAGATGATTTCATCGGCGTCGAGTTTCACGGGTTCGGTCTCGAAAATCCGGCCGACTGTGTAATCCTCCAGATAGAGACCGGTCATGCCGCGTCCTCCGCCGGGCGCCGGCGCAAGAATGTCGTGGTGATCAAGCTGGAGACATCCTGATCCCCAACACGGATCGAGAGTTTCACGCGGATGATCCCTCGGTCAGGCCGTGATTTCGAAGCTCGAAGCTCCACCACTTCGGCCGTGGTGTGAAGCGTGTCGTCGGGGCGCACCGGTGCCGTCCAGCGTATCTCGTCCATGCCCGGGCCGCCGAGTGCGTTCTCTTCAAACAAACCAAGCCGGACAAACTGCGCGAAGGCCAGGCCGATCGTCTGGTGACCGCTGGCGATCAGGCCGCCGTAAACGCTGTCTTTCGCAGCGACAGGATCGGTATGAAATACCTGCGGGTCATATCTCTCGGCGAAGGCAATGATCTGCTCTTCCGTGACCGTGACCGGCTCGGTCTCGAAGACCTCACCAACCGTATAATCTTCCCAATATCGCGCCGTCATGGGGCCCTTCCCGATTTTCAGGCGCGGACCCTACCCTTTCGCTTCCCGGGAATAAAGTGGGCTCAACGCCCTGACCCGGCTGGCGGCGCATCTGGTGCCCCCATCTCGGATCGAGCGGCTTCCCAGGCCAAAATCAGCCGCTTCTTATCGGGGTGCCAGCGGTATCCGCTGATGCTGCCCCCATTGCGGATCACCCGGTGGCAGGGGATGAGCCACGAGACCGGATTACGCGCGACCGCGCCAGCCACAGCCCGCGCCGAGCCCGGCGCGCCAATACGTTCGGCGAGGTCCGAATAGGTCAGGACCGCGCCCTCGGGGATACGCAGCAGCGCCTCCCAGACCTTGAGCTGGAAGGACGTTCCCCGGAGCATCAGGTGCACATCACCCTTCCCGAATGCCGCCTCGGCATGCGGGTGCGTTGCTTCAAAGTCTTCCGCCATATTCGCCGCATCGAGGCTGCCGCGCAGGTCCGCCAGAGTCGCAGCGCGATCTCCAATACCGTTGAATGCCAATCCGCAAACGCCACGCGCGCCGACGACGATCAAACACTCCCCGAACGGGCTGTCATGCCAGCCATAACGCAGTTCCAGCCCTTCGCCGCGGCGCTTCCAGTCCCCCGGCGTGAGCGCCTCATGGCTTACAAACAGGTCATGCAGACGCCCGGCCCCCGACAACCCGGTCTCGAACGCGACATCAAGCACGCTCCGGGATTCGTTCAGCGCCCGCTTGGCGTGTTCGAGAGTCAGATACTGGACATACTTCTTGGGGCTGACGCCGACATAGCGGGTAAACAGCCGCTGGAGGTGAAACGCGCTTAAGCCTGCTTCTGCTGCGATTTTCTCAAGGTTGGGCTGGTCGCGGTAATTCTCGCTCAGCCACGTCAGCAGACGGCCAACCAAGGCAAAACCGTAGTCGTCGTCATACGTATTATCGAGAGTATCGGGCTCGAATGTGTCGATCATGGCCATGTTCCGTAGCTCCTTTTTACACCCGGCTGGAGAGTCTGTGCGATCCGTTTCGCACTCTGGGAAACTAGGCGTCTGCTCGGGCAGGCCCCACCCGGTTCTTGCGTAAAGTCGAAGGCAGCGTCAGGCGCGCTCGCGTTGAACCAGAACCACTCCGGCAAGAATGATGAATGTGGCCACGAGTAATGTCGGGGTCAGCGGTTCACCGAGGATCACGGGCGCGAGTCCGATCCCGATGACGGGCTGGAGCAGCTGCAGCGCCCCGATGCGGGCCACGCCACCATCGGCGAGCGCCCGGTTCCACAGCAGATAGGCGAGGATGGTGGTGCCCCAGGCCAATGAACAGATCGCGAGCCATCCCGGCACGTCGATCGCCGCCAGCGTCTGGACGCCCGAGTGGAACACAACCACCGGCATCAGAAACGCCGCGGCCACGAGAACCGACCACATGGTCACCGTCACGGCGCCAAGTTCGGCTGTAAGCCTGGCCCCGGCGACATAGCCCAGGACGCCCACGAACATGCCGAGAAATACCAGCGCATCGCCCTGCCACGTCACACCCTTCACCGACAGGCCGAGCGCCTCCCAGATCAGGAGCAGTGCACCGGCCGAGCCGACCGCCACACCGATCCACCAGGGCCCGCCGGGCATTCGTCGATGTAACACCGCCATGATCGCGCCCGCCATCACGGCGCCCGATGCGGTACCCGCCGCGGCGTGGCCTGCCGTGGTGAACTGCACACCCCAGCTGAAAAAGACGGGAAACAGGACCAGGCCGCCCATCCCCGACACAAACACCAGGAACAGCGCATCCAGGCGCAAGGGTATCCGGCATCCCATGAATATGATCACGATCGCAGCCACGGGTGCCGCGATGACGGCGCGTAAGGCACCCACAGTGATGCCGTCTGCGCTCAGCGTCCCGACCTTCGTAAAAACAGGCGTCATGCCATAGATGACGACCGCAATCAGCGCGACGGTATAGAGGCGGGTTCGGGTTGTTTCGGACATCGGCGCTCGCGAAGCATCAGCGTCGCTGCACCAGCCCGACGCCAAAGAGAATAATGACCGTGGCCGCCACGAGCAGCCCCGTCAACGGTTCACCCAGGAATATCGCGGCCCCCGCGACCCCGACAATCGGCATCGCGAACTGCCAGACGCTCATTCGCCCGATACCACCGCGGGACAGGGCAAAAATCCAGCTGATATAGGCCACGATCGTCGATCCCAGCGACAGATAGATGATCGCCGTCCAGCCCAGCGGCTCGACCGCGGCCCAGGCCTCCGCATCCATCCGCATGATGACGAACGGCACCTGAACCACGCCCGCGATCACGACCCCCCACATGGTCACACCCACGGCGCCATAGCGTGGCGTTAAGCGCGCACCCGCGACGAAACTCACCGCAGCCGAGAAGCCGCCGGCGGCGGCAAGAAGATCGCCCTGCCAGGTCGCATCCGCCGAATCGAGGCCAACTGCCTCCGCGATCAAAATTACCGCGCCGACAAACGCGACAGACACGCCGATCCACCAACGTCGCGGCGGCAGTTTTCGGCTGACGACAGCCTCGAGGAATCCGACAAAGACAGGCGTTGCCGCGGTGACGACAGCGGCATGCCCGGCTGATGTAAGCCCGATACCCAGCGTGAACAGGACAGGAAAACCGACCACGCCCGGGATGCCCACCAACACGAGCAACCATTTGTCATTACCGCGCCAGGGCAGCGCACAACGCAAAACAACAATAATCAGGACCGCGAGCGGAAGCGACATGACCGTGCGCAGGAGCGCCAGAGACATGACGTCGACCGAGACCACACCGAATTTCGTGATGATCGGCGTGCCGCCCCAGGTGAACACGGTGACGAGTGCCGCCGCCGTGGCGAGGGAGAAGAACCCGACGGTCGCTGGTTGCGGATTGGATGATTTCGCCATGGTTGCGCCGGCGTCAGTTTTCGAGGCGACCGGGATCGAACGTCACCCCATGATCGAGAGGGCCGTGTCCGGCTCCGTAGCCCGGCGCGGCCGCGATGGCCTGCCTGACATAAGTGCGCGCGCGCGCCACCGCGTTCGCGAGCTCCATCCCCTGGGCCAGGCCCGCCGCAACCGCCGAGGCGAGCGTACAGCCGGTACCGTGGGTGTGGCGCGTTTCGATGCGTGGGTCGGCAAATCGTATCGTCTGATCCTGCGTGACCAGCAAGTCCACAACGTCCGGGCCCTCGATATGCCCGCCCTTGACCAGAGCCGCCGCCGCGCCAAGCTCCAGCAGCCGTTCGCCGGCGCGTTGTTGCCCGTCCTCGTCATTCACATCGATTCCCGTCAGCGCCGCAGCCTCCGGTGCGTTGGGCGTCAACACGCTGGCGCGCGGGATCAGCAAAGAGATCAACGCCGCGTTGGCGCCCTCGTCCAGCAGCCGCGCACCGCCCTTTGCGACCATGACCGGGTCTGCCACCAGTGGAATATCGCCTCCGGTCTCCGACAGGGTCTCAACGACGGTCTCGATCACCTCGACGCTGTGCAGCATGCCGGTCTTCAGGCAGTCGGCACCGAGATCGTCCAGCACGACATGCATCTGCTGCGCGATAAAACTGGTCTCGACCCCGAAAATACCGTGCACACCCTGGGTATTCTGCGCCGTCAGGGCCGTCACGGCGGTCATCGCAAATCCGCCGAGTGCGGTGACGGCCTTGATATCAGCCTGAATTCCCGCGCCTCCGCCGGAATCCGAACCGGCGACGATCAGTACACGTCCATCCATCTCGAAAAACGGGCTCCGCGCTATGTCGCCGGAACGTCGGCGATCGCGCCGGCGATCTCGTCGACCACGGAGGTCACAATTTCGGCGTCGAGGCCTTCCGCCATCACACGAATAACGGGCTCGGTGCCCGAGGGGCGGATCAGCACGCGCCCGTCATCGCCAAGCTTTGCTTCGGCCGCGGTAACAGCGGATATGACGCTCGCATGCTCCATCGCCGCCGCGCCATCTGCGGGAACGTTGCGCAGCAACTGCGGATAGGATTCGAACACATTGGTCAGCGCGCTCATGGCGGCTCCGGATTCAACCAGCGCCGCCAGCACCTGGAGCGCCGCGATCAGTCCATCGCCCGTGGTCGAATAATCGCTCAGGATGATGTGGCCGGACTGCTCGCCGCCAAGGTTGTAGCCGCCCGCGCGCATCCGCTCGAGGACATAGCGATCACCGACTTTCGCCCGCTCCATTTCCAAATCGATGGTCTGCAAGTAACGCTCGAAACCGAGATTGGACATCACTGTCGCGACCACTTTTCCGCCCTGCAACCGTTCCGCGGCCTGCCAGGATCGGGCGATCACCGCCATCACCTGATCGCCGTCGACAACTTCGCCACTTTCGTCACACAGGATGACCCGATCGGCATCGCCGTCCAGCGCAACGCCCAGATGGGCACCATGGGTTACGACCTGTTGCTGCAAGGCGTCTGTTGCCGTGGCACCGCAATCGCGGTTGATGTTCGTGCCATCCGGATCGATCGCCATGGGAATGACATCGGCGCCCAGCTCGTGAAACACGGAGGGCGCGACCTTGTAGGCGGCACCGTTCGCGCAATCGACGACCACCTTGAGACCGTCCAGACGCAGGCCGCGCGGAAAGGTGTGTTTGACGAACTCGATGTAACGGCCCGGGGCGTCCTCGAGACGACGCGCACGCCCGAGGCTGCCCGCGTCCGCGAGGTGGTCGAGCAGCCCGTTCTCGATCAGGGCCTCGATTTCTTCTTCCACCGCATCGGAAAGCTTGAACCCGTCGGGTCCGAAAAGCTTGATGCCGTTATCCTCATACGGATTGTGCGAAGCCGAAAGAACAACGCCGAGATCGGCCCGCAGGGTCCGGGTCAACATGGCGACCGCCGGGGTCGGCATCGGGCCGACCAGCACGACATCCATGCCCATCGCCGTGAAACCGGCCTGCATTGCCGGCTCCAGCATGTAATTGCTGAGCCGCGTGTCCTTGCCGATGATCACGAGATGGCGGTGATCGCCGCGGGTAAAGCGATGTCCCGCCGCCATCGCAACGCGCAATGCCGTTTCGGCGGTCATCGGCTCCTGGTTGGCCTTGCCGCGGATACCATCTGTGCCGAAAAGCTTTCGTGCCATCGTCAATATCCGAACGTGTCGAGAACCCGACTTATAGCACCCTGCCCTGAACCGTTAACAATCCCGTCATGGGGACGGTCAAAGGGCTGCTCTCCAGACATCTATTGCCTGCCGGGTCTCCGCAACATCATGCACCCGGGCGATCTGTGCACCCTGATCAAGTGCCTTGATGGCTGCCACGACGGAGCCGGTGACACGTTGTTTGGGGTTTTCCTCGCCCGTCAGCGCGCCAATGAAGCTTTTGCGCGAAAGGCCAACCATGATCGGGCAACCAAGACCGTGGAACTGCGCGAGCCCGGTCAGCAATTCGAGATTGTGCGCCACTGTCTTGCCAAAGCCGAACCCGGGGTCGATGGCGATCCGTTCAAGCGCGATACCGGCGTTCAGGCAGGCATCGACGCGCGCCGCCAGCCCGTCATACACGTCACTCAAGACATCCATGTAGGACGGATCGTCCTGCATGTTCTCAGGCTGCCCCTGCATGTGCATCAGGACCACCGGTGCATTCGATGCGGCGACCACGGCAAGCGCATCCGGGTCATCGGAAAGGCCGCTCACGTCATTGACGAGAGCGGCACCGGCATCAATGGCGGCCCGCATGACGCGCGCGCGCCGCGTGTCGATCGACACGGGCACCCCCTGCCCCACCAGACTTTCAATTACCGGCAAGACCCGGTCGATCTCGTTTTCCTCGGCGACCGGCAGCGCGCCGGGCCTGGTCGATTCTCCGCCGATATCGATGATGTCCGCGCCGGCGCCGGCGAGCTGTTTTGCGAATGCGATCGCCTGTTCGGGCGCGGCGTGATCGCCGCCATCGGAAAAGCTGTCGGGCGTGACATTGCACACGCCCATGATCCGTGGCCGCGCACCGGCACCACTCAATGCCATACCCGCGAAGTCCGCCCGCGGTTGTGAGATTCGTGCCACCAGCTCGGCTGGGCCCGCATCGCCGTCGCGCGTAGCCTGTGTCGCCCAGCGCAACAGGCTGGCAATCGTGAGCGTGTGTTCAGTCGGCTTATCTGCGCCCGTGATCCGGGCGTGGGTAAACGCAAACGGACCGCCCGCGAGCGCGAGGCCGTCACCCGACCCGCAAACCGCGATCGCTTCGGCGCCCGAGACCAGACCAAGGGGCATCAGGCGCAATCGGCTTTCGCCGGTGCGGGAATCCAACAGGGGCTCCCGCGTCGCCGCGAAAGCCCCTGAATTGGATGTCTGGATCGGTTCGTGTGGAATTGGTCCAGCCTCGATATTGACTAACCCTGGGGCTGAGGCTCCATGCCGCCGCTTGGCCGGTCCTTCTTGTTCGCCGTGCCACTTGTCGGAACGGAGGAACGTGAGCTGCCGGCTGAATCTTCCTCGTCGTCCGGCCGGTCGATGGAATCGCCGCGCAGGAGCGCATTTACTTCATCGGCCGACAGGGTCTCATATTCGAGCAGGCCGTTGGAGATCGTATGCAGATCCTCCAGCTGTTCGGTCAGAATGCGCATCGCATCGGATTCTGCCGCGTCGATCAGCGCCCGAATCTCGTCGTCGATGATCTTCGCCGTCGCATCCGACACGTTCTTGTGCTGGGACACCGAATGGCCGAGGAAGACCTCTTCCTGGTTGTCCTCATAACGCAGCGGACCGAGCTTCTCGCTGAAGCCGTACTCGGTAATCATCCGACGCGCCAGATTCGTTGCTTGCTTGATATCATTGCCGGCTCCGGTCGTGACATGTTCCTTGCCGAAGATGATTTCCTCGGCGACGCGCCCGCCGAACATCATCGCCAGCTTGGCCTTCAACTCATAGATCGAATAGGTGTACCGGTCGCGCTCGGGCAGCGACATCGTCACACCCAGTGCCTGCCCACGCGGGATGATCGTGACCTTGTGCAGCGGGTCGCAGCCATCCATGTGCATGCCGACCAACGCGTGCCCGGCCTCGTGATAGGCCGTCAGTTTCTTCTCGTCCTCGGTCATCACCATGGAACGGCGTTCGGCGCCCATCAGCACCTTGTCCTTGGCGTCCTCGAACTCGGCCATGGTGACCATGCGTCGGCTTTTGCGCGCCGCGATCAACGCCGCCTCATTCACGAGATTCGCCAGATCGGCGCCCGAGAAGCCCGGCGTGCCACGCGCGATGGTTTTGGCGTTCACATCAGGGGCCAACGGCACCTTGCGCATGTGCACTTTGAGAATTTTTTCACGGCCGACAATATCGGGGTTCGGCACCGTCACCTGTCGGTCGAAGCGGCCGGGTCGCAGCAAGGCCGGGTCGAGCACGTCGGGTCGGTTGGTCGCCGCCACCAGGATGACACCTTCGTTGGTTTCGAAGCCGTCCATTTCGACGAGGAGCTGGTTCAGCGTCTGTTCACGTTCGTCGTTACCGCCGCCCAGTCCCGCACCACGGTGGCGGCCCACAGCGTCGAGCTCGTCGATGAAGATAATACAGGGGGCATTTTTCTTGCCCTGCTCAAACATATCGCGCACACGACTGGCGCCGACGCCGACAAACATTTCGACGAAGTCGGAACCGGAGATGGTGAAGAACGGAACATTCGCCTCACCCGCGATTGCGCGCGCCAGCAGCGTCTTGCCCGTGCCCGGAGGCCCGACCAGCAGAACACCCTTGGGTATCTTTCCGCCGAGCCGTTGGAACTTCTGGGGGTCACGCAGGAATTCGACGACTTCCTCGACCTCCTGCTTGGCTTCCTCCACGCCCGCAACATCATCGAAGGTGATGCGTCCGGTTTTCTCCGTCAGCATCTTGGCGCGTGACTTGCCAAAGCCCATCGCGCCGCGCCCGCCGCCGCCCTGCATCTGGCGCATGAAAAACACCCAGATGCCAACGATGACGATGAACGGCAACCAGCTCAGGAGCGTACGCACCAGAAAATTCGCTTCTTCCTGCGGTGCGGCCGTGATGCGAACACCATGTTCGGACAGGGTCGAAACGAGTGTGGGGTCGTTCGGCGCATAGGATTTGAAGGCCGTACCATTGCGCAGCGTGCCCTTGATGTCGTTGCCCTGAATGGTGACATCCAGAACCTGATCGGTCTCGACCTGGCCCATGAAATCCGAGAATGCCAGTTGCTGTTCGGTGCCCTGGCGGCCCGAACTCTGAAACAGGTTGAACAGCGCCACGACCAGCAAGGCGATGATGACCCACAGCGCAATGTTTCTACCGAAATTGTTCAAAGACCTTCTCCGATCAACTGACCATCTGGACCAGCGTCGCCGAACGTGACCGGCGACCGTAAGTGCTGCGAATTACATTGGAACGTTTACAGGCCCTAACATGGTGCTCCAAGTCCCCGAGGGCAATGCGAAAATCACCCCGATAATACGAGTGTGATGATTATCAACTCGTTGCGAAAACGGCACCCGCAACGGGGTTTTTCGGCACAAACCGGGCTTTTACCGCTACGTGGCCCGTTTCTGCCGAAAATGGCATCGCACAAACATGAAAATACCCATCGCGGTAAATCGCCGGCAATGTCATCCGGATCGCGTGGGGCATCGCTTCATAACGCGGTGATTCCGAGTGCGCGGGTACCCCAAGAGCGGAAAAACACCCAACGGCGCCGAGTTGAACTTTCCTGTCAGGGTCCGAGTCCATGCCTGCGCCATCTGTCGCGGGAAACAAGAGCTGAAAACGCCCGTCCCACGACATGGCCTGGATAGCACCTGTCACATGGCGTGGCGGTTCAATCGCCGCCTGTTCGCGCATGACACGCACCATGCCGTTGCCATCCGATCGCACGATACAGCCACCAAGGGTCGCGCCGCCGCCAAGACCACCATCGATCAGCCTGTCCGCCAGCCGGGTGAGACGCGGTCCGCGTGGGGCATAGGCCCGCCCGCCAATGCACGTCACCAGATTGGCGATCAGTCGGACACCCGTTTCCCGATCGGCGGTGTCGAGCAACGCCGGATTGAGCGTCGCAAATCCGGCGGGATGAACGGCGACGGCCTGTGCCGCGAGCCTGGCGACCCTGCGTTCCACGGCCACCCGGGCCCGGGCCATATCCGCGTCCAGTCCGTTGGCAGGAACGGCTGGCTGAACCGTCCGCAACCGGGCACGGGCAAACCGCGTATCCTGATTACTCGGATCCTCGATCCAGATCTGTCCGCGCGCGCGCAGGGTCTCGGTGATGCGCGTGCGAGGGATATCGAGAAATGGTCGCAAGACCCGCACGTGAGGTAGCTCGCGCACTGCCGGCATCCCCGCCCGACCGAGCGCACCACTCGAACGCGCGCGGCGAATCGCCTGAGTTTCCAACTGGTCTTCCCGATGGTGCCCGACGAGCAGGTGCAAGATTTCCTGATCTTTGCAGAATGCTTCGAGCAATGCATAACGCGCGGACCGCGCGGCGGCCTCGCTGGCACCCGCCGTTGCATCCACGCCCTCCAAGCCGGGCCCGGGAGAATCCTGCCAGGCGCGCGTGTGGTGGGGAATCGCGTGCTGCTCCATCCATGCAGATACTTGCGCCGCTTCCGACGCAGATGCCGCCCGCAGGCTGTGGTCGATCGTGACCGCCGTAACCCGGCCACCTCGCGCAGCCGCCCATTCGCCGGCCAGCAGGACGAGCGCCAGACTGTCGCGTCCTCCCGAAACGCCGACCGCCAATTGCGGGCGATCCTCGAACGGACCCAGGCGTTGCATCCAGACCGCGAATTCATCCGCATTGATCGGCGCAGCGATATCATCGGTGGCACACACCACCGAAATTGGGATTACAGGTTTGGCGACTACGGGCACTGCAGCCGGCCGATCTCCCGATCGGCGCGCTGAACAATGCTGGTGGGTGCGTCAGGATACTCAACCCGCAATTTCTTGAGGGTGATACAGGCATCAGCACTCTGATCGAGCTGCGCCAGAGACATGCCGAGTTTCAGAAGATTATCCGGCGCCTTGGCGCTGTCGGGATAGCGTTGAAACCCCTCCGCGAAGGCGCGCGCCGCCGTCGGATAGTCGCCACGGACGTAAAAGGTCTCACCCAGCCAGTACTGGGCATTGCCAGCCAGAGAATCTTCGGGATTCGCAGCTACGAAGGCGCTAAGCGCCGTCTCGGCACTTTTAAAATCGCGTTGCAGCAGGAACTTATAGGCAAAGTCGTACTGATCTCGCGGGCTGCCCGCCGGCAATGCGGTTGGCGACGGCGCCTGCGCGGCCGGGTCGGCGTTGGCGGTCTGCTCGCCAACCGGGGCCGTCTCGACACCCGCAGCTCGCAATTGTGTCTCGGTCAGGGTGCCAAACACCCGAGGCGCGCCAGCCCCGCCGGCGGACTCGACAGTTACCGCACCCGGTGATCGCGGCGCCGCAGGTGCAACGGGCTGGGTCGTGCCGAGCGGGGTCGTGGCTCCGGCCCCCTGCTCGAGGGCCTGGAGCCGGAAATCAACATCCGACACAAGCCGGTCCATCCGCTGGTTCATCTGTCGGACCTGGAAATCGAGCTGTTCGACCTGGCCGGTGAGCCGACGCAACTGCTCTTCGAGACCATCGGTCGTGACCTGAAGGTTGGACAAGGCCGTCCCCGACGGTGCGGCCGAGGGTGACACGCCGGGCCCTGAAGCCTGGGACGTCGTCGCGGGCGGCGGCGCGCCGCGATACACGTTGCGCTCAAGGGCCTGCAATTGACGCTCCAGCCGGGAGACCGTATCGGCCAGCCCACGCACATCGTTCGACTGGGCCAGCGCTGCGCCGCTCGACAACATGAGCAGCAGCGCAAGACCGGCAGGCATATAAATCCGAAGAGGCTTCAACATGACAACGCAGTCCGTTGATGGTGACTGGTGAATGAGTAATGGCGGCCCATTGGCCCCTGGCAACTTTCGCCACCCATTTCGGCGAAACTATGGCATGGCGCCGGTTGAGACGAAATCACCCGGGGAAACAAAAACATCCGGACAAACGAAAACGCCCCGGATCACCCGGGGCGTATCGTTTTAAACGGATAGTTGAACGCTAGTTGGCGTTAATCACCACGACCGCACGGCGGTTCTGTGCCCACGCACTTTCGTTCGAACCCGGAACTGCCGGACGTTCCTTGCCGAAGCTGACGATCTTCACCCGGTTCGAATCTACGCCGAGGGAGACCAGATAGTCGCGCGCCGAATCTGCGCGACGCTCACCGAGCGCCAGGTTGTATTCACGGGTGCCGCGCTCGTCGGTGTTGCCCTGAATGACCACCTTGTTCGCGGGGTAGGTCTTGAGCCAAGCCGCCCAACGCTCAACCACGGTGCGGGAATCGGCCGTCAGGTTTGACTTGTCGAAAGCGAAGAAGACGCGGTCGCCAATATTGACCTCAAGGTCCTGTTGGGTGCCAGGCTTGGGACCTGTCGGCGCCGTGGCCGTCTGATTACCGCCGGAACTGGCACTGGATGCGCCGGTGCTGCCGGAGTTGGCACTGTCGTCGCCCGTAGATGAACAGGCGGCAAGAACAAAGGCCGCTACCACCAGGCCGGGAATATTAAATCGCATGGGTGACTCCTTAAGCCGAATTATCACGATCCCAAGCCGCCCTTGGCGAAATTCCGGTGTACGGAACAACTTGTTATCGTGCGTCACACCTATCGGTGCAGAATTATTGCGCAACCGCCGACAGGCCCAATGAAGCCATGCCCGCAGACTGCCGAACTATACGTTGCGATTTTTTCGGAATCAAGCTTCCGCGCGGGGATATTCACGCAAATTGACAAGTATTTTCAGTCACTTTCGTCGTTCTGAGACTATTGGCGGAGAGGCCCTGGAGACCATGCCGGGTCCGAACCTCCGACCGGGGTCCCCAGTTCGCGTTCGTTAAAGCCCGTCAGATCGATCGAGAACAGGCGGGGCGTACCGCCAAGGCCCCGCGCGTCGCTTTTTTCCTGGCGAAAGAACATGAGAACCCGGCCGTTCGGCGCCCAGGTCGGCCCCTCGACCAGGAATCCTCGGGTCAACAGGCGTTCGCCGCTGCCATCGGGCCGCATCACGCCGATATGGAACGTTCCCCGGAAGATCTTTGTGAAGGCGATAAGATCGCCTCGCGGAGACCACACCGGTGTCCCGTAACGACCATCACCAAAACTGATTCGTTGCTGCCCACCGCCATCGGAATTCATGACATAGAGCTGCTGACTGCCGCCGCGATCGGATTCAAAAACGATCTTGCGCCCGTCCGGCGCATAAGAGGCACCGGTGTCGATCGCCGGATTGTCCGTCAGCCTGCGCACGCGTCGGGTGCGCAAATCCATGACGTGGATATCCGAGTTCCCGCCCTCCGCGAAGCTCATGATGACGCTGTCACCATCCGGCGAGAATCGCGGCGCGAACGTCATGCCCGGAAAGTCACCCAGCAGTTCCTGTTCGCCGGTATCGATGTTGAACAGATAGACCCGCGGCTGGTCGTTGAAGTAGGCGAGATAGGTGATTTCCTGCTGGGTCGGCGAGAAACGCGGCGTGAGGACAAGCGTTTTTCCGTCGGTCAGGAACCGATGATTGGCGCCGTCCTGATCCATGATCGACAAGCGTTTCACACGGCGGTCGGACGGGCCATTCTCCGCAATATAGACGATGCGCGTATCGAAATAGCCGGCCTCGCCCGTGATCCGCTCATAGATCGTGTCGGAGATGATATGTGCCACGCGGCGCCAGTTCGCCTGGGTGGTCGTCAGGCTCAACCCGGTCATCTGGTTTTCCGCAAACACATCCCACAGCCGAAATGAGGCTCGCAGCGCACCATTGGGCTCGATATTGACTTCGCCAACGACCAGCGCCTGCGCATTCAGAGGCTTCCAATTGGCGAAGCGCGGGTTCACGCCCAGACTTTGCGGCTGGGAAATGAAGGCTTGCTTGTCGATCGGCCGGAACAGCCCCGAACGTTCGAGATTGTCCGAAATAACTTGCGCGATATCGATGCTGAACCGCCGCGCGACATCATCGGACGCGATAAAGTTCGGCACCGCGATAGGGAGTGGCTCGATATTGCCTTGCGTGATGTCCACGGTCAGCTCGGCCCGCGCTGGAAGTGTCAGCGGCGCCGTGAACAGCAGGACGGCAAGAACCGCGAAAAGAGTGCGGACAGGGGGTGCGGTCATCATCATCGGCTAGCTCAGCATTTTACTTGGGTCGAAGTTGAACCGGATCTCTTTCCAGATTTCGTACTTGTCAGCCGGCAACTGAAATGGCTGACACCTGTCGTTCAACACGGCACGACGGGCGGCCTCGGCGGCCGACTGAAAATAACGATCGAGACCCATCAGCGGAGCGTCAACCACCGTGGCCTCGCGCACTGCGCCCTGAGGATCGAGCCGGATGAGCACCGTGACGATCAGATCCTCCGCATCGCGTGCGCCAACCGGCGGGCTCCAGCATGCTTGAACCTGCTGCCGGATCAGCTGGCGCAGCAAATCGAGTTCGGCGATCGCCGCATGCTCGGCAATTTGCGATTGTTGCGGGGCTTCCTTGCCCTTCTCGCGCACCGTCTCCGGCTCGCGCGCGCGTTCCGCAGTCTCGACCGGTTTCTCGTCGGCGGCGAGGTCCTTGAGGATATTGTCGAAACTCCGCGACGGTGCGGGAGGCTTCGGCTTGGCCTTCGGCTGGACCTTGGCGATCTGCGGTACCGGCTCGGGCTTGGGCTCGGGTGTCTTTTCCTTCGGCGGTGCGGGCTTGATCGCCGGCGGCGCCGGTTCGGGGAGTGCTGCAACCTTTTCGGGCGGCGCCTTCCTCGGCGGTTCGGGGACCGGCTGCGGCGGTTTCGGCGGCGGCTGAGGTGATGCTGTCCGGGTCGGTTCGGGGTCCGGTTCGGGTGTCGCGGCAGCGGGCGGTCGCGTTAAATCGTCGATGCGCACCACCTCGACCGGGATCACCGTCGCGGTCACTTCGGGCGACGTAAACAGAAACGGCAATCCAAACTGGGCGACGACGATGATGGACAAGTGGCCCACCGCCGACAACACGCCTCCTGTTTTGAAATTTGCCCATTTCAGCTGCATGATCGATCGCCAACAGCTCCGCTATTGATCCTGAGATTTCGGGATCGGAACTTCAGCGATCAGCGCGACTTTCGCGAAGCCCGCCTCGGAGACCATTCCCATCACTTCCATCACGCGGCCATAATTAATCGCCCGATCACCGCGCACGAAGACACGCAAATCCGGGTTCGCCTCGGAGACGGCCACCAGACGGGGAATGAGGACGTTCTCCTCGATCTCCGATTCCTGCAGATAGACACGACCTTCTGCATCCACGGTGATGATCAGTGGTTCCTTATCCTCATTGAGAGGGTCCACGGCGGCTTTCGGCAGGTCCACAGGGACGCCGACCGTCAGCAGCGGCGCCGCGATCATGAAGATCACTACCAGCACGAGCATCACATCGACGAAGGGTGCGACGTTGATTTCGGTCATCGGGCCGCCGCGCAAACGGCGGCGTAGCCGCATACTGTCTGAGTTAAGCGCCATGGCTTATTTCGACTCCTCAAGCTGACGCGACAGGATAGCGCTGAATTCCGCGGCAAACCCCTCGAGCCGCTGCGAATAGCGGGACATGTCGGAGCTAAATTTGTTGTAGGCCGCGACCGACGGGATCGCGACGATCAGGCCCATGGCCGTGGTGAACAGGGCTTCTGCGAGGCCCGGCGCGACAACCGCAAGATTGGTATCCTTCGCCACGGCGATCGCCTGGAAGCTGTTCATGATGCCCCACACGGTGCCGAACAATCCGATGAAAGGCGCCGTTGCACCGGCCGATGCCAGGAACACCATGTAGCGTTCGATACGTTCCATCTCGCGGGTCAGAGACACTTCCATTACCCGCTCGATCCGTTCCTGCAGGTTGGCCCGCAACGCATCCGTCGCCGCCAGCCCACGCGATGAACTTCGTCGCCATTCGGACATTGCCGCGGCAAACACTGCCGCCATTGGATCTGACGGCTTATTGCCGAGCCGCTCGTAGAGCTCTTCCAGCGAACCACCGGACCAGAAATTCTCCTCGAAACGCGCCGCGTCCGCCGACAGCCGACGCAGCTTGATCCACTTGTCGACGATGATGGTCCACGACCAGAACGAGGCCACGAACAGGATGATCATGACCAGCTTGATGACGATGTCGGAGCGTAAAAACAGTCCGTAGACCGAAAAATCTGCAATCCCGGCGCCCCCGGTCACCGCGATCGTTTCGACAATATTGGATTCCATGGAACGAAATGCCTCTCGTTATTGTTCTGTCGTTCGAGACCGCGTCCAGGCCGGCGCGGCTCTCATTGGTCTTTCACTAAATCTGACAACGCGGCCCGCACCACCCGCGGCAATCGCGCCGGTCGCAGGTCCCCATCGATACAAGCCAGACGCACGGCCATCTGCACCAGCGCGACCGGCTCCCAGGTTTCCTCTACACAACCCATCACGGTTTGCGACAGGCGCATGCTCGCGCCACCCACTCCGTCGACGCGGGTATCGACCGTCAGCGGATCGTCCAGCCGCGCGGGCTGAAAAAACTCCGTATCGAGGCTGCGCACCGCAAAGGCAACTCCATCGCTTTGCATCAACGACCGGTGTTCGGTCCCCAGACATCTCATCATCTCCGTCCGCGCCCGCTCCGCAAACCGGAGGTAGTTGGCGTGGTACACAATGCCGGCCGCGTCCGTGTCCTCGTAATAGACCCGCACCGGATACACATGGCGGACACCCTCAAACCATCCCGAAACATTCGCGCGCTCCGCCGCTTGTCCGCTCATGGCGTCACGATCCGTCCGCCCCGTCATCTTCACGGTTCGGAGTCTGTGGGTCATTTGTGGCAACCGTATGGCCGGATAACAGGTCCTCTTGGGCACCCTTCGGAACATCAAGCCCCAGATGTCCGTATGCGCGCGGCGTCAGCATCCGGCCCCGGGGCGTACGCTGGATAAACCCCTGTTGAATCAGATACGGCTCGACCACATCTTCAAGCGTGTCACGCTCCTCCGAGAGTGCGGCGGCAAGTGTGTCGATCCCGACCGGGCCGCCAAAATGCACCTCCGCAATATGCCGCAGGTAGCGCCGGTCCATCGTATCGAGACCACGGTCATCAACATCGAGCCGCGACAGCGCGTGATCGGCCACTTTCCGGTCGACCGGCAGACTGTTCTCCACGAGTGCGAAATCCCGCACCCGGCGCAGCAGGCGCCCGGCGATGCGTGGCGTACCCCGGGCGCGACGGGCAACCTCCGTCGCCCCATCTTCACTCATGTCCAGTTCAAGCAGCGCGGCGGCCCGGCGCACGATCGTCGCCAGGTCTTCCGGTGAGTAGAATTCCAGGCGAAGGTTGATGCCGAAGCGTTCGCGCAACGGCGTGGTCAGCAGGCCGAGCCGCGTGGTGGCGCCCACCAGCGTGAACGGTGGCAGTTCGATCCGCACCGAGCGGGCCGCCGGCCCTTCGCCGATAATCAAGTCGAGCTCTCCGTCTTCCATGGCGGGATAGAGCACTTCCTCGACCGCCGGGTTGAGGCGATGAATTTCGTCGACGAACAACACATCACGCGGCTGCAGATTTGTCAGCACCGCCGCCAGATCCCCGGCCTTGGTGATGACCGGGCCGGACGTCGCACGAAATCCGACTCCCAACTCCTGGGACACAATCCGCGCCAGCGTGGTCTTGCCCAGCCCCGGGGGACCGTGAAAAAGCACATGATCGATGGCTTCGCCACGCTGCCTTGCGGCGGCAATGAAGACCGACAGATTTTCGCGCACGGCAGCCTGGCCGATGAACCCGTCCAGCTCTTGCGGGCGCAGCGCCGTATCAACCCGGTCGTCATCACGCGCTGCCGGATCAACAAGTCGGTCGGCGGGTGAGGCTTCGGCGCCGTCGCTCACTGGCTCAACTCCTTGAGAGCCGCCGGGATGAGGTGGTCCAGATCGGACGCATCACCGAGCGCCTGGGCTGCGCGGTTGACCGCGCTGTAGGCCTCGGCACGGCCGTAGCCGAGATTGACCAACGCCGAGACGGCATCCGTCGAAACCGAACCCCCCACCGCATCCGCCGCAGCATCTGCAACGTCGACCGCAGGTGCGGCCGTTGAAACAGACGGCGCGAACTCGCCGTTCAAAGAAAGTATCTTGTCTTTCAGCTCTGTCATCAGGCGCGCCGCCAGCCGCGGTCCGACGCCATCGGCTCGCGTGAGCAGCGCCTTGTCCTCGGCCACGATCGCGGTCGTCAGATCATCGACGGACAGCGTGCCCAGGATCCCCAGGCCGACCTTGGCGCCGACGCCTTGGACGGTGGTCAGCATCCGGAAGCACTCACGTTCGCGCGCCGACGCGAAACCGAACAGATGAATATGATCCTCGCGGACATGGGTCTCGATATGCAGCGACAACGGCTCACCGACCCCGGGTAGCGCGGCAATCACCCGGGCCGGGCAGAACACCTGGTAACCCACCCCTGCGACATCGATGACGATCCAGTCCAGACCGACCTCGTCGAGCACACCCTTCAGGCGCGCGATCATTGGGCGGCCTCATAAATCGCCTGCGCGCTCATGTGATGTGCATGGCAGATGGCGACCGCGAGCGCGTCTGCCGCATCGGGAGATTCGACCAGCGCCCCGGGCAGCAACACGCCGATCATGTGGCCGATCTGGTCCTTGTCGGCATGGCCGTATCCCACCACCGATTTCTTGACGCTGTTGGCGGCATATTCGGCCACCGGAATACCGGCCAGTGCCGGCACCAGCAGCGCGATGCCCCGGGCCTGCCCAAGCTTCAGGGTGGACTGGCCGTCCTTGTTGACGAATGTTTCCTCGACGGCGGCGCTGTCGGGCCGATGTGTGCTTACCACCTCATCCAACCCCTGATGCAGCCGGACCAGCCGCTGCGCGAGTTCGCCCTTGCCTGATTTCACGACACCGTTGGCGACATGGCGCAGACGGTTTCCGTCAATGTCCACAACACCCCAACCGGTGAAACGCAGACCCGGATCGACGCCCAACAGCCGCATGCTCACTCCCCGCTGCCGGTCTGTCCGCTGCGCATATCAGACCGTGAGTTCCGCCATGACATCGTCGCTGACTTCGAAGTTGGCGGAGACCCGTTGCACATCATCGCTGTCATCGAGCGTGTCGATCAGTTTCAGGAGCGTGCGTGCCGTATCCGCGTTCAGGTCGACCGAGGTTTGCGCTTTCCATGTCAGGCTGGCCGATTCCGGTGCGCCGAAACGACCATCGAGAGCCTCGACGACCTGGCCGAAATCATCGGGCGCGCAGGTGATGTCATGCCCGCTGTCGCCGCTGGCCACATCGGCCGCGCCCGCTTCCAGCGCCGCCTCGAACATTTCGTCGGCGTTGGCGACATCGGCGGCGTAAAGAATCTGTCCGATCTGATCGAACATGAACGCCACGCTGTTGGTCTCACCAAGGTTGCCGCCATGCTTGGCGAACGCCGACCGCACTTCCGACGCCGTGCGGTTGCGATTATCGGTCAACGCCTCGACGATCACCGCGACGCCGCCCGGGCCATAGCCCTCGTAGCGGATCTCTTCATAACTGTCGGCATCGCCGCCACCCGTCGCCTTGTCGATGGCGCGCTTGATGCGGTCGTTGGGCATATTGGCGCCGCGCGCGGCCACGATCGCGGTCCGCAGGCGCGGGTTCTGGTCCGGATCGGGACTGCTGCGTGCCGCAACCTCGATCTCGCGTGCCAGTTTCGCGAACGCCTTCGCCCGCTTGGCATCCTGTGCACCCTTGCGGTGCATGATGTTCTTAAATTGGGAATGGCCTGCCATGCCCGAGCACTCCGAAAGTCTGCAAATACAAATTGAACCGCGCAGCCCAACCCACCAACAACCGCGCCACGGCGCCGGATGTTGCGGATCACTGCAATTTCAATATCCCGGTTTACCGGATTGTCGCCCGCGTCGAGAAGCCCTGATTTCCGCCGCGATGCCTCGTTCGACGACTGTTATTCGGCCGCCGTCGCGCGCGGTGGCAGGAACGCCGGCCAGGCAGGGTGCAGCCGACCTCCCAAAACCACGGGTGAGACCCGGGCTGCCAGGCCGGTGGCATCATCGGTCTCGACATAGGTTCCGCACAGGCTCGCCGGTCCGCGCGCCGGCGCCAGGCGTTCGGTCACGATCTTGGTCCGGAACTTGGCGATCGCGGTTTCTTTCTTCATGCCGATGACAGAATCATAGTCGCCGCACATGCCGGCATCCGACTGATAGGCGGTGCCGCCGGGCAGTACTTGTGCATCGGCTGTGGGGATGTGGGTGTGGGTGCCGACGACGAGGCTCGCCCGGCCGTCGCAGACATGCCCGAGTGCCATCTTTTCCGATGTGGCCTCGCCATGTACGTCGATGAGGACGGCATCGACCGCGTTGCCGATCGGGTGGCTTTTCAGCACCCCGTCAACGGCCGCGAACGGATCGTCGAGCAATTCCATGAACAGTCGGCACATCACATTGACCACGAGCACCGAACGACCGTCACGCGCCTTGATCACGGACGCACCACGCCCTGGCGTACCCCCGGTGTAATTCAACGGACGCAGCACACGATGGTCGGCGTCGATGAACGGAATGATTTCGCGTTGGTCCCAGGCATGGTTGCCGGTCGTGATCGCATCGGCGCCGGCCTCGAACAGCTCCTCACAGATTTTCTGCGTCAGACCGAAACCGTGCGCCGCGTTTTCGGCATTCACGACGACAAAATCGAGATTCATATCGGCGCGCAGCGCGGGCAAATGCTCCAGCACCACATCGCGGCCCGCGCGGCCCACCAGGTCTCCGCAAAACAAAATCTTCATCGCATTTTCCTACAAGCCCGTCGCATTAGCTGACAGATACGGGCAGCGCTGCGGATTCGGTGACAATCCAGTCGAGACGCAAGTCATGTGGCTCCACAGGCAAGTCGTCACGGACTTGGCCCGAAAAGGCAAGCCCGACCGTCAAAACATCGCCCTCATCACGTAACCGGGCAATGGTTCGATCATAGTAGCCGCCACCATATCCCATCCGATGGCCCTGGCGATCAAAGGCCAGCACCGGCACCAGCACCAGGTGCGGCACCAGCACATCGGCGGCCGGAGACGGCACGGAGATACCGTAACGCCCCGTGTCCAGCGGATCGTCGGGCATCCAGCGCCGGAATTCCAACGGCGTTCCCTCAGCGACGACGTCGGGCAGGCACAGCACCGCCCCCGCAGCGGCCAGCCGGTCCATCAGCAACCGCGGATCGATCTCGCTGCGCATCGGCATGTACCCGGCCACGACCGACCCCGCCGCCAACCCTGGCAGCGGTGATGCCATGAACCGCGCCGCAATGCCGGTCGCGGCGGCGGCCCCCAGGCCCGAGGCAAGCGCGTCGCGCGCGTCACGTGCGGCGGCGCGTATGTCGGCCTTGCGCGCATCGATATCACCGGTCGAATCGTTGATCGGAGAAGCCTTTCAATGCGCGGGGTTGGCAGGGTGGAAGTGGACGGCGCCAAGTGAAGGTCGACGAACGGGAAGTCCACCGAGACCTGCTAAAAGCAGGTGGGCGCCGTAAGTACCGAAACCTCGATCCCGGCAGGGACAGCTCCCTAGTGGATTAGTAAGGTCTCCGGGACTAATTGCCGCCTGACGCGACACCCAGCAGACCGTCCACCTATGAAACTAGGCTCGCACTGCCCGGTCTGCAACTACGACCGCAATCAGCGGCACATTCATAATGACGAACGGCGGCGGGAATTCCTCGGCCTCAATCGTCGGCGAGGACCGTGGCGAGCTTCTCGATCCGTTCGGACAAGGCATCGACCTGCGCGGCGACGCGCTCTTCGGTCGTGTCGATGGCCGATTGGGTTTCCCGCGCGGTCTCGTTGCGCGCCTCTTCGAGTTCATCGCGCGTGTCGGACAGCTCGTCGGTGATCAACAGGCCCGCCATGACCATCAGGCTGGTATCGCCGATTTGGCCAACTTCCTCGACCAGCTCGTTCACCTTGCCGTCGAGATACTTGGCCAAATTCGAAAGATGCGATTCCTGCCCGTCCTCGCACGCGATGCGATAGTCCCGTCCGTTAATTTTGATCTCGACCTGCGCCACTTTGTGTCCCTGCTATTCCGCGAGCATGTTTCGTAATCGACCGATGGCATCGTCAAGGCGGCTCGAAACCGTACCCGACGTTTCCTGGAGGGTCACGAAATCCGCGCGCAATTGCGTGAGTTCACCCTGCAGGCGCGCATTATCCGCGACGGCATCGTCAGCCTGCCCATCGTCGTGACGACGCGTCGTGACGGCGGTTTCAAGCCGCGCCAGTGCCGCATCGAGGCGTTCGTTCGCATCATTAAGTTTTGACATGACCCTGTCTCCAACGCTGCGCATCGTACGCGGGCGCGAGTCGCACGGTCAACAGGAGGTGGGTCTCGAAACCCCCGTAAATCCGCGGTGGAAAACCCCCAGAAGTAGGCGTTGACGGCCCGCAGAGGGAACGGCATGTTGCCGCCGCGTGATCCTGCGCGGCATTTGCCGCCATCCCCATCTTATCGCCGTGTCCGAAGGCGCCTAAAAATATGAACAACACCGCCCCCCAAGCAGCCGACAGCGCACACGCGCAACTGGCCAACGCCATCCGGGCCCTGTCGATGGACGCGGTACAGGCCGCCAACTCCGGCCACCCCGGCGCGCCGATGGGCATGGCCGACATGGCGACCGTGCTCTACACCCGCCATCTCAAATTCGATGCCGCGAACCCGGACTGGCCGGATCGCGATCGCTTCGTCCTGTCGAACGGCCACGCATCGATGCTGCTCTATTCGCTGCTGTACCTCACGGGCTCACCGGATATGACGCTCGACGAGATCAAGAATTTTCGGCAACTCGGCAGCCGCACCCCGGGTCATCCTGAGTATGGGCATGCGGCGGGCGTGGAGACGACCACCGGCCCGCTCGGCCAGGGCATCGCCAATGCCGTCGGCATGGCGCTCGCGGAACGCATGATGAATGCCCGCTATGGCGACGACCTTGTGGATCACCACACCTATGTCTTCGCCGGCGATGGCTGCCTGATGGAAGGCATCAGCCACGAGGCCATTTCCCTGGCCGGCCATCTCAAGCTGTCGCGCCTGATCGTCCTGTTCGACGACAACGACATCTCGATCGACGGCAGCACCGACCTTTCGGTCTCCGACGATCAGTTGGGCCGGTTCGCCGCGTGCGGCTGGGACGTTGCGCGCATTGACGGACACGACCCCGAGGCAATCGACGCGGCACTCACGGCGGCGAAGGCCACCGACCGGCCGTCCCTGATCGCGTGTCGCACGATCATCGGCTACGGCTCACCGAACAAGCAGGGCACGTCCGCGACCCATGGCGCGCCGCTCGGCGATGACGAGATCGCCGCCACCCGCGCCCAACTCGGCTGGAACCACCCGCCGTTCGAAATCCCGGATGACATCCTCGCCGAATGGCGCACAGCCGGCGCACGCGGTCGGGCCGAACGTGCCGCCTGGACCGAGCGCCATGGCGCATTGGCAGCGGATCGCCGTCAGGCCTTCGATGATGCCATCGCGGGTACCCTGCCCGATGAATTCATGGCCACGGTCAACGCCTACAAGAAACAGCTGTCGGCCGACGCACCGAAATGGGCGACCCGAAAATCGAGCCAGGAAGCGCTCGAGGTCATCACCCCGCTGGTCGAGACCATGATCGGCGGTTCGGCAGATCTGACGGGTTCGAACAACACCAAGACCGCCTGCATGGAACCGGTTCAGGCCGACGCCTTCGACGGACGCTACATCTACTACGGCGTGCGCGAGCATGGCATGGCCGCCGCGATGAACGGGATGGCGCTGCATGGCGGCTTCATCCCCTATTCGGGCACGTTCCTGACCTTCACCGATTACTGTCGCCCGTCGATCCGCCTGTCGGCGCTGATGGGCTTGCGGGTGATCTATGTGATGACCCATGACTCGATCGGGCTCGGCGAAGACGGCCCCACCCATCAGCCGGTCGAGCATGTCGCAAGCCTGCGCGCGATGCCGAACGTCAACGTCTACCGGCCGGCCGACGCTGTTGAGACCGCCGAGTGCTGGGCGCTGTCGGTGCAGAGCACGAGTACGCCGTCCGTCCTGGCGCTGACCCGTCAGGGGCTGCCGACCGTGCGCCACGACCATACCGAGGAAAACCTCTGCGCGCGCGGCGGCTATGTTTTGGCACCCGCTGATGGCGAACGCGCGGCGACGATCCTGGCGAGCGGTTCGGAAGTCGAGATCGCGATGGCGGCGCGCGACGCATTACAGGCCGACGGCATCCCAACGGCCGTCGTGTCTATGCCCTGCTGGGAATTATTCGACGCGCAGGACGCGGCCTACCAGGCCGAAACGCTCGGTGGTGATGTGCGCGTCGCGGTCGAGGCCGGCGTTACTTTCGGATGGTCGCGCTATGGCGTGGCCGAGGCCGATGTGGTCGGCATGCGGAGCTTCGGCGCGTCCGCGCCGGCGCCCGAGGTATACAAGCATTTCGGAATCACCGCGGAAGCCGTCGCTGACCGCGTAAAGGCGGCGATGTCCTGACCTTCGGTCGGGAACGCACCTGTTAATGAAGACAAACCAATTTTGAGAACAAGGAGAAGGTGATGGCAGTTCGGGTAGCAATCAACGGTTTCGGGCGAATTGGACGCCTGGTGATGCGGGCGGCATACGAGTCGGGCCGCAAGGACATCACCTTCGTGGCGATCAACGACCTGGGTCCGGTCGATACAAACGCGCACCTGCTGCAGTACGATTCGATCCATGGCCGTTTCCCCGGCATCGTGAAGGCCGGCAAATCGTCGATCAATCTCGGCGCCAAGTCGACCATCGGCCGCTCGGTCAAGGTCTTCGCCGAGCGCAACCCGGCCGACCTGCCCTGGGGCGATCTGGACATCGACGTGGTGCTGGAATGCACCGGCATCTTCACCTCGAAAGAATCCGCCGGCGCTCACATCAAAGCCGGCGCCAAGAAGGTGCTGATCTCGGCACCGGCGACGAACGCCGACCTGACGATCGTCCAGGGCGTCAACGACAAGAAGCTGCGCAAGTCGCACACGGTCGTCTCCAACGCATCCTGCACGACCAACTGTCTGTCGCCGGTTGCGGCCATCCTGGACAAGACCGTCGGCATCAAGCGTGGGTTCATGACCACCGTGCACGCCTACACCGGCGACCAGCCGGTGCAGGACACCATGCACAAGGATCTGCACCGGGGCCGCGCGGCGGCGATGTCGATCATCCCGACGTCCACGGGTGCGGCCCGCGCGGTCGGCCTCGTGCTGCCGGAACTGGCGGGCAAGCTGGACGGCACCGCGGTGCGCGTGCCGACCGCCAACGTGTCCATGGTCGATCTGGTCATCGAGGCCAAGAAAGCCACCACCGTCGAGGCGGTGAACGCGGCCATGATCAAGGCGGCCGAGAAAGGCCCGATGAAGGGCATTCTGACCGTCAACAGCGCGCCGCTGGTCTCGTCGGATTTCAACCACGACCCGGCGAGTTCGGTGTTCGACCTGACCCAGACCCAAGTCACGGACGGCCGCATGGTCCGCATCCTGAGCTGGTATGACAATGAGTGGGGTTTCTCGAACCGCATGAGCGACACGGCGGTCCAGATGGGACGCCTCATCTAACCATCTGATATTTCGGATTATTATCCGTCGTGGTTGGCGGCAGACGGATTTCAAGAACCACCAAAGAGCCCATGTGTTCCGAATCGGAACATGTGGGTTTCTTTTTGTGCCCGTTTAATCCCGACCAAGCACGCCCTACATAGACGTTATGCTGGCACGCAGCCGGCACGACATTTCGATCGATTCCTCCCTGAAACGATCTTACCTTTGGCCCGGGCCCTGCCCGGGCCATTCTTTTTATGCAGGTACAGCGCCGCCCTATTTGGCTGCAGTGCCGAGCGGGCGCTCCTTGAAATGCCCCGCCAGGAAATCGACGAACGCGCGTACCTTGGCCGAAAGATGCCGGCCCGGCGGATAGATGACATGCACCGACGGTTCTGGCTGGGCATATTCGTCCAGCACTTCGGTCAGGCGCCCGGCTTCCAGATCCGGTCCGACCATCCAGGTTGGTAGATTGACCACACCCAGTCCCTCGACAGCCGCTTCAAGCAACGCCTCACCATTGTTCGATGCGAGATTTCCCGTCGCCTGGATCACATGTTCCTTGCCCTTGGGGTCCGTCATGCGCCAAGTGTTGCCGCTCGACAGATAGGAATAGGTGAGACAGTTGTGGGCCCGCAGATCCTCGGGTTTCTTGGGGGTTCCATTCTTCTCCCAATAGGCGGGAGTCGCGGCAACCACGCGCCGCGCCTCGGCCAGCTTGCGTGCGATCAGGCTTGAATCCTTGAGTTCGCCGACCCGGATCAGCATGTCCGCGCCTTCCGCGATGGGGTCGACGAACTGATCAGACATCGACAGTTCCATCGACACATAGGGGTGTCGTTCGAGAAACTCGCCGAGGATCGGGACGATGTGCCGACGGCCGAACACCACCGGCATATTTACCCGCAGGGCCCCGCGCGGCTCGGTGTTCAATTCCGTAACCGCCGCCTCCGCCTCCTGGATATCGGCCAGGATCTGCTGGCAGCGCTCATAATAGGCGCGGCCTTCTTCGGTCGGCGCCAGCTGGCGCGTGGTCCGGTTGAACAGCCGGGCCCCGAGCCTGTCCTCCAGCCGGGAAATCTGCTTGCTCACGGCAGACGGGGTCAGATTCATCGACCGGGCCGTGGCCGAGAAGCTGCCGGATTCGACGGCTTTCACGAAAAGCTCCATCGACGTCAGCGTATCCATTCAAATCACCTATATGTTCCAGCGCGGCACAATTGTTGTAATTACATTCGGCGTCCACGACAATGCGTCACATCAATATGAACGTCAGCAAAGCTGCGCAATTTCACTAGGCGCGCGCCACGCATCCAACGGAGATCGGCGGCGGATGACCGAAGTCAATCCTCAGAACACCCCCGCAAGGATTGTCGTTCACGAAATCGGTCATGCGCTGGCCGCATTGAGCGCTGCGCGGGCGCATAACCGGCCACTTATTATCCTCAGCTCAACGGGTGCCGTGCGTTCTGCCGGTGCCGGATGGTGGCGTGAACTGGTTGCGCAATCCCGTGAGAGCATGCCGGAACAAGACGCCGAATGGATTCTCGATTGCGGCGACGAACCCGGCATGGCGCTCGCCGCCCTGCGCGAAGGGGTCGGGACAATCGCACTGAACGCGAGCGAACCGATCTGGTCGCGCGTGGCACAAATCGCGGCCCGGTGCGATGCCAGTGTCTTAAAGGTTGATCGTACCGGCGCACTCGATCTCGTCGGCTCAAACAATCCACAGCGTGATTGCAATCTCTACCTCTCCGAAGGCCCGGACGACGTTGCAAAACCGGGCGTGCTCGGCTAATTCACTGGTGTTCAAAGTCCTGCCCGTGACTTGGCTGCGCGGCGTGATGGACCGGCTCCGACAACGGGAAACAGCGACATGAAAGTCACGCAGCGCGTCCGAAAAATTCTCTCTTGGTACGAAAGCGACAACCCGGGCACGAAAACGAATATTGCCCGCATCCTGATGACGGGCAAACTCGCGGGCACCGGCAAGATGGTGATCCTGCCGGTCGATCAGGGCTGGGAACACGGGCCGGCCCGCAGCTTCGCGCCAAATCCGCCCGCCTATGATCCGCACTATTTCCCGCAGCTTGCGATTGATGCCGGCCTCAATGCCTACGCCGCACCACTCGGCCAGATCGAAGCGGCGGCCGACAGCTTCGCGGGTTCGGTACCACTGATTCTCAAAATGAACTCATCGAACTCCCATGCGACCACCAAGGACCAGGCAATCACCGCCTCGGTAGGAGATGCGCTTCGCCTCGGCTGCTCGGCGGTCGGCTTCACGATCTATCCTGGTTCGGACGATGCGTTCGAAATGATCGAGGAAATCCGCGAGATCAGCGAGGAGGCAAAGGCCTTTGGCCTCGCCACCGTGATCTGGTCCTATCCGCGCGGCGGCAATCTCTCGAAGGAAGGCGAAACGGCAATCGACGTGACGGCCTATGCCGCGCACATGGCCGCACAGTTGGGTGCCCACATCATCAAGGTCAAGCCGCCAACCGATTTCATCGAAAGCCCGGATGCGCAGAAGGTCTACGACGCCGAGAAGATCGACATTTCGAGCCTCAGCACCCGTATCGCGCATGTCATGGAAAGCTCGTTTGGCGGGCGACGCCTGGTCGTCTTCTCCGGTGGCGCGGCGAAGGGTACCGAAGATGTTTATGCCGAAATCCGGCAGCTCCGCGATGGTGGTGCGAACGGATCGATCATCGGCCGCAACAGCTTCCAGCGGTCCCGCGAGGATGCGCTTGAGCTGCTCTCCAACGTCATCAAAATTTATCAGGGCAAGTTCTGAGCACCCCCGATACAGACGGGACCTCCGACGGGACTGACGGCGGCGACCAGGGTTGCCGCCTCTACCTGATCAGCCCCCCCGACCTCTCGGCTGAGAAGTTGGCAGCGTTTGCCGCCGCGCTTGAGTTGGCGCTCGCGGCGGGCGACGTCGCGTGCCTTCAGCTGCGCCTCAAGGGACCCGACGAAACCCTGATACCAGACGATGAAATCCGCCGCGCGGTCAGTGAATTGCTACCGATCACCCAAAACCATGACGTCGCCTTCATCCTGAACGACCGCCCCGACCTCGCCGCCGAGCTTGGGTGCGATGGTGTCCATGTCGGGCAAGAGGACGCGTCCTATGCGGACGCAAGACGATTGCTGGGAGATGACGCCATCGTCGGCGTGACATGTCATGACTCCCGACATCTCGCGCTTGAGGCGGCTGAGGCCGGCGCGGACTATGTCGCATTCGGTGCCTTCTTCGACACCGGCACCAAATCCCCCAAGAGCCGTGCCGGCCGGGACATCCTCACATGGTGGTCGGACATCACCGAGGTGCCGTGCGTTGCCATCGGGGGCATCACTGCCGACAATTGTAACGGCCTCATCGAAGCCGGTGCAGATTTCCTCGCGGTGTCCGCCGGAGTCTGGGCGCACCCTGATGGCCCGGACGCCGCCGTGCGCGAATTCAACGCGGCCTGCGCATAGCGCAGGTTGGCCGGGCTGGAAAAGGTCGGCCGCACCTGCTAGAGAACCGCGCCGCACACCCAAGTTTGCGGGTGTAACGCAACCGGCCCAACTCCACAGGCGAAGACCATGAAGATCGATGGCAACGAAATTCGACCCGGCAACGTGATCGAACATCAGAACCGCCTCTGGCGCGCGGTGAAAACCCAGCATGTCAAACCCGGTAAGGGCGGCGCGTTCCTGCAGGTCGAACTGAAGGATATTCGCGACGGGACCAAGCTGAACGAGCGTTTTCGCTCGGCGGAAACCGTCGAACGCGTGCGGCTCGATCAGAAAGAATATCAGTTCCTGTTCAGCGACGGCACGTCCCATACCTTCATGGATCAGGAAAATTTCGAGCAGGTGACACTCGATGAGAACATCATCGAGGCCGATCAATCGCGCTTCCTGCAGGACGGCATGGTTGTGCAAATCGAATCCTACGAGGAAGAACCGATCGGCGTCGAACTCCCGGAGCGCGTTACCCTGGAGATCGTTGAGGCCGACCCGGTCGTCAAGGGCCAGACGGCAACGTCTTCCTATAAGCCTGCGACCCTCGAGAACGGGGTCCGAATTCAGGTGCCCCCGCATGTTGAGGCCGGGACTGCGGTCGTGGTCAACACGGCGGATGCCACCTATGTCGAACGCGCCCGCGATTAACATGACGATTTCGCACGCCAATACGACCTCTCTCACCCGCACCCAGCGCAGCTAGATATGCGACCAGCCATTATCAACGTTATGGACAAGGCCGCCCGTCGCGCCGGGCGCGACCTGTCGCGCGACTTCGGCGAAGTTGAGCAACTCCAGGTGTCGCGCAAGGGCGCCGCGGATTTCGTTACCGCCGCCGACCGGCGTGCCGAGGAAACGGTCCGCTACGAACTGATGCGTGCCCGACCGGAATTTGGGTTTATCGGCGAGGAAGGCGGCACCCAGGCCGAGGGAGACGGGGTCCATCGCTGGATCGTTGACCCGCTCGATGGAACCACGAACTTCCTGCATGGCCTGCCGCAATTCGCGGTCTCGATCGCGCTCGAGGAACGCGGCCAGATCGTCGCGGGCATTGTCTATAACCCGCTGACCGACGAGCTCTTCTGGGCCGAACGCGGCACCGGCGCATATCTCAATGACACGCGCCTGCGGGTCTCGGCCCGCCAGCATATGTCGGAAAGCCTGATCGCCACCGGCATGCCGTTCCTGGGACATGGCGACCACGAACGCTATCTTGAGACCCTGAAAGCGGTTATGGGCGAAGTGGCCGGCATCCGGCGTTACGGGTCTGCGGCACTCGATTTGGCCTATCTGGCGGCTGGCCGCTTTGACGGTTTTTGGGAGTTCGATCTCAAGATCTGGGACATTGCCGCAGGCATCTTGATTGTCCGCGAAGCCGGTGGCTTCGTCAGCGACATCGCCGGACGCGACAGTGTGTTGCAGACCGGCGAAGTGGTCGCCGGCAACGACAAGATCCAGGAAAAGCTGCGCAAATGCCTGCGCGAAGCGGACCCCGGGCCGACAGCCAGCGCCGTGGCGAGTTAAACGACTGATTCGGAAGCGGTTGTCGATTTCGTCAACGTTACGGTATGTTCGCACCCGCAATAGGGCCGATGTGGTCCATTCGAGAAAATAACGGGCTGGGCGATATGACACGGCAACAAACAAGTACGGCCCTGAAGGCCATCCGCGGTGCGATGATCGCATCGGTCGTGAGCATCTCGACAGGGTTAATCTTGACGGTGCCAGCCGACGCCCAGCAGCGGTTTCAGGGCAGCAGCGGTGTGGTTATTGATCTCAGCGTGCTCGATGGCGGCGGTGGACGGCTCCCGACCGGCCCCACTGGCCAGATCGCGCCGAGTTCCAGCGGCGGATTCGCACAGTTTCCTCCGGCGCAAAAGCCGGTATCACGCCTCGAAGGCCCCCTCGTCAGTCGCAGCCTGACGCTCACGCCGCCGACCAGCCGCACGTCCCTGCCCACTAGCCGAACAGCATCTGCAGCACCGGTCATGGCACCCGCGCCGACCGTGGCCCCGCAACCTCCCGTCGTTCAGAAGCCGGCTCCGGTCGCCGCTGCGCCTGCGAGCCCGCCGGCACCCAAACCGACGCCGGCTCCCGCTGCGGCAACACCGCCCGCGCCACAGGCCCCGGCAGCACCCAAGGTAACACCGCCGCCTCCGCCGCCGGCACCGACCGCAAAAGCCGCGGCTGAAACCCCGCCACCGCCGCCCGCACCGACGCAAACGGCCTCCCGGCCCAGCGCCTCTGCCGGTGATGAGACCCGTATTCTCTTCGATGCAGGCTCCGCAATTCTAGACGATGCGGCAAAAGCCGGACTGGATGCACTTGCGACCCTGCTCAAGGGTGAAGCCGATATCCGGGTCCAGCTTCAGGCCTATGCGGCCGGCACCGACGAAACAGCGCCGGACGCGCGACGCCTGTCCCTATCGCGCGCCCTCAAGGTTCGCTCGCATCTGATCGATCAGGGCGTTCGCAGCACCCGCATGGATGTTCGCGCCCTCGGCGTTAAGGCCGAAGGCGGACCGGCCGACCGGGTCGATGCCGTCGTCGTTCGACGATAGCGGGACTCGTCGCTTTCGCCCTAAAGTCGTCACATAGTTGCGACACCATATTGTCGTTTCTGGGCAGGTCGTCTCACGCCGCTGCGTCGTGACGAGTAACTACGTGGCGAACTTCATCGACCACACGCGCAACCGGGTAGAGAAGCCATGACCAACCCGCGCACCTACCTCACTCGTATGGGGATATTCCTGGCGCTCGCCGTTGCGGTGGCCGGCGTCTTGCACCAACCCCTGATTGAAGCGTTCCTCGCCAACCCGGCGATCAACGGCGTTATCATTCTGGTGCTGTTGTTTGGCCTGCTCTTCGTGTTTCGACAAGTCTTGATGCTCAAAAACGAGGTCCGCTGGATCGAGAGCTATCGCAGCCTGCAGCCGGGCGTTTCGGTGGCCGACCCGCCGCATCTGCTGGCGCCGATGGCAGCCATGATCGGCGACCGCCAGGGGCAATTGCGACTGAACACGACATCCCTGCGCTCGATCCTCGACGGGATCAGCGCGCGGCTCGATGAATCACGCGACATTTCGCGCTACATGATCGGGCTTCTGATCTTCCTCGGCCTTCTCGGCACATTCTGGGGTCTCCTCCAGACGGTCGGATCGGTCGCGGCGGTCATCGCCGGCCTGCAAGTCGGCGGCGGCGATTCAACCCAGATATTCAGCGACCTGAAGAGCGGGCTGGAAGCGCCCTTGTCGGGCATGGGAACGGCCTTCAGCTCATCGCTGTTCGGTTTAGCGGGCTCACTGCTGCTGGGGTTCCTCGACCTGCAGGCCAGTGCCGCCCAGAACCGGTTCTACAACGACCTGGAGGATTGGCTGAGCAGCGCCACACGCGTCTCCAGTGGCGGTCCACTCAGTGGTGGCGAGGGTGATCAATCGGTCCCGGCCTACATTCAGGCATTGCTCGAGACGACGGCAGACTCGCTCGACAATCTGCAGCGCACGGTGGCACAGGCCGAGACCTCGCGCAGCCACGGCGATCAAAGCCTCCAGATGTTGACCGAACGTTTGTCCACCATGACCGACCAGATGCGGACCGAGCAGGAACTGATGGTCCGGCTGGCGGAGAATCAGGCCGAGCTTCGGCCCGTGCTGCAACGCCTGGCCGAACCACGTCAGAGCGAAGACTTCGATGATGCAACTCGGAACCACATACGGAATATCGACAGCTACCTGTCGCGCATGCTCGAAGATCAGGTGAACGGGCGAAACCAGATCGTCCAGGAAATCCGTTCCGAAATTCGTCTCCTGGCACGCACCATTGCCGCGCTTGCCGAAGACGACGGCCGCTAGCGGAATTACCGGTGCCCGGCTCTTCCTCGCGACGACGTCAATCGGCCATCAACTACTGGCCTGGCTTCGTCGATGCACTCGCCGCCCTGCTGGTCGTGGTGGTGTTCCTGATCATGGTGTTTGCGCTCGCGCAGTTCTTCCTGTCGGAAGCGCTGTCGGGTCGCGACGACGCGTTGTCGAAACTGAACCGGCAGGTCGACGAGCTGGCCCGCATGCTCGATCTCGAACGTTCGGCCAACACGGAACTCCGGTTGTCCGTTTCCCAGCTGTCGGCCCAGCTCCAGAATTCGATTTCCGATCGTGAGTCACTGACCGACCGCCTGTCGTTCATGGAAAGCCTGCTCAAATCAGCCCGGCAGGAGAATACCGACCAATTGGAGTCTCTGCGCGCGCAGGCGAGTGCCGACCAGGAGACCATCGAATCGCAAAGCCGCGACCTGGCCCGGCTCGAAGCCGATATCGCAGCCCGTGAAGCCCGATTGGCCGAGCTCACGGAGCGGGCCGAAACCGCCGAGACATCATTCCTCGAGCAAAGCGAAATATCACGCCAGGCGCAGGACCAGGTGGCGTTGCTCAACCTTCAGCTCGCTGCACTGCGTAATCAGCTTGCCGCGCTCAACGAGGCACTCGAAGCCTCCGAGGCCAAGAACGAGGAACAGAACGTCCAGATCGTCAATCTGGGTAAACGACTGAACGAGGCGCTCGCGACCAAGGTGCAGGAGCTCGCGCGTTATCGATCCGAGTTCTTCGGCCGCCTGCGCGAGGTCCTAGGCGACCGGGCGGATATCCGCATCGTCGGTGACCGTTTTGTCTTCCAGTCCGAAGTGCTGTTCGGGTCCGGCCAGGCGGTCTTGAACCCGCAAGGCGAGCAACAGCTCGAACAGCTGGCACAGACCCTGGTTCAAATCGCCGGGGAAATTCCCGCCGACATCGACTGGATCCTCCGGGTCGACGGCCATACGGACGAACGCCCGATCAGCACGGCACGCTTTCCGTCCAACTGGGAGCTCGCATCGGCGCGCGCCATATCGGTTGTGAAATTCCTGGTGCGTTCGGGCATTCCGCCGGAGAATCTTGTGGCGGCCGGCTTTGGCCAGTTCCAGCCGATCGACGGTGGGCAGGACGAGATTTCCTATCGGCGAAACAGGCGTATCGAGTTCAAACTCGACCAGCGCTGAGAATCCTGCCCGGATAATTTACTGGGCGGCGGCGCTCACACCCTCAAGATCGAACTGAAGTTCGGCCAGACGCGCATAGAGCCCGCCCTGTCCGATCAATTCCTGATGGGTGCCCTCGGCGACAATCCGGCCCTCATCGATCACCACAATGCGGTCGGCGGCGATCACCGTCGCCAGCCGGTGGGCGATGACCAGCGTCGTGCGGTTCTGCATCAGGCCCGTCATCGCGGACTGCACGGCGCGTTCCGATTCGGCGTCCAGCGCGCTGGTCGCCTCGTCAAGCAACAACAGTTCCGGGTCTCGCAGGATCGCGCGCGCAATAGCCATACGCTGTCGCTGCCCACCGGACAGGCGCACGCCCTTCTCGCCCAGGAACGTGTCAAAGCCGTCCGGCAGCGCCTCGATGAACTCAAGCGCCGATGCGGCGTCCGCAGCGGCCCGCACCTCGTCGTCGCTCGCATCCGTCCGGCCATAACGGATGTTCTCCCAGGCATCGGCTGAGAAAATCACCGGCTCCTGGGGCACGAGGCCGACATGGCGGCGGAGCTCTTCGGGCACCAAATCACGCAGATCGATCCCATCGAAACTCAACCGCCCCGAATTCGGATCATAGAAGCGCAGCAGCAGCTGGAAGACCGTGGTTTTACCCGCGCCCGACGGCCCGACCAGTGCCACCGTTTCACCCGGCGCCACCTCAAGAGAGAAGTCGGACAGGGCTGGATCTTCGGGGCGCGAGGGATAACGGAACGTCACCGCATCGAACGCGACCTGGGCCCTGGCCCGATCCGGAAGAGACTTTGGGCTCGCGGGCGCGACGATCGCGGGTGCGACATCCATCAGCTCGAACAGGCGCTCGGTCGCACCCGCGGCGCGTTGCAATTCGCCGATCACTTCTGAAATCGCACCGACCGAGCTGGCGACAATCACCGAGTAGAAGACAAAAGCCGACAGGTCACCGGCACTCAAACGCCCGGAGATAACGTCGCGGCCGCCGATCCAGAGGATGATCCCGATGGCCCCGAAAACGAGCAGAATGACAATGGCCGTCAGTAGGGCGCGGGCGCGGATGCGCCGTACGGAGGTTGCAAACGTATCTTCCACACGCTCGGAGAAGCGGGCCCTGTCCAGGCCTTCGTGCCCGAAGGCCTGAACCGTGCGGATATTGGAGATCGATTCATCGACATACGCGCTGACGTCTGCCAGACGGTCGAGGCTCTCCCGGCTGAGCCGGCGCACCTGACGGCCAAAGACCAGGATGGGCACCAGCACGAGCGGCACCACGACCAGCACCAGGAGAGTAAGCCGCGGACTGGTAATGCCAAGCATCACGAGCCCGCCGGAGACCAGGAGCACATTGCGCAATGCCATCGACGCCGACGTGCCGACAACGGCCTGAATCAACGTGGTATCGGCGGTGAGGCGCGACATCACCTCGCCGATCCGCATCGTTTCGTAAAAGGCCGGATCGAGCCGCAGCGTATGGTCGAAAACCGCCTTGCGCAGATCAGCCATCACCCGCTCACCGATCCACGACACCAGGAAAAAGCGCGAATATGTCGCCCCTGCGAGCACCACGACCACCACGAGCAGTGCGACCAACGCATCGTCCAGCAACCCGGTGTTGCCCGCGGCAAACCCGTCATCAACCAGGCGGCGCAAACCCTGGCCAATCACCAGCACCGTGCCGGCTGCAATCGTCAGGGCAAGAAAAGCCCCGACTATCGCCAGACGGTAGGGGCGCAGGAAGCCTCCGAGCCTGCGAAGCTCGCGCAGGCTACCTTTCGGCGACTGGTTCTCCGTCTCGTCGGAGTTGCGGCTTGATCTGGGTTGCATTGCCATCTTGGGAACAGGGTTTAGCAGGCCCGACAAACCCCGCCAAGAAAGGCCTTCACACCTATCGAAACTGTGTCCGGCGATACTCCCTGCAAGCTGATGCTCTCTCCCCTTGCGGTCGAGAGCGGGCTTGGCTATAACCACGGCCTTCCAAGCCTAGAGAGTATGAGATGAAAAAAGACATTCATCCCGAGTATCACGAGATCACGGTTGTCATGACCGACGGCAGCGAATTCACAACCCGCTCTACCTATGGTGAGCCGGGTGATACGCTGCGTCTGGACATTGACCCGAAGACCCACCCGGCGTGGACCGGTCAGCATCGCCTGGTCGACACGGGCGGTCAGGTCGCGAAGTTCAACAAGCGCTACGAAGGTTTGGGCCTCGGCTGAGCCGAACCCCCGAAAATTCGAGTGTTTCCCGGGCGTTGCAGTTGCAGCGCCCGTTTTGATTCAGGGACAAGGCTCGGCGCTTGCAAGCCCTTGAACCGGAAAAACATCCACCTATATCGAGATTGTCGCGGGGAATGCCGAATTCGGGTTCCAGACCGCGTTAACCCGGCAGCTCCTGGCCAATCGCGGGACTGTCGACGTCACAGTTGCTCTTTAAGGAGGACACGTGAAATGCGTACCTACAATCTCGATTTGACCCCATTGTTCCGTTCATCGGTCGGTTTCGACCGGGTCGGACAAATGCTGGATTCGGCCTTCAACAGCGAAGCGCCGACCTATCCGCCCTACAACATTGAAAAGCTGGCCGATGACGAATACCGCGTGACCATGGCAGTCGCGGGTTTTGGAACCGGCGATATCGACATCACCCAGACCAACAGCTCGCTGGTCGTGAAGGGCGAACAGGGCAAGGCCGACAGCGAGGAAACCTTCCTCCATCGCGGCATTGCCACGCGCGCGTTCGAGCGCCGGTTCGATCTCGCCGAGCATATGAATGTGTCCAAGGCCGACCTCGTAAACGGCTTGCTGGTCATCGACCTGAAGCGCGAGGTGCCCGAGGCATTGAAGCCGCGGAAGATCGAAATTGCCGCCGGCGATGCGTCGCATACTCTCGACCACGAGAAAAAGGCGGCGTAATCCTGCCAGCCAACCTTCAAGAAGGGCTCGCCGGAAACGGCGGGCCCTTTTCGTTTGTGACCGGTGTATAAACATATCAACGCGGCCGCCTCAGAGCCGACACGGACATTTCCCGGGAGCCCCCATGCAACACAGTAAAGACCGTATCCTGACGACCCATGTGGGTAGCCTGCCCCGCCCCGAAGACCTGGAAGACCTCCTCTACAAGGTCGAGTTCGGCGAGGATTACGACCCGGCATCATTCGACGCGACCGTGACTCGCGCCGTCGCCGACATCGTGGCCGCCCAGCGCGAATGGGGCCTCGACGTCATCAATGACGGCGAGATGAGCAAGACCGGCTACGCCACCTATATCCAGCAGCGCCTGGATGGTTTCTCCGGCGACAGCCCGTCGGTGCGCTTCGACGACCTCTCGGGTTTTCCCGGGTACCGCAAGATGCTGTCGCGCATGGCGGAGACGCGGCGCCTGAACCGGCCCTGCTGCACCAGCGAGGTCGTCATCCGCGACCGCGAGCCGATGCGCAAGGATCTGGAGAACCTGACCGCCGCCAAAGAAGGCAGCGATGCGACCGAATTCTTCATGAACGCGGCCTCGCCGGGCGTCATCACGGTATTTCAGCACAACGAGTTCTATCCAAGCGATGATGCCTATCTCGAGGCCCTGTCCAACGTCATGCGCGAGGAATATGAGGCGATCGCGAACGCCGGTTTCGTGCTGCAGATCGACTGTCCGGATCTGGCCATGGGCCGCCACACCGAGTATCGCGAGATGTCGGACGCGGACTTCCTCAAACATGCCGAGATGCAGATCGAGGCGCTCAACGCAGCACTGGCGAACATCCCCGCTGACCGGGTACGCATGCATATCTGCTGGGGCAATTACGAGGGGCCCCACCATCTCGACATCCCGTTCGAGACGATCTTCGACGTGATCATGAAGGCAAAACCGCAAGGCATGCTGGTCGAATCCTCCAACCCGCGCCACGCCCATGAATGGCGTGTGTTCGAGGACAAGGCGCTGCCCGACGACAAAATCATCATCCCGGGCGTGATCGACAGCGTGACAAACTATATCGAGCATCCCGGCGTCGTCGCCGACCGCATCTGCAACTACGCCAACGTGGTGGGCCGGGAGCGGGTGATGGCGGGTGCCGATTGCGGCTTCGCGACCTTCGCCGGCATCGGCAAGGTGGACCCGCAGATCGCCATCGAGAAGTTCAAGTCGCTGGTCCAGGGTGCGGAAATCGCGTCGGACCGCCTCTGGGGCTAACGCCTGCGTTGCCGCGGGGTGGTGTAGAGACCCGTTCAACAGGAGTTGCGCGATGCATCTGGGAATTCTGACCGGCGGCGGCGATGTTCCGGGCCTGAACCCGGCCATCAAGACCGTGGTCAACGAGGCCGACCGGCGCGGCTGGCGGGTCACGGGATTCCGCCGCGGCTGGGCCGGCCCCCTGAACTACAATCCCGCCGACCCGGAGGGCTCGCAGACATTCATCATGCCTCTTTCGGTCACGGACGTTCATGCCATCGACCGGTCCGGCGGCACGATCCTGCACACGTCGCGCACCCAGCCCTCGAAGATGCGCGCGAAGGACCTGCCCGAATTCCTGCGCACCGCCGGGCGGGCACCAGACGATATCGTCGACTGCACGGACCATGTCCTGTCGGTGTTCGAGGCGCTCGACATCGACGTCCTGATCGCCATCGGCGGCGACGACACCCTGTCCTATGCCGCACGAATTCACGGCGCGGGCATGCCGACCATCTGCATTCCCAAGACCATGGACAACGATGTGTTCGGCACCGAATACTGCATCGGCTACTCGACCTGCGTGACCCGCTCGGTCGAACTCATCGACCGGCTCCGCACCCCTGTGGGCAGCCACGAACGTTTCCTCGTGGTGGAGCTGTTCGGGCGCAATTGCGGGCAGACGGCCTTGATGGCCGGCTACCTCGCCGGGGCCGATCGCACATTGATCGCCGAAGTACCGTTCGACCTCGATCGGGTCACCGGCTTTCTCACCGAGGACCGGCGCGCGAACCCGTCAAACTACGCCGTGGTGGTCGTCTCCGAGGGCGCACAGGTTTCCGGGGGGGACATTCTTGAATCCGGCGACCCGGACGCCTATGGGCACCGCAAGCTCGGCGGTATTGGTCAGGCCGTCGGCGAGCATCTCAAACAGGCGACCGGCGTCGGGGTGATGGTCCAGTCCCTGGCCTACCTGCTGCGTGCGGGCGCGCCCGATGCCGTCGACCAGCTGGTGCCGCGCAACTACGCGACCATGGCCGTACGCTGCATCGAAGAGGGCCGGACAGGCCTGATGATGGCGGTGCAGGACGGGCACTACACGACGGCCCCGGCGGATATTTCCACCCAAGGAGACCGCCGGGTCGACGTCGCCAACATGTACGACCCTGAAGGTTATCTGCCCCGCATCGCCGCGCTTGAGGGCATGCCCATGTTCGGGCGCTAAAGCCTACGGGGTCTATCCGCCCACCAGCAACGCCGCCAGCCCGGCCCGCACCTGGTCGGGCACCGGGATCGGCTTCATTTCGCCCGGGCGCACATAGACATGCACGAAATGTCCGGTCGCCGACGGGGCCTCTGCGCCTTGCTTGAAGATCGCGATCTCATAGGTAACCGAAGAGTTGCCGAGCCGGCGCACCCGCACGCCCACGTCGAGGACATCGGGAAACGCGATCTCGCTGTGGAAGCGACAGCCCGTCTCGACGACCATGCCGACCGGCTCGCTCTTGCGATAGTCGAGCCCGGTGAAGCGAATCAGGAACTCGTTCACCGCCGTGTCGAAGTAGGAATAGTAGGTCACGTTGTTGACGTGGCCGTAGACATCATTGTCCATCCAGCGGGTCGGGACCTGCAGGAAGTGCGGATAGTCGCCGCGCTGTTCGTCGCGCTCGCTTTTCTTGTCACTCATCGAATATCGTCCAGAAATCCAGAAAGAATGTCGATCGTCTCATTCGGCCGCTCGACCATGATCATGTGACCCGTGTCGGGCAATATTTCAGACCGTGCGTCCTTGATCGCGGCCCGGAGCCCCTTCGACGCCCCGACGGGTGTCATGCGGTCCCCGGCGGCCATCAGGAACAGCGTCGGGCAGCTGACTTTTGCGGCCGCATCCGGCGCGCCGGTCCAGTCGTTGCACGCCGCCAGATCGCTGCCGAGCACGTCCACGGGGCACGACGCCAGCAGCGCCCGGCCACCGCCGCGCAACCACAACCCCGGCGCCTGATGCCCGCCCTTATGGGCCGTCTTGCCGAAGCCCCAGTCGGTGATCATCTCCCAGGCCACGGGGTCATTGGCCGCCGCGGCGGTCAGTAGGTCGGGATGCACCTGCATATGGTCCGACGGCCCGATCAGGATCAGCGAGGCCACACGGTCCGGCGCCTCGGCTGCCGCGGCCAGCGCGATAAGCGATCCCATCGAGTGCCCCGCGAGATGAACAGTCTCGGCACCGGCCGCATCCACGAACCGCCACAACCAGGTGGCGAAACCCTCCACCGTCGTCGGCGTGGTGCCGCCCGAACGGCCATGCCCGGGCAGGTCTGGCACCAGCACGTTGTAGCCGTGATGGGCGAAATACCGCGTCTGCAATCCCCACGCGCTGTGGTCGTTGCCGCCGCCATGGACGAGCACCAGGGTCGGCTGTTCGGAATCGAATTCGCGTCCACCCGTGTGAACAAAGACCGACTGGCCGTCGACATGCATCTCCATAACGGCGCTCCTATTTCTGCGAGGCGCGCAGCGCCTGCTTCAAATCCGCGACGATGTCGCCCGGATCCTCGAGCCCGATCGCCAGGCGCACCATTTCTTCGCCCACGCCTGCGGCCACCAGGTCCTCGGCGCTCATCTGCTGATGGGTCGTACTCGCCGGGTGGATCACCAGCGATTTCGCATCACCCACATTGGCCAGATGGGAAAACAGCTCCAGCGCCTCGATGAATTTGGCGCCTGCGCGCCGCGGTCCCTCGGTGCCGGGTTTGACGCCGAACGTGACGATGGCACCCGCGCCTTCCGGCAGAAGCTTTTCCGCCAGCGCATGGTCGGGGTGGCTCTCCAGCCCCGGATATGTGACCCACGCGACCTCGTCGACGCCCTCGAGGAATGCCGCCACCGTTTGCGCATTCGCCACGTGCCGCGCCATGCGTATCGGCAGGGTTTCGAGCCCCTGCAGGAGATAGAACGCCGTCTGCGGCGCCATGCAGGCGCCGAAGTCGCGCAAGCCCTCGGCGCGCGCACGCATGATGAAGGCGGCGGGACCGAACTCCTCGGCAAAATCGAGGCCATGATACCCGGCATAGGGTTCGGTCATGCCCGGGAACTTGCCCGAGCCTTCCCAATCGAAACTCCCACCGTCGATCAACACGCCACCAATCGCGACCCCATGCCCCCCGATCCATTTGGTGGCCGAGTGCATGATCAGGTCGGCCCCATGCTCGAACGGGTGCAGCAGCGCGGGGGTCGAGAAGGTGGCGTCCACCAGCAGCGGTAGGCCGGCGTCATGCGCCACCTCGGCCACCGCAGAAATATCGAGAACCTCAAGTCCCGGATTACCAATCGTCTCGGCGAAGACCACCCGTGTCTCATCGCGGATAGCGGCCTTGAAGGCGTCCGGGTCGCGGGGATCGACGAATGTGGTGGTGATCCCGAAACGCGGTAGCGTGTGCACGAACAGGTTATGGGTGCCGCCGTAGATATTCCGCGAGGCAACGATATGACCGCCCGCGCCCATCAGCGTCATCACCGCGAGGCTCATCGCCGCCTGCCCGCTGGCCGTCGCGATGGCGCCGACCCCGCCCTCGAGTGCCGCCATGCGTTCCTCGAACACCGCGACCGTCGGGTTCGATATCCGCGAGTAGATGTGCCCCGCCCGCTCGAGATTGAACAGGCTCGCCGCATACTCGACATCGGGGAAGACATAGGAGGTCGACTGATAGATCGGCGCGGCGCGCGCACCGGTCACCGGGTCGGGGTGCTGTCCCGCATGCAGGCTCAGCGTCGCGAACTTCAGATGCTTGGGATCGATCATGGGTCTTGTCCGGCAGCGATGGGAATTCGCTGCGGAACTTATCCCAACCGGGCCCGGGCTTGAACCGGCATGGACGGCATCGGCAAAAGAAAACCGCTCCGGAAGGGGGTCCCGAAGCGGCTCGAAGTCAAACAGGGAGGCAAAAAAGAGGATCTAGGTAAGATCCAAAGATGGTCTATGGGAGGAGCCATCACACACATAATTGCAGGCAATGTCTAAGAAATGGTTAACGCCGCCTGCACATACGAAAAACGGGGCCCGAACCGGACCCCGTTTCCACGCTAATTATTTAATATCAATAACTTAGTTGTCGCCCTGATTGTTCCCGCCACCGATGCGCACATCGGCCATCCAATCGGGAATTCGGCTCTGTGCGGGCTCTTCTTCGGGGATCAAATCGGCGCTGATCGGACGGCGATCATCGGCTGCCGGCTGGCGGCCCGCCTTGCGGCCCTTCTCGATCGCCTCATCGAGATCAACCTGTCGGCACAGGCCGATTGTCACCGGGTCCCGGGGCTGGATCTGCGAAGAATTCCAGTGGGTCCGTTCGCGAATGGCCACGATGGTCGGCTTTGTGGTGCCGATCAGCTTGCCGATCTGGGCGTCACTGAGTTCCGGATAGTAGCGGACCAGATAGGCAATACCGTCGGGCTTGTCCTGGCGCTTCGAGACCGGAACGTAACGCGGGCCCTTGGTGCGCTTGACCGGTGCGGGGTTGTCCGATTCCTGGAGCACGAGACGCGCTGCGGGATCAGCCTGGCAGCGTTCGATCTCGTCCGCCGTAACCTGACCGTGGGTCACCGGATCGAGCCCATGCATGCCGACCCCGACCTCGCCGTCGGCGATGCCCTGAATCTCGAGCTGGTGCATGCCGGTAAAGTCCGCAATCTGTGCGAACGACAGCGACGTATTCTCAACAAGCCAAACCGCCGTGGCCTTCGGCATCAACGGAGGTGCCATGAATTCTCCTTTCGCCGGTCATCCGCGCCGCGCGCGGCCGAACCGGGCCAATTCATCATCCCTGTGGGGGTTGCGCCACTATATATGCGGCGATACGCCGAAATGCAAAGCACAGCGTGCACCACATGCACCGGAAAGCGATCAAACTTCGAGGATGATCTTGCCGATATGGGTGCTGGTTTCCATCAATGCATGGGCCGCGGGCGCCTGATCCAGCGGAAATGTCGCGTGGATCACAGGTGAGAGTTCACCCGCTGCAAACTTCGGCCAGACTTTTTCACGCAGCGATGTCGCGATGGCGGCCTTCGTCGCCACGGTTTGCGGTCGCAGGGTCGAACCGGTCAGGGTGAGCCGGTTCATCATGATCTTCGCGAGATTGATCTCCGTCTTGACGCCGCCCATCAAAGCGATTTGTACGATCCGCCCATCGGGCCGCAGCGAGGCGATGTTCCGCGGCGTGTATTCGCCGCCGACCATATCGAGGATCACATCAACGCCCTTGCCGCCCGCACTGTCCGCGGTGAGCGTTCCAATCACCTCGTCAAAGGCCTCGGTCTTGTAGTTGATGGCCTTGGTTGCGCCGAGCTGTTCGCAGAATGCCGCCTTCTCCGCCGTGCCGACCGTGGTGTAGATCGCCTCGGCGCCGAACGCCTTGCAAAGCTGGATCGCCGTGGTGCCGATGCCGCTGGAGCCGCCATGCACCAGAAACCGCTCGCCGGCCGCAAACCGCGCACGATCGAAGACATTCGTCCAGACCGTGAAGAACGTCTCGGGTATGCCTGCGGCCTGGACCATGTCGAGGCCCTCGGGTAACGGCAGGGTCTGTGATCCGGGGACGGCCACATACTCGGCATAGCCGCCGCCGGAGACCAACGCACAGACGTTGTCGCCCTCTTTCCAGTCACCGGCATTTACACCGACGGCAGCGATTTCGCCCGACACTTCGAGCCCCGGCAGATCCGATGCCCCCGGAGGTGCCGGATAGAGCCCCTTGCGCTGGGCCACGTCGGGTCGGTTCACGCCGGCCGCCGCGACGCGGATCAGCACCTCGCCATCGCCCGGTAAAGGCACGGGACGGTCGGTGGGCTTCAACACTTCCGGCCCACCGGGCTCGGAAATTTCCATCGCACGCATTGTTTCCGGCAACGCCATGGTCACCCTCCGTTCTGGGTCTCAATCTTTCTGATGGTTGCGGGCGCAATCTAGGCGCGTCAAACTCGATGCACAACGACAAGCCGTTCATTGAACAGGCGACACCGGCAGGGAGGCGAACATGAGTGCGGACGATGATCTGGAACCGACATTCCAGGGGCACCCAGGCGATTTCAGCGAGATGAAGGTCGAGGCTCTATCGATTGAGGAGCTGAAAGACTATATCGAGCATGCCAAGCAGGAGATCGCGCGCGCCGAGGCCGAAATAGCGGGCCGGGAATCCTTGCGCGGCGATGCGGACGCCCTGTTCAAGAATTAGGGTTCAAGAATTAGCGCCGGCCAACGGTGCGTGGAGGATTACATGACCAATCATTTCGAAACCGATCTGGACAAGAACGCGGCGAACTTTATGCCGCTGTCGCCGCTCAGCTTCTTACGGCGCTCGGCAAAGGTGTATCCCAACCGGGCAGCCGTCGTGCATGGCGACACCAGCTTCACCTATGCGGAATTCTACGCCCGCGCGCGCCGCCTCGCCTCGGCGCTCAGCCAGCGCGGCATCGGGGTCGGTGATTGCGTGGCCATCATGTCGCCCAATACGCCGCCGATGCTCGAATCCCATTTCGGTGTGCCGATGACCCGCGGCGTGATCAACGCGCTGAACTATCGCCTCGACGCCAAGGCCATCGCCTTCATCCTCGATCATGGCGAGGCGAAGGTGCTGCTGACCGACACCGAATTTGCACCCATCATCAAGGAGGCCCTCGCGCTGGCCAAGGTCGACCCGATCGTCATCGACATCGACGACAAGGAAGGTCCGGGCGGCGAGAAACTCGGCGAGATGGACTATGAGGCCTTCATCGCCACCGGTGATCCCGAATTCGAATGGTCGTTCCCCGACGATGAATGGGACGCGATTGCGCTCAATTACACGTCCGGCACGACCGGCAACCCCAAGGGCGTGGTGTTCCACCACCGGGGGGCCTATCTGAACGCGATCGGCAACGTCTTCACCTGGGGGGCGACCGGCGGCCCGGTCTATCTGTGGACCCTGCCGATGTTCCACTGCAACGGCTGGTGCTTTACCTGGGGCGTGACCGCCGTGGCCGGCACCAATGTCTGCCTGCGCGACGTGAACGCCGCCAACATCTACAAGGCATTCGAGACCAAGGACATCACCCATCTGTGCGGAGCGCCGATCGTCATGCAAATGATCGTCAACGCCACCGACGCGGACCGCCGCCCGTTCGAGCAGCAGGTCGAGTTCATGACCGCCGCGGCCCCACCCCCGGCCGCCGTACTCGCGGCAATGTCGGAGGAAGGCATCAACGTCACCCATGTCTATGGCCTGACCGAAATCTACGGTCCGGCCATCATCTGCGCCTGGCAGGACGAATGGGACGCGCTGCCGCTCGAGGAGCGCGCCCGCCTGCAGTCACGCCAGGGCGTGCCCTACGAGGTCCTGGAAGACATGATGGTCGCCGACGCAGAGACCCTGGTCCCGGTCCCGCAGGATGGCGAGACCCTGGGTGAGGTCTTCACCCGCGGCAATGTCACGATGAAGGGCTACTTGAAAAACCCGAAGGCCACCGACGAGGCCTTTGCCGGCGGTTGGTTCCACACCGGCGATCTCGGGGTCTGGCATCCCGACGGCTACATCGAACTCAAGGACCGATCGAAAGACATCATCATCTCGGGCGGCGAGAACATCTCATCGATCGAGGTCGAGGATGCGCTGTACCGGCATGCCGCGGTCGCCGCAGTCGGCGTCGTCGCCCGGCCGGACGAGAAATGGGGCGAGACACCCTGTGCCTTCATCGAGCTGAAACCCGGTGTCGAAGCCACTGAAGAAGACATCATCCAGCATTGCCGGGACAACCTCGCCCACTTCAAATGCCCGCACCATGTCGTGTTCGGGCCGCTGCCCAAGACATCGACCGGCAAGATTCAGAAATTCAAGCTTCGCGATCAGGCGGTCGCCCTCGCGAGCGCGGCTGAATAGCCCAACGCAGGCCTTCAAACAACAAAGGCGGCTCTTAGGAGCCGCCTTTTCTTCTGAGATGGTCAATTGGGCGTTCGTCAGGCTTCCTGGAGGCTGACAATCGCGTCCTTCAATTTCAATTTTTCTTTCTTCAACTCGGAAATCGCTGCCTGATCGGGAATGGGGCGCTGAACTTCGCCTCCGATCTCCTCATCCAGGGTGGCGTGCTTGCGCTTCAGATTTTCGATCCTGACATCCATCATCACGTGACGCGTCTCCTTGTCCAAGAGCTAGGGCTTATCGAAAAGATCACCTGCGAATGCTAAGCCGATTCACCGTGAATTGGGAAGGCATGATGCCGCCCAACGCCCGACCGCATTGTGGAGAACAGTCGAGAGCGGTACCACGCGCGCCGAGGCCCGGACTGCTATACTGGTTGTCCTCAACCAAACCCCGCAAGACCGGACGCTTGAATTGTCGGACGACCTCACATCGGATCAGGAGACCCTGCAGCTTCGCCTGAACGAACTGCTGAGCGAACACCGTGACCTTGATGATGTCATCGCGCGCATTACTGACGAGCAACCGTTCGATCAGCTGCAGGTTCAGCGGCTAAAAAAGCGAAAGCTTGGTTTGAAGGACGAGATTCTACAAATCGAGAACGAGCTGCTGCCCGACATCATCGCCTGAGCCGGATCAGACTAATACACGCCTGAGCGGAACGCGGTCGCGGCTAATCGCCACTAATCACCGACGGCGCGACCCTGCTTCTGTTCGTACATGGCCTGATCGGCGCGCTGCAGCGCCTCGCCCGCATCCTCGGTGCCCGAGAAAGAATAGACGCCATAAGACACCGATAACGTAATCGCGGTGCCCTCCCAATCGAGCGGCGTGGTGGCGATCAACGCCGAAAGGGATGCCGCCTTCTCTGCTGCGACCTCGGGTGAGGCCTGGGCAAGGATCACGCCGAACTCATCGCCGCCCAGCCGGCCGACGATGTCGGATTCACGAACATTTTCGGCCAGCAATTCTGCAATCTGCCGCAGCGCGGCGTCGCCGGCGGCGTGCCCATGCTGGTCGTTGATTTCCTTGAAGCCGTTAATGTCGAAATAGAGGACGCTCGAACCGGCACCATATCGCTCGGCATAGGCCACCATACGGCTCATCTCGCGCACAAACGCGCGACGGTTCGCCACCGGCACCAGCGTGTCTTCATCCGCCAGCTTCTCAAGATAGTTGATCCTGTGCCGCGCCTGGCTCAACTCCTCGCGCATTCGCTGGACTTCCGTCATCAGCAGATCGAGCGCCTGGCGCACCTTCGGTGTCAGGTCTGTTTCGCTCAGGCCGGCGATCGTCGCGACGTCGCCCGATGGCGGTGGCGCGCTCGCCTGTTCGGCGCCGGCCACCCCATAGGCCTGCGCAGCCTGCGCCGCCTGGTCAGGGGCGCGAACCGGTTTCGCCGCATTCGTGCGGCCGGGCTGCGTGCGTTCGATCTTCATCCAAACCCCGTCGGGGTGATACCTAAAGCCGGCAAACAACTGGATTGCCACAAAAATACGCTGCTCGACACTATTCCGAAAGTGGTTAACAAATCTTTGCGTATTGTCGCGAAACAGGCGCAATGCGCACCACCGCGCTTGCCACACCGGGCAGCACTCCTATAATCCCCGCTTTTCCGGGCCCCAAGCCCCCAATACACGCCAGGGAGACGCAGATGGCAGATGCGCCGGTTGTCGGAATTATCATGGGAAGCCAGTCCGACTGGGAAACCATGCGCCATGCCGCCGAAACCCTTGAGCAGCTTGGGGTCGCGCACGAGGTCAAGATCGTCTCCGCCCATCGCACCCCCGACCGCATGTCCGCCTATGCCAAGGCCGCGCGCGACCGTGGCTTGAAGGTGATCATCGCCGGCGCCGGCGGGGCCGCCCATCTGCCCGGCATGACCGCGGCCATGACCAGCCTGCCTGTTTTCGGCGTGCCGGTGGAGAGCAAGGCGCTTTCCGGCATGGACAGCCTCCTGTCGATCGCCCAGATGCCGGCCGGCGTGCCTGTGGGCACCCTCGCGATCGGCCGTGCAGGCGCGGTCAACGCCGCATTGCTCGCGGCGTCCGTGGTCGGCCTCGAAGACACTGCGGTAACAGCCGCTCTCGATGCGTGGCGCGCCAACCAGACCGACGCCGTCGCCGACGCGCCAACCAGCGATTCCTGAAACCATGTCCGGGGACGACAGCGGCGCGCGCATCCTGCCTGGCGCCACAATCGGCATTCTCGGCGGCGGCCAGCTCGGCCGCATGACAGCACTTGCGGCGGCCAACCTCGGCTATCGCTGCCACATCTTCTGCCAGAGCGCGGATGAGCCCGCCGCCCAGATCGCCGCCCGCACGACCCTGGCGGCCTTCGATGACAACGCCGCCCTGGACGCGTTTGCCGCCGACATCGACGTCGCGACGCTCGAGTTCGAGAACGTGCCCATCACGACCCTCGAACGGATCGCAGAACACGTGCCCGTCCACCCCTCCCCGTCGGTCCAGGCCGTGGCCCAAAACCGGCTCCGCGAGAAGACCTTCGCCAACGAACTCGGCATCGCCACTGCACCCTTCCGTGCCGTCACGAGCGCCGCCGAACTGGCGGACGCCATCACCGAAATCGGCACGCCCTCGGTCCTGAAGACCGTCCGCTTCGGCTATGACGGCAAGGGTCAGGTCGGGATCGACGCGAACACCGACCCCGAGGCGGCCTGGGCCGACAGCGGCGCCGGCCCCGCCACCGACGGCGGCATCCTCGAAGGCTTCGTGGATTTCGACCTCGAAATCTCCGTCATCGTCGCCCGCACGGCGAGCGGCGAGACCGCGGCCTTCGTCCCGGTCGAGAACCGCCACCGCAACCATATCCTCGACGAGACCATCGTCCCGGCCTCTATCCCCGACGCGACCGCCGACAAGGCACGTGATATCGCCACCCGCCTGTGCGAGGGCCTCGGCGTGGTCGGCCTGCTGGCGGTCGAAATGTTCGTCACCGCCGAGGGGGACGTGCTGGTCAATGAGGTCGCCCCGCGACCGCATAATTCAGGTCACTGGAGCATCGATGCCGGGCGCACCAGCCAGTACGAACAGCTCGTCCGCGCCATCTGCGGCCTGCCGCTCGGCGACCCCACGCGCCGCTGCGACGCGGTGATGAAGAACCTGATCGGCGATGACGTCGAGACCTGGCGCGACGAGATCAAAGACCCCCAGGCGCGGCTACATCTCTACGGCAAGACCGAAACCCGCCCGGGCCGCAAGATGGGGCATGTGACGCGGCTGGGTGCGGTATTTGGCGGATGATCGCGGGTCGATCAGCAAAATGAACCAGAACGCCACAATGCCTGACAGCGGGTCCGCGCGGGGTCGCCAGACCTGGATCGTTCTCGCCAGTGCGCTGGCGGTCATCGTCATTTCCGCCGGTATCCAGCAGACCTTCGGCCTGTACATGTTGCCGATCAGTGCCGAACAGGGCTGGGGGCGCGAAATTCTGTCACTGGCGCTCGCCGGCCAGGCGCTCATCATCGGCCTGACGACGCCCTTCGTCGCGGCAATCGCTGACAAATGGGGAGCGCCCCGCGTGCTGGCAACAGGCGGCGTGCTGTACTTCGTCGGCCTGGTGCTGATGTCGCAATCGGTCACACCGGTGGCGATGTTCGTGAACGCCGGATTCCTGGTCGGCTTCGCCGCCGCGGCGACCGGCATGCCGCTGGTTCTGTCGATCGTCAGTCGCAATGTCAGCGCCGAAAAGCGCAGCGTGTGGCTCGGCACCGTGACGGCCTGCGGCACCCTCGGCCAGTTCCTCATCGTGCCCTTCAGCCAGCAGATGATCTCCGCCTATGGGTGGCCCGTCGCACTGATCGCGGTCGCCTGCATCGTCAGCCTCATCGTCCCGCTGGCGCTGGTCATCCGGCGAATGAACAGCACCAGCACGGAAACACCATCGACGCAGAAGCTCGGTGAGGCGCTCTTCGAGGCGCGCAGCAATTCGGGCTATATCCTGCTGATCGTCGGGTTTTTCGTCTGCGGGTTCCACGTCCGCTTCATCGCCGTCCATCTGCCGGCCTATCTCGGCGACCTGGCCTTCACGCCCAAATTGGCGGCAACCGCGCTGGTCGTCATCGCCGTGTGCAACGGCATCGGCTCGTGGGGGTTCGGCTGGCTCGGCGGCCGCCACAGCAAAAAGCACCTGCTTTCCGGCCTCTACGCGATGCGCTCTCTGGTGATCTTCGCATTCGTCATCACGCCCCCGAGCACGGCCGGCGTGATGATCTTCGCGGCGGCCATTGGTTTTCTCTGGCTCGGGACGGTGCCGCTCACGAGCGGCCTCGTCGCGCAGATCTTCGGCACCCGCTATATGGCAACCTTGTTCGGGATCGTCTTCCTGAGCCACCAGGTCGGCGCATTCCTGGGCGTCTGGCTCGGCGGGCGCGTGTTCGACGCGACCGGCTCCTACGAAACCGTCTGGTGGATCGCGATCGCGCTGGGTTTCATTGCAGCGGCGGTACACATGGCGATCGATGACCGGCCGGTGACGCGGCTGCAGGCGGCCCATTAACAGGAACTCGTTCGGGAGCTAGGTTCGACTAGCCAACCCCACCCTCGCGTAGCCGTTCCGAGACCAGCCGCGCGAACCGCTTCGGGTTCGGCAGATAGGTTCCTGCCCGGCGGAGCTTTTCCTTCCGCTGCGGCACTCGCATCACCCCGGCAATGCGGCGATCCAGGAATTCCCACGTCGCTTCGCTGTCCTCGGACGCGTCATCGAGCCAGTACAGCAGGGTCGAGGAATAGACCCCGGCCAGGGTCAGCCGCTTGGTGTAGAAATTGAAGTCCGTCGCCCGGTCGCCCGCCGCGTACCACATCTCGTCGACGGTCCGGTAAAGGCATCGCAGACCTGCCCCGCTGTGCTGGGGTTGCGCCAGATAGGTGAGCGCGCGCCGAACAGCCTCACGATGGTCGGCCACCGCGCCGATCCGGGCGCGCACCAGCCAGGTGATCCGCTCGCGAAACCGCATCTCGTCGCCGTCCGCTTCGGCATAGGCGGCAGCCATCGCGGCGTCGGCCGCGTCACTCCAGTAAGCGATTACCTCGGCCACCCCACCCGGAAAGGCGAGCTGCACCATGGCCACATCGAGGCCGGCGCCTGCCGCGGCCCCGCGCAATGCCCGCTGGGACCACCCGTCGAAGGGCACATGGGGCAGGATCGCGTCGAGGATCGCGCGCCGCTCGGCATCCATATGCGGCGCGTCAGCCATCCTCACCCTCTTCCACGACCTCTTGCTCCGCCGCACCCTTGCTCAGTTCCTCGACGAAGCCGAACTGGGACATGTCGTCTATCCGGCTCGGATAGAGGATCCCGTCGAGATGGTCGCATTCATGCTGGATCACCCGCGCGTGGAAGCCTTCCGCGTCGAAGGAAATCTCCTCACCAGCCAATGTCAGATAGGTCACCTGCACCTGATTGAACCGGCGCACCGCCCCGGCCATGCCGGGCACGGACAGGCAGGCCTCGAAGCCGAGGTTGGTCTCCTCGCCCACCGGCGTGACCACCGGATTGACCAGAACGGTCAGGGGCACGCCGCCATCTTCAACAGCACCTTCGTCACCCGCGCCCTCTTCCTCGTCATATTCTTCATCCGCCATCCGGTCGGCCTCGACCTTGTAGACGACGATCCGCCAGGGCATGTGCACCTGGGGCGCGGCCAGGCCGGTGCCGTCCGCGTCGTCCATGGTCTCGATCATCGCATCGACGAGCCGCGCGACCTCGGGGGCGGTCGGGTCGGGAACGTCGGTCGCGCGGGTGCGCAGGATCGGGTGGCCCATGCGGGCTATTTTCAGTATCGCCATGGGCGGAATATGCGGTCGCGGCCCGCTTGCTGCAAGGCCCCGGCCGTCTCAGGGCCAAATCAGGCCAAACACAAGGCTCGCACCTGCCCGAGCGATGACGCTATCCTTGCGCTTCAGATTCTAAACCGGGAACGACCCTTGAGCGCAATTACGTACATCGACGGCGACTGGCATGACGGCAACGTGCCGGTGATCGGCGCCACGTCTCATGCCATCTGGCTCGGCTCGATCGCGTTTGATGGCGCGCGTGCCTTCGAAGGGGTCACGCCGGATCTGGATCGACACTGCCAGCGGGTGGTCAATTCTGCCGCCGCCCTGCATCTGAAGTCTCCCCTGCCGGCCGATGACATCCAGCAGATCGCGCTCGATGGCGTGTCGCGCTTCGGCGCGGACGCCGAACTCTACGTGCGGCCAATGCTCTACGCCGACGCCGGGCTCGGCCTGCTCGCGCCCGACCCGGACAGCACGCGTTTCGTCCTGACCGTCTTCGAGGCACCGATGCCGACCGGCGACGGTTTTTCCTGCTGCCTCAGCCCCTACCGACGGCCTGGGCCCGAACTCGCGCCGACCGACGCAAAGGCGTCCTGCCATTATCCCAACTCGTCGCGCGCGATCATCGATGCACGCGATCGCGGCTTCGACAATCCGGTCATGCGCGATGCGCTGGGCCATGTCGCTGAATTCGCCACGGCCAACATATGGATCGTCCGGGACGGCGTCGCGATTACACCGGTGCCAAACGGATCGTTCCTGAACGGCATCACCCGCCAGCGGCTTATTCAATTGATGCGCGACGACGGGATCGAGGTGCAGGAGCGCACGGTCGAGGCCGGTGAGTTGCTCGAGGCCGACGAGATTTTCAATTCCGGCAACTACGGCAAGGTCCAGCCGGTAATCCAATACGAAGACCGCCGCCTGCAGCCGGGCCCCATCTACCGCCGCGCCCGCGAACTCTACTGGGATTTCGCCCATTCAGGCGACTAGGCGGCGCTGAGGTCCTCACCCGCCAGCGCGCGTCGCAGCAGGTCGACCGTCGCGTCGCGGCCATAGAGCGCGGCGAAGGAGCCGAACCGAGGCCCCTGGCTCTGGCCGAACAGCACCTCATAGAGCGCGCGGAACCAGTCGCGCAGCGGCTCGAACTCGTGGTCCTTGCCGACGGCATAGACCTCATTCTGCAGCGCCTCGCCGTCCGCGTCGGCCGGCATCGCCGCAAAACGATCCGCCAGGTCACTTAGCGCGGCGCGTTCCTTATCGTCGGGCGCGCGATATTGCTTCGACGGTTTGACGAAGTCGCGGTAGTAGGCAATCGCATGGCCGACGAGCCGATCAATAAACGGGCTGTTCTCCGGCGTCGCACCTTCTGCATATCGCTCGATGAAACCCCAAAGCACCGCCGGATCTTCCGAATTGCACGCACCCGCCAAATTCAACAAAAGCCCGAACGACAGATCGGCCCCCGCGGGCGGCACGTCACCGGTGTGGATGTGCCAGGCGGAACTCTCGAGTTGCTTGTCCGGTTCCTGTGCCGGATAGCGCGCGACGTTGGTCAGATACTCATCAACGGATTTTGGTATCACATCGAAATGCAGGCGCTTGGCGGATTTCGGCTTGCCGAACATATAGTGGGACAGGCTCTCGGGCGGCCCATAAGTGAGCCACTCCTCGATCGTCAGGCCGTTGCCCCTGGACTTGGATATCTTCTCGCCATTCTCGTCGAGGAACAGCTCATAGGTCAGGCCGGCGGGCGGTCTGGCGCCGAGGATGCGGCAGATTTTCCCCGACAAATTCACGGAATCGATCAGGTCCTTGCCCGACATCTCGTAGTCGACCGACAGGGCCACCCAGCGCATCGCCCAGTCCGCCTTCCACTGGAGCTTGCAATGCCCCCCGGTAACCGGCGTCTCAACGGCAACATCCGTTTCGGGGTCCTTGTAGGTGACCGTGCCCGCCTCGGGGTCGGTCGCCTCCATCGGCACCTGCAGCACCACGCCGGTGCGCGGACAGACCGGCAGGAACGGGCTGTAGGTCGCCTGACGTTCCGCGCCCAGGGTCGGCAGGATCACACCCATGATCGCGTCATAATGCGACAGCATCGCGCGCAGCGTGTCGTCGAACATGCCCGCCCGGTAACATTCGGTCGAGCTGTAGAACTCATATTCAAACCCGAACGTATCGAGGAATGCCTGCAGGCGTGCATTGTTGTGGGCGGCAAAGCTATCATGGGTGCCGAACGGGTCCGGCACCGCCGTCAGCGGCTTGCCAAGATGGCTGTTGAGCATCTCCTGTTCGGGCAGATTCGTGGGAACCTTCCGCAGCCCGTCCATGTCGTCGGAAAACGCAACCAGGCGCGTGGGGATGTCCGACATCTGCTGGAATGCATGGCGCACCATCGTGGTCCGCGCCACCTCACCGAATGTACCGATATGCGGCAGACCCGAGGGCCCGTAGCCGGTCTCGAACAGCACATAGCCCTTCTCGGGCGTTTGCGCGGCATCGGGGCCGCCCAAACGATCGAGAATCGTCCTCGCCTCCTGAAACGGCCATGCCTTGGCCGCCAACAGCATGTCTTGATCGTTTGCCATATGCCCGTTTTCGTCCGCCAGTTACGTGCGGCGGAAACTAGGCGCGGGCCGGAATCAGGTCAACCGCCCCCTCTTCAGATCAAGGCTGCTTCATATCGTTAGATTGAGGCGCGCCGCGCGGTCGGATAAGGGAAACGACCGGTCCACCAGCGGCTCTGTCGGCGTGCGGTCCACCCACGGCGCCGGCGCATCTGCCGCCGGTTGAGGCACCTCAACCTGATCGACCGGATAGCCGGGGCCCTGGTTGCCCGATCCGTCTCCCGACGTATCGGTCGCCGGGGCCAGCGCGTTGGCTGTAGGGGCAGCCGAAGGGTTGCGCGCCGGTTCCGGGACCAACGTCGATACCTGACTCATGGAACCGAGATCCATCATCCTTGCTCCGTCCTTGCACCATCCTGGGCAATCGGCCTCGCGCCCCGTTACGGGCACGAACTGCGCAATGAATGTGGTGCATTCATTCGCCGGGGTCATGCGCCATCGCTGGTGAATTGGGGCAAATACGAGCGGCATTCCCACAAAGCTTTAGGGATTCGGGGCGTCCCCGGTAATGTCCCCCGATGAGCGAGCCGCCCTTCCCAGCCCATGACGTCCGCGCCGTCGATCTGCCATCCCTGGTTGCCGGTCGCAGCTTCGCGACCTGGCGCGATGCGGGCGGCGCGCGCGACGCGCTGGGCGCGGACGAGGCCGTCCGCCGGGCGCGTGCGCAACCTCCCGTGTTGTGCCACGGGCCGGCCACAGCACGGCGCCTGGGGAGCGACCATATCGACGGCTATGACGTGCTCGAATTGTTCGCGTTCGTCCGGCCCGCCGAATTCACGCTCCCCACCATCCAGGGGCTCACCCGGACACTCGGAATTACCGAACCCGAAGATGCCGATGCGTTGATCGCCATCGCCGACCGCCTGCTCACCGACCTCGCCGACGATCGACAGGGCTATGAGGATGCCGCCGCCATCGCCCGCGCGATGCAACGCGCGGGCTGGCTATGGGCGCCGTTTGTATTGGCGGCCCTGGACACGACCGGGTGGCCCGACAACAGCGATAGCCGCGTCGCCGGTGCTCTGGCTGTGTGGCGCGAGGTACCCGAGTGGGGGGAGACCGCGCCGGAGCCGCCGCCCGGCAACGACCCTGTTTCTGCCGATGAGGCGCGCAACCGATTAACATTCCTGCTGGGCGGTGATGCCGAAAGCCGCGAAGGACAACGCGACTACGCCGCCGTCACGGCCGAGGCTTTTGCACCACGCCCCGCGGAGGACAGCCCCAACATCGTTCTCGCCGAAGCCGGCACCGGCACCGGCAAGACGCTGGGCTACATCGCGCCGGCCAGCATCTGGTCGGAGAAGAACGGCGGCCCGGTCTGGATCAGCACCTACACCCGCAACCTGCAACAGCAGATCGATCAGGAGCTGAGCCGCCTCTACCCGGACCCGGATGAAAAAGCGCGCCACGTGGTTATCCGCAAGGGGCGGGAAAACTATCTCTGCTTGCTGAACCTCGAGGATGCGGCGGGCCGGTTCACGACCCTGCAACGCCGCAACGCGCTGGGCGTGGCATTAACCGCGCGCTGGGTGCAGGCCACACGCGACGGCGACCTGGGCGGTGATTTCCCCGCCTGGCTGGTCGACCTCGTGGGGGTCGCACCAACATTGGGCCTGTCCGACAGGCGCGGCGAATGCATCTATTCCGCCTGCAGCCACTACAACCGCTGCTTCGTCGAACACTCCGTGCGCAAGGCGCGCAAGGCCCGGCTGGTCGTCGCCAACCATGCGCTTGTCATGATCCAGGCCGCACTCGGTGCCGGCGACGGCGGGGGCGACGGCGCCAACGTCCCGTCGCGCTATGTTTTCGACGAGGGCCATCATATTTTCGACGCTGCGGATTCCGCCTTCGCCGCCCATCTAAGCGGCCGCGAGATGGCCGAACTGCGTCGCTGGCTGCTCGGCAACGAAGGTACCGGGCGGCGGCGAAGCGGCGGGCGCGCACGCGGCCTGCGCGAGCGGGCGGAAGATCTGATTGCAGCGGACGATGCGGATGCCGCCGACGCGCTCGCGGCGGCCCTGGATGCGGCACAAATCCTGCCCGCACCCGGTTGGCTCAATCGTCTGTCGGGCGCGATGACCGAGGGTCCGGCGGAGGCCTTCCTCGCCGAGGTCCGCGAACAGGTCTTCGCCCGCGCCAAGTCCGGCGACGGCCCCTACTCCCTTGAAACCGAGGTACGGCCGCCATCCGACGGCATGCCCGACGCAGCGGCCGCGCTGCGCGAACATCTCGTGGCTCTGGCAACACCGCTGCGCAAGCTCTGCGCCCGGCTGATCCACCGACTGGACGCCGACGCTGACGAGCTCGACAGCGCCACCCGCGTGCGCATCGAGGCGGTCGCCCGCGCACTGCAGCGACGCTCGGAGTTGCTGATCGGCGCCTGGATCGACATGCTCGATGCGGTCGTCGAACCCGCATCAGAGGCGTTCGTGGACTGGATAGAAGTGGAGCGGATCGACGGCCGCGAACTCGATGCGGGGCTCTACCGCCACTGGGTGGACCCCACCAAACCCTTCGCCGAGGCGATGGCGCCTATCGCCCATGGCATGGTCTTCACCTCAGCCACGCTGACCGACCACACCCGCAACGCAGACGGAGACACACTTACTGAAACGCCCACCGACTGGGTGAGTGCCGATGCGCGCACCGGTGCGGTCCATTTCCCGATGCCGGCGGTTCACGTGCGCGTCGCCTCACCATTCGACTATGCCGAACAAACCCGTGTGTTCGTGGTCACCGACGTACGCCGCAACGATGCCGACCAGATGGCGGCCGCCATGCGCGAATTATTCGTCGCGTCCGGCGGCGGCGGGCTCGGCTTGTTTACGTCAATCGCCCGCCTGCGCCAGGTTCATGCGCGGATCGCCGACGCGCTGGATGCCGCCGGACTGCCGCTCTACGCCCAACATGTGGATTCCCTGAACGTGGCCACGCTGATCGATATCTTCCGGGCCGAGACCAACGCCTGCCTGCTCGGCACGGATGCGGTGCGTGATGGTGTGGACGTACCGGGGCGTTCGCTGCGCATGCTCGCCTTCGACCGTATTCCCTGGCCCCGCCCGACGATCCTTCACCGCGCCCGTCGCGAGGCGTTCGGCGGCCGGAACCATGACGATCTCCTCGCCCGCCTCCGCTTGTCCCAGGCCTATGGGCGGCTCATCCGGCGCAAGGGTGACAAGGGCGTGTTCGTGATCCTCGATGCCGCGACCCCGACGCGACTGTTCGGCGCGTTTCCCGACGGCGTGGTGCCCGAACGGGTCGGGCTGGTCGACGCCATCGAGGCGACGGAAGAGTTTTTGGCTCGCTAGCCAGTCCCGAACCAGGCGAGTAACGCGCTGACGGTCACGACGGACAAGACCGTCGAGACAAGGATCGCCGCCGAGCAGCGTTGCACGAAAATCCCATACTTCTGGGCCACAACGAAGGCAAGCGCGCCTGTCGGCAATGCGGCAATCAGGACTACCCCCCGCGTCATCTCAAAATCGAGATCGAACATCGCGACCGCCAGCCACCAGGTGACGAGCGGCTGGCCAATCAGTTTGACGAACACCATCCACCCAACCTCGGACGCACCGCTGGTGATCGGCTTTCCGACCATGAACAGCCCCATCGCGAACAACGCACATGGCGCGGCGGCGGCCCCCATCAGCGAAAAAAAGTTAGATGCCGGGTCCGGCAGGCCGAGCCCTGACCAGGACCAGAGAATCCCCGCCAGTGGTGCCAAAAACAGCGGCCCGCGCACGACCGCAAGCACCGCGTTGGCGAACAGGCGCAGCGGCGACGGCCCCTCTCCGCCGTCCATCTCGATCAACAGGATCGTGAGACCCAGCAACACAGCATTGTTCACGGCGGTGGCGATGACAGCCGGCAACGCCCCGTCCGGCCCGAACGCGGCCAGAAACAGGGGAATTCCCATGTAACCGGTGTTGGCGAAAACCCCGGTCAGGCCATGTAGCGTGATCCCGCCCAGACTGTTGCGAAACACATAGCGCGCGAGGATCACGGACGGGATCGCGACGATCGCCATCCCGCCCAGCAGCGTCCAGATGAACGGCCAGTTGAAGATTTCGGCCACCGGCACACTGGCCATGGACAGGAACAGAACCGGCGGCAGGGCGAACCAGTAAACGAAGGCGTTCAACGCCTCGGAACTTGATTCACCCAGGATACGAAAATGCCCGGCGAGATAGCCCGCGAGCATGATTGCAAAAACCGGAACGGCGACATTGATTACGGCAGACATAGGACCAACCTATTGGGGGTCCGAAGGCCTGTCGATACGGTCTTTGGACAAACCCACCTATGACGGCTTGACGCCACTCCCCCCGGCCGCTTTAACGAGCCTACGCACCAGTAAGGAAGCATTCGATATGATCGAACCCCAGACCGCCCTCGTCTACACCATGGTCATGGTCTCCGCCGCCGACAGCGACATGACCGATTCCGAGATCGGCCGGATCGGCGAGATGGTCAGCCAGCTCCCGGTTTTTTCCGGCTTCGACACCGAGCAGCTCACCGACATCGCGCGCGACTGCGCCGATCTGCTGTCCAACGAAGACGGCTTGGATGACGCGCTTGCGCAGATTCGCGACGCGCTGCCCGAGCGCCTGCGCGACACGGCCTATGTGCTCGCCTGTGACATCGCGACGGCCGACGAGAAAGCCAGCCAGGAAGAGCTGCGCTTGCTCGAAATGCTGCGCCACACGCTCAACATCGAACGCCTGACCGCCGCCGCCATCGAGCGGGCCGCGCGGGCTCGCTACGCCACCGCCTGATTGCAGCCGGGTAGCGCGTCGTGACGGATATAAAAAACACAAAAATCGGCTTCATCGGGCTCGGCCTGATGGGCAAGCCGATGGCCCGTAACCTGCACGAGGCCGGCGCCGAGGTCACGGTGACGAGCCGCAGCCCGGGCCCCGCCGAAGAATTGGCGGCCCTGGGCATGAACACCGCCGCCACACCGCGCGATGTGGCCTCAGCGAGCGACATCACCATGATCATGGTCACCGACACCCCATCGGTGGACAAGGTCCTGCACGGCGACGACGGCGTCTTCGCGGGCCTGTCGGCAGGCAAGACTATCATCGACATGGGCACCACCAAGGTGCGCGAGACCCGCGCCTGGGCCGAAGAGGCCGCAGCGCTGGGCGCGCACTATGTCGACGCGCCCGTATCGGGTGGCACCGGGGGTGCGCAAGACGGCAATCTCACCATCATGGTCGGCGCAGGTGACGACGTTCTGCCCCGCGTGATGCCAGTGTTCGACGTGCTGGGTCAGAACATCACCCATATTGGTGACGTGGGTGCCGGCCAGGTCACGAAAACCGCGAACCAGGCCATCGTCGGCATGACGTTGGCCGCCGTCGCTGAGGGCCTCACCCTCGCCGACAAGGCCGGCGTGGACCCCGCCAAGGTACGTCAGGCGTTACTCGGCGGCTTCGCCGAATCCCGCGTCCTCGACCTGCATGGCGGCCGCATGGTGGACCGCGCGTTCGAGCCCCATGGCCGCGCGTCGGTGCACCACAAGGACATCCTCCAGGCGCTCGAGCTGGCCGAGCAGGTCGGCATCGATCTGGTCTCGCTCAAGACCAATCTTGAGCTCTGGCAGAAGATGATGGACCGCGGCTGGGCCAACCTCGATCAGGCGGGCATCATCCGCGCCGTCGAGGAAGAGTAAAACTCAAAAAAACGCGTCATGCCCGGACTCGATCCGGGCATCTCATGCACCAGCCGACAACGAGACAAGATACGCGGGTCGAGCCCGCGTATGACGGATGTGGGTTGGGTGTTCTCCGCAGAGGCCACAAAGAAAAAGGGCCACACCGTTGCCGGTGTGGCCCTCTTTATCTTGTCCGGTAGGGACTGGCTTACATCATGCCGCCCATACCGCCCATGCCACCCATATCAGGCATCGGCGGGGCACCGGCGCCGCCACCCACTTCGGGCTTGTCGGCAACCATCGCTTCGGTCGTGATCAACAGACCCGCGATCGAACCGGCATCCTGCAGGGCTGCGCGCACGACCTTCGTCGGGTCGATGACGCCGGCCTTCACGAGATTGGTGTACTTACCGCTCTGCGCGTCGAAGCCGAAATCGGTGTCCTTCTGCTCGAGCAACTTGCCCGAAACAACGGCACCGTCGAAGCCTGCATTCTCGGCGATCTGACGAACCGGAGCCTGGATGGCCTTGCGGATGATGTTGATGCCGACCTGCTGGTCGTCATTTTCACCTTCGAGCTTGTCCAGAACCTTGGTCGCATAGAGAAGTGCGACACCGCCGCCGGCAACAATGCCTTCTTCGACAGCCGCACGGGTTGCGTGCATCGCATCTTCGACGCGATCCTTCTTCTCTTTCACTTCGATCTCGGTCGCACCACCAACACTGATGACCGCAATACCGCCGGCGAGCTTCGCCAGACGTTCCTGCAGCTTCTCGCGATCATAGTCCGAAGAAGTCTCCTCGATCTGGGCGCGGATCTGGTTGACCCGGCCTTCGATTTCGGACTTCTTGCCGGCACCGTCGACGATCGTGGTCTCTTCCTTGGTGATCGAGACCCGCTTGGCCGTGCCAAGCATATCGAGCGTGACATTCTCGAGCTTGATGCCGAGATCCTCGGAGATAACCTGACCTTTGGTCAGGGTCGCCAGATCCTCGAGCATCGCCTTGCGACGGTCACCGAAGCCCGGCGCCTTGACGGCGGAGATCTTCAGGCCACCACGCAGCTTGTTGACGACGAGGGTCGCCAGCGCTTCGCCTTCGATGTCCTCGGCGATGATCAGCAGGGGCTTGCCCGACTGAACAACGGCTTCGAGCACCGGCAGCATGGTCTGGAGGCTCGAGAGCTTCTTCTCGTGCAGCAGGATGTAGGGATTATCCAGCTCACAGATCATCTTCTCGGCATTGGTGATGAAGTACGGCGAGAGATAACCGCGGTCGAACTGCATGCCTTCGACGACG
>JABJEK010000056.1 GCA_018702955.1 Rhodospirillaceae bacterium | reverse complement strand
TGCCTCGCGGGTCGCTGCCATGTCCGGCTTGGACACGCATTTGATCATCCACTCCATGGGGACGCCCTCTTAATCGGTTTGCGGAACGGCCTCGGCCAGGCGCGGTGCCACCCGCGCCACATAGCGGTCATAGCCCGGCGACCCGGCCAACAACATGCCGATCGGCATATCACCGGCACCCAGCCCGGACGGCATCGATACAACCGGCCCGCCGAGCGCGGTCCATGGTGCGATGAAACGCCGGTCGCCGGTCCATTCAAGTCCTTCCGGCGCCGTGGCCGGTGCCGCCGGCCAGAGCACCAGATCGGTCGGTTTGACCGCGGCCATGAACGTCACGCGCATGGCGTCGATCTGGCGTCGCTCGGCCTGATACACCTCGTCATCAATCTCGTTGCCGTCGATGACCGACTGACGCAAGACCGCTCCGACCTGATCTTCGGGAAACTCCAGCAGCGCGGCATGAACACGCGCCAACTCATATTCAGTCGTATGGCCTTGGAGCTCGTTGAGATCCTCGAGCGAAATCGGGGATGTCATTTCCACCACGTCATGGCCCGCGTCACGAAGTCGGGCCGCCACATCATCGCGCGCGGCGATGATTTCATCGGTCGCCTCCGCCAGGAACGGATCATTCAGCACGACCACCCGGACATCGTCGTCGAGACCCTCGTCCGACCGGCCATGGGGCGGCCGCACCGCGTCATACATGTAGCAGGCATCCGCGACCGACCAGCCGAATAAGCCCGGCGTGTCATAAAACGGTGCCAGTGGCGCGATGCCATAGGTGGCCATGCTGCGGGTAGACGGTTTGAACGCGGCGATCCCGCAATAGGCCGCGGGCCGGTTCACCGACGCCACTGTCTGGGTTCCAATCGCCGCAGGCACCATGCCGGCGCCGACCGCGGCGCCCGAACCGCTGCTCGAGCCGCCCGGCGTGTGTCCGATATTATGCGGGTTACGCGCCGGTGATGGATCGTAATAGGCAAATTCGGTCGTGTGGGTTTTGCCCAGAATGATCGCGCCGGCGGCACGCAAAGCGGTCACGATCTCGGCATCGGCGGAGGCCGGCTGTGCGTCGGACCGGGTGCGGCTGTTGCATCGGGTTGGCCATCCGACGACATCGCAGATGTCCTTGATGGCGACCGGCACACCGTGTAGCGGCCCCCGCAGTATTCCGTCATTGGCCTCGCGGTTCATCTCTGCGGCAGCTGCCAGCGCCCCGGCGGAATCCACCGAAACCCAGGCTTTCACTTCTTCATCGACATCCGCGATCCGGTCGAGACAGGCCTGTACCGCATCCATCGGTGTGCAACTGCCGGCCCGGATATCGGCGGCAATATCGATAACCCGCCCTGGAGATGCCGCGAAGGAGACCTGTTCCGCCATGATGCCGTTCCTCTCAAATCAAACTACGCAACAAGGCTAGCATATCCGGTCCCGGACAGGCAGAATCGAGATCGGATCATCGTATGCGCAGGCGGTGCGCGCACGGCAATACCCCGGCTGACGTCAGAGTTTCGGAATGTCGAGAAAAGCATTCGTTTTCATCACGCTCGCAATGATCGTCTTGGCGGCCTGCACCCACCGCCGGGAGTGGACCACCCATGACATCACGATCGCATCAATTCCATCCGGTGCACGATGCAGCTTCGAGCGTGACGGGCTGACCACCCGCCCCAACAAATCCACACCTTTCGACATCACCTTGACCAATGTCGCGTCGGACATCACCGTCCGTTGCGGGGCGTACGGCTACCATCAGGCCGTGACCACGATCTCCACGCGTTTCCGGGGCACCATCAATTTTGTCCTGACGCGAGATCCACAGATACAGCGCTAGGTGTTGAGAAGCGCCTCGCCCAAAACCCGGTAACGATCGCGCGTCGCGGTCCCAAACAGCGGATCGTCCAGATCCGGCAATCGCGCGGCAATGGCAGCCCGATCCTCCGCGGTAAGAAACTCTTCCGCCCGGGGAAAGAAATCCGTGTCCTCTATATCCATGTGGCGGCGCAGCGCCGCGATATACCGCCGGGCACATTCAACGAACACGTCGCGGCGCATGGTTTGTTCCGATGCAATCGCGACGGCGGCATCATGGAGTTCACCGGCCAGGCGCGAGATGCGTGCATGCTCGGCCTCGAGGGCTTCCACCGATGATCCCGGGACCGCGCCCGCGGCCTGCATGCCCTGGATCAGCAAATCCTCCACCGGGTGGTGGAACCGATCGGGATATTCGAGCAAATACTCGGCGACGGCGGATATTGTTCCTACATCCGCACTGCCGCCGTCGGCCATTTTGTCGATCTCGGTCTCCAGCAACTGCATCAGAGCACGCATGTTTGCGTGATCATCAGCCAGAATCTGCAAGATATCAGGCATCACCATCTCCTCTCGCGCCCGATAATCAGTAAACTGTCTTGCGGGCGCACTTGTTGACCGAAATCAATCCCGGCAATGGGCTGAAAGATCATTTCTGCACGCAGGAGCGTAGTTTCATGACCAACAAGACAATGTCCCAAAACGGCCTGCTGATCGTCGCACCCCACGCGCTCGACGAGATATTGGGCTGTGGCGGCGTTGCCGCAATGGCAGCGGCGGCCGGGCGCCGGGTGGATGTGCTCGTTGCGTTCGGCGATGGGCAGGGCCATGACGCCAAGCGGCGCGAAAGCGCGCAGGCGGCGGCCGATATCCTGGGTTACGGAACGCCGCAGTATCTGGGTTTCACCGAGAATCGCGGCGACACGCTTGCCTTGGGCGAACTCGTGGGGCCGATCGAAAACCTGTTGCGGGACTGCGCCCCCCACGATGTCTATGTCCCTTTCGGCAACAGCCTGCACGGCGACCACAAAAAGACCTATCAGGCGGCAATTACCGCAGCCCGTCCGCTTCCGGGATCACCCGTGCGTGCGCTGTTGGCCTACGAAATCATTTCTTCAACCGACTGGGCAATCGCGTCAGACGGCGCCTTCACGCCCGACAGCTTCGTCGAAATCACGCCGGCGCTGGCAGCAAAGCTCGATGCCGTTGCCGCCTATGATTTCGAGATGCGTGACGAGCCCCATGCCCGTTCACCGCAGGCCGTCGAACGTCTCGCCCGGATGCGCGGAAGCACGGTCGGGTTCGGTGCCGCCGAAGCGTTCATGACCCTGCGGCGGCGCGCGCCGGTTGGCGTCGAATAGTAGAAACGGCCTAAACTCACACCACGGGCGGCTTGGGCGCCCGGGGCCAGGAGATCAGTTTGGAAGGAACGGACATTCCCGGAAGCCAGGAAAGCGACACCGGACCTGTCGATGAGACGGAGAAGGCGCTTCTCGATGCTCTTCGCGCCGGGCATGAACCGGCGTTCAAAAATCTGGTCACGGATTATGGCGGACCAATGCTCGCCGTTGCCCGCCGCATCCTCGGCAATGAAGAAGACGCGCGCGACTGCGTACAAGACGCGTTGATTTCGGCTGCGACTACATCATCCTCGATGGACGCGGCGACGGCACCGGTGCGGCACCGCTGATCTTCCGGGACAATATTTCCGTACCGACCATCCCCGCTCTCGCCCGCGCGCGCCGGCATCTCGATCAGGCCGCACGAAAAGACGTCACGCTGGTCATCACGGGCGGACTGCGAACCCCGGCGGATTTCGCCAAGGCACTCGCACTCGGAGCCGACGCCATCGCGGTTTCGAATTCAGCACTTCAGGCGATCGGCTGTCTCGGGATGCGCGCCTGTCACAGCAACAACTGCCCGGTCGGCATCGCCACCCAACAGCCGCATCTGGTGTCGCGTTTGATCATCGATGAATCCGCCCAGCGGCTTGCACGCTTCTTCGGTGCGGCCGTGGAACTGATCGAGATTCTGGCCCGGGCCTGCGGCCACGAGCATATCGCTGACTTCACCGTCGACGATCTAACGACGTGGAAGAAGGAAATGACCGAGCTGTCGGGTATCGCCTACGGGGGGGTCGGTTAAGTCCCGGCTGGATCCCGTCTAGATTCCTGCGTACCACTCGTAGCCGCGGTCTTCCCAGAACCCGCCGCGTCCCTGTCCCACATTCGCGTAGTTGTCGACGACCTCGATCCGCGTCACATACTTGGCATGCTTGTAGCCGAGCTGCCGCTCGACCCGCAGGCGCAACGGCGCGCCATGGGCGACCGGCAGCGCCTGATCGTTCATGCTGTGAGCCAGGATCGTCTGAGGGTGGAAGGCGTCGAACAGATCGACGCTCTCATAGTAGCGCCCGCTATCCTCATAGACGTCGTCGAGGCAGTGGAAGACCACATAGCGCGCGTTGGGCGCCAGTTGTGCCTGTTCCAGGATGTGGCCGAGTGGCACGCCGGTCCATTTGCCGATCGCGCTCCAGCCCTCGACGCAATCATGGCGCGTGATCTGGGTGCGCTGGGGCTGCCGCTTCAGGTCCGCCATCGACAGGCTCATCGGGTTGGCGACCAGCCCGTCAATGCGCAGACGCCAACTGGAAAAATTGTTGGCCAGGAATTCCTGATACGCCACGCCGCCGGGCATGGTGGTGCCGTTGGCCTTGAACACGGGTGACATGTCTGACGGGCTGAACTCGCGGGCCAGCGGCTGGTTCGACAGCAATGCGCGCTGGGCGTTAAGTGTCGCGTATTCGGCGGATTCCAGAACCCCCAGGAAACCGGGCGCGCTCATCGCCCGGAAGCCGGCATAGCCGACCCCGGCAATCGCGGCGGTGGCACCCAAATTCAGGAGCGAGCGTCGGGTGAGAAGCTTACGGGTCATGACTTGTCCTCCGGGGGCACGACAAAGCGTCCCGTGATCATGGAGCGAATTTCATTGATGGGACCGGCGAGCAGCACCATCGCCAGATGCACCACGATGAACGCAACGGTTGCGCTTGCGGCGAGGAAATGAATTGTGCGCGCCGACTGCCGGCCACCAAACAAATCCAGCATCCAGGGCGCGCTGGCGTTCATCCCCGGCGACATGGTGAGGCCGGTCATGACCATCAGGATCAGCAGTACGCCAACACCCAGATATGCACCCTTCTGCAGCACGTTGTAGCGCTTGGCCTCATCGCCTTTCGGCAGCTTAAGCCGCACGTGATTCCAGATGTCATGGAGAATATGGCGTGGACTAAGCTCGCGCCGTTCGGGCAGCAGGTCCCGGCGCAGATGCCCGTTGATCAGACTGCCGGCCACATAGACCAGACCGTTGATGACGAACAGCCAGGCGAAGAAGAAATGCCAGCGCCGGCCCGTGGCCAGATCGCGGTTGGCCGGGATCGTGGCCCAACCCGGCATGGCAATAACCCGGACGTCCCCGTCGCTGTCGTTGGATACGCCGAACAGGCCGGTGGTCTCGATGGTCAGTGGCCCGATGCGGGTGAAGCCCGCAAGCTTTCCATCACGGCCGTCGGGACGGGCGGCGAAGAACTCGATAAAGGCATGGTCGTCATCGGCGCCGAACTGGCCCCAGTAGAGCGCCGGGTGGGCGTTGAGAATCTGCAGCCCACTCATCAGCAACAACGTGAAACACAGCGCGTTGACCCAATGGGTCAGCCGGGTCACCACGCGGTGCCGGTAGATTATTTCACGCGGTGCTTGCGATCTTGAACCCGTATCCGGCGATGCGATCTCGGTCATATTGCGGAATTCCCCGGATTGTCCATGGACTGAAAATAGCTGTGGCTGGGCCGTTCGACGGCCTCAGATAGACAAACACCGCACCACGCAAGAAATTCCCAGCATTTGCGTGACGGCCCCGAAAAGCCCAAAAATCAGGTCGTCTTGACGTCGCCCAGAACCCGGACTTCGCGTTGCGGGAACGGAATGTGGATGTCGTTGGCCCGCAGCGCCGTCCAGATCATCATCAACAGATCGGCACCGACGCGGTTATCGCCATCGTCGATGCCTTCCATCCAGAACTCGACCAGGATGTTGATGCCCGAATCGCCAAAGCTCTCGATCTCGGCATCCGCCCGTTCGGCGATCGGCAGGTCATCCCCGGTGATGACCTTTGGGTGGCTCTGAACCGTTTCACGCACGATCTCGAACATCGCCTCGAGATCGGTGTCGTAGGCGACCTGGAAATTCAGCGCATATCGCTGCTTCTGATTGTTGTGGGTCCAGTTAACGAATGTCGTGGTGATGAAACGTTCGTTCGGCACCATGATGTCCTTGCCGTCGAACGTCTCCAGGGTGGCCGATCGCATCGTGAGCTCGCGCAGGGTTCCCGTCCGACCGTCCTCCAGCTCGATATAATCGCCAATGGTGATCGTCCGATCGAGCAGGATGATGATGCCCGACACGAAGTTGGACGCGATCTGCTGCAAGCCGAAACCAAGGCCCACACCCAACGCGCCGCCGAACACCGCCAGCGCTGTCAGGTCGACGCCGATGACGTTCATCAGCAACAGGAACATCACCACGAAGATGCCGATCTCGAACAGCTTCGCGATCACCTCGCGGGTGCTCACGTCGATCGCGGTGCGGTTACGAATGACACGCTGGCCCGTGGAGTTGGATACACGACCCAGCCACAGCAAAAGAACGCCAAACAGCAAAGTCCGGAGGATCGCCAGCAAGGTGATCTTGATGTTCCCCACCTGGAAGGAAACGGCATCCAGATGACCGGTGACGTCGTCGAGGAGGCCGACGATGAACAGCAAGGACAAGGGAACACCGATCCATCGCAGGATGAAGATGATCGTCGCGCTGTTGATGAAATGATTCGCGAGGCTGAAGGCCAGCAGGATGAATGCCGTTCCTTGCGCGGCGCGTACGAGCCATTCTTCACCGATGACGGAGGCGCTGATGGGAGTGGCGATGCCCAACAGCAGCGCAGTGATGAGCGGCAGGACCAGCCCGCTGGCATTGTGCAAGGCCATCCGCATGTCGAGGAGCGCGCCCGATTGCGGCGCCTCGCGGAAAATCTTGACCCGCGCCTTGATGCTCATGGTCAGCACCCAAGCCACCAGAACCGCCGTCACGACGAAACCGATCTGGGAATAGAATTCCGGCGACCCGAGATGAACCAGGGTGTTCTGCCAAACGGCGTCCAGTTCTTCGATCACTCG
>JABJEK010000055.1 GCA_018702955.1 Rhodospirillaceae bacterium | reverse complement strand
GACGTCGTAGCGCGTGGCCACCGTCTCGGCCGTGTCGAGCATGACCATGAAAATCTCGGGTTTCACGTCGCGCACATGGGGATCCTCGACGCGCATATCCGCCTGATGCGCCGGGTCTAGGGCGCTGATCGCCTCGATCCCGCCGGCCACGGCGACCGGCACCTTGTCCATCACCACCCGGTTCGCCGCAGACGCGATCGATTGCAGCCCCGACGAGCAGAACCGGTTGATGGTGGCGGCACCGGCAGTCACGGGGATATCCGCCCACAATGCGGCATGGCGGGCGAAATTCTGACCGGTCGCACCCTCCGGGTTGGCGCAACCCATCAGCACATCCTCGACCATACCGGGCTCAATCCCGGCGCGCTCGACGGCGTTCTTGATCGCGATCCCGCCCAGCTTCGCCGGCGTGGTGTTGTTGAAAGATCCACGATAAGCCTTCCCGATCGGGGTCCGGGCGGTGGATACGATGACGGCACTGGTCATGGTTTTCTCTCCAAATGGACTGAACTATTCGACGATGGACTGCCGGCCTAAACGTGGCCGAAGCGCCAGCGCTCAATCGTTAGACTGCGGCCCTCGGGACCGCGCGACAGGGGCTCATCAGCAAGGAACGTATCTGCCTGGGAGCGGTCATTTGCGTCGATCACATACAACGCGCCGGTCACGGTTTCGCGTGTGTCATCCAGTAATGCTCCCGCAAACACGATCTGTACGCCATGCTCTGCAAGGAACCCCGACACATCGCCGGACACCTGATCCGGCGATTGCGGGTTGGTTCGCGCGATGACGATGAACTGGGCCCGGCCATCGGACTGGGCATAGTCGCGCTGGCGCACGTCCGTCCAGGGCTGCAGCGGATCGATATCGATCCGGCGAAAAATCTCCGCCGTCGTATAGGGGTCGGTGTCGATATAGGTCTTCGTGCTGGCATGGTCGGGGAAATCAACGACCCGGAAGCTGCCATTGGCGTTCGATCCATCGCCGACCATCATCGGTCCGGAATACCAGGTCTCGGCCTTGAACTTGTCGAGATGCTCGATATGCGCTCCGATTGTCGCCTCACGGGTCGCGGCCATGTCCGGTTTGGACACGCATTTGATCATCCATTCCATGGGGAAGCCCTCTTAGTCAGTCTGGGGAATAGCTTCGGCCAGGCGCGGTGCCACCCGTGCCACATAGCGGTCATAGCCCGGTGTCCCGGCCAACAGCATACCGATCGGCATGTCGCCGGCGCCCAGCCCGGACGGCATCGACACAACCGGCCCGCCGAGCGCGGTCCACGGCGCGATGAAACGCCGGTCTCCGGTCCACTCAAGCCCTTCGGGCGCCGTCGCTGGCGCTGCCGGCCAGAGCACCAGATCCGTCGGCTTGACCGCGGCCATGAACGCCACGCGCAAAGCATCGATCTGGCGCCGCTCGGCCTGATAAACTTCGTCGTCAATTTCATTGCCGTCGATCACCGACTGACGCAAGACCGCCCCGACCTGATCTTCGGGGAACTCCAGCAGCCCGGCATGAACGCGTGCCAGTTCATACTCCGTCGTATGCCCCTGCAGCTCATTGAGAGCTTCGAGCGAAATCGGCGATGTCATTTCCACCACATCATGGCCCGCATCACGCAACCTGGCCGCCACATCATCGCGCGCGGCAATGATTTCATCGGTCGCCTCCGCCAGGAACGGATCATTCAACACGATCACCCGCACGTCCTCGTCGAGACCCTCATCCGGCCGGCCGTGTGGCGGCCGCACCGCGTCATACATGTAACAGGCATCCGCGACCGACCAGCCAAACAGGCCCGGCGTGTCATAGAACGGCGCGAGCGGCGCGATGCCATAGGTGGCCATGCTGCGCGTGGACGGTTTGAAAGCGGCAATCCCGCAATAGGCCGCGGGCCGGTTCACCGACGCCACGGTCTGGGTCCCGATCGCCGCGGGCACCATGCCGGCGCCGACCGCGGCGCCCGAACCGCTACTCGAGCCGCCCGGCGTGTGCCCGATATTGTGCGGATTACGTGCCGGCGAAGGATCGTAATAGGCGAACTCGGTCGTATGGGTTTTTCCCAGAATGATTGCGCCGGCAGCGCGCAACGCGGTCACGATCTCGGCATCGGCGGATGCCGGCGGTGCGTCGGCGCGCGTGCGGCTGTTGCACCGGGTTGGCCATCCGGCGACATCGCATATGTCCTTGATGGCCACCGGAACACCATGCAGCGGGCCCCGCAGCATCCCGTCATTGGCTTCCCGGTTCATCTCTGCGGCGGCCGCCAGCGCCCCGGCGGAATCTACAGAAACCCATGCTTTCACATCTTCATCGACGTCCGCGATCCGGTCGAGACAAGCCTGCACCGCATCCATCGGGGTGCAACTGCCGGCGCGGATATCGGCGGCAATATCGACAACCCGTCCCGGTGACGCCGCGAAAGAAACCTGTTCCGCCATGATCCATTCCTCTCAAATCAAACTACGCAACAAGGCTAGCATATCCAGTTCCGGACAGGCAGAATCGGGATCGGATCATCGTATGCGCATGTTACGCGCAAACGGCCATACCCCGGCTGACATCAGAGTTTCGGAATGTCGAGAAAAGCATTCGTTTTGGTCACACTTGGAATGATCGTCCTGGCGGCGTGCACCCACCGCCGGGAGTGGACCACCCATGATGTCACCATCGCATCAAACCCGCCCGGTGCACGATGCAGCTTCGAGCGCGACGGGCTGACCACCCGCCCCAATGAAACAACGCCGTTCGACATCACACTCACCAATGTCGCGTCGAACGACCCGCGCCTTGATGCTCATGGTCAGCACCCAAGCCACCAGAACCGCCGTCACGACGAAACCGATCTGGGAATAGAATTCCGGCGACCCGAGATGAACCAGGGTGTTCTGCCAAACGGCGTCCAGTTCTTCGATCACTCG
>JABJEK010000054.1 GCA_018702955.1 Rhodospirillaceae bacterium | reverse complement strand
GGACGTGCGCGCAGCGTTTGAGAAAAACTTTACCGAGCGCGATGAAATTGGCGGCGCTGTCTGCGTCTACCATCAGGGCAAGAAGGTCGTCGATCTCTGGGGCGGTCATCTGGACCGCGAACAGACACGGCCGTGGCAGGAGGACACCATCACGATGGTCTACTCCATCGCCAAATCCGTGATCGCGCTGTGTGTTCACATGCTGGTCGAACGCGAGAAAATCGATCTCGACGCACCGGTTTGCGACTACTGGCCGGAATTCCTCGACGGTGGAGCGGAAAAACGCACCATTCTGGTACGGCACATCCTGTCGCACTATGACGGCCTTACCTGGAACGTCCATGGCAAGGAAGGCGACCTGCTCGATTACCCCGCGATGATTCGCGCGCTCGAACTGCAGGAGCCGGGTTGGCCACCCGAAACCAAAGGCGCCTACAACACGGTCAACTACGGGTTCCTGAACGGCGAATTGATACGTCGCGTCACAGGCATGATGGCCCAGGCGTTCATGCAGCAGGAAATCTTCGAACCGCTCGGCGGCATAGACTTCCACATCGGCGTGCCCAAAGCCGACATCGAACGATGCGCGACCGTCTATCCGCCGCCCACAGCAAACCTGCAGGTAAAAAGCGGCAGCACAGCCGGCACCTCGGCAGCGAAGGCCTGGACGGTCGTGCCCAAGCCTTACACGCCCGACGTTATCAACTCGACCGCGTTCCGGACCGCACCCGTCATGTCGTTCGGCTGTCACGCCACGGCCGCGGGAATTGCCCGCGTCTATGCGGCACTCGCCAATGGCGGCGAACTCGACGGCGCGCGTCTCCTGTCGCGCGAATCCATCGACCGGCTGCAAACCCAGCAATGGGACGAGGAAGCCGACGGCACCTACGAACGTCCGTACCGGATGGCCATGGGCTTTTTCAAGAACAAGCCCGGCTGGGTGCCGATGGGTCCCAATCCCGAAGCGTTCGGCCATCACGGGCTCGGCGGCCCGCTGGCGTTTGTCGATATGGAACGCAATCTCGCCTTCGCGGCCACCTCCAACTTTCAGTGCGAAGGGGCCAGCGTCGGGCCCCGCACCGAGGCACTTGTCGATGCGACATTCGACAGTCTGTCCTGAACCGGGCAGGCCGACTGCGTTTTCTCTGACCGGAGATCGGCGATCGCATGACTGAGCGCACCGCACTCATCGTCGGCGGCACCGGGATCATCGGCCGCGCGCTGACGGAGCATTTCCTCTGCCTGGACGGGTGGAACGTTCGCGTCGCCGCACGCAATCCCGCTGATCTGCCAGCGGGCGTCGTGCCGGTTGCCGTCGATCTGCTCGACCCCGGATCGGTCGCCGCCGCCGCACCGGGGCTTGCGGGTGTGACCCATGTTTTCTACACGGCCCTGCAGGCGCGCCCGACCCTGGCCGAGGAGGTCGAGCCGAACCTGTCCATGCTGCGCAATCTGGTCCATGCGGTCGAGGATTCCGCGCCGGACCTGGAGACAATTTCAATCATGCAGGGCGGCAAGGCCTACGGCGCCTTCCTCTCGCCCTACCGGACCCCGGCCAAGGAATCCGATCCACGCCACATGCCGCCCAACTTCTATTTCAATCAGGAGGATTTCCTGCGCGACCGCCAGCGCGGCAAGGACTGGGGCTGGGTCGCCATGCGCCCCGGCATCGTCGGGGGGCTATCGATCGGCAACCCGATGAACCTGACCGCCGTGATCGCGGTTTATGCGGCCATCTCAAAGGAACTCGGCCTGCCGTTGCGCTTTCCGGGCACACCCGCAGGATACAGCGCGCTGCATCAGGCAACCGACGCGCAGCTACTGGCACAAGCCACCGCATGGACGGCTACCAACCCCGCCTGCCGGAACGAGATATTCAATGTCACCAACGGCGATTACTTTCGCTGGGAAAACCTGTGGCCGCAGTTTGCCGACTATTTCGAGATGCCGGTCGCCCCGCCACAGACAATCAGACTGACGGAATTCATGTCCGACAAGGCACCGCTCTGGGACAGGATGCGGGAAAAGCATAGGCTCGCGGACTGGCCATATGCACAGGTCGCCGCCTGGGGCTTCGGTGACGCCGCGTTCCACCGTCATTGGGATTCAGTATCCAACGTCAACAAACTGAAGGCGTTCGGATTTCTCGACTGGGTCGACAGCGAAGAGATGTTCATCCGCCTGTTCGATCAGATGCGTGAAGCGCGCCTCATTCCGTAAACCATCAATTACCGATACGGGACCGATCCACTCGACCAATTCCCGCCCATCGCATAGTTTTCGCAAAGCGCCGACAATGGGCGCGCGAACAGGGAGACGCCGTTTTGTCCAAGAATTATTCGATTTGCGTATTGCCCGGTGACGGCATCGGTCCCGAAGTCACCGATTGCGCCCGCCGCGTGCTCGATATTCTGGCCCCCAACGGCGGGCCCAGCTTCACCTATGACGTGCAGCCCGCCGGCCACGGTACATTCCTGGAAACCGGCTATTCCATGCCCGATGCCTCCATGGCCGCAGCGAAGGCCGCCGATGCGGTATTCCTGGGCGCCATGGATGTGGCGGAGATTCCCCCCGGCGGTGGCGACCCCCTGGGTGACATGCGCATCGAACTGGAAGTCAGCGCCAGCGTCCGCCCGTCACGAACCATTCCGGGCATCCCGTCCCCGGCCGCCGACATCGATTGCGTCGTCGTGCGCGAGGTGACCGAGGGTCTTTATTCCCGGATCGAATACCCGGTCGGTGACGATGCCGCCTGTGCCGTTCGTGTGATTACCCGCGCGGCATCGACCAAGACAGCGCGTACGGCCTTCGAGCAAGCCAGCGAACGACAACGCGCCCGCGCAAAGGGCGGCTCATCGAAACCCGCACGCGTCACCGCCGTCCACAAGATAGGCGTCCTCAAGCTGACCGACGGTCTGTTTCTTAACGCCTGCGCGGAGGTGGCAAAAGACTTTCCGGACATTGAGTACGAGACCCGCAACATCGACGCCTGCGCCATGGAGATGGTTCGCGAACCGGGGCATTTCGACGTCATCCTGGCGACCAACGCGTTCGGCGACATCCTGTCCGATATTGCCGCCGGGCTCGCGGCCGGACTGGGGCTCGCATCGTCCGGCTGCATCGGTGAGCGCTGGGCCTATTTCGAACCGGTGCACGGCACCGCGCCCGACATCGCCGGCCGGGGCATCGCCAACCCGTGTGCGACCATCCTGAGCGCGGCGATGATGCTGCGTTACCTGGGCGAGGAAAGCAGTGCCGATGCGGTCGAGGCCGCGGTTCTGTCGGTCATCGCAAAGGGCGACGTTCTGACCGGCGATCTGGGCGGTACAGCCAGCAGCGCCGAGATGACCGACGCGATCATTCAGGCACTGTAAGTACAGTCCTAGGCCGCGCGGATTACGCGGCCGGCAACTTTCAGGCGCTGAATCGTATCGCCGGCGAGATGGCTCCAGATGAAGCCGTCGCGGACCAGCTTGTCGGCCGCGCGTTCCGCGGCGCGACCCGCCCCGTCATGGATATCCATGTTGAGTTCGGTGACTTCCTGGACTGTGTCCGTCGCCAGATTCATCGCAAGTCCGGCATTGTTGGAATGGACCTTCTGATCATGTTCCCAGGCCACGCGCATGATATAGGCGCGCAACGCCTCGGTGAGCATGTTCATGCGCCCGATCTTGAGCTGAACAAGCTGCTGGCTGGATAGCGGCTCACCGCGCAACTGCCGGTTCTTGATCGCCGCATGCGCCTGCTCGCAGGCCGCATCGCAGATCCCCAACGCATTCGACGCAAGCTCGAGATCGCCGAACATATCGCCCGACTGATCGCCCTCGCCCTTGCGCAGCGCGGCGTTGGTCTCGCCGATCTGGTTGGCGACGGGGACCCGGGCGTCTTCGAAAACCATCTCGGCATTCTGATAAAATCGCCAACCGCTCTTGTTGTAGACCTTCCCGACGCTGAAGCCGGGGGTGTCGTTGGGGACCAGCAGGACCGTCGTGCCATCGGTGAAAGGCACCGAGAAATCCGTGCGCACATACAGGAAAAACAGCTTGGCGATATTGCCATGGGCGATGAACTGCTTCTCGCCGTTCAGCACCCAATGGTTGCCATCCAGCTCTGCGCGCAAGCGCACGCCCGCATTGGGCACATCGGGGGGCGGCAGGCGGTTGTCGGACCCGCTGTTGGCCTCGGTCTGGCCGAAGCCGAGCACGAACGTATCGTCAGCCAGGAACGGTTCGAGAAAGCGTTCCTTCTGATCATCCGTGCAGGCCGCCGCGATCAGATGGCTCCACTTCCAGCACTGGCTGAACGTCTTGGAGATGGCGCTGTCGCCGCGCGCCAGCTCGGTCATCACGAGGGACTGGGTGACATAGTCGATCCCGTGACCTCCCTGTTCCTTCGACACGACCGATGTGCGGAAACCCAGTTGTGACCCCTTCCTGATGAGGTCCCAGTCGATGGTCGCAGCCGGGTCTTCAATTGCGTCACGCGCAAGCGAAACCGGACGGATTTCCTCTTCGGCAAATTTCCGCGCCTTCATCTGCCAGGCGATTTGTTCTTCGGTCAGTGAAAAATCCATATCACCCGCCCCTATCGCGGTTCGTGGCCGGCCAGCGCCTCGGCGAGGCGGAGGCGGGCGTCGTCAGCGCCGTGTCCGGAATGACGGAACAGCCGTGTGTCGTGCATGTATTTCTGCATCGGCATGTCGCGCATCACGCCCATGGCGCCGAAGCATTCGGCCGCATCCTTGGCGGCGCGGTAAAGCATGTCGGCCGCCGCAACCTGCGAGATCAGCGCGTGCGGTATGTCGGCAAGGCTGCCATCGGCACGGGCCTGCGGGTTGTCGGCATCCCACGCCGCGCGCCAGACCGCACCGCGCACCAGCTCCAGGCTGCCGGCGATATCGGCCAGCTTGGAGCCGATCGCCTGATGTTCGACGATCGGGCGTCCGCCCTGGACACGCAATTTCGCGTAGTCGAGCGCCGCATCGAACGCCGCGCGGGCCACACCGAGATTGATCGCCTGGCCTTCCGGTGTTCCGGCCAGCACCGAACCACCGTCGGCCAGTGTCGACACATCCCGGTTGCCGCCGGTCAGCCGGTTCGCCACCGGCACCCGGCATTCCTGCAAGGCCACGTCACCCATTGCGCCGTGATACCAGCCACCATCGCGTGGCGTTTCTGCAACCGAAAGGCCCGGTGCGTCATGGGGCACCAGAAGCGCTACTGCTCCTGCGTCGGACGCGGCGGTCACGACGAACAATTTGGCAATCGGGGCATTGGCAATGCGCGTTTTGCTTCCGGTGATCACCCAGTCATCGCCATCGGCCACCGCCGTGGTTTCTGGTGTGCGCGCTGCCCGCGCGCGATGATAATCCGTACCCAATCCGCTGTCCGCATCAGGTTCCTGCGCGGTCAGCGCGAGATGAAAGTCGCTATTCTCGACGAAATTCGTGAGATACTGCGCGCGTTGATCCTCGCTCATCATTTGACCGAACAACAATCCGCCGAGGGACGCGGTTTCCGTCAACACAGCCGCGACATCCACATCGCCGGCGGCGAGTTCCTCCGCGACCAGACAACGGGTCAAGGTATCGGCACCCGCACCCCCGTCAGCCTCATCCAGCGCCAAAGTGCGCAGGCCGAGTTCGCCTGCCGCTTCGATCAAATCGACGGGCAGCGGCGGGTCAAAAGGCTCCAGCCGCGCCGGCTGCAGGGCGACAGGTGTGATCTCCGCCGCGACGAAGTCACGCACGGTGTCACGGATTGCGAGTTGTTCTTCGCTAAGTCGTAGGTTGTACATGGCGGCCAACGTGCTGTTGATCTCGTGGTTCGGACGCACAGTGCCAAGAAATCTAACGCCCGTTTGTATGAACGTTAGGCCTTACAGCGCAACGCGGCAACGCCCGCGCACGAAGATCAAAGAACCCGATAGCCGACCCGCCTTATGCCAGACCTTCTTTCGCGAGCAGTGCATCGGCCGTCGGCAACTTGCCGCGGAAGGCCACATAGGCGTCCTCGGGGTCCATGGAGCCTCCCGACGAATAGATGTGTTCATGAAGCTTGCGGGCTGTCTGTGCATCGAATGGATCGCCCGCCTCGGTGAAGGCCCCGAACGCATCGGCGTCGAGCACCCCCGACCACATGTAGGAATAGTATCCAGCCGAGTATCCATCACCGGAGAACACGTGGGCAAAGTGCGGCGTCGCGTGGCGCATGACGATGGAGTCCGGCATGTCGAGGCCGGCCAGAATTTCGGCCTGGAACGCCACCGGATCAATGCCCGCCGCCTGTTCCGTATCAAGCGCGTGGAACGCCATATCGACCAGCGCCGATGAGGTGAACTCCACGTTGGCGAAGCCCTTGTTGAATTTCTCGGCCGAGCGCAGCTTGTCCAGCAGCGCTGCCGGCATTGGTTCGCCGGTCTCGTGATGCACCGCGAAACGCTGCAGCACATCGGACACGGTCAGCCAGTGTTCGTAGAGCTGCGACGGCAGCTCGACGAAATCTCGGCTCACAGACGTGCCGGAGATCGAGGGATAGGTGACATCGGACAGCATACCGTGCAGGGCATGGCCGAACTCGTGAAACAGCGTCCGCGCATCATCCATGGTAATCAGCACCGGCGTACCGGCCGCCGCCTTGGCGAAGTTCATCACGTTGACAACGATGGGAATCTGTTCCCCGTCTCGCGCATCACCCGCCAGCTTGTGCTGATCCTGGAAAGACGTCATCCACGCGCCCGAACGCTTGGACGGGCGCGCGAAATAGTCGGCGAGAAACACCGCGACGCGCTCGCCGTCAGCATCGAGCACCTCGAACACCCGGACATCGGGATGATAAGCCTCGATATCGGGATGCTGGCGAAAGCTGACGCCAAAGAGTTTGCCTGCAGTATCGAACGCCGCCTCGATCATCCGCTCCAGCTGGAGATAGGGCTTGATCTCGGCCTCATTGAGGTCGAATCGCGCTGCACGCTGTTTCTCGGAATAATGTCGCCAATCCCAGGGCGCCACGGCGTGATTGTGTCCTTCACCCGCGATCAAGGCCGACAGGTCCTCGGCTTCTTCCGCGGCGCGCGTTCGTGCCTTCTCCCAGACCGTTTCGAGCAGGTTGCGGACGGCTTCAGGCGTCTTGGCCATCGTGTTGTCGAGCTTGAAATGGGCGAAGGTCGCGTAGCCCAGCAGCGCCGCCTTCTCGGCCCGCAGCTTGACCGTCTCGGCGACGATGGGGCGATTGTCCCGCTCACCGGGACCCTCGCCGCGCGCACCCCAGGCGCGGAACGCCTGTTCACGCAGATCGCGCCGGGTCGAGAATGTCAGGAACGGCTCGATGATCGACCGGGACAAGGTCACGGCATGCTTGCCGTCATGCCCGCGTTCCTCGGCCGCCGCCGCCATGCTGGAAATCAGAAAGCCTGGCAACCCGGCGAGGTCGTCATCCGTCTCGAGCACCAGCGCATAATCGCGCTCGTCGGCCAATACATTCTGAGCAAACGCCGTCCCGAGGGATGCGAGGCGCTCGTTGATCTCCGCGAGGCGATTTTGGTTCACCGGATCGAGCTTGGCCCCGGACCGCACAAACGATTTCCAGGTAAGCTCCAATACGCGGGCGGCCTCACTGTCGAGGCTGAGATTCTCAGCCTCCTGATAGAGCGCATCGATACGGGCGAACAACGCGGCATTCATCATGACCGTCGAGTGATGGCGCGACAGTTCAGGCGACAGTTCACGTTCCAGTTCCTGCAGCGTTTCGTTGGTGTTCGCGCCCGACAGGTTCCAGAAGACACCCGAGACCCGGCCATACATTTCGCCGGCGAGCTCAAGCGCCACGATCGTGTTTTCGAATGTGGGAACCGCCGGATCATTTGCGATCGCATCTATCTCCGCCAGATGGGCCGGCAGGGCTGCAGCAAACGCCGCTGCGAAGTCATGGTCGTCGATGCGCGCGAATTCGGGCAGCCCCATCGGGCCTGCCCAGTGGATCAGGGCCGGATTGACGTCAGGGGCCGTGGTGGTTGGCATGGGTCGGTCCTTTGGAATTTGCGGTTATGCCAATTGCGTCCCGCTCATATGGGGTTTCCCGACCGAAAGGGAACTGAGGCGAACTTCAACTCACCGCGACCGCGCAGAACCTCGCCGCGCCTCGGCAAAGTTCGAATTGTTCGTCGCGCCGCCCGGCTTTTTGATCGAATTCGTCCCCGCATCGAACTTGCCCGACGGCATATTCGTGTCGGGCTGAGCTGCCTGTGCGGCCCGTTTCTTCGCCTTTTCGCCGGCCTTCGCTTTTGCCCGTTTCCGGGCCCGTTCCTTGGTCATCGCAAATTTGCCTCTCGATCCAGCCGGGACGCGTCGCCCTAGCCATAACCTATACGCGCGCACCCTGTTCAACGCCAGTCAGAGCGCCAGCAAAACGCGGGGACTCAGGATCATCTTGGTGCCGGCCCGAACGGCTGCCAAACTGGCAGCAACGACCGAACGAAAATTTCCATCCGGGAGCAACACACATGTCGGAAAATGCAAATACCCAACCTCTGGAAAATCGCCTGCGGGCGATCGAAGATCGGTTTGAGATCTACAATCTTATCGCTTCCCATCCGCCCAGCGCGGACACAGGCGCCGATTATTACACCCGCTCGGTCTACACTGAGGACGGCGTGTTCGACCGGGGTACCGGTCTCGATGGCGCTGTCGGGCATGAGGCGATCGGCGCCTTCACCCTGACCCCGGCCCACCAGGAAGCGATCGCAGGCGGCATCGCACATCTCTCGGCGCTGCCCTATGTCGAGCTCGACGGCGACGAGGCGTTCGTCACCTCGTACATCCAAATACTGCATCCCGACCGTGAGGCAGAACCGCGCGAGCTACCCAACCACGGCACCACGAATGGTTTTCGGGTTCACCGCGTCGTCGCCAACAGATGGACACTTGTGCGCACAAACGGCGGCTGGCGCATCAGGAGCCGCCACATGGAACCGATTGACGGCTCTCAGGGCGCGCGCGACATTCTCTCACAAGCGCTCGCGAGCTACCGGTAATCGGCCCCCGAGACACGAAAGAGACGAAGTGAACGGAGTTCAGGCGATGAAAATTACCGGTGTGACAATATCGACGATGGCGGTCCCGAACGGCCCGCCGGTCAACACCTACTATGCAGCCAACACCTATATCGTCACCCGCATCGAAACCGATGCGGGCATAGAGGGCCTGGGTTACACGATGCTGGTCGGCGGCATGGGCGCGAGCGCTGTGCGAGCCTACCTGGAGGACAGCATCCTGCCGCTGGTGATCGGTGCCGATCCGCTGCAGATCGGTGCTATCTGGCAGGCCATGTACGAGAACGATCGCGGCCTGCGCAAAAAGGGCATCCCGGTCTACGCCATGAGCGCGATCGACATCGGCCTGTGGGATATCCTCGGCAAGGCCGTCGACCGCCCCGTCTGGCATCTTCTCGGTGCGCATAACGAGCGCGTGCCGGTTTACGGTAGCGGCGGTTTTCTGTCCTACACGATCGACGAGATCGTTGCCGAGGCCGAAGCCTTCCGGGCGCAAGGCTGTCGTCACTACAAGTTCAAACTCGGCCTGCCCAACGTGGCCGAGAATATCGACCGTGTCCGGCACGTCCGCGAAGCGCTCGGCAACGATATGGAAATTCTGGTCGACGCCAATCAGCGCTGGGATGTCGCCACCAACATCCGTGTCGGCCGCATGCTCGAGGAGTTCGGCCTGTACTGGTACGAAGAGCCGGTGCTGGCCGACAACGTCCAACAATGTGCCGACGTGGCGGCGGCCATCGCCATCCCCGTTGCGACCGGTGAAAATGAATACACCCGATACGGCTTTCGCGACCTGATCGACGCGCGCGCGGCGCAGTACCTCAACCCGGACATTCATCGCTGCGGCGGGTTCAGCGAGATGATGAAGATATCCCATCTCGCGGCCGCCTATGACGTGAAGATCGCGCCACATCTGGTGCCGGAATTGTCGATCCACGTGTTGGCAGCCATCCCCAACGCCGCCCTGGTCGAGGTGCTCGCCGGATCGCCGGACGATCTGTGGGAACACCCGCCAACGATTGCCGACGGACATATGGCACCGCCCGACCGTCCGGGTCACGGCATGACTTTCAGCGCCGATGCGGTGAAACGTTACACTTTGGATTGAGGGACGGAGGCCAGAGGCCTGCCCGTTTATTGGTCCGGAAAGGCCGGATGCCAGAGGCGCCGGTCGGTATCGCGTTCATAGCCCTTGCCGTCGGGGAAACACACCAACTCGAACTGCAGCCCCCAGGGCGCCAGGAAATAGACCCAGCTTTGCCCCGCGCTCGGCCCGTCGGTTCGAACTGTCGGTTCGCCCAGAATCTGCACATCATGGGCACGCAGATGGTCGAGTGCGGCATCCATGTCATCGACATAGAGCGCCAGATGATGACCACCAATATCGCTGTTCAGCGGCGGCTTCATATTCTGATCGGGTGCTTCATACTCGAACAGCTCGTAGTTCGAGCCGTTGCCGCAGCGCAGGAATTTCAGCATGCGCATCACGGTGCGCGGATGAACGTTCAAACGTTCCGTCATCCAGTCGTCATCGAACTTGAACGGGCCGATTTCGTAGAACGGCTCACATCCGATCACGTCGATGAAGAATTCGACCGCCTCCTCCAGGTTCGGCACGGTGATCCCTATATGGTCTGTGCCCCGGAGCCCGGGTATCCCTTTTGACTTAGCGGTCATCCATCGCCTCCTGAATTACTGTGCGGCCACCAGGCCGAGGCCCATGTCCGCCATGATCTCGGCAAAGCCGGCGCTGATCTCTTCCGCACCGACGAACGCTGAGCGCTCGAGCACCTTCGAAACATTCGGCGACGATTCCCCACCATGGATACGCTTCACAGGCTGATCCAGATCGTCGAAGAAGCGCCGCTGTATCTCATCGGTCAGCATCGCTCCGTAGGACACGGTCAGCGGGCCCTGTTCGACGACGACCACATTGTTGGTCTTGTGAATGCTGTCGCCGACCAGCTTCCAGTCGATCCCGGCGCGGTCCAGCGAGCGGAGATCGATGATTTCGGCATCCAACCCCATCGCTTCCGCAGCCGCGATCGTCGGCGCCACCATCGCCGAGTAAGTCAGCACCGTGAAACGACTTCCCGGGCGTACGATTTTGGCTTTACCCAGCGGAATGAAATAGTCGAAGTCATCGACCGGCCCGAGACCGTCCGTGGTGTACAGGCCGACATGTTCGATCATCAGCACGGGGTCCTCGCACTGGAGCGCGCTGTTCATCAATCCGACATAGTCGAACGGTGTGGACGGGGCAACGATGCGCCAGCCCGGCCATTGCGAATACAGACCCGCCGGATCCATCGAGTGTTGCGAGCCGTAACCCGAACCGAGCGCGATCTTGGTGCGCACCACAATCGGCATGTCCGTGTCGCCACCGAACATGTGGCGCGCCTTGCCGATCTGGTTGAACAGCTGGTCCGCGGCCACGAGTGAGAAATCGGGATACATCAGTTCGACCACGGGCCGGTAGGTGCCCTCCATGGCAACACCACCGGCGAGCCCGGTAAAGCCCAGCTCGGCAATGGGGGTCGGCACGACCCGGTCGGGGAACCTGTCAGCCAGACCCTTCGTGGCACCGTTGGTCCCGCCCTTCAGCCGGTGAATGTCTTCGCCCATGCAGAAAATGCGCTCATCCACTTCCATCCGACGGTTCATCACCGATGCCACGGCATCGATGTATTTGCATTCCTCCAGATTGCCCGAGAAGGTCTCTTCCTCCTCGTAACGCACCCCGTCGAACTCCGACAGGTCGCCACGCAGCCCGTGATCACGGAACGCCGTATCGGGCCACAAGGCCGGAATTATCTGACGCTGGTTGCCGTCGGTTTCCGTAAGCTGCGCGGCCGCGCCCTGCATGATTTCCTGAGCGGAGGCACGCATTGCCGCATCGCCCTCTTCATCGATCCAGCCACGCTTGATGGCTTCTCTGGCCAACAGGGCGAGCGGGTCGCGCGCGCGCCATTCCTGCTCTTCGTCCTTGTCCCGGTACCCGAAGGCGCTGCCCGGAATGCCGCCACCATGGTGGAAATAACGGTACACATTGGCCTCGATGATCACCGGTCCATTCCCAGCACGCATCAGGTCCACCGCCTCCTGCGCGGCAACGCGCACGGCGATCGGGTCCATGCCATCGACCTTGAAGGACGGAATTCCATAGGCCAGACCGCGTGACGACAAGCGGGTTTCGCGGGTTTCCTCCTCCAAAGTGGTGGACACCGCATAGCCGTTGTTCTCGATGAAGAAGCAG
>JABJEK010000053.1 GCA_018702955.1 Rhodospirillaceae bacterium | reverse complement strand
GCCGAAGCCGATGGTCGTGTAGTACTTGCCGACTTCATGCAGCTTGAACACAGGACCCCAGGCGCTCGGGAACATGATGCCGCCTTCGGCAACACCGGTCTTGATCTTCTGGTACCAGCCCGGGAGACCGTCGGTGACCGGAACGATGCCGATGCCGGCCTGTTCCATCCAGTTCAGGTTGAGGCCCGCACCCAGGATCTTGTGACCCTTGAGATCTTCGAGCTTCTTCCAGGGGAAGTTGGTGCCCAGGTTGTAGCCACCGTCGCCGATGATGGCGAGGAGGGTCTGGTCAAAGCCCTGGAAGCGCTTGCCCAGGCTCGGATACTTCTCATAGATCTCCGCGGCTGCGGCGACACTCTGGACCGGATCCATGGTGCCGAAGGGCAGCATGATCTGGAACGCGTGCATCGGCAGCTTGGAAGCCTCGAAGCAGTAGCAGAAGCCGCCGATGTCGACGACGCCGTTCTGGACGCCTTCGAAGGTGTCGAACACCTTGACGATCGAACCGCTGTAACCCTCGATGAAGTTGACCGTGTGATCGGTCTTGGCCTCGATGGCCTTCTTCAGTTCGGGCTGGAAGAAATTCTTCATCAGGCCCGCATACACGACGGTCGGCGGATGGCCGGACGCAATGCGGATGTTGATCGTGTCCGCGACCGACGGGGCGCTCGCAGCGACCATCGAGCCGGCGATCGTGCCGGCGGCGAGGGCCAGTTTCATGTTCTTCAGGTATTTCATCGCGGTTCCTCCCAAGGTAATGCGACGGATGAATAACGTTTTGGAACTTTGGCGAGGTGGTTCGCGCGTTCGCACGCCACCCGACGTTATAGTTATATAAGACTAGAGCAATAGGGCCTTCCCGGCGACCCGTCTGCATGAGATAGCTGATCCCCTCAGGCACAACTGTACGTAAGTCTCTGTCACAGCGGGCGGACGAACCCCCAGTCCCGGAATCGTGAACATCTAGGCGGATATCGATGCGCGACGGCGAACCACCCCGGGGGTCTGTCCGAAGTGACGTTTGAATGCGCGGCCGAACGCGATATCCGAATCATATCCCACCCGCAGCGCCGCCTCCGCGACCGGTAAACGATCAGACGTCAGGAGTTCGAACGCGATGCACATGCGCCAGACGGCCAGATACGCGACCGGCGTCATGCCGGCGTGCTCCCGGAAGTGGGCGGCGAAGGCAGAGCGGGATATGCCGGCGGCGGCCGCCAAGTCGTCAAGTGTCAGATGCCGCGCATAGGCGTTGTGCACCAGGGTAAATGCCTTCGACAGTCTCGGGTCCAGCAAACCGGCGATCACGCCGCCGCGATGGCGGGCCTGCTCGAAATGGGCGCGGATGACCTGAACCAGGAGAATTTCTGCCAGCTTCTCGGCAACGGCTGTCGCACCCGGGCGCGCATCCGAAAGTTCGCGCGCCAGCATGGGCAGGACGCCGTTCAATGTTTCCGGCGCCTGATCGTCAAAGGACCGGATATGGATGACCGGCGCCAGTTCGTCGATCAGCGGATGGCGGATATCGTTGCGGTATTCATAGTGGCCGCAAAGCAGGCGGGTCGGCGCCCCGCCATCCATAAACAGAGGTGTGTCGGTCGCCAGCGATTCCATGAAGGTCGGCCCCGGCACCGCGGCACGGTCGGGGGCATCCGCGATCTGATGGGCATCGCCCGTAGGGAACAGGAAGACATCGCCCGCCGATCCGGACATATACCGGCCGGCGTGGGTGACCACGCAGTTGCCACGCAGCACGGCATGGAACTGGGCGAACGTACCGCCGTCCATGCCCATGCCCCACGGGGCGCGGAAGTCGCGCGCGAAGTACACGCAGCTCTTCAGCCGTATCAGGCGCAGCACGTCGCTCAGCGTGTCGGTCATGGGTTACCCGGTGGTTCGGCGTAGCATAGTCGCAGCTCTATTTAATGTCCGAAAACAGACGGAAAAATGGACGATAAGTTTGTTTATACGCGAATACAGTCATTATTTTGGCTCATGTTTTCACAGATGGTTGTATCTCCTTTCAACGTTCACAGGAGTGTCGATCCATGGTTCGATCGATCAGAGAGTATTCAACGGTAGCGGCTGTACTCATGCAGGCGGCCTTGTCGCCGATCGCCGCGCAGGCGGATTCAGCGTTCGACGAGAAGAAGGAAGTCGCGATGCCCGCCGCCAGCCTGAACTTCGAAAACATCAATCCCGCCATCCGCATGGCCACGGCGTTCGGCGACCGGGCGACCGGTCAGCACGGGACGTTCGGCAAGTTCCCGGCCAATTTCATCACGCCCGTGCATACCCACACCGGGGCGTATCACGGCATCGTCGTAAAGGGCGTGATGACCAATCCGTTCAAGGGCGAGACAGCGGCGCCGGAACTGGGCGCGGGGTCGTACTGGTATGTGCCGGCGGGTTCCGCACACGCCACGGCGTGCGTGTCGGATACGCCGTGTGAGTTCTTCTTCTTCGCCGACCAGGGATTCGATTTTCATCCGGTTGAGTAGGCGAGTCTGTGCATGATCGAGGCCGCGTCGGCCCCGGTCATGCCGCACGCTCTGGCCGCTGGATTTTTGCCCCTATCCATTCCACTATTGGAAAAATTGGATGGGGGAAGTTCATGGCCAAGGTTCCAGGAAAATCCGACGCGTCGTTCGACGTAGTCGAAGCGACGATCGATGATCTGCACGCGGCCATCCGTGATGGCAGCACGACGTTGGTCGCGGTGGTGCAGCAATATATCGACCGGGCGAAGGCCTATAACGGCGTGGCGAGCGTGCTTGTCACGGAAGATGGTATGCCTGTACCCGAAGAGACCGGCACTGTGCGCGCTGGGGCTTCCCTGACATTTCCGACCGAGACCGTGGCGGCGTCTGATGTTCTGCCCGACCTCGACAAGTATGCCGGCCCGCCGCTGGAATATGGCCGCATGGAGCCCACATCGTCGGACCCCGACGCGCAGCAGCAGTTCGGTATGCTCCGCGGTGTTCCGAAGGGCGGGCAGCTCAACGCCCTGCAGACATTGAACATCCGCGGCGAGCGGTCGGTCACCTGCAAAGGCGATTTCGACCGGCATCCGTCCGAGGGTCCGCTGCCGGCGGGTGCACCGCCGGTCTGCGAGATGTTTCGCCAGATGCCCGACGCGTTAGAGCGCGCGGCCGAGCTCGACGCCGAATACGGAGCCAACCCCGATCTTGATGCGATGCCGATGTATGGCGTGGTCTTCTCGTTCAAGGACCCGTTCGACACCAAGGACATGCGCTCGACCGGCGGTGCCGACGCCGCCTACGACATCGACTTCCCGGCCCGCGATCACACGCTGGTGGAGCAGCTACGCAACAAGGGCGCGATCATTTTCGCCAAGGCGGTGCTGACGGAATATAACGGTCGCGCGGGGGACCCCGGCGGACCGCATAAGCGCGAACGGGTGCTGCCGTCGACGGTCGGCTACCAGCGTTCGACCTGGGCCGGCAATCCGGCCAATCCATACGATACGACGCGCGCGGCCTCGCTGGGCTCGTCGTCCGGGTCCGGCGTGTCGGTCTCGGCAAACCTGGTGATGGCGAGCCTCGGCGAGGAGACGCGGGCTTCGACCCGGGGGCCGGCCAATCACAATTCGGTCGCGTTGATCCTGCCGCACAAGGCGCTGATCTCGTTTCACGGCAACGCGATCGGTGCCGATATCCAGTGCGACCGCACGGGCATCCTGTGCCGGCGGGTCGAGGATTCGGCCAAGGTGCTCGATGCGCTGAAAGACCCCGAGATCGGCTACTACGATCCGCGCGACCCGTGGACGGCGGTGCCCCGTTCGGGGGTGCTCGACGGCTATGCCAAGCACATCGCCGACGGCGCGCCGGGGGCGCTCGCCGGGATGCGCATCGGCGTCATCCGCGAGTCCATGATCGCCACGCCGGGTTCGAAGTCCGAAGGGCCGATCACGACTGCGGCGGCAGCCGAGATCAAGGCGGTGCTGGCCGAAAAACTCGGGGCGACCCTGGTCGAATCCACGCATTCCAGCTGGGTACCCGACCCCGACTGTGAGCAGATGACGGTCGATTTCCGTACCGCACTCTGCCGCATGGTGGGCATCTTCATGCCCAATCTGATGTTTTATCTGAAGCCCGATGGCACGCCGCTATATCCCGAGTTCGCGGCGGCGATCGTGCCGACCGAGTTCGCGCCCGGCAAGGTGTTCGGGTCCGGTGACATGACGCCGATCGAGTATTTCGTCGGCCTGTCGGAAGGCCGGATCGAGCCGCCAGTAGATTTCGACATCCGCAACATCCAGCCTCAGGCGCTGGCCCACACGTTCCAGTTTCACATCGCGCAGTATCTGATGCGACGCAGCACCGACTGGGCGGCCATGGGCTTCGAGGAGACGCTCGCCACCTGGTCGGAACTGAACAAGCGCTCGAAATTCTGGGGCGACGATCACCGGGCCGGGTTTAAAAACTGGGAGGAGACAGCCGATCCACGCAACAAGCTGGGGCAGCGCCAGGGTGTCGACGAGCGCATCATGCTCCGTGAGTTGTTGCGGCGTATCGACATGATGGTAATTCTCGAGAACAAGCTCGATTGCCTCGTACGCTTGCACACGCCCTGGGCACCGGCCGTCATCGGTGGCGCGCACCAGCCGGCGGGCGGGCCGAACAACCTGGCGCTGGAATCGCTCTACGGGCCCAACGCCGGCCTGACGGAAGTCCTGATCCCGGCCGGGTTTGTCACCACTGTTTATGACCCGGTGTTCAAGCTGTCCGACGATGGCATGCGCTACGAGAGCCATCACTCCGATGTCGCAACGGAGCTGCCGGAACCCGGGTTGCCCTTCTCGCTGACCTTCCGGGCCGAACCGGGCATGGAGGATATTTCGCTGAAGGTCGCGTCGGCCTACGAGGCGGCCTCGAACCGCCGTGTGCCGCCGCCCGCCTTCGGTGCGCTGTAATGTCGTTTTGACCTCATGGCTTGGGGGACTATTTTGTTTTTCGTCTCCGACCGGAATCCAATGAGGTAGCCATGACAGACAACGGCCGAATGCATCTCGCGGCGTTCATGCGCCCGATCAGCATCCACACCGGTGCGTGGCGCTATCCGGGCGGCACACCCGATGCCAACTTCAACTTTCCGGCGATCGTGAAATTCGCCCAGCGCCTGGAAGAAGCGAAGTTCGACGCCTTCTTCATGGCCGACCATCTGGCGATGCTGAACATGCCGATGGACGCCCTGAAGCGCAGTTCGACCGCGACCTCGTTCGAGCCCTTTACCCTGTTGTCGGCGCTGTCGATGGCCACCGAAAACCTCGGCCTGATCGCAACCGGCTCGACATCCTTTGATGAACCGTTTCACGTGGCGCGCCGCTTTGCCTCGCTCGACCATATCAGCGGCGGACGCGCAGGCTGGAACATCGTCACCACATCGAACCCCGATGCGGCGAAGAATTTCGGTCTCGAGGAGCATCTCGACCATGGTGAGCGCTACGCCCGGGCCCGCGAGTTCTACGATGTGGTCACGGGCCTTTGGGATAGCTGGGCCGATGATGCCTTTATCCGTGACGTTGAATCCGGGGTGTTCTTCGATCCCGATAAAATTCATACCCTCGATCACAAGGGTGAGTTCTTCTCGGTGCGCGGCCCGCTCCATGTTGCGCGCCCGGTTCAGGGCTGGCCGCTCATTGTTCAGGCGGGGGGATCCGAGGCCGGGCGTCAGCTCGCCGCCGAGACCGCCGAGGCGATCTTTGCGGCCCAGCGGACGATCGAGGACGGGCGCGAATTCTACGCCGACGTGAAAGGCCGGATGACGAAGCTTGGGCGCAACCCCGGTCATCTGAAAATTTTGCCGGCCTGCCTCGTGGTCGTTGGCGACAGCGTTGAAGAGGCGCGTGAGAAACGCGCGGTCCTCGATTCGAAGGTGCATCTTGATAGCGCGATCGCTTCGCTCTCAATTCAGCTCGGGCATGACGCCTCCACATTCGATCTCGACGGCCCGCTGCCCGAAGATATCCCGGAGAGCAACGCGTCGAAGAGCGGGCGCGCGAGGGCAATCAAAATGGCCGAGCAGGAGAACCTCACCGTGCGCCAGCTGGCCCAGCGGATGGGCGGTTATTCGGGTCTTGCCATGGTCGGCACGGCCGAGACGATTGCCGACCAGATGGAGGAATGGCTCGAAACCGACGCGTGCGACGGGTTTACGATTATGTTCCCGTTCCTGCCTGAGGGGCTCGATCTGTTTGTGGACCGGGTGGCGCCGGAGCTTCAGCGGCGCGGCCTGCTGCGGCGCGAATATGCCGGCAAGACACTACGCGAGAATATGGGCCTGCCGCGCCCGGAGAACCGGTTCTTTGTGGCCTCGGACGAAGCCGCGCAATAATCCCTAGTCGAGATAACCGCCGCGGAAATACACCAGTGGTGCTGCCTCGGGGTCTCCGCCGATGGCGACGACATGGCCGATCGCCAGAATGGTGCCGTGGCGTTCCAGGGTTTCCTCGAGCCGGCAATCCATGACGCCGACGGCGCCCTTATAAACCGGTGCGCCGGTCGCGAGCGCGGACCAGCGGTTGCCATCAAACCGGTCGGGGCCTTTGACGTCGCTCTTGCCGGAAAATAGATCGACCACCTCTTCGGCGCCGCGTGGCAGATAATTGATCGCGAAGTGGCCGGAGTCCCGGATGGCGCCGAGCGCGGATGTGCGGGCGTCGATCGACACCAACATGGTCGGCGGGTCGGCACAGACATGGGTGGCCGAAAGGCCGAGAAAACCAGCCGGTCCAGCGCTCCCGCGCGCGGTGACAATGGTCGCCGCAACCGCACGCTGGCCGACGGCCTGCCAGAAAGAGCCAATATCAATGTCGGCGTTGCTGGCGCCTGTCCCGTCCGTTCCCATCATGTGCTCCCGTGTCTTCGCTGCTAGGCCTTTTGACCCCGACCCTCGATGCGGTCGTTGATCCAGTCGGAGTAAATATCCACTGCCAACCAGATCGCTTGCGCCGCAGCGTAGTTCAGAATGCCGAACAGCCAGGGGAATTCGAACCCGCCGGCGAACCAGACCCCGGCGGCCAGAAAAACAGCGATGCAGATGATCGCCGAGGCGATATTCGTGGCGACGAGGCGGGAGAGCTTGCCCTCCCATTTCTTGGTGAGCCGGAAGATAATCCGGCTGACCAGAAAGCTCGGCACGAACGCCGCCGCGAAGAACCCCATATTGAAAACGAAACCCAAAGGGACCTCACTGGTCGATCGAAACGTCGCACTAGCATACAATGCGCGCACGCGTGGCCGAACTGCATTTCGGCGTTATCTGAGAAATTTTGCGCCCGAGGAACCGATCGATGGACGAGCAGGCAAAAAGCGAAGAGCGCCCCGCGTCGAGCCGGTTGATGCTTGCGGCGGTTCTATCCGTTGTCGGGCTCGGCGCGTTGGCGATGTTGGTGCTGGCCGCAGCGTCTGTTGTTTTTCGCTAGGCTTTGTTCCGTTAGGTGCTGGTGGCCTGTTTCGGGTTGCTGCGTTTCGCGCGGCTCTCCCGGTGCGCGATATAGGTGGCACTGGCGACGATGAGGCCGCCGCCGACCCAGGTCCAGATTTCCGGCTGCTCACCGAATAATATCAGGCCCAGCAACGTCGCCCATACCAGTTGCAGAAACTGGATCGGCTGGGTGACCGTGATATCGGCGAACCGAAAGGCCTGCATTAGCGTGTAATGGCCTGCTGTCGCCGCCGACGCGATTGCCAGCAACCAGCCAAGTTCGACGAGCGTAGGGGTGCGCCACACCAGCATGGCCGGCCCCAACAGGGTAAGCGTGACGAAGATCGACAGATAGGCGACGATCGCGGGGCTCGATTCCGTGCGTGTCAGGCGTTTGGCGATCAGGAACGAGCACGCAAACAGCGGCGCGGCCACCAACTGCGCGATCGAACCGAGATTGATTGCCTGGAATCCCGGCTGGAGAACGACGAGCGCGCCTCCGAACCCGACGAGGACGGCACCGACCCTGTGTAAATGCAGGCGTTCGCCGAGGAATAGCGCGGCACCAATCGTGATGAAAATGGGTGACGTGAAGCCGAGTGCGGTGACTTCGGCGATGGGAATTCGGGCCATCGCGAAAAACCACAGCATGACGCCGCATCCGTGGAGAATTCCTCGAACTGCATGCAGGCCGAGTATCGAGCGTTCGCGAGAGAAGCTGTTGATCCGAAAAAATACGGGTATCAGAAGCACGAGGCCGAACAGATATCGAATGAAGGCCGCCTGGACCGGGCTCATGTCGGTGCCGAGATGGCGCACCATGCCGGTCACCCCGACAAACAGGATGCCGGTCGTCGCCATCCAGAAGATGCCGCGGAGGTTACCGTTGATACGCGATTCAGAACCGCTGACGGACATGGCGCCGGATCAGGTCGGTCGGGAGGCGTGGCCGATGGTCAGGAACGCCTGCAGGATGAGCAGTAGTGACAGCACGAATACGGGGCCGTCCGGTGCGTTGGTGGTGCCGCCGACGAATGCGTTCGCGCCAAGCCCGACAACGCCGATGACGAGTGCGACCAGCGCGGCGCGTTTCAGAATGCGGGCCTGATCATGGGTCGGTCGGATGAGTTGGCGCCACGTGACCACGGTGGTGCCGATCACCAGTACGGCGACAGTGGCACGCGCGGCGCGCCAGGCTGTGAGGCCGTCATCGCCGGTCACGGTCAGATAAATCGTGTAGAGAGCGCCGAGCCCGGTGAGGCTCGCGATCAGGAGGAGTGCTGCGCGGTTCATGCCCGCGTCATAGCACGGCTAGTCCCGCCGACCGGACAAAGAAAATGATCGTGTTGGGGTTTTGAGGTCGGTTTACCGCCCGAACAGGCGTTTGATCCCGGTTCGGTCACGCGGTGGCATGCTGAGTTCCACGTCGATCTCGCCTTCGACCACCCGGTCGTCGACACGATACAAATGGCAAAGCACATGATCGACGCCTGCTTCGGGACCGAAAGGTAGTGCGATCACGCCGCAGCTGATCGGGCCGGCCACCGTGGGCACCGCGTCGGTTTCGTGGACCGGCCCGCCGGTGATCACCACCTCGCGCCCCAGGCTGACGATCCAGTCGACGGTCATGGCATCGATCGGGATTGCGGATGTGGGACCGCCGGCAGGCGGTGCGAACATGTGGGCAACTTCCAGGCCGGGGCGTCGGCCGCCTTGCGTCACGCGTAGCAGGAGACTGTTGGGCCATTGACCGGCGATCGTGACCGGATCGACGTCGGACATCTTCGGGCGCAGACGGTCGGCTGCCAGATGCTCCCAGAGATCGATGATGGCCGACGGCGCCACGCTTGGATGGCGGGCTGCTGTAGCATCGATCGTCTCGGGGGGGCGTGTCTGCACCGACGGGAAGGCCCTGCTTCGGGCCGGTTTGGATTCTTCGGCGCAAATCTCGATGATTGGTGGCACGCTGTCCCTGTTCGGGAGAGGTGTAGGGACGGCACGCGTTGCGTCGCCACTGAAATCGCTGGTTGGCGCCGAATGGCGCGCGGCGCTGCGGATTGACACCCCGGTCAGCGAGGCTGCGGGCGCGCGGTGTACGGTTGTCTCCCGATCATTGCGGGCAGTTTGATCAAGCTTGGTCATTGTCGGCTCCCACTTCGTCATCTCGCACCCTCTGATTTCGGCGTCTTCGAGAGTTTTCACAAAAGTGGCCGCAGGGCTGCGGCGCCGTCATGTTGCGACAGCGCGACGTCGCCCGTTTTGAAGGTGGTGTTGGTCACCCCCGGAGAGTGGGGGGGGCACCATGTCGGATGCATGACCCATCTGGCGCAGAAGGGCATCGAGCGCCTCCGTCAGCAACCGCTGCCGGCTGATGTTTCGAGACTCGGCCGCCTGGCAAAATGCAGCGTGGCGCGCTGTGTCGATCCGGAACGTAAACTTTCGCTTTTCCGTAGTGGCCGCCCCGGTCAGGCGTGCGACGCGCGGCGGTTGCGACCGGCCTCGCGCGATTGCTGCCTCCGTTTGTATTGCCGTCACGTGAAGGTTGATCGCCGGGAGCATGATTGTTCGCCGCGCGTGAAACCTCGCCGCGTCGCCGGGATGGGTTGCGGCGGGAACCGCAGCACCCTTTCGCACCACGAATTCGTTGCTCATGACACGCCGTTCCAACGCGTCTCGCCGTTGGGGCGCCCGGGGGACAGGCGGGCGAACCCGTCGGAGATTATTGTCGGCGCGCTGCGCTGTGTCAGACGGCCATTGAGGTAACTCCACAGGCTGGAAATTTCGGCGGCGGACTTCCCGGCGCGCGGCAACTCCATCACCGTACGCCCGTCGATCATGCTGGCGGCAAAATCGGTCCTTTGGTGAATCATCACCGGGGCGACGGTGCCGTGCTGCGACAGGACGACAGCCGCTTCCCCGGTAATTCGGGCGCGCGGGTTGGCGGCATTGATGATGAAAACGAGGGGTTTGGCCACGGCTTCCACCATGGCGATCGTCGTGCCCGCCGCGCGCAGATCATGGGGGCTGGGCCGGGTGGGTATGGCGATGAGGTCCGACAGAGCGATGACCTGCTCGATCATGTCGGTGATCGCCGGCGGCGTGTCGATAATTACGAGATTGAAGCCGAGGTCGTGGGCCCGTGCCAGATCGGTGTCCAACGTGGCGACCGAGGCGTGCAGGAACGCAGGCGTCGAGGCCTGCCGCTCGTTCCACCAGTCGGTCAGGCTACCTTGCGGGTCGGTGTCGATCACCGCGACGGGACCGGCGCCGGCGGCTTCGGCCGCGACGGCAAGATGCCCGGCGAGCGTTGTCTTGCCGGAACCCCCTTTTTGAGAGGTCAGTGCAAGGATGTTCATGGAGATCTCCGGGTCGAATTACAGGTCCCGATCTCGGGAATGTTCAGTGCGGAGGCTAGATTCCAAGTGCCACAATCGCCAAGCAGCATTGGATAAACATGATCCTGTCTTTGATTGAAAAACGCCGATGGTTCGGTTGTTTCGTCCACTCAAATTCGACGGAATTTCGGTGAAATTTTTGGCGTGGGCAGCAGATGCCGCTGTTTATGTTTTCGCAGGTGCCGAGAGTGGTTCTCGCTTGGCACTGACGCTATTGTGGGGTGCAGAAAAACCGGCGACGCGACCAAAGCGGCTTCGCGGGAACTGAACAACCAGGGAGGATCAATCATGGCGAATGCCGAAACCAAGACCGAAGGGGCCTACAAGGCCGGTGACGGTGCGTATGTGTTCGACGTCGACAAATTGCAGGGGCTCGACGCCGGTCCGGGATATGCCGAGACATTCGGGCCCGTGGTTGAGGGCGAGTTGACCCAGGTCGGGATTATGACCCTGCCCGCGGGCCAGACTTCGGCCCCCCACACCCATCCAAACGAGCAGTGGATATACCTGCTGCAGGGGCGCTTGCATGCGACGGTGGATGGTCAGGAATCCGATGTCGGCCCGGGTCAGCTGATCTACATCCCGGCCAACACCGTGCACTCGGTCACGATCTCGCCGGACGAGGATTGCCACTTCTTTACATGCAAGGATCTGCGCAGCGGGATCGCCGGGACGCCCGTCGCGAACTAATGCGGAGGCTGATGTCTCCTAGAGCGCGTCGAACATCAAAACCGGACCATTAGAGCCGGCATTGCGGGATTCCATCCAGGGTTTGTACTCCGGGTCCGCGTAGAGGGCCTCGACGGCGGCCGGGTTGGGGAATTCGAGGAGGACGATGACGTTCGGCACATCGGCATCGCCTTCCATCTTCCTCACGTCGGGTGTCTGGGCGAGGTAGCGCCCGCCATGCTTGGCGACCAGCGCGTGGACGGGCGGCCCATAGGGCTCGATCCAGGACGGGTCGGTGATGGTCAGCGCGGCGGTGACGTATGTGGGCATGTTGTTTCCCCTGATGGATAGCGCTCGTGTATGGCGCTCTGTGGCGCGTCGTTGCATCATTGTAACAGGCCGAGCAACGCGACCCCATCACGTGCGCGCTATCGTCAGTCGATTGCCGTCGCCCGCGCTTATTCGCTAGCCACTCGAAATCCGTGAATGCGGTCGGCCGGGAAGCGTACTTTGACGGTTGTGCCACGATTTGGCGCGCTGTCGAACAATAGCTCCACACCCAGCGCATCACAGAACATCTTGGACAAGGGAAGCCCAAGACCGACCCCATCATGGGTTCGCGTCAAGGCATTCTCCACCTGGCCAAACGGCTCGAACGCGACATCGAGATGCTCTGGGGCGATTCCCATTCCGGTATCGGCTACCGAAATCTCTACTTCGCCGGATGGTAGGTGACTGGCGTCGATCGTAACCGACGCGCCAGCGTGAGAGAATTTGACGGCATTTGAAAGCAGGTTGATGAACACCTGTTTGGTGATGCGAGGGTCCACCCAAAGCGATGGAAGGTTTTCGGCGATATTCAAGTCCAGTTCTAAGTCGATCGATCGGGCATGAGAATCAAGTAACCGGCAAACCGACGCCAGCAACTCGGAAATGTCTGTTTCTTGTTCGTCCAGGACGAGCGTGCCGGCCTCGATTTGCGATAAATCGAGAATGTCGTTGATGATCCGGAGGAGATGGTGGGCGCTTTCATGTATCGCCTGCGCGTCGCCGGCATATTGCGGGTTCTCGATGGGCCCGCGTATCTCCTGAATCATCATCTCGGAAAATCCGATCACGGCATTGAGTGGCGTTCGCAGTTCGTGGCTCATATTCGCCAGGAATTGGGACTTCGCGAGATTCGCCACCTCGGCATCGTTCTTCGCGCGCGCGAGTGATTGTTCGTGCTGTTTGGTGTCGGTCACATCGAACAGGATGGTGATAAACCCACCCTCGGATGTCTTCTGGTCCACGACCCTCAGCCAGCGGTTCTCGCTGATTGGGATGGTCCGTACGAGTTTTCGGGTAGTGCCGGCACGGAGTTCGTGTCGTTGGGTTCGCCACCCTTCCTCTTCCTGCTCGGTGATGTCGAACAAGCCGGACCGCATTGCTGTGCCGAGGATTTGCGCGAATGGTGTTCCGGGCTCGCATATGTCGGGGTTTTCGGAATGGAGTCTGCGAAAGGCGGAATTGCAGACAATCAACCGGTCGCTCGCGTTGAACATTGCGAACGGCTCGCCAAAGCTCTCCATGGCATCCAGGAGCTGGCGCTGGATGGTGTCTCGCTGGTTTTCGGCTTCGACATACTCAGACAAATCTTCGACCGTGATCACGAAGCCTGGTTGCCCTGATGTCAGTTCGCGGGCCGTGACGTCGACCGGAAATACTGTGCCGCCCGATCGCTGGGCCACGCGCCGTTTGGGCCGGTCGGTTGTGGCCAGTTGCTGGCTGAAGTTGTCGGAAAATGTTCCGTCGTTGAGGTGCGTGGGGAAAAAAACTCTGATGTCCTGTCCGAGCATCGCCTTGCGTGATTGTCCGAACATGCGCAGCGCCGCTGCGTTTGCGGAAAGAATATTGGCATGCATGTCGACCGTCAGAACAGCTTCTCCGATCGTGTTGAAGACAAGTTGCATGAACCGCGAAGAGGTTCGCTGTTCGCGCGCCAGAGCGACAATCCGCTGCCTCTCACGATGAAGTTGCTCGATCGTGCCTGCGATAAATACAAGGAACGCCGCGAACATCCATGGTGCGGTGTCGAGCAGAACTGGTGATGCTGCGTACACCGCGAAGGACAGGCCAAATGATCCCGCGATCACGCCGCCACATAACAGGGCGGTCCGTGCGAGCTTTTGACTGCGTCGCGACAGTTGCCAGAGACCGAATACAAGAACCGCCGTGACAAGAAGTGTGAACAGGCTGGTTGGCCGTACAAGCGCGCGGCCGTTGAGAAGGGATTGCGCCGCGAGCACATGCACGAGGGTTGCGGGCAGGGCCCTGTAGCGCGGTACGGGAACATGGGTACCGAGCTGACTCGACGTGACGCCGATCACAACCTGGCGGTCCCGCACTGTTTCTGCCGGCACATCGCCGTTCAGCACATCGATATAGGACAGCATTGGAACGGTGGCCGGATCGAAGCTCAGGTCGACGTAGAAAAGCGGTGGTTGTCCGGCGGAGCCCGAGGCCAGGGCTGTTGAAAAGGTTGGCGCGAGAGTTTTCCCCGTATCTTCGAACAATGGCATGCGACGGATGCGTCCGTCGGCGTCCGGTCGCAAGACGATTGTGGCGACGCCGGCCGGCGCGCGGAACATGTCCAATGGCTGGCTCAACAGCCTTGTCGGCAACTGGGCGCTGGGTTTCTCTTGCTGGGTGAAGGCGGCCAGGATTGTGTTCTCGCGATAGCGCGCGAGAGTTTCGGCCAAAGCCCTGTCGTCGGCGGGATCGCCAGCGGAACTGAGATCGATGTCAACGGCGATCAAGTTCGCACCGAGTTGGTGTAGCCGGTCGATAACTTCTGCGTGCCGGGAGCGAGGCCAGGGCCATGCACCCAGAGCGGCAAGGCTCTTGGGATCGATGGCAACCACCACAACATCCGGGCTTGCCGTACGTGTTTGCGTACTGAGGCGTAAGTCGATCAAGGGGTTTTCGACAATCTCGAAACCACGCCCAATGAATACGCTACAGACAATCAGGAAGATGATCGCAGGCACGCCAAACTGACGCAGAAAACGGACGGATTTTGTTGTCATCCGGCTGTTCCGGGGGCGGCGTATCTACTTTCCATTCCCGTTCCCGTTCCCGTTTCCGTTTCCGTTTCCGTTTCCGTTCCCGTTTCCATTCCCGTTTCCGTTTCCGTTTCCGTTTCCGTTTCCGTTCCCGTTCGCGCTGATGGAGCCTAGATTTGCGTTGAATACGCTCGATGTCCCGGTCCCGCCGACGTCACTGCTCCGGCCATTTGCAAGCTTGCGTTCTGCGTTACCGACCAACCCACCTGTGGCTGACGATGAGTCGAGCTTGATGCTGCCGAGTGACTTTGAAATCACAACAGGCTTGCCGGTGCCTTGCCTTTTTGCGTTACCTCGACCTTTTCCCGGTGCGTCGGCACGACCCTTGCCGGGATTGTCCGCCTTTGCTTGATCCCGGTCGTCCTGATTGTCACGGCTTTCACCGCGCTGTTCGCCGTTTCCATCCGGTCCGCCGTCATCGCTCGCGGGTGCGGGATCGTCGAACTCGCCTGGCGCCAGGGGTTCGGTCGAGACGCCGCTACCCGGTTGGGATGTGACGCGCGCTGATTCGCCCGGGCCGATCGTCACGGATTGACCATTCAGCGCTGTCACGCCAACACGGCCCTCCGCGACATTGACCCGGGATCGCTGGCTGGTCGCCGAGACACTGAAGGACGTTCCCTTCACGATCGCGGCGAGATAGGGCGTCTGGACCTCGAACTCCTGTCCGGGTCGCTTGTCCACATCGAAGAAGGCCTTGCCGAAGAGAACCCGGATTCTCGTGAAGATCGAATTTGCCGGACGCGGCGGTACGGCAAGACGCGAGGCGGGCATTATTCGGATGATGTCTTCGCCGCGCGTTAGCCTTGCCAGGCCGTTCGGGCCGGTCTCGATCTCGCTTGCTTCGGCGATTAGCGTCCCTGTTTCCAGGGTTTGCCAGGGTGTTTCAGGCTGATCCTGAACTGCAGCCCGAACCCGGACCTCGCCGGAGACTTGAACGACGGTCCACGCCGGTGAGACAGTCAACTGCTGTGCATGCACCAATGTCGACAGCAGCAAACAGGCGAATAGAACTGCCGCGCCGATAAGAAAGGTCGCGAGTTGTGTTTCAGTATGCCGGATTGCGCGGAATGTCCGCACCCCGCCAGGGTATAATCCATTATGACTCACGGGCACGGTATCGGGCTTTTTCAAGCCGCCCTCCAGGCTGTTGTGTGAGTTTTGTTCGTCTCGCCGAGTTCAATTATCGCGACTTTCTGAGTGAAGTAAACGCGGTAAATTCCTGTTAACCATATATAATTTAAGGTGTTTTAGAAATGGTCAGCGAAAACAACAGCCTATCTACGGTCGCAGTGATAGGTGCCGGCACCATCGGCTCGTCATGGGCGGCTTATTTCCTGGCGCAGGGGCTCAATGTCCGCTGCTGGGATCCGATGGATGGATATGCCGAGAATGTAACGGCGTTCGTGGCCCGTGCCTGGCCACTCATGACAGAGTTGGGCCTGGCGGACGGCGCGTCGCTGGACAATCTTTCTTGTCATGACCGGATCACCGAGGCCTTGGACGGGGTGCAGTTCGTCCAGGAAAGCGGCCCGGAAGACGCGGAGATCAAGGCGCGTCTGATGGCCGAGATCGACCGGGATATTCCCGAGGACGTGGTGATTTCGTCGAGTTCGACGGCATTGCCCGTGTCGGAGTATCAGCATCTGGCGGCCCATCCGGGCCGGATCGTGCTCGGACATCCCTTCAACCCGCCCCATCTGATGCCCGTGGTCGAGGTTGGCGGCGGCAAGCAGACCGAGACCTGGGCCGTCGATCAGGCGATGGCGTTCTATGAGGCAATCGGCAAGACGCCGATCCGCCTGCGCGCGGAAATCCCAGGCCACTTGGTGAACCGGCTGCAGGCCGCGCTGTACCGCGAGGCAGTCTATCTGGTCGCGGAGGGCTATGCCTCGGTCGAGGATATCGACAAGGCGATCACCGGCGGCCCCGGCCTGCGCTGGGCATTCATGGGGCCGCACATGACCTATCATCTTGGCGGTGGTGACGGCGGCATCCGGCGTTATCTCGAGAATCTCGGGCCGAGCCAGGAGCGCCGCTGGGAAGCGCTGGGAGATCCGCAACTCACCGACGAAGTGAAGCAAAAGATCATCGACGGAGTGGATGCTGAGGCGCATGGCCGCTCGATCGGTGAACTGACCACGGACCGAGACGCGACACTTTTGAAGCTTCTCAAGGCGCTCGGCAGCGGTAAAGACTAGGGGTCCCGAATCTGTTGTCTTTGATTTCTCAAGGAGTTTTTCCGTGTCCACATCCAAGCCTTCATCCACATCGTTGTTTTCACCGCTCGATATTCGCGGCACCCGGTTTCGCAACCGAATCGTGATTTCACCGATGTGCACCTATTCGGCGCATGACGGCATGGCGAGCGATTGGCATCTCGTGCATCTGGGAAAATTCGCACTCGGCGGTGCCGGGGCCGTGTTCACCGAGGCGGCGGCGGTCGAGCCGCGCGGCCGGATCACCCACGGCGATCTCGGGATATGGTCGGCCGAACATGCGGCGGTCCTGAAACCGGTCACGTCGTTCCTGCGCCGGAATGGCGCCCTGCCGGCCATCCAGATTGCGCATGCCGGGCGCAAGGCGAGCATGCAGCGCCCGTGGCACGGCAACGGGCCCATCGATGATACCGACCGGGCCCGGGGCGAGGAAAACTGGGACATCGTCGCCGCCAGCGCGGAACCGGTGAAGGACGGATGGCTGATGCCGGCGGAAATTTCGCTGCCGGAGATCGCCGATATTCAGGCGAGTTTCGCCACGGCGGCCGGGCATGCAGTGGATGCCGGATTCGAGGTGCTGGAAATTCATTCGGCCCACGGCTACCTCGCGCATTCATTTTTGTCTCCGCTTTCGAACCATCGCAACGATGCCTATGGCGGTGATCTGGCCGGCCGCATGCGCTTCACCCTGGAAACGGCCGAGAAGGTTCGCGCGGTCTGGCCGGACGACAAGCCCCTGTTCGTGCGTATCTCCGCTGTCGATGCGGATGGCAGCGAGGAGGGCTGGCAGCTCGATGATTCCGTCGCACTGGCGGGGGAGCTGAAGGCGCGCGGCGTCGATGTCGTCGATTGTTCCTCGGGCGGTATCTCGGGCCTCGCGACCGCGGCCATGGGGCCGCGCGATCAGGGCTTCCGGGGGCCATATGGGTCGAGGATTCGCGACGAGGCGGGCATTTCGACCATGGTCGTCGGGCTGGTGCTGGATGCGGATGTGGCCGAAGATCTTGTGGCGTCCGGGGCGGCCGACCTGGTCGCCGTCGGCCGCGAGGTTCTCTACAACCCCCATTGGCCGCACCATATGGCGCATGAGCTGGGGGCAGATCCGGACTATGCGGAATGGCCCGAGCAATATGGCTGGTGGCTGGTCCGCCGCGAGCCGCTGCTGCAAACCGTCCGCGAAGTCTGATCACGCCCGCCGACATGTCCGGACCCCGCTACCAGAACCAGTCGGCGGAGCGCAGCTTCGCGATTCTCGAATGTGTGGACGCGGCGGAAAATCCAGTCCCGCTCGCCGTCATCGTGCGCGAGACCGGCCTCAACCGGGCAACTGTCTTTCGCATGCTCGCCGTGCTGACCCGGACGGGTTGGATCTACAAGAACGAGGCCGACAGCAGCTATACGTTGGGTTACAAGGCATTTGCTCTCGGGCACCGGCAGAACGAGCTCGAGACTGTCTCCCATCATGCGCGGCCGTTTATTCGTCGCCTCGCCGGCGATCTGGGCGAGACGGTCCGACTGGCAGCCCTTGAGGGCCCGCAAATTGTCTATTTCGACAAGGTAGAAACATCCGACGGCCAGCCCGATTCAACCGCCATGGGGACGCGCCTCGACGCCCACGCGACTAGCAGCGGCAAAGCCATGCTCGCCTGGCTGGCGGCGGACGAAGTGCGGCAACTCTATCGCCAGCATCCGCCCCACGCTCACACGGCCCGGACGCTCACCAATGTTGAGGCGTTGTTGCGTGAGTTGGCGGGCATCCGGGTGCAGGGATATGCCGTGGATGAAGGCGAGATGACCATAGGCCTCACCGGTGTTGCGGCACCGATCATGAACGCGTCGGGTCGGGCGATTGCGGCACTTTCCGTGTCGGGTCTCGAAACCTCGTTTGATCCGGCGCGTGTCACGCGATTGGCCGGCGTGCTGACCGCGACAGCGGCGAAAATATCCGACTATATTGTCGACCACGATTCACGATCCGACAGCAGTTGAGCGCAACATCCGCGCCGCAGAGAAAAATTCGTATCCCGAGGGACAGCATGTCAGCACCAATCAAATTTTATTTCGATTTCGTATCCGCCTACTCCTATGTCGCGATGAACCGGATCGATGCGATCGGGGAACGCTGGGGCCGTGAGGTCGAATGGAATTGCGTGTCATTGCCGGCGATCCTGAGCCATCACGAGGCGACCTCGCCGCGTGATCAGCCGGCCAAGTTTGCCCACAACATGAAAGACTTCCCGCGCACATGCGAAATGAATGGCCTGCCGGTCAGCTTCCCGCCGGAGGTGCCGCCTTATGGCGCGACGCTCCATCGCCTGGTGTTCTGGCGTCTGCAGCGCAAGGACCCGGGCTTGGCCAAGACCTTCGCGCGGGCGGTCGATCATCGCTACTTCGGGACCGGCAAGGAGGTGCGCACTGCCCAGCAACTCGCCAGTGCCTGCAAGGCGCGTGGCGTGGCGGTGAGCATGAAGGAAATTCAGGCGGCACAGAACGACGGCCGCGCGCAGAAGGACCTTGATAACGCATACCGCCGGGCGCTGAAGGACGGGATGTTCGGCGCGCCGTTCATGGTGCTCGACGGCGAGACCTTCTGGGGTGCCGATCGCCTCGACCATCTGGAGTATCGCCTCGAGCAGGCGATCAAGACCCCGCGCGGGTTCGAGACATTCGAATTCTCCAGCCCGTTCACCGTGAACAACGGGCCGTTGTTCGTGAAGTGCGGCAAGGCGAAGGCGACGTTCGGGTTCCGCGCCGATCACCGCCACCTGAATCCGCGCGATGTTGTCCATGGCGGCTGGATGACCAGCTTCGTTGATGTGGCGATGGCCCAGTCGGCCATGTACGAAATGGGCGTCGTCGGGCTGACACCGACGATCCATCTGGAGGCCGATTTCCTGGCGCCGATCTATCCCGGTCAGTGGGTCACATGCGATGCGCGGCTGGTGAAAAGCACGCGCACCATGAACTTCGTCGAGGGAATTGTTGTCGCCGACGGCGAGCCGGTCCTGCGCTGTTCGGCCATCTACCGCAAGCCGCGCGTCGTTAAGCCCCGGATCGGCAAGGTCATGTCACCGACCCATGAGGTGTATGGCTGAACGGCGAGGCCTTACCGAGCTGCGCTGTTGTCGACGAATGCCTGAAAGATTTCGTCGAACTTTCGGTGGGTGTCGGCGAAGGCTTCGATGAGCGTCGGGTCGAAATGCCCCGCGGAATCGATGCGTTCGTCACCGAGTAAAATGATGTCGCGCGCCCGCGCATGATCCAAAGCCGGCTTGTAGGGGCGTTCCGAGCGAAGTGCATCATAGATATCCGCCATCTGGACGATCCGCGCGGACAGCGGGATTTCATCTTGCCGCTTGCCCGACGGGTAGCCGCTGCCGTCCCATTTTTCGTGATGGTTGAGCGCAATGTCGGCGGCCATGCTCAGCCGTGGTGATCGGCTCAGGATGCGTTGGCCGTAGATCGTGTGGTTATCCATTTCGCGCCGCTCGTCTTCGGTCAGCGCGCCGGTCTTTCGCAAGACCGCAGGTGCGACGCCCATTTTACCAACATCATGGAGCTGCGCCGAATAGCGAAGTTCGCGGCAATAGTCGGCTTCCCGGCCAAGCGTGCCGGCAAGGAAATGGCTGTACTCGTTGACCCGAAAGACATGGTTGCCGGTTCCTTCGTCGTAAATTTCTGCTGCCCGCGCGAGGAGTGAGATTGCCATTCGGAAGGCCTCGTCTCCGTCGTCGTCCAAGCGTGCCAGCTCCTCCGCCTGGTAGCGTAGTCGCTCGTTTCGCTCCTGTTTGTCGACGTCGATGCTGCCGATCTGCTCGAGGGTGTCGGCGCGCTCCAGTGCGGCGCCGACCAGATGGTTGAACCGCACCAACAGTCCCAGATGTTCGTCGGCAAACCGGCGGCCGGCGCTAGCGTCGTTGGCGAGGGTGACGACGCCCACAATTTCACCGGCATGATTGGAAAGAGCAAACGCAATCAGGCCCCCGACGGTTACGCCGTGACAGGCGTCGATGACCGGGTCGAACGGCACATCGGTTGCCTCTGCCGGTGCATCGGCGAATTTCAGGGTTTCCCCGGTCCGCGCGACCTGGGTCACGATCGCCGGATGCGCCATGGGAATCGCTTCACCGCGGGGTGCCGTGTCGGGCTGGGCGGCCGCGCATTCCAGTAATTGTGCGCCGTTCTCGTGGCGCAGAAGATACAGCGCCCCTGCATCCGCGCCCATAAGTTCGCGGGCCTGACGCAAGGCTTTGCTGGCCAGTTCGCGCGCGGACTGACCTGGATGATGGTCGAGCAATTCGCTGAACGAAAGTCGGTTGGTCATCACGGGCTGCATGTCGGTTTATGAACGAGGTCCATCCCCCGATCACAGCATACGCCGTGCGGGATGAACACAATGTTACCCCGCTTCGTTTCCTTAGCGCAGATCAGACGATTTCGATCCCGGCCCGCCGGGTGAGATCGTTGAATTGCACCTGATTGTGGACACCCGCCAGATCCGCCGGGGCCTCGCGCACGAGCCAGGCCAGCACCTTGGCGGGTCTCTCCGGCGGCTGGCCCTGGTCGGGTGTCAGGGCAGCCGCACGGAACACCGGGTTGGCGTAGATGTCGTTGACCATATCGGTCTGGGTGAAACCGGGCGACAGGGCGAAGATCTTCACGTTGCTGTCTTCCAGGTCGTAATGCAGGCACTGGGTCATCGACAGCAGTGCGGCCTTGGACGAACAGTAAGCAGCGTAGAAGCGATCGGGGATGAAGGCTCGGGCGCTGGTGATATTGATGATGATGCCGTCATCATGCGCGGTCATCGAGGGCAGGGCGGCAGAGATCATATTGTACGGTCCCATCACGTTGATCTTGAGGACGTCCAAATAGGCGTCCGGTGGCACATCCGCGACGGAGCCCATCAATCCGGTGCCGGCATTGTTGATCAGCACGTCGATCCGGCCATGTTCGTCCAGGACACCGTCGATGAAGGATTTGGCGGCGTCGAAGTCCGCGACCTCGAACCCGTGGGTCTCGGCGGTGGCGCCCAGCGCCTCGACGGCCGCCTTGGTCTCGGTGCAGGCATCCGCGCTGCGTGCGCACAGCACCAGATGGGCGCCGTCGGTGGCGAGTTCGCGTGCTGCTGCGGCGCCGATGCCGCGGCTGGCGCCGGTGAGTATGATGATCTTGTCTTTCAGGCTGGCCATGATTTCCCCCGTTATCTCGTTGTTGCCGGAATTCTGACCTGCCTTGGCGCAAAAGAAAACGCCCGGGCGTGAGCCCGGGCGTTATTGCTTTGAGGCTGGGCCGGGAGTGTCAGCGTTGGTTTCCCATCAGGCGCAACAGCATCACGAACAAAAGAATGAAGTCGAGATACAGGGTAAGCGCACCCATGATTGCCTTCTTGCCGGCGTTCTCCGACGAGTCACCCTCGTAGTACATGTTCTTGATCTTCTGGGTGTCGTACGCGGTCAGACCCGTGAACACGATCACGCCGATCACCGAAACCGCGAAGTAAATCATCGGCGATTGCAGGAAAATATTTACGACCATGGCGATCAGTATCCCGAAGACACCCATGCTCAGGAACGAACCAAGGCGGGTCAGGTCGCGTTTGGTGGTGTAGCCATACAGGCTCATGAAGGCGAACATGGCCGCGGTGATGAAGAACACGCGAGCAATGCTCTCACCGGTGTAGATCTGGAAATAGATCGCGAAAGTGAGCCCATTCAATCCGGCATAGAGCCAGAACACAGTTTGTGCGCTTGCGAAACTCATCTTGTGAATTCGGGCACCGAGGTAAAAGACCGCGCCGAGCTGAGCAATGATCAGAACCCAAAATAGCGGCGTTCCAAGTATCGCGTTCGCGAGTGCCGGCGTGCCGGCAACCAGATAGGCAATGATGCCCGTCAGCGCCAAACCCGTTGTCATGTAGTTATAGACCCGCAGCATGTGGGCCCGGAGGCCTTCATCGATCTGCGCGGAGTCTGCGGTGCGGCCTTGAACAACCGTCCCGCGTTCGAATTGATTAGCCATGGTTTCGTGACCCTCCCAAGGGTTCCCTGTCATGCGAAGATGTTAGCTGCGAAGAATATGGGGCGTCCGGGGGTGTAATTCAACCGCTGGTCGATTGGATTTCCCGTGATGATGATCACCCTAACTTATTGATTTCAAATGATTACGCGGAATCCTCTCCGCGCCGATAAAGCAGCGTGTGGGCCATGAGGCCAACAGCGATTGCGGTCGCCAGGACGGCCAGCGTCGTGACCGCTAACGGTGGCGCTACGGGTATAATCGCGACGGCAAGGGCCGTCCGGACGGCCAAATCAGCTCCGACCCGCCACACGTCGCGATGCGGGGCGTGACGTCCGGCCAGCAGCGCCGCCTCGGCAAAGCCAAGTGCACCGGCTGCGACCACCCAGACGCCGGCCAGGCCGAGCCGCCAGACAAGTAGTGACAATGCCAGCACCAGGAGTGCCCCGGCCATGGTGCCCAGTTTTTCGCTGAAGCCGCTGCTGGAATAGGTGATCTGCGCGAGCCAGCCGTCGGCCGCGCCGAGACCGGCAGCCGCGAGGCCCATTAAAGCGACCGACCAGAGCAGCGGATCCGGCGGGCTGCCGGCGGGCACGACCGCGAGCCCACCCAGCAAACATGTCATGGCGACCCGGGCGACCGTGAAGCGGGTGCCGGCGGTGGCGGGGCCATCAGAGGCGCGTGGCGTGACCGCCGCAAACACAATCAGCAGAGCGAGCAGCGCGATACCGGCGATGGGCGGAGTGGACCCGAGTTCGAAGGCCAGCGCGAACAGACCGGATATGGCGATGGTGACGAAAATTGTCAGCGGCAGGTGGCCCATGCGCATCGTGTGCACCTTGGGTGGGTGCAGGGTGGGTTTCGGTCCCCCGTGGAATGGCGCCTCGGGCGCCGTACCGGTGGATGGGTCCGTCTTGTTCTGTTCTTCGCTCACGCTTGATCCTGTTTGCTTGGGTAATGCGTTGCTCGTTTCTCAACCCTACTCGTTTCGTAGCCAGGGTGCGGCCGACTGGCCTATCGCGCGCCAGGTGCCGACAAGTCCGGCCCCGACGGTGATCATTGTGCCGATCACGGCGGTGACGATGACCGCAACCGGCTCGGGCGTCCAGTCAATCCCGAGCAGCCAGGTCACCACGGCCCAGCCAGTCACGCTGCCGACGATTGCCGCGATGAACGCGGTCACGAGGCCCAGCAATCCATACTCCAGAATATAGGCGGTGACGATGTCCCGCCGCGTGGCCCCGAGCACCTTGAGGACCACGCTGTCATAGATGCGACGGCGGCGTCCGGCGGCAATCGCACCGGCGAGAACCAGCACGCCCGAGACCAGGGTGATCAGCGTGGTCAGGCGCACGGCGGCCCCGACGTTGTCGACCAATGTGGCCACGGTCTCGATGGCCGCGCGCACCCGGATCGAGGTGATGTTCGCGAATCTATCCGTGACATCGCGTTCCAGTGGGTCCTCGGCCGCCGGGTCGGCATGAACGATGGCGATATGCATGCGCGGTGCGGATTCAAGAATTCCCGGTGAAAACACCATCACGAAATTGATCGCGAGGCGTTGCCAGTCGATCTGTCGCGTGTTGGCGATGGTGGCCGTGAAGGCGCGGCCCAGCACGTTGACGGTAATGGTGTCGCCGATGCCGAGGCCCAGCCCGGCCGCGACTTGCGCATCGATGCTGACCAGCATGTCGCCACGGTAGTCGGCGGGCCACCACGTGCCGGCGACGATGGGGTTGTGGGGTGGTGCCTCGGCGGCCCAGGTGATGCCCCGGTCACCGCGCAAGACCCAGCGCGCGTCGGGGGCGATATTGGCTTCGGCCGCGGGCACATCGTTGATGGCGGTGATCCGGCCGCGCAGCATCGGCACCTGCTCGCTGCGTTCGACACCCGCGACATCGGCTACCAGCGCCTCGAACGGCGCGACCTGCTGGGGCTGGATGTCGACGAAGAAGAAGGCCGGTGCGTCCCGCGGCAGCTCGTCGGAAATCTGCCGCGATAAATTGCCCTCGATCGTGGCCACCGTGATCAGCATCGACAGGCCCAGGCCGAGCGAGAGGACGACGGATGCTGTTGCCGCACCCGGTCGGTGCAGGCCGGCCAGGGCAAGACGGACGGCGGGGCGTCGGACCCGTTTGATGTGCGCCGCGGCGCTTGCGATCCCGCTGGCCGCGAGGCGGAAGGCAATCATTGCGCCGATGGATCCGGCCACGAACCAGCTGGCGAAGCCCGCATCGGACGCGGTGATGATTGCCAGTACCGCCAGTGCTGCGGCCAGCAATGCCGTGGTCAGGATGTAGACCGTCCGGGGCCGACCCCGCGGTGGTGCGACCAGCGCGCGAAACAGACCGGCGGGCGGGATTTCACCGGCCCGCGCGACCGACCAGACCGAAAAGACCAACGCCGTCAGTATCCCGAAGAGGGCGGCAGTGGCGAGTGGTATGGGGAATAACCCTGTCGCGACGCGGATGGGAACAACGGTCGCGAGCGCGTCAGCGGCGAGCAGCGGCAACGCGGCGCCGAGTACAAGACCAATGGCGATTCCCCCCAGCGCGAGGACCATCACCTGCAGCAGATAGATCCGGAAGATGAGAGCGTGGGGTGCGCCGATGCATTTGAGGGTGGCGATAGTTCCGGTCTTGCCATCGAGCCAGGCTCGCACCGCGTTGGCCACGCCGACCCCGCCGATCAGCAGCGCCGTCAGGCCGACGAAGGACAGGAACAGGGTGACCCGGCCAATCAGGCGGCTGAGCCGGGGCGAGGATTCATTGAGGGTCCGGATGCGCCAGCCGGCACCGGGGAATTCGGCGTTGATGCCCGCGATGAATGCCGCCGGTGCAGTCTCGTCGGGCAGGCGGACCCGGTAATTGTAATGAATGAGGCTTCCGGGCTGGATCAACTCGGTTTCCGCCAGTGCACCACCGGCGATCAGAACCCGGGGACCTAGGGAGAATATGCCCGATCCGCCGACCCGGTCCGGCTCGTGCAGGATGGTGGCGCGGACCTCAAAGCTGGCCTCGCCGATCCGCACGCTGTCACCAATGACGATTCCCAGCTTGTCGATGAGCTCGGGCGCGACGGCGGCCCCCCACAGTCCGTTTTGTTGCCCGAGCATGTCGGTAAGCGGCAAGGCCGGATTGGTCTCGAGGTTTCCGTAAAGCGGATAGGTTGCTTCGACGGTCTTCAGTTCGATCAAGGAGCGGGTGCCGGAACTGGTATTCGATGTGGCGCCGGCCCGAATCATGGCGCGCATCTCGGCGCTGCCGGCCACTGTCCCGGCTGCGGCCATGGCATCGCGTTCGTCCTCGGTCGCGGGGCGGTGCACGATGTCGACAAGTACGTCACCGCCGAGGATTTCACGTGCGTCGGAACTGATGCTTTCCTCCAGCATGGCGCGGGTCGATCCGACGGCGGCGATTGCGGCCACGCCGAGCGCGAGGCAGGCGAGGAATATACGAAAGCTGCGCAGGCTGCCGCGCAATTCGCGGCGTGCAAGCTTTGCTGCCAGCGGCCAGGACACGTCGTTGGTTGTTGGCTCGGTCATAGACAGGTTGTTCACGCCGGCAGTTCGTCTTTGGCAGGCGGTGCATCGAAGATTTGCCCGTCGCGCAGATGGACCACCCGGCCACAACGTGCCGCAATCGCCGGATCATGGGTGATCAGCAACAGGGTCGTTTCGCGCCGGGCGGACAGGTCGAACAGGGTCTCGATGATGGATGCCCCGGTCTCGCCGTCGAGATTGCCCGTGGGCTCGTCGGCAAGCAGGAGCCTGGGTTGGGGCGCGAAGGCGCGCGCAATAGCCGCCCTCTGCTGTTCGCCGCCCGATAGCTGGGAGGGGTAATGATCGAGGCGGTGTCCCAGGCCCACGGCTTCGAGGCTCTCCCGCGCCACGGCGAAGGCGTCGGCTTTGCCCGCGAACTCAAGCGGTACCGCGACGTTTTCCAAGGCGCTCATTGTCGGAATCAGATGAAACGCCTGGAACACGATTCCGACATTCGCACGGCGAAATCGGGCGAGCGCGTCCTCGTCGAGTGCGGCAAGGTCTCGGCCGGCAACTGCTACCTTGCCGCCAGTCAATCGCTCGAGACCGGCGATCACCATCATCATGGTGGATTTGCCGGAACCCGACGGGCCGATCACGCCGATGGTTTCTCCGGCGGCGATCGACAAATCGATTCCGCGCAGGATGTTGACGTTGCCCCCCGCACTCGCCAAATGAAGTTCGGCATCGGCGAGTTCGATCATCGGTGCCGCATCCGTGCCATGCTGGGTGGCTGGGCCCGTTCCGGGCTGATCTTTCATGATGGTTCGCCTTCGACCGATGACATCTTATCTTGTTTCTACATATGGCCGCGCGGTTCGGATCATCAATGCCGGAGCGATACAGTCCCTGTGTGCCGTATCGGCGACAATGTGTCTTTTCCTGATCCTATCGGCATTGCCCGTGGCAGCCGATGACAAGCCGGTGATCGTCGCCTTCGGTGACAGCCTGTCGGCGGGCTACGGCCTCGACGAAGCCGATTCCTTTCCCGTGCGTCTCCAGGCGGCGCTGCTTGCGGGCGGTATCGATGCGGAGGTCGTCAATTCCGGTGTGTCCGGGGATACGACTGCCGGTGGGCTCGCACGGCTCGAATGGTCGCTGCCCGATCATGTCGACCTGGTGATTCTGGAACTGGGTGCGAATGACGGATTGCGGGGGATCGATCCGACGGAGACCGAGGCGAATCTTGATGCCATTCTGAAAACCCTCGGTTCGCGCGACATTCCTGTGCTGTTCACCGGCATGTTGGCGCCGCCGAACCTTGGCCGCGAATACGCCGCGGCGTTCGACGCGCTTTTCCCACGCCTTGCGGTCCGTCACGGTGTTGTCTTCTATCCGTTCTTTCTCGAAGGCGTCGCGGCGGATCGATCCCTCAATCAACCCGATGGGATACACCCCAACGCCGCAGGGGTGGACCGCATCGTCGCGCGCCTGCTGCCGTTCGTCCGAGATGCTCTTCCCCGGGAAGCGTCGGAGACCGACGCAAAATGATTCGCCTGTTTGTCGGGATCAGCCTGCCCGAAATTCTCAGTGAACGCCTGACTGGGCTGCGGGGGCAGATTCCGGGTGCCCGCTGGGTGCCACCGGAGAACCACCACATCACCCTGCGTTTCATCGGCGAGGTGGACGAGGAGACCGCTGCCGATCTCGATGCGGCGCTGGCGCGGATCGATGCGCCACCGTTCGAAGTGGCGATGAGCGGGGTCGGTCACTTCGAATCGCGTGGTCTGGTGCGCGCGCTATGGGTCGGGGTTGAACGCGACCCGGCGCTGGATCACCTGCAGGCCCGGGTCGAGACTGCCTGCCAGCGTGCCGGACTGGCGCCGGAAGGTCGAAAATTCCATCCCCATGTCACCCTGGCCCGCTGCCGCGACACACGAACCGCGCGGATCGCGGGCTTTCTGGCCGACCATGGCGGCTTTCGCGCGCCGCCGTTTCCGGTCGGGTCATTCGCGCTATATTCGTCGATCCTCGGCCGGGGTGGCGCGATCTACACGCGTGAAACCGACTACCCGCTCGGTCGCCCGTGAACAGGAAACATCCATGAGCCTTCGCGAGAATATTTCCCCGTCCGATCCGATTGTTATCCTGACGGGTGCGGGGATATCCAAGGAATCAGGCCTGCAGACCTTCCGCGATCCGGACGGGATCTGGGCGAAGCACAAGATCGAGGATGTGGCCACGCCCCAGGCCTTCGCCCGCGATCCGGATGCGGTCCTCGGCTTTTACAATGTGCGCCGCGCCCAGATGGGCGACGCCGAGGTTCAGCCCAATGCGGCTCATCAGGCGCTGGGTGCGCTCGAGGGGTTCTGGCCGGGCGGCGTGCTTCTCGTGACACAGAATATCGACGACCTGCATGCGCGCGGCGGCAGCCGGAACCTGATCCACATGCATGGCGAACTGGCGAAGACCCGCTGCAATGAATGCGGCGACCTGGTCGGTGGGATTGGGAACATCGAGACCGCTATGACCTGCGCCCAATGCGGGGCCACGGGGACGATGCGGCCCCATGTGGTCTGGTTCGGCGAGATGCCGTTGGAGATGGACCGGATTGGGGCCGCGCTGGGCAGTTGCGGATTGTTTGTCTCGATCGGCACGTCGGGCAATGTCTATCCGGCGGCCGGCTTCGTGCAGGAGGCGCGCACCCACGGCGCCTACACGGTCGAACTCAATCTAGAGGAATCCCTCGGCGCGAGCCTGTTCCAGGAGGGGCGCTACGGCCCGGCCACCGAAATCGTGCCCACCTTCGTCGATGAGCTCCAGGCGCTTGTCCAAAGCTAAGGATTCTCTCGATCGCATTCTGGCCGATGCCCGCGCGTGCACGGCGTGCGCCGGACTGCCACTCGGGCCGTTGCCGCTGGTTCGCGCGGGGGCATCCGCCCGCCTGCTGATCATCAGCCAGGCCCCCGGTACCAAGGCCCATGCCAGCAGGCTCTCGTTTGATGACCCGTCCGGTGACCGGTTGCGGGATTGGCTCGGTATGGATCGCGAAGTTTTCTATGACGACGAACGCGTGGCGATCATGCCCATGGGGTTTTGCTATCCTGGGCGTCTGCCGAAGGGCGGTGACGCGCCGCCGCGCCCGGAATGCGCGCCGCTCTGGCACGAACCGATCCTGGCCGCGATGCCCGATGTGCGGCTGACGCTCTATGTCGGGAGTTATGCGATCCGGTCTTTTCTACCGGGCTATCGGACGATGACCGACGCCGTGGCGGACTGGCGAGGCCATGGGCCGGCGACGCTGCCGCTTCCCCATCCGAGCTGGCGGACAGTTTCGTGGGAGAAGAAGAACCCGTGGTTCACCGCGGAGCTTCTGCTGGAACTGAAAAAACGCCTCAAAGCGATCGGGCTTTAGCCCGGGTTGGCCTCGATCTGTTCCATATCGTCGTCGGAGAATCCGAAGTGATGGCCGATCTCGTGGATCAGCACGTGGCGTACGAGGTGGTACAGATTCTCTCCGGTCTCGCACCAGTAATCGAGGAGCGGCCGGCGATAGAGATAGATGCGGTCGATGTCGCTCGGCACATCCGACACGGATTTCCGGTCGAGGCTGACGCCCACATACAGGCCGAGGATGTCGAAGGGGCTTTCGAGCTCCATCGCTTCCATCGTCTCATCGTCGGGGAAATCGACGACGTGGATGGCGACATCCGCGACATGGCGCGAAAGTGTGCGCGGGATCGTCGCAAACGCCTCACCGGCGATTGCTTCGAGTTCCACGAGGGTCGGGGACGATTCGTATCTTCCGGTGGCAGCCATGACGCCATCATATAGGGACCCTTGATCCCAACGCCAAGCGCCGTCAGGTTTGCTGCCCACAGTTGATAAATCTACAGGAGGCCGCGATGGCAGAGAAACTCGAAGGCGCGGCGCGTGACACGGCCCTGGCATCGCTCGACGGCTGGGCCCTGGCCGAAGACCGTGATGCGATCACCAGGACGTTCCAGTTCGCCGATTTCAACGGGGCGTTCGGGTTCATGACCCGGGCCGCGCTCAAGGCCGAGGCGATGAACCATCATCCTGAATGGTTCAATGTCTGGAACCGGGTCGAGGTGACGCTATCGACCCATGATGCCGGCGGCCTGACCGCGCTCGACATCGAACTCGCCACATTCATGGACAGCGTTTCTCTAGCGTAGCTGGTCCGCCATCCAGTCGGCCGATTGCAGCCGATAACGATAGGTCCGGTTGTTGGCGATGTGGTTGCCGTCTTCGACGACCAGCAGCTCAACGGGGCCTGAGGCTTCTGACGCCAGACGCTCGGCGTCGGTGTAGGGAACCAGCCGGTCGAGCTTCCCCGCCAGCACGAACAGCGGACAGATGATCTTCTCCGCCACACCCTCGAGCGACAGCTGGTGTGCCTTGTCGCGGGCCTCTTCGACGGACGCGGATTTTGTGCGCGCGTGGAACGCGGCGCGGGTCAGGTCCGGCAGATTGTCCCAGACCGCGCCCCAGTTATACGGCCCCGAAAGTCCGATACAGGCCTTGAGGCGGTGCTCGAAGGCCGCCGCGCGCGCGGCGTAGTAGCCGCCGAGACTTACACCCCACAGCCCGGCACGGCCGGCGTCCACGTCGTCACGCAGTTCGAGCCAGTCGAGTACGGCGCCAACCGGCACCTCGTAGTCGTGGCGGATGGCAAACTCATACTCGCCTTCGCCCTGTCCCGGGCCGTCGAAAGTCAGGGTCGCCAGGCCGCGCGCGAGGAACAGGCTTTCATAGGATTCCATTTCCTCCTTCGAGGAATCGAGGCCCATCGCCATGACCACGACCGGTGGCCTGTCCGTGCCGGCGGGTTTGCGCAGGATGCCGGCAAGCATCGAGCCTTCGTAGGGGATCATCACGCGTTCGCCCGCGGGTTGCAGGAACGGCAGCGCCAGACGGCGGCATTCGACAGCCTTCATGTGGGCTGCCTGCATCTGATCGAGATCGTTCACGAACAGGAACTTGGCGAAGTGGTAACAGACCCCCGCCGTGGTCAGATGCTCGCCGGCGCTGAGTTCATAGCCGTCGTCGAGGGCCTGACGGCCCATCGCTTCATGGATTGCGGCCCTTGCGGACCAGGCGCTGCACCAGTCGTCCCAGCGCTCGATCGACGCCGTGACTTCCTGGAAGTCGGTCAGGGGTACGCCGTTGGCGACAAACCGCGGCGCCCAGTGGCTTAGCGCCGTTGCGACTCTCGGATCCATTTGGTGATCGGGCGACATGTGGCTACCGCGCGGCCATGCGCAGTGCGCCGTCGAGACGCAGCACCGTGCCGTTGATCAACACGTTTTCGCACATGTGCAGGACCAGGCTCGCATACTCGTCCGCGCGTCCCAGCCGCTTGGGAAACTCGGGTTGCTCGGCCAGGCTGGCGCGGGCCTCGTCGGGCAGGCCCGCCATCATCGGTGTGTCGATCAGTCCCGGCGCGATGGTGTTGACCCGGATGCCGCGTGCGGCGAACTCCCGCGCCGCCACGAGGGTCAGGGACACGATCCCGCCCTTGGACGCGGCGTAGGCGGCCTGGCCGATCTGGCCTTCGGTCGCGGCCACGGACGCGGTGCTGACGATCAGGCCACGCTCGCCGTCCTCGAAAGTGTCGGCATCGCCCAGGTCGGCGGCGAACAGGCGCATCATGTTGAACGAGCCAACCAGGTTGACCTGGATCACCGCGTTGAAGATGTCGAGGGGCAGGGGCCCATTGCGGCCAACGATCCGGCCCGGCGTGGCGATGCCCGCGCAGTTGACCAGTAATCGACCGACCCCGTTGGCGTCGCGCGCAGCGGCGATGGCCGCCTCGCCGCTCTCGGCGCTGGTGACGTCGCATTCGACAGCCGTGCCGCCGATCTCGTCGGCGACTGCATTGGCGCCGTCCATGTTGACGTCGAGCAGGGACACTTTCATGCCCGCCTTGGCGCAATGACGCGCGACCTCGGCACCGATGCCCGAGCCGCCGCCGGTGATAACCGCTGCAAGTCCGTTGACGTCCATGATGATCCCCTGATTTTGTGTGTGTTGCTTGGCCTTGGTTCTACCGTGCCGTCTGGTTGGCTTCAATGCGGGCTCAGCCGCCGCGTGGCCGAAGCCGATCCGGGTCGAGGCCGAGAATCCAGCCCTCGACATTCCTTTGAACCGGATCACGCGGATCGCCCGGCGGCCGGTGACCGAAGATCACGTTGAGCATGCCGAACAGCCCGACCGTCGCGTCGAAGCGGTCCTCGCCGTCCCCGCCCGGCCCGAACCCGTCGCGGATGTCCGCGGCCAGCGCCGACGACAATTCGACATCATTGTCTGCGGCCCAGGCGAGTAGGGGTGTCGCGTCGTCGCGCCGGTCCGCCTGATTGCGCTTGGACTTGTTGGGCGCGCCGATTCTCAGGCGCAAATGGGAGTACACCTCGCCGGGATAGGCCTCGGCGACGACGATTCCGGGTCGGTCGAGCAAAGTCGCGAGATTGCCGTCGAATGGCCAGATGTGGAGTGCGTTTCGGGCGCGCCGGGCCGGTGCGATCAGGTCGCGCCAGCCGCTGATCGCCGCCTTGCCGACCTGCTGGCCGCCGAGAGTCCAGAATAGCGGGCTTGCGGCGAAACGCAGATCCGTGGGGTGGTCGCAGACCCGGCGCAGATCGTCGATCCCCGCCACGCCGAGACCGTCGGTGAGATGCTTGTGGCGTGTGCCGCCGGGCTTGTTGGGATAGAACGGTCGGCGAATCGAAATCTCGTCCGGTGTGCCGGCGGGGCTGTAGAAGTCCGACCAGCGACCGCGGCCGAAGCCTGATAGCGCAGCTATGAAGTGGTCGATGCCCGCCGCGGTGGCATAGGTTTCGGGCAGGCCCAGCGGGAAATCGAATCCGGCAAATACCGTCTCGCCCGGGCCCGCACCGGCGGCCAGCCGGTCGAAGAAATCATCGATCCGGCTGACGGGCTCGGGTGCGAGGGCCACATATCCACCCGTCGTCATGCGAGCCGCGCGGGCGACCCAGCGCTTGCGCGCGTCCACCGACCAGTCGGCGTGGGCCAACACCGCCGGTGGTGCCAATCCGGCGATTCGCCGGATCGCGTTGTTGTTCATCCCGCGCCGCTCTGGTCAAACGAATCGAGAAACGGCACCAGTGCCGCGTTGAAGGCGGCGGGATTTTCGAGGTTTGAAAGATGGCCCGCCGGATCGATCTCCACATAGGTGGCGTTCGGCATACGTGCGCGCATCTCGCGCATGCCTTCTGGCGGTGTGCCGAGATCCTGGGCGCCGCAGATCAGCAATGTCCGCAGTTTGATTTCGTGGAGCCGGTCCATGAAATCGAGCCGGGTCATGGCGTCGGCACAGGCGATGTAACCCTCGACAGTATTGGCGGCGATCAGCGCCCGCGCCTGGTCCACCAGTTCAGGGTGGGCCGTGCGAACCTCCTCGGTGAACCAACGCAGCGGCATGCCCTCGATCAGCGGGTCGAGGCCTTCGGCGGCGACGCGCTCGATCAGGGCCGGGATGGTCGCGGCGAACTCGCCGGTGAAGTCAGCTCGCGTGTCGGCGAGTACATAGGCCTCGATACGCTCGGGCCAGCCCAGCGCAAGGGCCTGGCCGGTCATGCCACCGATCGACAGGCCAACGAAATGACTGCGTTCGATTCCCAGCGCGTCCCAGAGCCCGATGATGTCGGCCGCGAGGTCTTCCAGGTTCCATGGACCGGGTGGGGCACCGGTCCCGTCATGCCCGCGCGTGTTGTAGCGAAGGATGCGGTACCGGTCGGCGAGCACCGCGACCTGGGGGTCCCACAGGGCGAAGTTCGTATTCAGGGAGTTTGAGAAGGTGAGCCAGGGCGCCTCTTCGGGCCCGTCGATCTGGCAGACAAACTCGATTCCGTTGGCCTCAACCCGCATGGTGCGACTATTTCGCTGCGGCTGGTATTGTCGACTGTGCGTAGCGGCCGGCACCGGCGAGCGGCCCAACGCTTTTCTCGATCAGCGGCATGACTTCGCGTCCGAAGCGCCTGATCGAACGCATCACTGCCTCATGGTCTGTATCGCCGATGGTCATATACAACGCGATATGGTCCGACCCGACCTTCTCGATTTCCTCAACCAGCCGCTCGGCGACAGTCTCAGGGTCGCCGATCGGGTTCCATCTGAGGATGTCCTCCGGCGACATCTCGCCGTCAAACGCCTGTTCGGGCAGCCAGGGTGCGTCGAGCTCGGTCTGGCCCTGGCGCAAATAGGACGACAACCGTACCTGAGATCGCGCACTCTCGGCGTAGGCCAGCGCCTCGGCCTTGTCGTCGGTTACAAAACAATAACGAAGCGTGCCGAAGCGAATTGAATCCGGGTCGCGTCCGGCGGTGCGCCACGTCTCGTCGGCCCCGGCACGAATTTCGGCCAATGTGTCGGCGTCGCGACCGAAGCCGGTGGCGATCAGCGGGTAATCCCCCTTGAGGGCCCGCTGCTGTGAACCCGGGCTGTTGCCGGCGATCCAGATTTGCGGTTGCGGTTTCTGAATTGGATCGACCGTGAACCAGGTCTGGGGCAGGTCGATATACTTGCCGTGGAATTCGAAAGATTCCTGGCCCAGCCCCTGGCTGAGGAAATCGATCCACTCATCGGTGATGGCACTGGATTCGGCCAGGTCGATGCCGAACCGGCGCAGCTCATAGGCCTGATAGCCACTGCCGAGCCCGACGATTAGCCGGCCCTCGGCCAGGTTGTCGGCGAACGCGATGTCGCCCAGCAGTCGTGCGGGCTGATACAGCGCCGGCAGGACCACCGCGGTCCCCAACTTGATGCGCAAGGTCTGCGGTGCAACATGGCCGACCATCATTAGCGGGGATGGTGCCATCGAATAATTGGTGAAGTGGTGCTCGGTAAACCATGAGATACCGAACCCGGCCGTTTCGGCAGCCTGAATTTGCTCAACGGTCTCGTTGATGACATTCGGCACCGTCTGGCTGCGGTGGCGGCGGTTCATCAGATTGAATATGCCGAAATCCATGATTTCCTCTTCTGGGGATCTGCCGCATTAACCCGTCGCAGACCGGATGGAGTCAAGTCACCCAGGTTTTGCTTGGCGGGCGCCCAGGCGGGCCGAGGCGAGCGTGGCGCCGACAATGATGAGGGCGCCGACAACGGTAAAAATATCGGGCACTTCGGCGAAGGCGAGATACGCGATGAGGGTGATCAACGGCAGGCGGATGTAGTCGAAGGGCGCGATCAGCGAAGCTTCGGCCAGATCGAAGGCCCAGGCGACCAGGAATATGGCCGAAGTACCGAGGCCAGCCATGGCGGCGGATCGCCATGTCGCGTCCCAGCTTGGCCATTGCCATTCGGGCAGGGCGATCAGGGTGAGCAACAGCGCCGACCAGACGGTCTGATAGAAGGTTGTGGTGGTTTTCAATTCCGTGGCGCCCAGCCGTTTCATGAGAATGAACCAGAACGCATAGGCGATCGCGAACCCTAGCGGCAGCATGGAGACCGGCGAGACCGGTGCAACGCCGGGGCGCAGGATGATCAGCACGCCCGCGAAACCCACTGCAATCGTGATCCAGCGTGCCATCGACACTCTTTCCTTGAGCAAAAGCACGGCCATGACCGTGGCAAAAAGAGGTGCTGTAAAGCTGAGCGACGTGGCGAAGGCGAGCGGTAGCAGGGCGAGGCCGCTGAAGAGGAACAGGGTCGAGGCGACCGTGGTCACGCCGGCCAGGAAATGGAGCCCGTGCCGACGCGTGTGGAGCATGCGACCGCGGCTGCGGATCAGCCACGGCAACATCAGGGGCACGGCCCAGAGGAAGCGGAGCGCGGACGTTTCCAGCGCGCCGACTTCGTCGGCCACGGACCGTACCAGCGCATGGTTGCCGGCCAGGCAAGCCGCGCCAGTGACCATGGCCAGGATCGCAATCATGTTGCGCGGCAGGCCGAACATTCTGTCCCCGGGTTCCGTCATGTGCTGGTGGTCGTTGTGATGCGTTTGGCCGCGAGCGCTTCGCGCTGGGCGATATAGACCGCCGAACAACCGATGATCGTGGCACCCACTATGGTCCAGACATCGAGTATTTCCGCAAACCACACAAAGCCGATCAGGACCGCCATGGGCAGGCGGATAAACTCCAGCGGGACGATCGCGGAAGCTTCTGCGAGGCTCATCGCCTTTGTAAGCATGAGATGCGCGACGGTCGTGGTTACGCCAACAGCAAATGTCACCCCCCACATGATCGGGCTCGGCCAGACCCAGACAAGTATCGCCGGGATCAGGGTGAAGAACGTGATCGCGAGATTGAATGTCAGGACGATTGCGCGGGTGCTGTCTTCCTGGGACATGACCCGAATCAACAGCACGTTGACGGCGATCGACATGGCGCTGCCCAACGCCAGCAGCGCGCCGAGCTGCACCGTCTCGACGCCGGGGCGCACGACGATCAAAACGCCGATAAAGCCCACGATGGTCGCCGTCCAGCGTCGGGCGCGGACCACTTCACCGAGGAAAATCGCGGCCAGGATCGTGGCGAACAGGGGCGAGGTAAAATTCAGGGCCACTGCCTCGCCCAACGGCATGATGGCGATGGCAGTAAACCAGGCCATCGTGTTCACCGCGGACAGGGCGCCCCGGATGAGATGAAGCTTCGGACGTTTGACCCGCAGGTCCGAGAAATCCCAGCCCCGAAGAATCAGCGGCAGCATGAAGAGGAGGCCGAAGGTTGAGCGCAGGAAACCGATCTGGAACGGGTGCAGTTCGCTGCTGGCAACCCGAACGAGCCCGTGGCCCACGGAAAACAGCACCATCGCCCCGACCATCAGGGAAATCGCGATCACGGTGGGAGACATGGTGGCAAGGCGGCTGGGCATGGCCGACCACAATAGATCAGGAGTGCATCGTCTCGATAGTCGGCTGCTGCGTGGCAGGGCTGCGGTTTCGGGTCTGTGAAAACAGCCGCGCGGGCTATGAAGGGGCCGCCCGGTTGGGCATAATCGGACCAGATTGATTTGGTTGACAGCGGGCGTTAGACCCAAAAAAACAGAACATACAATTCGGGGCGAAGAGATGAGCAAGAAGGTTTATTCGGATGCGAAGTCGGCACTCGACGGGCTACTCCACGATGGCATGACGATCCTCGCGGGCGGTTTCGGCCTGTGTGGCATCCCCGAGCATATGATCCTGGCGATCCGGGATTCGGGTGTGAAGGACCTCACCATCGCGTCGAACAACGCCGGGGTGGATGATTTCGGCCTCGGGCTCCTGCTGCAGACACGGCAGGTGAAGAAGATGATCTCGTCCTATGTGGGGGAGAACAAGACCTTCGAGGCGCAGTTCCTCGCCGGTGAGCTTGAGCTTGAATTCAACCCGCAAGGTACGCTCGCCGAGCGCTGTCGCGCCGGGGGGGCTGGTATCCCGGCCTTCTACACCAAGACGGGTGTCGGCACGCTCATCGCCGAGGGCAAGGAAACCAAGGATTTCGATGGCCAGACCTATCTGATGGAACGTGGCCTGACCGGCGATCTGGCGATCATCAAGGCCTGGAAGGGCGATACTGTGGGTAACGTGGTGTTCCGCAAGACCGCGCGCAACTTCAACGCGCCGATGGCGACGGCCGGCAAGGTCTGCGTCATCGAAGTCGAGGAGCTGGTCGAGCCGGGTGAACTCGATCCCGATGGTATTCACCTGCCCAGCATCTACACCCACCGGATTTTCCAGGGACAGGATTTTGAAAAACGCATCGAGTTCCGGACCGTCAGCGACGGCTGACAAAATGACACCGTCAGCGACGGCTGACAAAACGACATGGTGAGTGGCGGCTGACCTGGAACCCAGGCAGCAAAGATCGACCGGAACACGAACGACAGAATGAAGGAGACGGAATATGGCTTGGACACGCGATGAAATGTGCGCCCGCGCGGCGTTGGAACTTGAAGATGGTTTCTATGTGAACCTCGGCATCGGCATGCCGACCAAGGTTGCGAATTTCATTCCCGATGACATGGATGTGAACTTCCAGTCGGAGAACGGCATGCTCGGCATGGGCCCTTTCCCGACCGACAACGAGGTTGACGCCGATCTTATCAACGCCGGCAAGCAGACCATCACCGAGACACCGAAATCGGTGTACTTCGACAGCGCGCAATCCTTTGCGATGATCCGCGGTGGGCACATCAACATGTCTATCCTCGGTGCGTTGCAAGTGGCCGAGAATGGCGATCTGGCGAACTGGATGATCCCGGGCAAGATGGTCAAGGGCATGGGCGGCGCGATGGACCTCGTCGCCGGCGTCAAGCGTGTCGTGATCTTGATGGATCACAACGCCAAGGACGGTACGGCCAAGTTGCTCAAGGAATGCAATCTGCCCCTTACGGGCGCCGCGGTGGTCGACGATATCATCACCGAGCTGGGCGTGTTCCGGATTGGCGACGGCGGTGTGCACATCTCGGAATTGGCGCCGGACGTGACGGTCGACGAAGTGCGTGACCGGTCCGAAGCGACCATCGTCACCCAGTAATCACCCCATACGCCGAATTGCTCAGGGCTTTTGGAAATCAACGAGGCCCCATGCCGCATGACCTGCCGTATGGGGCCTTTTTGCTGAAAGGGCCCCGGTTGTGAATCGTGATGCCGCCCTTGGTGTCGGCGCCGGCGTCGCCGTGATGTTGCTGTTCTCGGGGATGCTGGTGGTCTCGCGCTTCGGCGCCACCTCGACCCTCACCGTCTACGATATGGCCGGGCTCCGCTTCGGGGTCGCGGGCGTGTGCACCCTGCCGATCATTCTGCGTATGGCCTGGCCGCGTCTCGAGATATGGAAAGTGCTGGTCATCGCCGCGACCTCCGGGTCGCCCTTCGCGCTGTTCTTGTTTGGCGGTATGTCGTTCGCACCCGTGGCCCATGGCGGGATCGTGATCAACGGCGCCATGCCAGTCATCGCAGCGGGTCTCGCCTGGGTTGCGTTCGGCGCGCGTCTTGGCCCATGGCGGGTGGTCGGGATCGTCATGATTGTCAGCGGCGTGCTCGCGACAGGCTGGGACGCGATGGCCAACGGGATGCCTGGCCAGTGGCGCGGACATCTGCTGTTCCTCGGGGCGGCGGCGTGTAATGCCACTTTCCTGACCACGGTTCGGGGCTGGGGCATCACCGCGTTGCAGTCCCTGATCATCGTGAACGGCGTCAATCTGCTGCTCTATGTGCCGCTTTGGCTGATTTTCCTGCCGAGTAACCTCGCCGCGACGCCGTGGCCGGAGATCGCCCTGCAGGGTGTGTATCAGGGCATCGTTGCGGCGTTCTTCGCGTCGATCATGATCGCCCACGCCGCGCGCATGCTGGGCGGTATGCGCCAGGCCGCGATCATGTCCGGCGCGCCGGCGGTGGCCGTTCTCATCGCGATCCCGGCCTTGGGGGAAATTCCTTCCAGCATCAGCATCATCGGTGTGGTCGTTGTCACGGCGGGAATCCTGGTGGCATTGGGCCCTGGCCTGTTGTCGGGTATCGCGTCACCGCGCGCGGAGAAGCCGAACGAATGAACGCCGGATCACCTAGCTTCGCCGTCGGTCTGACCTGCGGTCTCGTGGTGCCCTTCATCTGGGGTGGCTGGATCGTGGCGTCGCGTTTCGGCGTGCTCAACGCGTTGACGCCGTTCGACGTGACGGCGATCCGGGTCGGGGTCGCCGCCATTATTGTGCTTCCCCTGTTGCTGACAAGAGGTCTGGCCGGCTTGCCCTTGTGGAAGGGTGCGGTCCTGTCCTTTGGCGTGGGGGTGCCGTTTGCACTCACCTCGTTCGGCGGCATGGCGCTGGCACCTGTCATTCATGCCGGGGTCCTGACCAACGGTGTGATGCCCATATTCGCCGTGGTCATCGGCTATTACTGGCTGCGCGAGTTGCCCGCGCGTTCACAGATCGGCGGGCTGCTCGCGATCGTTGTCGGTGGCGCGATGATCGGCGGGGACAGTTTCAGTTTCGATGCGCCGCCGGGGCAGTGGTTTGGCGATCTTCTGCTGATCGGCGCGGCGGGGTGTTTCGCGCTCTATATGACGGCGCTGCGCCGCTGGAACGTGACAATCATGCAGGCCGTCATCGCGGTACCGGTGATCAGTTCGGCGATCTATATCCCGGTCTGGCTGTTGTTCCTGCCCTCGGGGCTTTTGCAGTTCGACAATTTTCCGCCCTGGCAGGAAGTGGCGCTGCAGACCGTCTATCAGGGGATCGTTGCGAGCTTCATCGTCGTGATATTAGTCACGCGGGCGACCCGGTCGATTTCGGCGACCACGATGGCGGTTCTGCTGGCAGGTTCGCCTGTGCTGGCGGTGTTGTTCGGGATTGTTCTGCTCGAAGAAGTGCCGAGCGTACTGGCCTGGGCCGGCCTGGCGGTGACGACTTCGGGTATGGTGCTGGCGGTTGGCCGCCGCGCAAAACCATGAGGGTGTGCGAAAGTCGCCGTGATTGTCGGCGCCGCGTGAACATATCGGAATTGCGGAAAGCTGCCCTGTTTGGCAGATTGGGGCCTTGGGGGGCGGGATGAGCAGGTCATTATTCGATAAGTACGGAGGTTTTGCGAGCGTCAGCAAAGTCGTGTCTGCGTTTTATGACAAGGCGGTTGAGTCCGATATCATCGGGCCGTACTTCGACGATATCGACATGCGGTCGCAGGTCGATCATCAGACAAAGTTCATTTCATCCCTGATGGGTGGGCCTGCGAGCTATTCAGACGAAGCGCTCCAGAAGGTGCATTCGGGGCTCCATATCGACCGGACCTCGTTCGAGGAAATGGCAAGACTGCTGCACGAAACGCTTGAAGATTTCTCCTTCGAGCGGTCGGGCGTCGATCAGATCATGCATGAGATCAATTCACGCGCCGACATCGTCATCACCCGGCACGATTCGTGACGGACGCCGCCCAGGATATCTCCATGGACATGGAGCAGTTTCGCTCCATGTTGCTCGATTCCGTCGGGGTCGGGCTGGCGGTCGTGGATCATGACGGCTTCGGCGTGTTGCTCCACAACGCGATGTTTGGCGAGTGGTTCCCGGATATCATTGCCGGCGAGATGACGTTCGCGGACGTGCTGCCGAAGTTCGATGCGGCGCTCGTGACGCAGAAGATCGCGGAGGGCGAGACCTGGAAATGCGAGGTCGAGGTCAAGCCGAAGCGACGTGCGATTTCCCTCGCCGTTGAGTTTGTGCCCGCCGATGGCGCCGGCCATGGCGAAATCATGGTTCAGTGCCAGAACATCTCGAAGATCAAGGAACTCGAATACATGATCGAGTCCTACTCGAAGATGATCGAGCGCCAGAACCGTGATCTGAAGAAGGAAAAAGAACGCGTCGAGAAACTGCTGCTCAACATCATGCCGCAGCAGGTCTACGAGGAGTGGAAGGAGTTCGGCGTCACCACCCCGCAGCGTTTCGACAGCGCCTCGGTCCTGATGCTCGATTTCGTCGGCTTTACTCAGATGGCGATCTCGCAGGAACCGACCAAACTGATCTCCGAGCTCAATGACATCTTCACGGCGTTTGACCGGATCGTCGAGCAGTTCGGCTGCGAACGCCTGAAGACCATCGGGGACGCCTATGTCGCCGTGTCCGGATTGCCGGAGCAGAACCCGGACCATGCGCGAAATATTGCGCGCGTCGCGCTGCGGTTTGTGCGTTATCTCGAACGTCGGAACGAGAACAGCGAGTTTGAGTGGAAATGTCGCGTCGGCGTGAACACCGGCGCCGTGATCGGGTCGGTCGTTGGTGTGCAGAAGTATGTCTATGACATCTTCGGGCCCGGCGTGAATCTCGCCGCCCGGATCGAGGCGGTGTGTGAGCCGATGCAAATCCTTGTCGGCGAGGGCACCTACGCGCAGATCAAGAACGAGTTCCGGCTGAGTGATTTTGGCGAGCATGAGATCAGGGGCTTCGGGACCCAGCAGCTGTATCGCCTCGACGGTGACTTCACCCCGGCCAACGACAGCATCTAGCGGCCATCGCGGGGCAGTTACCTAGACCGGGAGCCGCAGCACCATGCGGTTGATCGCGTTCATTACCCTGTAGAGATCGTCGAACTGACGCTTGAACGCGTCATAGTCGAGATCCGCGCGTTTCTCCTGGATCTTCGCGTGAATCTCCGCCAGTGAATGCTTGCCATCGCACAGGGCCGCGATCGGCCGCGACAGGGCCGGGACCGGCATGTCGGTCTTCAGCCCTTCGGACGTGACGGTGATTTTCCCACCCGGCGGCAGGGTCTTTCCCGCCTCCTCGGCGCTCTGGTTGAGCAGATGGGGAATGACGCGCGGGTCGTCGGTACCCGGCAGTGATACGGGGTTGGTGTCGCGCACGGCGTAGAAGATGTGTTTCTTGAGATTACCAGTGAACAGTTCCGCGAAGCTCGCCCGTGCGATTGGGTCCAGGTCACGAAGCCGCTTGAGGATGCGCGGATCTCGGACCAGCCAGTCCGGGTCGTAGCGATAGGATTCGATGAAGCTTGTCAGGCGCAGACCTGCCTGGGTCACGAAATCGGCGATATCGGGCACGGTGTAGGCCCTGTCGCGCGAATGCAGGAACAGGTCATAGACCCCCGGATCGCCGCCCCCGACATGATCGCGGATCAGTCCGTTGCGGTTGATCCACGATGTTTTGGGCAGGTTCTCGGCCAGCCGCTTGGCCATGGCAACGCGATCCTCATCGGGCATCTCGCCGCCCGGCGCGATCGCGCGCAGCATGTCCTGCATGTGATAGACGCCGGTCCGGCCATATTCGCCATAGACCATGACCCCGATTCCGCCGTCGGGTGCGAGCTGACCCGCCAATGCCGTGAGCCCCGCATCGGGGTCCTCGAGATGGTGCAGCACGCCGCAGCAATCGATGTAGTCCCACGGGCCGGGCGCCACCTCGGCGATATCGAGCAACGAACCCGTCACAAAGCGGATGTTCTCCAGCCCGCGTATTTTGGCGCGCGCCTGCGCGACGGCCTGACTGGGCCCGCTCAGGTCGAGATGGACGACCTCGCCCGGCACGCCCGCATCCCGCATATGCTGGGCGAGCATGATGACGGCGTCGCCGGTGCCGCCGCCGGCGACCAACGCCTTCAACGGCTTCGACAAATCCCGCGCACCGCCGAACACATAGTAGTTTAGTTCGAACAGATTGCTCGGCGAGCCCGCGATCAGGCGCTTCTTTTCGTCATCGGGGTCGCGCTCGGGGTAGGGATAGGATTCGTACTGGGATTGTACGAGTTGGTCGCGCGCATTTTTGTCGGGGTCAGTCATGGTTTTAATCCGGTCTGCCGGGTGGCCAAATCAAGCTCGTAGGTCAGCCATCAATATCGATGACCAGACGCCCCGTGGCCTGCCGGCCTTCGAGCATCGCGAGCGCCTTGGCCACGTCAGCCAGGGGCAGGACCTGGGACACATGGGGTTTCAATTTGCCGGCGGCCCACCATTCGGCGAGTTCAGCAAAGCCGGCGCGGAAGGTTTCGGGTTCGCGGGTCCGGTAGGCGCCCCAGTAGACCCCGACGATCGAGATGTTCTTGACCAGCAGATAGTTGGACGGGAACTGGGGAACATCGCCGCTGGCGAAGCCGATCACGAGCAATCGGCCCGACCATGCCAGTGAGCGCATTGCGGTTTGCGCCAACTCACCGCCAACCGGGTCATACACGACATCAACGCCGTTCCCGTCGGTGATCTTCCGCAGCGCGCCGCGCAGATCCTCCTCGGTATAATTTATCAAATGATCAGCACCGCGCGCGCGGGCCAGCTCCAGTTTCTCTGGCGTCGACGCCGCCGCGATCACCGTGGCACCCATGGCCTTGGCGCACTCGACCGCCGTCAGGCCGACGCCGCCGCCGGCGCCAAGAACCAGGACGGTCTCGCCCGCTTTCAGTTTTGCACGGTGGACCAGGGCCAGATGGGATGTGCCGTAGGCGACGGGGAAGGCCGCCGCCGTGGCGTTGTCCATGCCGTCGGGCATGTGAAATACCGTTGTCGCCTCGCACACTGCCTGCTCGGCATAGGCGCCGGTGGATACGACAGCCATCACCCGGTCGCCGGGCTTGAATTCTGTCACGCCGTCGCCGACTTCCATGATCTCGCCCGCGCCCTCGAGACCCGGCGCGAAGGGCAGCTCCGGCTTTTCCTGATACTGGCCCCGAACGAGGACGCAATCTGCGAAATTCACGCCGGCGGCGCGCATCCGGATGCGGACCTGGCCCGGGCCAAGTGCCGGTTCGGGTAACTCACCGAGTTCGAGAGTCTCCGGGTCTCCCCAGTCCTTGCAGACGATCGCGCGCATGAATTTCAGTCTCCTGTCAGGGTCTGTTGCCAACTTGCCTTGGCCCCGGAGGCCATGCAAGTAAGGTCCGATGAACGATACGAAAATGCGTGGATACTATGGTGTCGGCGTCGAGGGAATCTCGAAGCCGATGAATGTAGGTGCGATCATGCGCACCGCCCATGCGTTCGGCGCCAGCTTTGTCTTCACGATCGGCGCGGTCTACGCCAAGCGTGAGGGTGGGCGCGCCGATACGTCGGACGCGCCCGAGCATCTCCCGCTCCATGAATACGATGCGCTCGAGGATTTTCGGTTGCCGCGCGGCTGTGAGCTGGTCGGGATCGAGCTCATTGAGGAGTCCGCCGATTTGCCGAGTTTTCGCCACCCGCGCCAGGCTGCCTATGTGCTGGGACCGGAGCGGGGTTCCCTGTCGCCGGCGCTTGTCGAGCGCTGCGACCATGTGGTGAAGATTCCAACCCGGTTCTGCGTCAATGTGAGCGTGGCGGCCGCGATCGTCATGTATGACAGGACCCTGACCCTGGGCCGATTTCCCCCGCGCCCGATGACACCCGGCGGCCCGGTCGAGGCGCTGCCCGAGCATGTGCATGGCGGTCCTGTGCTGCGGCGCCCGAAGAACTGAAAAAAGGCCGAACAATAACAAGACGTTGATCGCGCCAAGGCTTGGCAAGACTCGGCGACGCTTGGTATTTGCCGGGTCATGATTGCAATCACCAGACTATTCCTCTTGGCGACGTCCTTCGTGCTGACCCTGGCGTTCCTGGCACCGTCCGCCGGGCACGCGCAGGACGCAAAGCGTATCGGTCAGTACAACGACTGGGACGCCTATACCCGCGGCACCGGCAACAGCCAGTTTTGCTACATGGTTTCGAAGCCCAAGACCGCGAGCCTGCAGTCGCGACGCGGCGAGATCTTCTTCCTGGTTTGGCACCGGCCCGGCCAGAAGGAATTCGATGTGGTGCAGGTCGATATCGGCTACCCGTTCAAGGAAGCCTCCGAGGTCGAGGTGCGGGTTGGTGGAGAATCCTGGTCGCTGTTCACCAAGGAAGAGAGTGCGTGGACCTACAAGCAGGCCGACGATAAGACGCTCGTCGCCGCGCTGCGCAAGGGCGCGCGCATGACGGTCAAGGGTACGTCCAGCCGGAACAATCCGACCACCGACAGCTATTCCCTCAAGGGAACGAGTGCGGCATACGCGGCCATCAACAAGGCCTGCGGGCGCTAAAGCGGATAGTCGCGCGCGGGGTCCACGCCGGCATCGCGGATAAACCTCGAAATCCGCCGGGCTTCGTCCGGGTGTAGCGTGTGCTTCGGATGATGAAACTCGGCGAAATTCTCATTCAGCCGAACTCCGATCCGGCCACCATGGCGCTGTTCGATGGTGCCCCCCAACTCTTCAATGACGGATTCAACGGCCCGCGGCGCGATGTTGGCGCTAACGGGGTGTGCAAAAAGGGAATGCAGGACTTTCCGGTGTTTATGATTCATGATCGCTCTCCGCGTCTGTGTATCGATTTCCCGAAGTATGCGCCGCTGGACGGTTTGCGCATTGATCTGGCTCAGAATTATGGGAAGCGAGCAGTTGCGTTCACTCGCCGCCGGGCCTATGTGAACCGTCATGCCAATTACGTCTGAACAGTTTGCAGCCCCCGAGGCCTCGTCCGACGACGGCCCGATCAACCTGATTGGTATGAACCGGGCTGAAATGACCGCGACCCTCGATACCCTCGACGAGCCGCGCTTTCGGGCCGATCAGCTGTTCAAGTGGATCTATGGTCGTGGCGCCACCGATTTCGACCAGATGACAAATCTGTCGAAAGTCCTGCGCGCCAAACTGGCCGACAAATATGTCGTCGCCCGGCCGCAGATATCACAAGACCTGGCCTCCACCGACGGAACCCATAAATGGCTCTTGCGCCTGGGCGACGGGAACGAGGTCGAGTGCGTTCACATTCCCGAGTCCGACCGCGGCACCCTGTGCGTGTCCAGCCAGGTCGGCTGCACCCTGAATTGCCGCTTCTGCCACACGGGCACGCAGCGTCTGGTGCGCAACCTCGGCCCGGCGGAGATCGTCGGCCAGATCATGCTGGCCCGCGATCATCTGGGTGAATGGCCGACCGCCGAACGGCCCTCCATCTACGAACGCGAGCTCTCCAACATCGTCATGATGGGCATGGGCGAGCCGCTGTATAATTTCGACAATGTGTCGGCCGCCCTGAAAATCGTCATGGACGATGCGGGGATCGCGATCTCGCGCCGGCGGATTACCCTGTCGACCGCAGGCGTGGTGCCGCTGATCGAACGCTGCGGTGCGGAACTCGGGGTCAATCTGGCGGTGTCCCTGCACGCGGTGCGCGACGAGCTGCGCGACGAGATCGTGCCGATCAACCGCAAGTACCCGATCGCCGAGCTGCTGGCGGCATGCCACGACTATCCCGGCGTGCGAAATTCCCGGCGTATCACCTTTGAGTATGTGATGCTGCGCGACGTCAACGACAGCGATGCGGATGCCCGTGAGCTGGTGCGCCTGATCGCGGGCATTCCGTCCAAGGTCAATCTGATCCCGTTCAATCCATGGCCCGGCGCGCCCTATGACCGTTCGACGGACGAACGGATCGAGGCGTTTGCCGAGATCGTCCGCGCCGCAGGCTATCCCTCGCCGGTGCGCACCCCGCGCGGCGAGGACATCATGGCAGCCTGCGGGCAGTTGAAGTCCGAGAGCGAGCGCCCGCGCCGGTCTGCCGCAGAGTAAATATACTAACCCGTTGTAATAACAGGGTATTATCCCTCTCAATTTCGTGTGCTTGTCTGTTTGGGTCGTCGCCACTACGTTATGGCCCAAGGGAAGAGGACACCGCACTCAAGATCCGTACGCGCAAACAACGCCGGATCGATGAGACATGATCGATGACTTTCTAATGGGACTGGCTCTCGCCATTTTTGGCGGGACGCTCACCGTGATCGGATTGCCGACCATACGGCGTTGGCGCTTGCCCTCTCTGACTCCGCATCATGCCAGCCGCACCGGCCGCGTGGTTCGTGTGCTGATGTCGACGTTGGCGATCGGTACGGGCCTGCCCCTGGCGCTGGCCGGGCTGGCCATGGTCGCGGCGGCACTGGCGGGCATGCGGATCATCTGGCCCATCTGAGCATCGCAGAACCGCCTAAGTTTGCGTACAGCCCCAACGCTTGCTCCGGGGCCCCGCGCGACTATACTCCGCCGCGATTTACGCAAACGCGAAACGGATCAGAGACATGACGTCAGGTGACGTGAAAAAAGTCGTGCTCGCCTATTCGGGCGGCCTCGATACTTCGGTCATTCTCAAATGGCTGGTGGAAACCTATGACTGCGAGGTGGTGACCTTTACCGCCGATCTGGGGCAGGGCGAGGAGCTTGAGCCGGCCCGGGCCAAGGCCGAGATGTTCGGCGTCAAGGAAATCTACATCGAGGATCTGCGCGAGGAATTCGTGCGCGACTACGTGTTCCCGATGTTCCGCGCCAACGCGTTATATGAGGGCGTGTACCTGCTCGGCACCTCGATTGCCCGGCCGCTGATCGCCAAGCGCCAGATCGAGATCGCACATGAAACCGGCGCCGATGCCGTGTCCCATGGCGCGACCGGCAAGGGCAATGACCAGGTACGTTTCGAGCTCGGTTATTACGCACTCGACCCCGACATCAAGGTGATCGCGCCGTGGCGCGAGTGGGACCTGACGTCGCGGACGAAGCTGATTGAATTCGCCGAGAAGCACCAGATTCCGATCGCCAAGGACAAGCGTGGCGAGGCGCCGTTCTCCGTGGACGCCAACCTTCTGCACATTTCGGCCGAGGGCAAAGTCCTCGAGGACCCGTGGGTCGAGCCCGAGGAGTATCTTTACTCTCGCTCGGTATCACCCGAAGCCGCACCCGACACGCCGACCTATGTTGAAGTCGGCTTCGAGGCCGGTGATCCCATCTCGATCGACGGTGTGGCGATGTCCCCGGCGACCCTCCTCACCAAACTGAACGAGCTGGGTGGCGCCAACGGGGTCGGCCGGCTCGACCTGGTCGAGAACCGCTTCGTCGGCATGAAGTCCCGCGGCGTCTACGAGACGCCCGGCGGCACGGTCTTGCTCGTCGCGCATCGGGCGATGGAATCGCTTACGCTCGACCGCGAGGCCACGCACCTCAAGGACGAGTTGATGCCGCGCTACGCGAAGCTCATCTACAACGGGTTCTGGTTTGCGCCGGAGCGCGAGATGATCCAGGCGCTCATCGACAAGAGCCAGGAGCATGTCTCGGGCACGGTCCGCCTCAAGCTCTATAAGGGCAATGTGGTGGTGGTCGGCCGACAGTCGCCGAACAGCCTCTATTCCCTCGAACATGTCACGTTCGAAGATGACGAGGTCTATGACCAGCGCGACGCCGAGGGTTTCATCAAGCTGCAGGCCCTGCGTTTGCGCCTCGCCAAGGCGATGCGGAACTAGCTCGCCGAGCTGTCCTTATCCAAGTCCCGGCCAGGCGGCCTCGCCCAGTATGAACGGGTGGAGCCAGACCAGCCCAAGATAGATCGCGACGGTTAAAAGAAGCCGCCACCAGCCGATCCCGGACCAGTCGAAGCTGGTGCGTTTCGACAGGATGGCGCCGAAGGGCATCAGGCTGGTCGTCAGCATGATCGGTCCCCAGTCCGCGCCATAGAGATATTCGCGCCGTTTATCGATCCGGAACATCCCGACCACGCTGAGGATCAGCATGCCGGCGAACACAATGATGGCCCGCGTGTCGCCGTTGACGACGAGATGCGCCGCGGCCCACACGGACATGCCGTTGAGGAACGGGTGGCGTGTGATGCGGATGATGCCGCGTGTCAGATCGCGCCCCGGTTCATCCGGCGCGGTGCCGGCAATTGTCGGTGACGGCGTCGTCACGCCGCAGATGATCAGGAACAGCGCCAATGGCATGGCGATCGCGGGCAGCCAGAGCAGCGCATCCGGTGTTTCCCAGAGCGTATCGATCGGCGCGCGGATGAAGGCGAGGATCATCCAGGCGAACACCACGACCATCAAAAGCGAGTAGTAGGTGAGGAAACGGGTCTCGCCCATCTTGTTGATCAGCGCCAGGCGCACCGGCGAACTCGACAGCATGAAATGGCCGCCGACGAACAGCGCGGTGGCGGCGAAAAGCGCGTCCAGACTGCCGATCATGACTTCCCCCTGTTATCCGACATGCTGGATCGATTATCCGGTGAGAAAGAGGGAGTCGTCCAGTCACACCCCTGCATGCTAGTCAGGGGCATGATCGATACGAACGAAACCCCCGATGCGACCGACGATGTCATCACCGACACGACGGACGCGCCCGCCACGACCGACCCGGTCGCAGCGATGATCCTCGAACAGCTCGCGGCGGCGAAGCCCGGCGGCTCGCTCTCGCCCGAAGATATGGCACGTGCACTCGCCGACGCACGGCGCAAACCCAACGATCCGCCTGATCTCTGGCGGCGCTATATGTCTGCGGTCAAGCAACAGGCGATTCATCTGGCGCGCGCGGGGTCGATCCAGGTGCTGCGCAAGGGCCAACCGGTCGAGGACCCGGCCCGCGTGAAGGGTGTCATCCGCTACCGACTGCCGGTTTAGGGAATAACCGGGCCCGCTTACCAGGCCGGTGGCTCAACGCCGTTCTGGCGGCAGGCCGCCGTCACGGTGTTGGCCAGCAGGCAGGCGATGGTCATCGGGCCGACGCCGCCCGGGACAGGCGTGATCGCGCCGGCGACCTCGACCGCAGACTCGAAATCCACATCGCCGACGAGGCGCATCTTGTCAGGGTCGTCATCCGTGGGTGCGGCGATCCGGTTGATGCCCACATCGATGACGGCCGCCCCGGGCTTGATCCAGTCACCCTGAACCATCTGTGGGCGACCGACGGCGGCGACCAGGATATCGGCCCGGCGGCACACATCCGCCAGATCCTTCGTTCGCGAATGCGCGACCGTCACGGTGCAGCTCGCCTGCGTGAGGAGTGCGGCCATCGGCTTGCCGACGATGTTGGAGCGCCCGAGCACGACGGCGTCGAGCCCGGACAGATCGCCCAGCCGGTCTTCGAGCATCATGCGGCAGCCCAACGGCGTACACGGCACCATCGCGGCATCCGGGCCGGTCATCTGGCCGGTCGCGAGACGCCCGGTGTTGATCACGTGGAACCCGTCCACGTCCTTGTTCGGTGCTATGGCATCGATCACGGCGTTGGGGTCGATCTGATCCGGCACCGGCAGCTGCACCAGAATTCCATGCACCGAATCGTCGTTATTGAGTTGATCGACCAGCGCCAGCAATTCGGCCTGACTGGTGGTGGCGTCGAGGCGGTGATCGGCGGCGGTGATGCCCGCCTCGGCCGCTGCCTTGCCTTTGTTGCGCACATAGACCTGGCTCGCCGGATCTTCGCCGACCAGCACCACGGCCAGCCCGGGTGTCAGGCCATGGGCGTTCTTGATCCGGGCGACATTCTCGCCAATGCGGCCGCGCAGGGCCTCTGCGAAGGCCTTGCCGTCGATGATCTTGTCCGCGTGGGTCACCTTTGGATCGGTCATTTCTTTGCTCTCTCATTGCCGCGCTTTGGCGCGGTGGAACCAGCCTCTTCATCCACCAACGCCTCTAGCATGGGGATGAGAGTCGGGCCATCGCCGGGAATGTGGATCAGCTTGTTTCGCCCGGCCGCGCCCGCGATCACCGACAGGCTGGATTTCGGCACGTGCAGCGCCTTCGCGAGCAGTGCCAGGACGGCCGCGTTGGCCTTGCCGTCGGCGGGCGGCGCGGTGACCGAGACCTTGAGGGCAGGACCACCGGTCTCTGCGCTTGCGTCGAGAATGCCGTTGATCGCGTTGTGTCGGGCGCGTGGTGTTACGCGCAGCCGCAGGCGGATTCCGTCCTTATGGACCTCCCACGGTCGATCTACCCCCATGGTTCGTGCATCAGGGAGGGGGCGATCAACCCAGCAGCAGGCTCGGAATGAACTGCCTGAGGAAGCCAAGGATCAGGATGACGATCAGCGGCGACAAATCGAGCCCGCCGACGGATGGAATCACCTGCCGGATCGGGCGCATCACCGGTTCGGTGATCCGGTAGAGGAAGTCACCGATCTGGTAGACGAGGCGGTTGGACGTGTTGATCACGTTGAACTGGACGAGCCAGGTCATGACCACCGAGATGATCACGGCCCACATATAGAGGCCGATGACCGTGCTGATGAGGTTGGCGATAGCGAGCATGTTCTTCGATCCGCGGGTGCGAAAATGGGCGTCGGAAATGCCTTGAATTAACGGCTTCGAGACTAGCCAGCGCCTTTGCGCCTGTCCAGTCACGCCGCGGTTACGGGCGCGCGCGCGGATGACTTGACAGGGACGGCGGCCCGCACCCATATTCCCGCCGCGCCGCGATGCCCAAACGGGCCGCGCGCAGGCCGTTTTCGGCATCGGTGGGGCCGTAGCTCAGTTGGGAGAGCGCTACGTTCGCAACGTAGAGGTCAGGGGTTCGATTCCCCTCGGCTCCACCATTTCGAACCCCGGTATGTCCGGAGTTTCTCTATCCATATATAGCGACGCGCGTTCGCGGACCCGACGGGGCGGCGCGCCTTCTACGCATATGCGCGCTCAAATCTCGGCGTGCGTGCGATCAGGCTGGCGATGATGGCGAGGTTGCCGGCGTTGAAGGCGACGCCGATCAGGAACGCCGTCCGGTAGGTGCCGGTCGCGTCGAACACCGCGCCGCCGAGCCATGAGCCGAGCGCCATGCCGCCGCCGGCGCACAGCAGCACCAGCCCGGTGCGCCGGCCGGCCGAGGCCGCCGGCAGCAATTCGCGCACGATCACCGGGTAGCAGGGCAGGATGCCGCCATAGCCGAGCCCGAACAGCGCTGCGGCGACGTAGAGCCCCGGCAGGCTTTCGACGTAAGCCAGGGTCGCGAGCAGCAGCGCCTGGCCCGATGAGAAAACGAAGATCGCGCGCAGGCCGCCGAAACGACCGCCGAGAAAGCCGACGCCGAAAAAGCTGGCGAGCGCCGAGCAGGCGAGCATCAGCGACAGGGTCTCCGCCCCGCGTGCCGGGTCATAGCCGAGATCGCTCACATGGCTGACGATATGCGCCAGTGGCAGCGACATGGCGACACAGCAGCCGATCGCCGCCGTCGAGAGCGCTGCCTGCAGAGCGCGTGGTGATATCGGCGCGTACCCCGACGCGCGCGGCTCCGGTCCGGTGAGTGCGTTTGGCCGGCGCGGCGTGGGTGCGGGCGGTGTCTGGCGCAGGATCAGTGCCAGCGGCAGCATCGTCGCGAGCGCGAACAGCCCGTAATAAAACGCCGCCTGGCGCCAGCCGACGGCGGCGATGAGATGGTGGAAGGCCTGCGGCCAGATCATCCCGGCGAGACCCTGACCGGAGCCGACGACGCCGACGGCGAAGCTCCTGTTGTGCTCAAACCAGCGGGTGATATTGGCGGTCAGCGGTGCAAACAGGGTCGAGCGGCCGAAGAAGCCGAGCATCCCGCCATAGATGATGTAGAGCTCGAGCGGGCTTGAGGCGTAGCTGGTGAGGATGCCGCCGAGGCCGATCATGGCAGCGCCGACGGTTGCCGGGATTCCCATGCCGCGCCGGTCGAGGCACCAGCCCATGAAGATGCCGCCGACGCCGGCCCCGGCATATTGCAGCGCATAGGCGATTGACGGCACGGCGCGCGGCCAGCCGAATTCGGCGGTGATCAGTTTCAGTGCGACGACAATGAAATAGATGCTGCCCGTCCCGATCAGTATGAACAGGAGCGAGGCGACGAGCACAACAGTCCGTCGGCGAATGACGGGATCGGAAAGAGAGCTGAGCATTGTTTTTCCGATTGCGGACGGGATGACGGCGGTGTTCCCCGGAGGGCGAAATTACCTGCGGCGCGCCTATTCGGCCGCGGCCTTCTCCTGGTTCGCGGCCTCTTGCATGCGTTGCAGCTGTTCCCAGCCGAGATAGCCGGTGAACCCGTCATCGTCGAAATACAGTATCGGCCCGTCGCAAATGAACAGATAGTCCGTGTCTTCAAGGGCCGTGGTCTCGCCATGGACCATGCCATTGGCTTCGTGGAGGAAGTCGCCGGCTTCATAGATGCCGTCGCGGACCTGCAATTTGCCCGAGAGAATAAACGCCTGTGCTGCCGACAGATGTTTGTGTGGTTTGGCAACGTGGCCCTTTTTCCAGCGGAACAACACCGCCCACCGGCCGGTCTCTGCACTGAACCACAGAATTTTCATGAAACCCGTCTCCGGCGTGGTCTCGATCCAGTCCATTTCCGTCGATCGTGCCAACGCATCGGTCAGCTCGGAATTCACCGGACTGATGTCTTGTGGGAGCGCCATGGTCTTTTCCCCTTTTTTTGGAAATGCGAGAAGATACTTCTTGGCTGCGCGTTTGGCCGCCAGCAGAACGTAACCAGTGATGCCCGGAAAGACTATATGGAGACCCGTACACGAAGCTATGGAATGGGTCGGAAATTTTGCAAGTTGGTCGGCCAGAGACGGGTTCGTTCAAGACGCACTCCACGACCAAAATTCTCAGCGTCTCCGATAGCCGAGAGATATGTCTCGAAAACCCCCTGTGCTTCCTGTGGTTTCCGGGGCCGCACCTTGAGAGAACCCGGCTTCTCCCGTAAGTTGGGCGACAATCAAAATTTCCGATGAATGGCGACAGTGGCGGCAACGTTACTTGCGGTCGGGTCGGTGTGACACATAGAGATAAGCGGGAGACTTAATGCCATGAAGGGAAGTTTTGTGCATATTCTGAAACTGTCGGCCATCGCGTTCGCCATGAGTGCGGCCATCGGCGGCGGCGCATCGGATGCCCACGCAGATTGCGGTGAGGTGTCGATCACGGAGATGAACTGGGCGTCGGCGTCGGTCGTCACGATTGTCGCGAAGTTCATCATGGAACAGGGATATGGCTGCAAGGTATCCGTCGTACCGTCCGACACGGTGCCCGCAGCGACGTCGCTGGCCGAGAATGGCGAGCCCGACATCGCGACCGAGATGTGGATCAACTCCGCGCCGGTTTATCAGAAGCTGGAGGCCGAAGGGAAAGTGAAGACCATCGCCAATGTGCTGTCCGATGGCGGTGCTGAACATTGGCTGGTGCCGAAGTACCTTGCCGACAAGCACCCCGAACTGAAGACGATCGAGGGCGTACTCGCCAATCCCGAACTGGTCGGCGGGCGCTTCCACAACTGCCCGGAAGGCTGGGGCTGCCGCATCGTCAACGACAGTCTTAAGCAGGCCTTCGATCTTGAAGGCAACGGCATCGAGGTCTTCAACCATGGCTCGGGCGAGACGCTCGCAGGCTCCATCGCGGCGGCCTACGCCGACGAGAAGCCCTGGTTCGGCTACTACTGGGCGCCGACCGCACTGCTCGGCAAGTATGAGATGGTGCCTGTTGACCTCGGCCCGTACAACGACCCGGTCCACCAGTGCAACCGGAACCCGGAATGCAACAAAGTCGGCAAGTCGTCCTACCCGTCCGCGCGGGTCGTGACCGGCGTCACCACCGACTTCGCCAGCCGTGAACCTGAAGTCATTGAGATGCTGTCGAAGCTGAGCTTTACCAACCAGCAGATGGGCGCGGTACTTGCCTGGAAAGAAGACAACAACGCTTCTTCGGAAGAAGCTGCCGTCCATTTCCTGACCACCTATAAAGATAGTTGGGGAAGCTGGCTGAACGGGGACGCGAAGTCCAAGCTGGCCGGATTGCTCAAGTAACGCCGAGAGACAAAATCCCTTCAAGCGGGGCCGGGAATAGCAAATTTCCGGCCCTGTTTTCTTCCAACTTCACTATTTGAGGAAACCGCGCGATGTCGACCTATGAGTCGGTTTTCTCCATCCTGGGGCTGGAGGCCTGGTGCGAAAGCGGCACCAAGGAATCAAGCGGGCCTGTGTCGATGGCCGATCTGCTGGCGCAGAACGCCGGCACCGATGTCCCCCCGCCGTCGATCTGGGAGTTGCCGTTCCCGTCGATGGACACGCTTCACGAGGCCTGCGGGGCATTTCCGCAATCGCGTGCGCTGACGAAGGGTATCGAAAACGGGTTCCTGAGCATCAAGGACGGCTTGAGCTTTGTCCTCGATCCGCTGACCCAGCCTCTCAGCTGGTTCCTCGAAGCGGCCCTCTGGCTGTTCGAGACAACCCCCTGGTGGCTCATGATCCCGGTGCTGCTGGTGGTCGTGCTGCTGGTCAGCCGGTCGGTAAAGCTCGTGGTCTTCGTGGCGGCGAGCCTCCTGATGTTCGCGTTCATCGACTATTACAGCTTCGCCGCACAGACCCTCGCCGTCATATTCGTTTGCGCGGCCTTGTGTGTTGTCCTGGGAGTGCCGATCGGGATTGCGATGTCGCGCAGCGACCGCCTGCAGGCCGGTGTCATCCCGATCCTCGACATGCTGCAAACCCTGCCGGCATTCGTGTATCTGATCCCGCTCATCTTCCTGTTCTCGGTGACGGAGCCGAAGCTCTACGGCATCGCCATCATTCTTTATGCGATCGTCCCGGTGGTGCGGCTGACCGACCTTGGCATCCGGCTCGTGGACCGGGACGTCATCGAGGCCGCGGACGCGTTCGGTATGACCGACCATCAGAAATTGTGGAAGGTGCAGGTGCCGCTCGCCCTGCCCAACATCATGGCCGGCGTGAACCAGACCATCATGATGAGCCTGTCGATGGTGGTGATCGCGTCGCTGGTGTCCGCGCCGGGTCTTGGCGTGCTGGTCTTGCGCGGAATCCGGAACCTCGAATTGGGTGTCGGCCTCGTCTCGGGCCTCGGGATCGTCGTCCTGGCGGTTATCTTGGACCGCACCACCAAGCTTGCGCTTGCGCGCATCAGCGCGGGCCAAGACCGATGAGCAAACGTGAGATGGAAGCGCCCACGAAGATCGAGATCCGGAACCTCTACAAGATATTCGGCCCCGATCCGCGACGTGCGCTCGAGGCGCTGAGAAACGAAGGCCTTGGCAAACCGGAGCTTCTTGAAAAGCACAACCACGTGCTCGGACTCGAGGACATCAACGTCGATGTGAAGGCCGGGAAGATCACCGTAATCATGGGCCTGTCCGGCTCCGGCAAGTCCACGCTCATCCGCCACGTCAACCGGCTGATCGATCCGACCGCGGGGGAAATCATCTTCGACGGGAGCGATATCCTCAAATGTTCGACTGAGGAACTGCGCCGGATACGCCGCGAGCAGATGTCGATGGTGTTCCAAAAGTTCGCACTTCTGCCCCACAAGACCATCGCCGAAAACGCGGCCCTCGCGCTCGACGTGCGCGGTATTCCGAGGGCTGAGCACATACCGGCGGCCGAGAAGTGGCTGGACCGCGTCGGGCTCCAGGGCTACGGCGACAGCTATCCCCACCAGTTGTCCGGGGGCATGCAGCAGCGCGTGGGGATCGCGCGGGCGCTCACGTCCAACGCGGACATCATGCTCATGGACGAGGCCTACTCCGCCCTTGATCCCCTGATTCGGACCGACATGCAGGACCTGCTTCTCGAACTCCAGCAGGAACTCCAGAAGACCATCCTGTTCATCACCCATGATCTCGACGAGGCGCTGAAGCTCGCCGATCATCTGGTGATCCTCAAGGACGGTCGCGTCATTCAGCAGGACGAACCGCAGACCATTCTGCTGGAGCCGAGCGATCCTTACATCGTCGATTTCATTAGTGACATCAACCGGGCCCGCGTCTTGCGCGTCCGCACGGTCATGGAGAAAACGGACGCGACCGACGGTGTCAATATCGCCGGCGAAATTGATCAGGAAGAGAATCTGGAATCCGTCATCGCCATGGCCCAGGGCGACACCCGCAAGACCTATCTGGTCAAGGACGGGTCCGAGGAGGTCGGCATTCTGCGGATGGAAGCCCTGATCAAGTCACTGGTGCCGACCGAAGCCTCCGAGGACGGTATCCGGTCCCAATAGGCGGTCAGGCTGCACCCGGCGACCAGCTGTAGATGCGCTGGGCGTTGCCGCCCATCAGCGCGGCGCGGTCGCTGTCGGACACCCAGTCGCCCTGGCGAAACGCCTCGACGCCTTGTTCGTAGCTCAAGAGCTCCACCGCGCGCGTCCAGTCCGTGCCCCACATGCAGCGCGCGAGGCCGAAGGCTTCGAGAATGCGGCGCACGGGAGCATGAATATCGGCATAGGGAAACGGCGTGCGGGCCAGCGTGCCCGCGCCACTGATCTTGACGCTGACATTCTCGTGCTCCGCCAGGGCCAACAGTTTTGGCAGCTCGGCCCAGCCGTCTTCGGGGGCCGGTGGGTGGAACGGCTGGACGAGACCCATATGGTCGACCACCAGCGATACATCCGGGAATTGTGCGGCGATGCCTGCGACCTGCTCGTGCCGCTCGGTGCAGTAGACGTTGACCGGGATGTCGTGCTGCCGGGCCGCGCCGAGAAGATTTGCGATGCCGGCGTCGCCGGCCGCGTCGGCAATGCCATGGGCAAGCAACAGGCGGATGCCGACGGTGCCGTCCTTTGCGGCCCAGTCCGCGACTTTGTCGCTCACTGCCGGATCGGCGGCGTCGAAAGGCGTGACCAGCCCGAACCGGCCGGGATGTTGGGCATGCACCTCGAGCGCGAAACTCGGGTCATAGCGATACATGGTGTAGGCCGAGACGAGGATTGCGCCGTCGACGCCAACCGTATCCATCGCCGCCACCATCTCTTCGCCATTGGCAGAAGGCGGTCCGGTGAGCACGGCGGCCCACGGTCGTTCCGGGTGATCGACCTCGTAGGCGTGCACCTGTGCATCGATAATGGGCATTTTGTCGTCTGGCATGGCGT
>JABJEK010000052.1 GCA_018702955.1 Rhodospirillaceae bacterium | reverse complement strand
TCATGGCCCGACGCATCATCGATCTGAGCCTCGACATCGAGGACAACATGCCGTCCCACAAGCTGTTCCAGAGCCCGGTCTATCTCAAGGCGATGACCCATGAGAACACCAAGGCGCTGAAACTCGGCACGCCGGACGACCCGATCACCTTCCAGACCAACTTCATCTCGACCCTGGACCATGTGGGCACCCACGTAGACGCGCTGCGCCATTTCGATCCGAACGGCGCGTCGATCGACGAGATGCCGATCGACCGCTTCTTCGGCAAGGCCGTGTGCTTCGACATGCGCCATGTCGGCGATCTGGGCGACATCGATGTGGCCGATATGGAGAAGGCGGAGGCCGAGGCCGGCGTGACGATCGACGGGCACATCATTTTGCTGTGCACGGGCTTGCACAAACGCCACTACCCGGACCGCGAGGTCGTGCTGTCGAACGCCGGCATCACGGTCGCGGCCACCCAGTGGATGTATGACCGGGGTTCGCGCCTGCACGGGGTCGAGGGGCCGTCGACCGACAAGCCGTCCGACAGTTTGTTTGCCCAGCACCGCATCTGCCGGGAGCTCGGCATCAGCCACATGGAATGGCTGGTCAACCTGGAAGACCTGATCGGGTTGGGTGAATTCGAGTTCTTCGGCGTCCCGCTCCGGTTCAAGGGCGGCTCCGGCTCGCCGATCCGCGCCTTCGCCATCGTTGACGCGTAAGCAGTAGACCAAGAAGAGGCGCCGATATGGCACATGAATTCGACTATATGAGTGCCAGCGAGTTGCGCCTGCGCATCGGCCGCAAGGACATCTCGCCGGTCGAGCTGACCCGACGCTCGCTGGAGCGCGCCGAGGCGGTGCAGGCGGATCTGAACGCGTTCTTCGTGTTGTTCCCGGAAAAGGCGCTCGCGGCCGCGCAGGCGGCCGAGGATGCGGTGATGTCCGGCGCGGCGCTCGGCGCGTTACACGGGCTGCCCATGTCGGTGAAGGACCTGATCGCGGTTGGCGACGCGCCGTTTGCGTTCGGCTCCAAGGTTATGGCCGACAATATCGCCGACGCCGATGCCCCGGCGGTCGAGCGGGCACGTGCGGCGGGTGCGGTCGTCATCGGCAAGACCACGACCAGTGAATTCGGCTGCAAGCCGGTGGGTGATTCCCCGCTGACCGGGATCACCCGCAACCCCTGGAACCGGGACAAGACCCCCGGCGGGTCCAGCGCGGGGGCGGGCGCTTCGATCGCCGCCGGTGTCACGCCGTTTGGCCTGGGTACCGACGGCGGCGGTTCGATCCGCATCCCGGCCTCGCTCACCGGGCTCGCGGGCATCAAGGGCAGCTTCGCCCGCGTGCCCGTCTCGCCGACCCCGGCGACGCCAACGTTGGCCCATGTGGGGCCGATGGCACGGAACATGCGCGACGCGGCACTGCTGTTCTCGGCGATCGCCGGGTATGACGCGCGCGATCCGTTCGGCATCGCGGGCGACGTGCCCGATGTCGTCGCGGCGTGTGAACAATCGGTCGAAGGCATGCGGATCGCCTGGAGCCCGACACTTGGTTATGCCAAGCCTGACGCGGAAGTGGTCGAGATCGTCGAGGCCGCTGTTCGCAAGTTTGAAGACGCCGGCGCCCATGTGGAACAGGTCGATGACGTGTTCGCGGAAGACCCGGCCGATCTCTGGTCGGCAGAATTCTATGCCGGTGTCGGCATCAAGCTGCGCGCCGTGCTGGAAAACCAGCGTGACATGCTCGATCCGGCGGTGGCCGATATCCTGGAGCCCGCGCTGGGTCAGGAGATGCGCGACTATTACACCAAGGTGTTCGAGCGTTACGTCCTGCGCGACCGGATGACGGCGATGTTCGAGAAATACGATGCGCTGATATCACCGGTGCTGCCTGTCAGCTCCGTGGACGCCGGGGTTAATGTCCCACCGGGCCACGAAGACCGCAATCTGGTGTCCTGGGTCTACTACACCTACCCGTTCAACCTGACCGGCCAGCCCGCAGCGTCGGTCTGTGCCGGGATTGCCAGCGACGGCATGCCCGTGGGCCTGCAGGTGGTGGGGCGCTATCTGGACGAGGCGTCGGTGGTTCGCGCCGCGGCCTTCGTCGAACGGATGCAGCCGCCGGGCTACAATCTCAGTGGCTACGACGCGTAGAGGCCACCGTCAGGCGGCCGCCGCTTGCTTGGGGATGCCGCCGTTCGCCACGAGGCTGTAGCGCTCGTCGAGCACCGGTGACAGCGGACGTCGCTTGCCCTCGGGCAGGCCGACCCAGACCCGCAGCAGGTGCCGCTTCAGCGCGGGGTCGTCATAGTCTTCATAGGCTTCGCGAGCATGCAGGATCGTGTGGTTGTTGATGAACTGCATGTCGCCGGGCTGGAAGTGCATCTGCAGGCGCAACTCTTCGCGGTTTGATATCTCCTGGAAGACATCGAGCGCTTCTTTCTGCACGTCGGTGAGCGCGAGTTCGTCATTGTAGCGCGTGACGGATTCCATGAATGAACGGTTGGTCACACGCGACGCGAGCTTGCCGTCACGCGCGCTGAGCATCGGGATGTCGTACCAGGGCTGTTCGCCATCGGGGTGGTCGCCACGCCAGTCGACGTGGAAGGGCTGGTAGTACACGTCGACGAGGTCGGGCCGTTCGGCGAGCAGCACGTTGTACACCGCGTTAACGCTCACGAGGAAACTGGCGCCGCCGGATTTTGATTTGCGCATGCAAAACAAACCAAGGACGTCGACGGGGAGCTGATCGCTGTGAAAATCGAGGCGGTTTTTGGTTTGGTAGCCGCGCGCGTTCGGATCCGCGAGTGTCTTGCCCTCATCCGTGACGTGGCCGAGCAGGTGACCGCGACCGTTCTGGCTGACCGGCGATCCGATATGGGCGCTGATACCCCAATAGATCAGGCCGCATTCCTCGTCGGTGTAGCGGTCGCGCGGAATACCGCGAATAAGGATCACCCCGAGGCCGTTCGAAACGCGATCCATCAGCTCGTCGAGGCGGGCCTTGAATGTCGGGAGGGGAAAGTCATTAGACGAGAAGGGAATCGAGTATCCGGCCGATTTTACGGTCTGAAGCGCGGCGTCGAGTTCCGTCACATCGTCTTGCGTCAGATGATAAAGCCAACGCCCGTCATCCTGAATATCCGGGCCGACCCAGGCGTCCGGTGTCACGATCTTTTCGCGGATGATTTCAACCATGTTTGTCGCCCTCGGGCCGTCGTTCTGATTGTTGGTGAATGGAATCAAAATCTATCGGCAATGCATGCCGTGACGCAAACTGCAGCCATGAAATTATCTTTCGCGAAAAAAGTGTCTTTTAGTGAATTTGTCAGGACAAATGCTCTTGCCTTCGGATGATCTCACTGCCATCGTCTGGCGATCAAATATCCGTCCGTGCAGGTGCGCGGTGCGGTCTAATTCGTGGCGTTAAGTCACATCACATAAAATTCCGATTCTGGGAGTGATTTATGAAACTCGTAACAACTCTTATTGCTGCGGCCAGTGTGGTTGCACTCAGCACTGCCGTACAGGCCGACGAATCCTATCGCATCGGCGGTGGCCCCGCCGGTGGTGGTTGGCATCCGTCGGTGAGTGCCGGCGCACAGATGCTCAACTCTGAGCTTGGCGACAAGTTCAAGTTCAACTATTCGCCGTCGAACGGTTCGGTCGATAACGTCCGCCGCACCGCTTATGGCAAGTTCGACACGGCCTGGGGCCATGTCGGTCAGGTCTTCCAGGCCTGGAATGGCGTGGGCCTCTTCAAGGAAGACGGCAAGCTTCAGGATTTTCGCATCATCGCGAACGTGCGTAAGCAGTCGCAGATCGTTGCGGTGCTCGCGGACAGCCCGATCAAGACCTACTCGGACATGAAGGGCAAGATCGTGAACCTGCTGAACAAGGGTTCGGGCTCGAACGTCAACTGCCGCAACATCATGGAAGGCGCGGGTATTATCGGCGATATCGAGACCCGTAACCTCGGCTTCTCCGATTCCGCGCGTGCGCTCGGCGATCGTCAGATCGACGTGTTCTGCTCGGCCGGTGCGCCGTTCCTGATCCCGGCGCTGACTCAGCTGTCGATCACCAAGCCGGTCCGCTACATCAGCCTGACGGCTGAAGAGCAGGCTAAGGTCATCGAGAAAAGCCCGTTCTATGCTGCTGTCACCATTCCCGTGCAGGGCGACGTGAAGGGCATGACCGAACCGGCGCGTTCGATCGCCTATGACGTGTACTGGCTCGCCAACAAGTCCATGTCGGATGAGGCGATCGCGGCGATGCTTGAGGTCACGGCTGACCCGGACAATCTGAAGAAGCTTGCTGCAGTTGCGGGCTACTGGAAGACCCTGAACGGCAACTTCGAGAACCTCAAGGCCCTCGGTATTCCGCTGCATCCGGCGGCTGCCAAGTATTGGGAAGCACGCGGTTTCAATGTTGCCGGTGTTCCGGTCGCGGCGTTCTAGTCGGGTAATTTCCGAACACCAAAATTGTTAAATGCGACGGGGCGTGAAGTAGGTAACCATACTTCACGCCCCAGTTCGATTATGCGTCGCGAATGACGGGCAGACGGCCGTCATGGAAAGTATAGGCTATGGCTATCTCAACAGTTTCCGTACTCAGCAAAATCGGAATTATCGCCGATGAGATGACACCGCCGCGCGGTCTGGCGGGAATTGTCCGCCCGGCCTTCTCGGTAATTGCTGTCGCATATGCCTATTTCTTTATTCACATCTCGTTTTTCGGGCCTCCGGTTGAGGAAGTTTTCCGGGGCACATTTATCCTCGGTACCGGCGTCATGTCGCTGCTCGCCTTCAAGAATCGACATTACTCTTTCCGTGAAAAAGCGGTCTGGCTCGATGAGCTTTTCAGCATAACCAACCTGGCAATGCTCGGCGCGGCGATTGCCATCTGGATTCACTGGCAGGTCTCCGACTCACCGAAAAGGTGGGACCAGTATTTTAATGAGACGGTCCAGGTGATCGGGTTCATCGGTGCCGCGTGCGGTATTGCGCTCTATTTTTTCGAAGGCTATCGCAAGAACGTCGGCGATGGATTTTCGATTTCTGACATTCTCTTCATTATCTGCATCATTTTGTCGGTCCTCTGGTGGGTATCGAATGTGCAGGACCTTCGGGTCGCCTCGGGCCGCCCGATTCCCGCACTGCTGTTTATCTATGCTGTCATGATGGTGTCAGTCAGCTTTGAGATCGCGCGACGAATTGTCGGCCCGCTGATCCCGCTGATTGGTTTCCTGTTTTTCATCTATGCATTCGAGGGTATTGCGCAGGCAATGCCGGGCATCCTGAACCATCCCGGCTTTCCGGCCGAGGAGGTCATGGACTTCCTGATCGCGTCGACCGAGGGCATGTTCGGTTTGATCACCAATGTGTTTGCGACCTTTATTGTGATCTTTGTCATTCTGGGCGCGTTTCTCGAAAAGACGGGCCTTGGTGCCGTCATCATCAACACGGCCTACCGTATGACCGGTGCTAAGACCGGTGGACCGGGGCTTGCCGCGGTTGTCAGTTCCGGCCTGTTCGGCATGATTTCGGGCAGCGGCGTGGCGAATGTGATGACCACGGGTACGCTAACCATCCCCTTGATGAAGCGGGTGGGCTACCGCCCGGCCTTTGCGGGTGGGGTCGAAGCTGCGGCCTCGACAGGCGGTGCGTATATGCCGCCGATCATGGGCGCCGGCGCATTCCTGCTCGCCGAGCTGACGGAAACCCCATATATCGAAATCGTCAAAATCGCGGTGATTCCGGCCATTCTCTATTATCTGTCGGTCGGTTTGATCGTTTACTTCCGCGCGGTACGCGATCGTTTGCACGGCGTGCCGGTCGAGGAACTGCCGAGCTGGTCTGATGTTATTCCGAAGCTGCATCTGCTGTTGCCGATACCGGCGATGGTGTTCTTCCTGTTGATCGGCGATTCGCCCTTCCTGGCGGCGGCCAAGACCATCCTGCTGATTATGATGCTCAAGCTGGTCGACTTGCTGGTCTCTATTCCAACGTCCAAGTCCAAGACGTCCTGGAAGCTTTATGTGGTCATTTCTGTGGCCATGGGCGTGTTTGTCTATTTCTTCGGTATGAAGATCGGGGCGCCATTCTCCTGGTTTGTCGTGGACTATGTGGGCATTGGTTTCGGCGATGCGGCCTATTGGGTCGTGTTCAGCTTCATCGTGCTGAAGCTCGGTGAAATTGCGATCCTTGGTCGCGACGAAGCGGCGGCTGCAGAGGCAGCGAAAGCGCCCGTCAACGAGAACATGATCGGCGTCTCGATGGACGAAAAGCCGATGACCGGTCTGCGCGATGTTCTGTTCGAGATGGTGCGCACCACATGGGTGTCGCTCGAGGCCGGTGCGCGCAACACGCTGGTGGTGAGCTGTATCGCCGGTGTTTTGGGCATCCTGCTGTCGGCCGCGACCAAGACCGATCTGCCGAGCACGATCGGTGGCGTTCTGATTTCGGCGAGTGGTGGCATCCTGCCGATCACGATTGTTCTGATCATTATCGCCGGCTACATCATCGGCATGGGCCTGCCCATTGTGGCCAGCTACGTGCTGCTTGCGATCTTTGCGGTGGGTGCGCTGGTTGATCTGGGCGTGCCGCCCCTGGCTGCGCACATGATCAGCTACTGGGTCGCCGTGGTGAGCGCCGTCACGCCGCCTGTTGCGCTCGCTGCTTTCGCGGCCAGCTCGATCGCCCGGTCGGATCCCGTCGCAACGGGGAATCAGGCTTTCAAGATGGCCTCGACGATCCTGATCATGCCGTTCCTGTTCGTCTACACGCCCTTGCTACTTGATGGCACGGCCCTCGAAATCACGATCACGGCCGCCGCTTGTATCTTCGGTGTGATTGGCTGGGCGATCTTCCTCGAAGGGTTTGGCAACGGCCGTTTGATCCGACCGTTGGCGGGCCTGGTCTCGGCCTGTCTGTTGCTGCCGACCGGCGCGATTATCTCGCTGATCTTCGGCTTCGACAGCCAGTTGCTGCATGAGCTTTATGCGGTCGGCGCCGTGCTGACGGTCATCATGTTCGTGATGCTCTGGCGCGATAAGTCGTTCGCATCCGACGCGTAAGGGTGCGCCGCGCACCCGGCGGATCGAATTCCCGGAGGCAGTAACCGCGCCGCCGTCCCCTGATGGACGCCGGCCGGTGAGGGCGAGAGACAATGTCGGATGAGGCAGTGCGTGTGCACCGATTCTCGAAATTCGAGAACGCCGAGGAAATTCACCCGTTCGGGACACCGGCTAGAGTCATGCTTCGCAGCGAGGATACCGGCGGGGACCTCTCCGCCCTGCTGGTGATGCACGGTCCCGGCGAAGGTCCGCCGCCGCATTTTCACACGGGTCAGTCTGAGTATTTCTTCGTCGTCGAGGGGCGATACGAAATGACGGTTGCTGGGGAGACCCGGGCCCTCGAACCCGGCGACATGGCCTTCGTCCCGCCCGATACGATCCACAGTTTCCGGAACATCACCGACGCCCCGTCGAAAATGCTCGACTGGAGCCTGCCGGGCGGTCAGGACCATTATTTCCGGGAAATCGACCAGATGGGAAAGGGCGGGCGCGGGTTCGACGAGGACATGATGCAGCGCCTCGCCGAGACCAATGCGCGCCATGACGCGCATTTCGTAAAACAGAAACCATAGACGGGAAATGAGCGTGCCCAAGATCAAACTCGGACCTCTCGCGACCTCCGTCGTCGGCAGCTACCCGCAGCCGGACTGGCTGATCGACCGTGAACGGCTGCTGACCCAGGGACCGCCGCGCGTGCGCGCGCGGGAGATCTGGCGGTTTGCAGACGGGGAACTCGAGGCGGCCCAGGACAAGGCGACCATTGAGGCGATCCGTGACATGGAGGCGGCCGGGCTCGATATCATCACGGATGGTGAAATTCGTCGCGAGAGCTATTCGAACCGCTTCGCCACCGCGCTTTCGGGTGTCGATATCGACAACCCCGCACCCATCACCAACCGGACCGGCGGCACGGCCTATGTGCCGCGCATTACCGGCTCGATCCGACGGACCCGGTCGGTGCAGGTCCGCGATACCGAATTTTTACGCCAGAACACCGACCGGATCGTGAAGATGACCGTGCCGGGGCCTTTCACAATGTCCATGCAGGCGCACAACGAACACTACGCATCACTTGAAGACGCCGCGATGGATTATGCGCATGCGGTGAATGAGGAGGTCCATGATCTGTTCGCCGCTGGCGCCGACATCGTGCAGCTGGATGAACCCTGGATGCAGGCGCGCCCGGAACAGGCGAAATCATTCGCGGTGAAGGCGATCAACCGGGCGCTCGAAGGTGTCTCCGGCACCACCGCCGTTCATTTGTGTTTCGGTTATGCCAACGCGGTGAAGGACAAGCCGAGCGGTTATTCGTTTCTGCCGGAACTCGATGCGGTCGCGGCGGACCAGATATCCGTGGAGGCGGCGCAACCGGGGCTGGATACGGCCATCCTCGAGGCACTGCCGTCGAAGGTCATTCTGGTGGGGGTGATCAGCATGGAGAGCGCGGAGGTGGAAGGCCCGGATCTGGTCGCTGCACGGATTCGTGACGCCCTCGTCCACGTCCCGGCAGATCGCCTGATCGTCGCGCCTGATTGTGGCATGAAGTATCTCTCCCGCGACGCGGCTTCGGGGAAGTTGCAGGCCATGGTCGAGGGCGCGCAGATGGTTCGCGCGGAGATTAATTGAGGCAAGATGCGTTGTCGGCAGAGGCCCGAAGGGCTATTAGTTCACATCGATAAACACGACATAAACAGCGCCGGATCAGGGGCTGGAAAACAATCTTCAGGGGAACAATGACATGGCGAAAATGACCGGCGCACAGGTGATGGCCGATATGCTCAAGGGCTACGGCGTCACGCATATTTTTAATGTCCCGGCGGTGCTCCGCACCACGATGGTGGAGCTTGAGAAGCGCACCGAGATCAAGCGCCTGCACGTCCATTCCGAGGCGACAGCGGCCTACATGGCCGACGGCTATGCCCGCGCCAGCGGCAAGCCCGGCATCTGCATGGCCCAGGTGATCGGCGCGCTCAACCTCGCGGCAGGCCTGCGCGATCCCTATCTCGCCAAGGCGCCCGTGATCGCGATGACCGGCGGACGCGACCCCAAGACCAAGTTTCGTAACGTGTATCAGGAAGTCGATGATGTCCCGGCCTTTGAGCCCGTGACCAAAATGAATGCCACTGTGGACGACGTTTCCCGCTTCCCCGACATGATACGTCAGGCGTTCCGCGCTGCGACCTCCGGTACGCCGGGCCCAGTGCATCTGCAGTTCCGCGGCAACGAGGGCCAGATCGACGCCGAAGAAGCCGATATGGAGCCGCTGATCGAGGAAGCCTTCGCGCAGCTGCCGGCGTATCGCCCCGAGCCGTCCGAAGAATCCCTTCGTGCCGCCATGGCCGCGATCGAGGCCGCTGAGCGCCCGGTGATCGTCGCCGGTGGTGGCGTGCGCGCATCCGGTGCGCAGGCCGAAGTGGTGGCGTTGGCCGAGCGTCTGAACATCCCCGTCGCGACCTCGCTCAACGGCAAGGACACGATCCCCGCCACCCATCCGCTTTCGGTGGGTGTTGTCGGCACCTACTCGCGCGAGAGTGCGAACATCATCGTCAACGAGGCCGACCTGGTGATCTATATCGGCTCGACCACGGGCGGCATGGTCACCCATTTCTGGGCCGTGCCCGAGATCGGCCGCAAGGTCGTGCATATCGACATCGAGCCGCAGGAAATCGGCCGCAACTACCCGGTCGTCGCCGGGGTGCAGGGTGACGCGAAGGTCGCCGTGACAAAGTTGCTGGCGATGACCAACGCCGAATCCGCCGGGCGGCGTACCGGCTGGGCCGCACGCGCCGCGGAGGCCGATCAGCAGTGGCGTGAGAAGTATGATGACCTGCTGACCTCCGACGCCGTGCCGATGCGTCCCGAGCGCATGTGCAAGGAGTTGTCGGACCATCTCCCCAGCGATGCGATCGTCGTCGCCGACACCGGCCATACGGGCATGTGGATGGGCGGAATGTTCGACCTGACCTCGCCGGATCAAAGTTACATGCGTTCGGCCGGCCATCTCGGCTGGGCCTTCTCGGCGGCATTGGGCGCCAAGTGTGGCGCGCCGGACCGTCCGGTCTTCTGTTTCACCGGTGATGCGGGATTCTGGTACCACATCGGCGACGTGGAGACGGCGGCCCGCTGGGGTATCAACACGGTCACGCTGGTCAACAACAACTCGTCGGGCAATCAGTCCAAGCGCGGCTTCGACCGGGTGTATGGCGGTGAGCAGACCGACGAGGCGCGCAAGCTGTGGCAGTTCACCGATGTGAACTTCGCCCGGATCGCGGAGGAAATGGGTGCGGTTGGTATCCGTGTCGAGAAGCCGGGCGAGGTCGCGGGTGCGATCCAGCAGGCGTTCGAAGCGGCCAAGACGCGTCCGGTGATCCTGGATATCACAAGCGATCTGAATGCGTTGGCGCCGCTCGCGGTGAGCTGAGCCGGGGCGCGGGCGCGCGATGGCAATCATTCTGTATGATCTGGTGGGTCAGGACGACCGGCGGTTCAGTTCGAACTGCTGCAAGACCCGCTATGCGCTCGCCCATAAAGGTCTCGCCTGCGAGACGATCCCGACCCGGTTTACCGACATATCGGCGATCGGCGATGGATCATTTCCCACCATCCCGGTGATCGAGGATGGCGACATCCGCCTTGGCGACAGTTGGGAGATTGCCGCCTATCTCGAAGCGACCTATCCCGACGCGCCCTCGCTTTTCGGGGGAGCGGCCGGGGTCGAGTATGCGCGGTTCATCGCCCAATGGAATGCGACCCGGATCCAGCCGTTGGTCATGACGATGGTCGTGCATGACATTTACGAGCAGCTCGACCCTGCGGATCAGCCATATTTCTGGGAGAGCCGGACAAAGCGTCTGGGACGGCCCATCGACCAGATACAAGAAGGGCGTGAAGACCGGCTGCCGGAGGTTCAGGCACGGCTCGAGCCGCTGCGCCGTGTGGTCGCGGCCCAATCATTCCTGGGCGGGGAGTCGCCGGTCTACGCCGACTATCTCGCCATGGCCCCGTTCATCTGGGCGCGGCGGGTGAGCCCGTTTGCACTGTTGGACGGCGACGATCCTGTCCATAGGTGGATGCACCGGTGTCTCGATCTTTTCGGCGGGCTTTTGCGGCAGGATACGGACTACGATTGGTAGCGAGGCGGGATATGACCATTGTCCTTTATGATCTGGTCGGCCGGGATGATCGCCGGTTCAGCTCGAATTGCTGGAAAACCAGCCTCGCACTCGCACATAAGGGATGCCGGTTCGAAACTGTTCCGACCCCGTTCACCGCGATTTCAGGCATCGGCGATGGTTCCTGCACGACCGTTCCGGTGATTGAGAATAACGGCGTCTGCATAGGGGACAGTTGGGCCATCGCGGAATATCTTGAGGGGGAAGGCCCGGAGGGCCCCTCACTGTTTGGCGGACCTCGTGGGCGCGAATATGCCCGTTTCGTCCAACGCTGGTGTGAAAGCCGTATTCACCCGCTGATGATGACGTTGATCATCCTCGATATTCAGGCGCGCATAGCGCCCGAGGACGTGGAGTATTTCAATGAAACCCGGCCGCAGCGTTTCGGCCGTCCCCTTGACGAGATCCAGTCCGGTCGCGAAGAACGGGTGTACGAATATCGTGACCGGCTGGAGCCGCTCCGCCGGGTTGTTGCCGCACAGCCCTACATGTGCGGAAATGATCCTTCATATGCTGACTATATCGTCATGGGGTCGATCATCGCCGCACGGCGTATGAGTTCGTTTCCACTGTTTGAGGCCGGCGATCCCGTCTACGACTGGATGCATCGCTGTCTTGATCTGTATGACGGGTTGGGTCGAAGCGGCATTGGCTATGATTGGTAGGGGCGACATGTTGTTTGAAGAGAAAGAGAAGGGAACTCGATCATGACCGATACACCGTTCAAGTTGGCCACGGTCCAGACCCAAAGCGCACCATTCGTGATGATGGTCGTCGCCGACCAGGGGTGGGTGCTCGATGATCTCTACAAGGCCTGGCGACAGGGAAAGCGTGGCGGGGCGCTGCTCGGGGTCAGCAGTATTCGGCTTCTGCTCGACGACTGGGACCTGAACTTCGAAGCGCTTTGCGAGATGGCGACGTTTGCAGCCGCCGGTAACGCCGGGCCGGATGTGGCGGTGGATCCGGGAGAAGTTCGGTATCTCCCGCCGATCCTGAACCCGGGCAAGATGATGTATGCCGCGGCGAATTATGGCGGGCATATCCGTGAGATGGTCGCGGCGGGCACCGCCAAGACCGACGAAGAGCGCGACAACATGCTCGACCGGGACAAGTCACGGGTGCGGCCCTATTCGTTCCTGAAGGCGGCGAGTGCGCTCTCGGGGGCCTACGACGATATCGTCATCCCGCCGGACACCACCAAGGTCGACTGGGAAGTTGAACTCGCTCTGGCGATGGGCCGGTCGGGCAAGCGCATTCCGGCCGAGAAGGCGATGGATTATGTCGCCGGCTTCATGACCACCAACGATGTCTCCGCGCGTGACTGGAATATGCGCGAGGATTGGCCGACATTGCGGACGGATTGGTTCGGCGGCAAAAGCCACGATACGTTCGCGCCCATGGGACCGTATTTCGTCCCGCGCGCGTTTGTACCGGACCACACCAAGCTGCGGCTGACCCTGAAAGTCAGCGGCGAAACCAAGCAGGACGGGATCACCGGCGACATGGTGTTTTCGGCCGAGGAACAGATCGAGCATTGTTCGACCCTGATCACCCTCGATCCCGGCGATATCCTGTCCACCGGAACACCTGAAGGGGTGGGGCATGGTGCCGGCACCTACCTGAAGGCGGGGGACGTGGTCGAAACTGAGGTTGAAGGGATGGGCGCCCAGCGCAACAATGTCGTTGCCGAAGTCGTCGAGCAGTAACAGGAGGCCCGTCATGGCCAATGCCGAAATCGTAGAGTTATATCCGAGTGTTCAGAATCAGGTGTCGCCCGAGGAATGGGAGACGCGTGTCAATCTCGCCGCGTGTTACCGGCTCGCTGATCTCTATGGCATGACCGACATGACGCGGACCCATATTTCGGCACGGGTGCCCGGAGAGGAAAATTTTCTGCTCAACCCCTACGGCCTGATGTTCAACGAAATCACCGCATCGAGCCTGATTAAGACGGATCTGGACGGCAACGAGATCGAGAATAATGGCCCTTACAAGATCAACAAGGCGGGCTTCACGATCCACAGTGCCGTGCACGATGCACATCCCGAAATCGCCTGTGTGATGCACACCCATTCGGATGCGGGCATGGCTTTGTCGGCGATGAAATGCGGGCTGTTGTTCATCACCCAGCATGCCATGCGCTTCTACAACCGGATTTCGTATCACGACTATGAGGGCCCGGCGCTCGACCTGGATGAGCGCGCACGGTTGATCGACGATCTCGGTGACAACCTGGCCATGGTCCTGCGCAACCACGGGTTTCTCGCCGCCGGTGGATCAATGTCCGAGGCATTTTCGGTGATGTTCTATCTGGAGAAATGCGCGAAGAGCCAGATTCAGGCGCTTTCGGCGGGCGGACCCGATGCGCTGGTCTATCCGTCCGACGAGGTCTGTGAGAAGTCGGCGCAACTTTTCGAGAATGCGCTGCCCGTGGCCACGCGCGACTGGGCGGGCCACCTGCGCCGTTTGGAAGCATTGGACCCGAGCTACCGGACTTAGTCACCGATTACTCGCATCGTTTGCGCCATTGGGCGTGTGGGTGGCGACAGGCATAATTTTCCAATGATGGAATAGTTATCGACGGCGCGCGCGCAGTCGCCTAAAACCCACGGGTTTCCACCACACATTGATACCTAGATGCCTCGCAATCTCGGCTCCACACTGTTGCGGCTGTTTATCCTGTCCCTGATTATCGGGCTCGCCCTGTCGGTATTTGATATCCGTCCGGAATCGCTTCTCGGTGCCGTGGGCGGAACTGTCGAGAGTATTTTCAATGTGATCGCGGATGCCGTGGAATGGGCCGTGCCGTTCGTGTTGATCGGCGCGGTCGTGGTGATCCCGATCTGGCTGATTCTGGCCGCGATTAGAATCGCGCGGCGACGATAACAGGACTTCAACAACAAACTGGTTCGCGAGCGCGGGGAGGCGTGCAGCCAGGAATTATGAACCAGGAGTAAGCACAATGAACAATGAAGACATTCAAAACCTGCTGGAGCAGGTCTACGCCGTACTGGTGAACTACGGCCTCAACGTGCTCGGCGCGTTGGCCATCATCATCATCGGCTTCATGGCCGCCGGTTGGGCGCGCCGTTCGCTTGAGCGCGCGTTGAGCCGGAGCGGTCGCGTTGACGCGACGCTGGTCCGTTTCTTCGGAAGCCTTCTGCGCTACGCGATCATCGCCTTCGTCATCATCGCCGCGCTGCAGCAATTCGGCGTGCAGGCGACCAGCCTTGTGGCGGTCTTCGGTGCCGCGGGCCTGGCCATCGGCCTCGCACTGCAGGGCACGCTCAGCAACGTCGCGGCCGGCGTGATGCTGCTGATGTTCCGGCCTTTCAAGATCGGTGACTTCATCACCGCGGGCGGGCAGACGGGCACGGTCAAGGAGATCGGCCTGTTCACCACGGAAATGGCGACCGGCGACAATGTGAAGATCATCGTGCCGAACGGCCAGATCTGGGGCACGGCGATCCAGAACTTCAGCGCCAACCCGACGCGCCGCGTCGACCTGATGATGGGCATCGACTATGGCGACAATATCGATACCGCCATGGCGACCATCAACCGGGTGATCGGCGAGGAAAGCCGCGCCCTCAAGGATCCGGAATCGGTCGTCGCCGTGGCCGAACTGGCCGACAGTTCGGTGAACATCGTCGTGCGTGTCTGGGTAAATGCCGCCGATTACTGGGGCGTTCGCTGGGATATCACCAAGAAGCTCAAGGAACAGCTTGAGGCGGACGGCATTTCCATTCCGTATCCGCAGCAGGTCGTTCACCACGTCAACGCCGCCGAGTAGCGGCCGACGATGCGCGCAGCGGTCCTTTCAAAGGCGGGTCTCGACAACCTCTCGGTTGTCGACCTGCCGGACCCTGAACCGGGCCCGGGCGAGGTTCTCGTCCGGGTGCGGGCCGCGACGCTCAACTACCGTGACCTGCTGACCGTCGAGGGCGGCTACGGCTCGCGCCAGCGCACCGAGAATTTGATCCCGGTGTCGGATGGTGCGGGCGAAGTGGTCGCGGTTGGTGCCGGTGTTACGCGCTTTGCGACCGGTGACCGGGTCGTGGCCAATTTCTTTCAGGAATGGCTGTCGGGTGAGCCCGATGAGGCGAAACTCCACTCCGGACTGGGCGGACAGATCGACGGCATGGCCTGCGAGCTGCGGGTTTTGCCGGAATACGGGCTCTGCCACACACCATCGCATCTGACCGACGCCGAAGCGGCGGCATTGCCGTGCGCAGGGCTGACGGCGTGGAGCGCAGTCTTCGATCAGGGCGGCGTGAAGCCCGGCGATCTGGTGCTGACACAGGGATCCGGCGGCGTTTCGGCCTTCGCGTTGCAGTTCGCCAAGCTGGCCGGCGCGGAGGTGATTTCCACATCCTCGTCGGACGAGAAACTCCGGAAACTGGGGATTCTCGGTAGTGATCATTTGATAAATTACGTCGATACGCCCGAATGGGCCCGTCCGGCCCGCGAGATTTCCGGCGGGCGCGGGCTCGACCTCGTGGTCGAGGTCGGCGGGGCGGGCACGCTGGAGCAGTCGATCAAGGCGGTCCGCCTGGGCGGTGCGGTGATGCTGATCGGGGTGCTGTCGGGGGCCAATCATGAATTCCGGCTGCCCCTGGTGGTGACCCGCAAAATCCGGCTCGAAGGCGTGACCTGCGGTTCGCGCGAACAGTTCGAGGCGATGCTCCGCGCGGTCGACCGGAACGGCCTCAAGCCGGCGCTGGATGATCAGCGATTCAGCCTCGACACGCTGCCCGCCGCGATGGCGCATCTGCGCGAGGGCCGCCATTTCGGCAAGGTCGTCGTCGAAATCTGAAAACCGTCCCCACGGCCGGGGTCTTTCCGGCTGAAAGCGGTTGCCTTCGGCCCCGTTTTCGCGAATGCTGATCCCGACTGAAAAGCCGATTCTGGCGCGAACCGTCGTTTGCCGCGCGGAACGAAAATCTTGAGGGGAATCATGAAGAAATACCTGATCGCTGCCGGTGCCTTGCTGTCCATGTCGACGCCCGCCCTGGCGCATCATCCGCTCGGTGGCATGCCGATGGAAACATTCGCCCATGGTGTCCTGTCGGGTATCGGCCATCCGATCCTCGGCTTCGACCATCTGTTTTTCATTGCCCTGGTGGGTATTGCCGCGCTCTACACCGGCCGACGTTACGCCGCGCCGGGTGCGTATATCGTGGCGATGCTGGTGGGCACGCTTGCCATGAGCATGGGAGCGGCCCTGCCGGCGGCGGAAATCGTCATCGGCCTGTCGCTGCTTGTCCTCGGCGGGTTCGTGCTTTCGGGCCGGGCGCTGGGCATCGGACCGGCGGTTGTGCTGTTTGCTTTGTTCGGCCTGTTCCATGGTTCAGCGTTCGGCGGCTCGATCGCGGCCCAGGAGGCCGGCGTCGGTAACGCTGTCCTGATCGGTTACCTGATCGGTCTCGGCGTGACCCAGTATCTGATCGCCCTGGCGGCCGGCTGGATGGTCGGTACGGCGCTGAAGGCCACCGAGGCGAGCGCCGTGCAGGCCCGTATCGCGGGTGCGGTCGTGGCCGGCGTGGGCGTGTTCCTGACTCTGGAGAACGCCGAGGGACTGGTCTTCTCGGCTATGGGCTGGGTCGTCTGAGCCTCGGCTGAACACCTGATCTTGAAGAGGGCGCGGGCGCGAGCTGGCGCCTTTTTCTGTTAGAAATACCGCAACGAAACCAATCCGACGGTGATCTCGATGAGCCTCTATGAAGATTCGGCCCTCCCGGTCCGCGCGGACCTTGAGGCCGCGCATCAGGCCCAGTTCGAGCGGTTCGGCCAGCCCGGCACCTGGGGCAGCGGCGCCCAGCGGATCGCGGTGGTCGCGGCCGCGCGTCAGGCGGGGATCGACGCCGGTGTGCACGAAGCGCCCGAGGACGGCGGCGCCACGAGCGACATGGAGCTGCCCAAGGTGGTGCGAGATATCATCGCCACGGTCGCGGTGAGCCCCAAGGACGTGGATCTGGACTTCTACAACGCGGCGATCGGCAGCGGCCTGAGCGATGCGGAATACACCGAGATTGTCGGACTGGTGTCTTTCATCACCAACCTCGACGTGTTCGCCCGTGGCATTGGTGTCCCGCTGCGGCCCCTGCCGGAACCCCTGCCGGGCGAGCCGTCGCGCGTGCGCCCGCCGGAGGCTGTCCAGGAACAGGCCTTCGTGCCGACCATTCCCAACCCGCCCGAGGGTGGCGAGGTCGCCAAGGCGATGTACGGCCCCTTCAAGCCCTACATCATGCGGGCCATGAGCCTGGTGCCGGAGGAGTTCAACGACCATATCGCGCTCGAACGCGCCCAGTATCTGCCGCTCGAAAAGATCATGGAGTATGACTTCAACCATCATGACGGTCTGACACGGCCCCAGGCGGAGGTCGTCGCCGGGCGGGTGTCCGCGCTCAACGACTGCTTTTACTGAACCACCGGGCATGCCCGGTTCCTCCGTGAGAGTGGACAAGCGACAAACCTGAATGTGAACCCGGAAGCCCTGGTGCGCCCGGAACTGGATATCGGTGTGCCCCATGGCGACCTGCTGCTGGTCTTCGCCGAGGCGATCATCGGCACCGACCGTGCGGCCCTCGACGCGGCCCGCGACGCGCTCATCAAGGCACTCGGCCCCGAGGCCATCTCCGGTGCGTCGGCAATCGCCGGCAACTTCACGAAGAATGACCGGGTCGCCAACGGCCTGGGCATCCCCGTCGACCCGCCGGTGCTCAAGGGCACCGAGGAACTGCGTGAGCAGCTCGGTATCAACGCCTACAAATCGGCGGAGAACACCTTCCGGCACATGTAGAGCCGGCCTGTGCAGGAGATGCCCGGATCAAGTCCGGGCATGACGGTCTTGTTCGGTTTGAGTATTTGCTCACGAATTCGACGTCATGGCCGGAGTTGATCCGGCCATCCACGTGGCAATGTTACGTGACCCGGCGACGTGGATGCCCGCGACAAGTGCGGGCATGACGGTCTTTGTTTGAAACACCAGCCTCATACACCACAATCGTCATGCGCGGACTTGATCCGCGTATCTCATCTTAGCCTCATGAAGGCGCGGTGATTATCGATTGATATGCATCATGGCGCGCGGGGTCGGTTTGTATTAGAGTATTCTTATGAACAGATTGCTACGAAGAATGCGCGAGGCGTCAGTCCTGTTTGTGGTGGCGGTTTTGCTGGTGTTTTCGGGGCCCGCGCACGCCGAAACCGGGCTGCCCGCGCCCACCTTCCTGACCGAAAACACGCTGATCTATCCCGGCGTGGACGGTGAGAAGAACCTGATCCATTTCGGCCGGTTCGGGAATTTCGACTGGTACTTTCCCTGCAAGTTCGAGAGCGGGACATGGTCTCTGGACCCGGACAACAACCTCAGCCTGGCCTACGACAATACGGATTTCGCCGCACAGACATTCCGGCTCGCACCTCGCGAAGGCTCGGATGGACTGCGGGTAGAGATGATTGCGCCCGAGCGCACCTTCGCCGCGGTCATGGAAGAGGGCAACACGCTGCCCTACACGTGAAAGGTCTACTGACCGCGCGTGCCGCGGTCTGGGTCAACACTTTCAGTAACCTGCGTCATGGCCGGGCTTGACCCGGCCATCTCATCGCGGTGCAAGAGAGATGCGCGGATCAAGTCCGTGCATGACGATGAGCGCTTTGCGGATAATGGGCGGGTTTGAAACCCGCCCCTACGGTGATTGGTGGGTGTCTTGTAGGGGCGGGTCTGCGACCCGCCCGTCCAACCGTGCATGACGACGTTGCGGGGTGTGACCGCTACCGCGCGCCCGAGACGTTCACCTTGGTGCCCGCGATGTAGGACGCATCGTCCGACAGCAGGAACAGGATCGCGTTGGCGACTTCCGGCGCCTGGCCGACGCGTTTCATCGGCAGGTTCGGGCCGACGGCCTCGACCCGGCCTTTGGGCTGGATCTCGGTGTCGATGACCCCCGGGCTGACCGCGTTGACGCGGATGCCTTCTGCCGCCACTTCCTGGGCCATGCCCCAGTTCATGGAATCAATGGCGCCCTTGGAGGCCGCGTATGGCACGTTGACGCCGGCACCACCCAGATGGGAGGCCGCCGACGACAGATTGACGATCGCGCCGCCCTTGCCGCCATGCTTGGTGGACATCCGCTTGATGGCCTCCCGGCAGGCGATCATCGTCGAGGTGATGTTGATGGTCCACAGGTCTTGCAGCGCGTTCCAGTCGTCCAACTCGTCGACGCGCGCGTAGGGGCCGACGATGCCCGCGCTGTTGACCAGATGGGTGACGGTGCCGAGTTCCTTGTCGACGGTCTCGAACAGCCGGTTGATGTCGGCTTCCTTGGTGATGTCGGCCTGGACGGCGATGGCCTTCGCGCCGGCGGCCTCGCAGGCGGCGACGACCTGATCCGCGCGCTCCTTGTTGCCGACATAGTTGACGCAGATGGCTTCATAGCCCTGTTCGGCAGCACCGATGCAGGTGGCGGCACCAAGGCCCCGGCTGCCGCCGGTCACGATCAAAACTCTCGACATGGAACTTCCCCCGGTTGGTTCTTTTTGATGTTCCCTCATGCATAGCGATTTGGGGCATCCGGTTCAATCTCACCCTTTGCTTGGCACGTGCGCGTGCGGCACAATCCGCGCGCAAAACAACCAATCCATGCATGGGAAGCGGACGATGGCGGAAGACGATATCAAGAGTTTCGATGTGGCGTTCGAGTGCGACGCGACGGGCGTCGGAAAGATGCGCTGCGAGATGGATGTGCGCCTGATGGTGCCCGAGGTCATCGAATGGCAGATGGCGTCCGACGAATATGGCTTCCATGGCGGCGACGGCTCGGCCCCGCTGCCAATTGCCTATTTCATCGCCGGGCTGACGTCATGTCTGATGACCCAGATGCGCGCCTTCTCCAAGCGTCTGCGGGTCGATATCGAGAACGCCAAGATATCGTGTCGCTGCGAGTGGGTGGCCACCCAGAAGGGCCGCGAACCATATGAATCGGCACCCAAGAGCATCCATATGGATATCTCGATGGACAGCGACGCGTTGCTGGAAGATCAGCTGCGCCTGATCGAGGCGGCCAAGAAGGGCTGCTTCATCGAGGCCATGCTGACGCCCCAGAACAACATCACCCACCGGCTCAAGACCGCCGACGGCTGGGTGGATTGTTAGGGTATCCGCACCGGACCATCACAGCTTCACGAGATGCCCGGATCAAGTACGGGCATGACGAAGAACTATAAGTAGGCCGTCATGCGCGGACTTGATCCGCGCATCTCATCGCTATCTTGTCCGTCGCACTCGAACCCGTGATAAATGGCGCTGAAATCGCCCGCCAAGGAACCGCGCACCATGCTCAAATTCTCCTCCTGCATCATGATGATGTTCACCGACCTGCCGCTGCCCGAGCGTATCACCGCGGCCGCCGATGTGGGTTTCACCGGCGTCGAAATTCAGCGCCCGTACGACCAGGACCTGGACGAACTCGCCAGACGGCTTGAGGCGGCCAATGTCGAGTGCACGCTCCTCAACACCCCCTATGGCGACACCGACGCCACGAAGTTCGGCCGCGCGTCGATCCCGGGCGAGGAGGCTGCCTTCGCCGTCGACCTCAAGCTCGCGATGGATAGCGCCGAGGCGCTGGGCTGCAGCCGGGTCCACGTGATGTCCGGCACGGTGCCGGCGGGCGGCAACCCGGCGGCCCACCGCCAGACCCTGCTGTCGAACCTGCGCGCGGGCGCGGTGGCGGCCTCGGCGCGGGGCATGACGCTCCACATCGAGCCCCTTAACCTGACCGACAACCCGGGCTACTTCCTGATCGGCCAGGCCATGGGCCATTCGATCGTCGAGGAGGCCGGCATGGACAATGTGAAGGTGCAGTTCGACCTGTATCACGCCCAGATGTCGGAGGGCTTCATCGCCGACAAGATCGAGCGCTACCTCGCCAAGTCAGGCTATGTGCAGTTCGCCGGCGTCCCCGGCCGCCACGAGCCCGACGACGGCGAGATGAACTACGAATTCCTGTTCGCCATGCTCGAAGACGCCGGTTACGACGGCTGGGTGGGTGCCGAATACAAGCCCCGCGGCGACACGGTCGCCGGGTTGGGCTGGGCGAAGGCGTATGGGATTGGCTAGCAGAATCGGGTAGTCAGCCGCTGTCGAAGAACCACAACGCCTGTTGGAAACCCTACTTGTCCGGCGTCCAAAGAATATCCGTGGTCATCGAGCGCGGATCGCGCATCTCCCAGCGGCCCGCGTCCACCCGGGTCAGGAAATCCCCGAGTGACTGATTGAACAATCCCGGCTCCTCCAGGTTGATCAGGTGACCCGAGCGGGGCAGCAACACCAGCGCCGATGACGGGATGTTGCGCTTCATGAACACGCCGACATCGAGGCACGGGTCGTCCTCGTCGCCGTTCATGATCAGCGTGGGCACCGTGAGGGCCTGCATCTCTTCCACGAAGTCATAGAGCGAGGGGCGTCCGCCCTGGACCGCGCGCATGGTGTTCGCGGAACCCTTTGTCGAGTGATCGGCGAGCTCCTTCGAGAAGGCCTCCCAGCCGCGCGGGTCCTTGTTGGCGTATTGCACGCGTGTGGGGCCGATGGCGTAGATCTTCGAGAACTCGGCCATCGTGTCCGCCTCGATGCGCGAGGCGACCTCTTTCGTTTCATCCGCGAACTGCGCGTGCACGTCGGGGTGGGCGCCGTAGCCCGCACCCGCGACGGTCAGGGACAGCGCCCGGTCGGGGTAGCGAAACCCGAAATGCAGCGCGGCGAAGCCGCCCATGGACAGGCCGACGATATGTGCTTTGTCGATGCCGAGGCCGTCGAGCACGGCAAGGATGTCGTCCACCGCCCGGAACTGGCCATACATGGAAACGTCTTCAGGCACGTCACTAGGTGGGTAGCCGCGCGCGTTGAAGGCGATCGTGCGGTAGTTGCGCGCGAAATGGCGCAGCTGTGGCTCCCAGCTGCGGATGTCGCCGCCGAATTCGTGGGCGAAGACGACAGGTGCGCCGCTGCCATGTTCCTCGACCCAGAGGTTTACGCCGTCGTCGGTTTTGATGTGTGGCATCGTCCTGTCCTCCCGTTGTCCCCGGCTCAGCGTTTCTTTTCCAGGCTCGCGATCAGCGCATTCACAGCGTCGTCATGCTCGGGCGTGTGGTGGGCCAGCGCCTGGAAGGCGGCGGCCATCTCCAGCACCGTCTCGAGGCGTGAGTGTACGCCCTCGCGCAGAAGCTTCTTGGACATGCGCAGCGAATGGCCCGGATTGGCGGCGATCTTGCCGGCCAGGATATGCGCCTCGTCCATCAGGGCGTCATGGGGTACCACCCGCGAGACCAGCCCGCATTCGAGCGCCTCGTCGGCGCCGATCATGTCGCCGGTGAAGGTCATCTCGGCGGCCTTGGACATGCCGACCAGCTTGGGCAGCAGGAACGCCCCGCCGTCGCCCGAGATGATGCCCAGTTTGGCGAAGCTCTCGGCGAAGCGGGCCTTCTCGGACGCGATGCGGATGTCGCACATGCACGCCAGATCGCAGCCCGCGCCCACGGCCGCACCGTTGACGGCGGCGATGGTCGGCACCTCGAGGTTGTAGAGCGTGAGCGGGATGTTGTGGATGTCGCGCTTGTAGTTGTTACGAATCTGGTACGGACCGCCTTCCGACAGGCCCTTGCGGTCGCGCATGTCCTTGACGTTGCCGCCGGCGGAAAACGCGCTGCCCGCACCGGTGAGGATCACGCATTTGACGCCGTCGTCGCGGCTGATCCGGTCGGTCGCGGCCACGAAGGCCTCATACTGGCTCTCGCCCGACAGGGGGTTGCGCGCATCGGGCTGGTTCATCGTCAGGGTGACGACCGCGCCGTCCTGTTCGTAGATCAGAAAATCGCTCATTGGTTTCCTCGTCCGCTTTTTGCCGATTATGCCTGTAGGGGCGGGTTTTAAACCCGCCCGGTGTTTGAGGAAAGCACGAGTGTGGGCGCCGTGTGACGGCGTGGCCTGCGGGCGGGTTTGAAACCCGCCCCTACGAAGAGGCGGCGAAATCGAACCCCATCCTCTAAGATATGGGCGCAACAGGGGGACCAGATGCAGGCCTTTGCCTTCGAGTCATGCGAATTGCCGCCCGGCGCCGACGCGCTGCGAACCGAAGTGCGCGCGTTTCTGGACATGGAAGCCGCGGATATCCTCGTCCCGGCGCGGGCCCGGTCGTGGATCGGCTTTGACGCGGACTTCTCGCGCAAACTGGGCCAACGTGGCTGGCTGGGGATGACCTGGCCGGAACCCTGGGGAACAGGCCGCAGCGCGCTCGAACGCTATGTGGTGATCGAGGAGTTGCTGGCCGCGGGTGCGCCAGTGGCGGCGCACTGGATCGCCGAGCGCCAGAGCGGGCCGTTGATTTTGCGCTTCGGGACGGACGAACAGCGCGCGAAGCTGCTGCCGGGCATCGCCGCCGGCGAGACGTATTTCTGTATCGGCATGAGCGAGCCGGATTCGGGCTCCGACCTGGCCTCGATTCGCTCGAAGGCCGAACCCGCCGAGGTGGACGGCGAGCGCGGCTGGGTCGTCAACGGCCGCAAGGTCTGGACCACCTACGCCCAGCATTCCCACTATATGATCGCGCTCTTGCGCACGGGCGAGGCGGGGGAGAACCGCCATGGCGGCACCACCCAATTCGTCATTGATCTGGCGTCGCCCGGTGTGACGGTGCAGCCGATCCGCAACATGATCGGCGACGAGGAATTCAACGAGGTCACTTTCGACGATGTGTTCGTGCCCGCGGGCATGCTGGTGGGCGAAGAGGGCACCGGCTGGCGCCAGGTGACGGCTGAGCTGTCCTTCGAGCGCAGCGGGCCGGACCGGTTCCTGAGCGCCTTCGCGTTGCTCAAGGCGCTGGTACAGGTGGCCGGCGATAACCCGTCGGACATGGCCGCGGCGGCGATCGGCCGGCTGCACGCTCATCTGTCCACGCTGCGCAGTATGTCGCTGTCTGTGGCGGCCCAGCTGGATGCGGGCGCGGAACCGGCGCTGGAGGCGTCCTTCGTCAAGGATCTGGGGGTCATGTTCGAGCAGTCGATCCCGGAGATCGCGCATCAGGTGATCGGGGCGTCACCGCGGATCGATAACGGCAGCGATTTCGAACAGGTGCTGGCCTATGTGCAGCAGGCCTGCGTGTCCTTCTCGTTGCGCGGCGGCACGACCGAGATCATGCGCGGGGTCATCGCGCGGGGGTTGGGCTTGAGATGATGAAGCATATGCCTCCTTCTGATGTAGGG
>JABJEK010000051.1 GCA_018702955.1 Rhodospirillaceae bacterium | reverse complement strand
CGCTGATCGTCAACGGGTTCTGCAAGGAAGTGTTGCAGACCCTGCCGATGGAGTTTGCGGTCGAAGCCCAGAAGCTGGTCGGGATCAGCCTCGAAGGCAGCGTGGGCTAAAGGAGAAGTTTGAGATGGCGTTACTGGAAATCCGCAACCTGCACGCGACCGTTGATGGAAAGGCGATCCTGAAGGGATTGAACCTGACCATCGATGCCGGCGAGGTGCATGCGATCATGGGGCCGAACGGGTCGGGCAAGAGCACGCTCTCTTATGTCCTGACCGGGCGTGCCGGTTACGAAGTGACGGACGGCGAAATCCTGTTCGATGGCAAGGATGTGATCGAGATGGATCCCGACGAGCGCGCCCGCGAGGGTGTGTTCCTGGCGTTCCAGTATCCGGTTGAGATTCCGGGTGTCACGAGCATGACCTTCCTGCGCACGGCGGTGAACGCGGTGCGTGAGCATCGGGGTGAATCGGTCTTCGATCCGATGGACTTCGTCAAATATGTGCGCGAGCGCGCAACCGACCTGAACATCTCGGACGACATGCTCAAGCGGGCGGTCAATGTGGGGTTCTCCGGCGGCGAGAAGAAGCGCATGGAGATGCTCCAGATGGCATCGCTCGAGCCACGGATTGCGATCCTCGACGAGACGGATTCAGGCCTCGATATCGACGCGCTCAAGGTCGTGGCGGACGGTGTGAATGCCATGCGATCACCCGAACGCGGGATGCTCCTGATTACCCATTATCAACGCCTGCTCGACTATATTGTCCCCGATCATGTGCATGTTCTGGCCAACGGTCAGATCGTGAAATCCGGCGACAAGGCCCTGGCGCTCGAACTCGAGGAAAAAGGTTATGCCGAATTCCTCGAGAACGCGGCCTGACGGAGGCGGATTTGCCTGACGGAAGCGGACATATGCAGCCCTACCTGGCCCAGGCGCTCGACGCGTCATCGACATTTGCCGGAGCGGGCGTAGGCTGGATCGACGCGCTGCGGCGCGCGGGTGCCGACGCCTATGGCGAACATGGCCTGCCGCGGCGGCGCGATGAATACTGGCGCTATACCAGCCTGAACGCACTTCTGGACGAGGGTTTCCAGCTGTCCGAGGCTGCGCCGGCGATCGGCCTGCCGACGTTGCCGCACCCTTCGGTGGCGGGGCTTGCGACCTATCGCGTGGTGCTGGTGAACGGGCGCGTGCAGCCGAAATTATGTGCATTGGACGGGATGCCCGACGATGTCCTGATCAGCGGGCTCGAAGATCTTCTGGCCGCCGCACCGGACAGGCTCGAGCCCTATCTTGGCCAGATAGCACCGCTCGAAGATATGCCGATGGCGGCGCTCAATACGGCCTTCCTGCAGGACGGGATGGCGATTTTCATCGGCGAGAACATCATCCTCGACAAGCCGGTGCACCTGATTTCGATCACCGCGCCGGGCGAGGGCGCGATGATGGTGCAACCGCGCCATCTCGTGGTCATGGGGCAGGGTGCACAGGCGACGCTGATCGAGACCCACATCACGGCGACAGGCGGGTCGAGCTTCAACAATATCGTGACCGAGATGCAGTTGGCCGAGGGCGCGAAACTCAACCATTTCGTGTTTCAGGAAGAAGCCGATACGAGCGTGCATTTATCGGGGACCGCAGTCTCCCTTGCGGCCGGGTCCTTCTATGACAGCTTCGTTTTACAAAGCGGTGCCGCGATCGGGCGTAGTGAAATCCGCGCCTATCTGAACGGCCCCGGCGTCGATTGCCGGCTCGACGGGGTGTATCTGGCGACGGGCAAGCAGGTCGTGGACAACACTACTTATGTGGAGCACGCGGCACCGGAATGCCGTTCACGCCAGGTCTATAAGGGTGTCCTCGACGGCCAGGCACGCGGTGTGTTCCAGGGCAAGGTGCATGTCATGCGCGACGCCCAGAAGACGGACGGGAATCAATTGAGTCGGGCCTTGCTGTTGTCGCCGCGCGCGGAAATCGACGCGCGGCCCGAGCTCGAAATCTACGCAGATGACGTTAAGTGCAGCCATGGTGCGACGGCGGGAGAGCTGGACGAGGATGCGCTCTTCTATCTTCTCAGCCGCGGTATCCCGCAGGCGACCGCCCGGCGCATGCTGATAGAGGCTTTCCTGTCCGAGGCGATTGCCGAAATTCCCCTGCAGCCCGTTGCGGAGGATTTCTCGACCCATGTGCGCCAATGGCTGGCCGGGCACATCGATCAGCCGGCAGATGGAGCGGGCTCATGACGCCCCCAAACACAGCGCAGGCCGGCACCCCGGCATATGACATCGACGCGATACGCGCCGATTTCCCGATCCTCGGCCGGACCATGCACGATAAACCGCTGGCATTTCTCGACAGCGCGGCATCGGCCCAGAAACCGCACCAGGTAATCGATGCGGTATCGGCCGTGTATGAGACGGAGTACGCCAACGTTCATCGCGGTCTCTACCAGATCAGCGAAGCCGTAACGGCGCGCTATGAAGGTACCCGCGAGACGATCCGCCAGTTCATCAACGCCGCCCACACCCACGAGATCATCTACACCCGTAACGGGACGGAATCGATCAACCTCGTGGCCTACAGCTTCGGGCGAAATTTTCTCGAGGAGGGTGACGAAGTCATCATCACCGAGCTTGAGCATCACGCGAACATCGTGCCCTGGCAGATGCTGCGTGACGAGAAGGGCATCGTCCTGAAGGTCGCGCCGATCACTGACGATGGTGAGCTGATCATGTCCGCGTTCGAGGAATTGCTCGGGCCGAAGACGAAGCTCGTGGCGGTCGCGCACATGTCGAACGTCATGGGGACGATCCTGCCGATCGAGGACATCATTCGGCGGGCGCACGCGGTGGGGGCGAAAGTCCTGCTCGATGGCTGTCAGTCGGTGACTCACATCCCCGTCGATGTGCAGGCGCTCGGTTGCGATTTCTACGTCTTCTCCGGGCACAAACTTTACGGGCCGAGCGGCATTGGCGTGCTGTATGGCCGCGAAGAGCTGCTCAATGCGATGCCACCCTTCATGGGCGGCGGCGACATGATTTCGTCCGTGACGTTCGAGAAATCGACCTGGGCCAAGCTGCCTCATAAGTTCGAGGCGGGAACGCCGGCGATCGCGCAGGCAATCGGATTGGGTGCGGCGATCGACTATGTGAACGGGATCGGGCTGGACGCGATCGGCGCGCATGAGGCCGATCTGCTGAACTATGCGACCCAGAAGCTGTCCAGCGTAGAGGGTTTGCGGATCATCGGCACGGCACCCAACAAGGCGAGCGTTGTGTCATTCACCCTGGATTATGCCCATCCCCATGATATCGCGACGATCATCGATCGCGCGGGCGTTGCGGTGCGTGCGGGGCATCATTGTGCGCAGCCCTTGATGGCGCGGATGGATGTGCCGGCCACGGTTCGGGCATCAATCGGGCTCTACAACAACAGATCCGATATCGACGCCCTCGTGGCGGCCCTGGGCGACGTGCAGGAGTTGTTTGGCTGATGAGTGATGAACTGCGAGAGCTCTACCAGGAAGTCATCCTGGAGCATGGCAAGAACCCCCGGAACTTCCATGCGAGTGACGATGCCACCAATGAGGCGCGCGGCAACAATCCGCTATGTGGCGATCAGCTTGTGATCTATCTCAAGCTTGATGGTGACAAACGCGTCGTGGACGCATCGTTTCTTGGCAAGGGATGCGCGATCTCCATGGCGTCGGCGTCGATGATGACCGAATTGCTCAAGGGGCGCAGCCAGGACGAAGCACAGAGCCTGTTCGAGGCGTTTCACGATATGTGCACGGGCGAAGATAACGGGCACGAGCTGCCCGATGATGTTGAGAAACTGCAGGTCCTCTCGGGGGTTCGTGAGTTCCCAACGCGGGTCAAATGCGCCACCTTGCCGTGGCACACCATGGTCGCCGCCTTGCAGGGCGAAGACGAAATTTCGACGGAATAGGATCGACCGGTATGAGTTTTGAACACGGAATGGGATCACCGACGGGCATTTTTGCCCCGCTGCCCCCGGGCGAAGAGATCACGGCACGGGCGGGCGAGCCCTTACCGGATGGCACGGTCATCGCCGATCGCGAGGCGGTTATCGCGGCCCTGCGAACGGTGCACGATCCGGAAATTCCCGTGAATATCTACGATCTGGGATTGATCTATGATTTCGGGATTCACACGGATGGTTCCGTGCGGGTCGATATGTCGTTGACTGCGCCGGCCTGTCCGGTGGCCGGTGAAATTCCCTACTGGGTCGCCAACGCCGTTTCCAACGTCGAAGGCGTTGGTGAGGTTGTGGTGAACCTGATCTGGGAGCCGCCCTGGGACATAAGCCGGATGTCCGATGATGCCAAACTGGCCCTCGGCATCGATTGACCTATATAGATCGTCACGGAGTACAAAATGCCTGAGCCGATCATAAAGCTGACTGACGCCGCGGCAGCGCGGGTGCAATCCTTGATGTCCGATGCCGACGACGGTGTCGCCGGGCTGCGCGTGGGACTCTCGACCCGCGGCTGTTCCGGCCTGTCCTATGTCGTTGAATATGCCGAGGACGCGAAACAATTCGAGGAAGTCGTCGAGGATAAGGGTGTGAAGGTATTTATCGACCCGGCCGCGACCATGTTCCTGATCGGCGCAACAATGGACTACCGCGAAGGCAAGTTCGAATCGGGTTTCGTCTTCGAAAACCCGAATGCCAAGGGCACGTGCGGATGCGGTGAATCCTTCCACGTCTAGGCCGCCGCCCCGACTGATTTTGAGCCTTCCATGCCCCGAATGACTTTCATAGACAGTGCCGGTGCTTCACATGACGTGGAGGCGCCGCTCGGTCATTCGCTACTGCAGATTGCCTGGGACAACGGGCTCGATGTCGAAGGTGCCTGCGAAGGTGCCATGGCGTGTTCCACATGCCATGTGATTGTTGATCCCGAATGGTTCGCGCGCCTTGATGCCCCGACGGAGGACGAGGAAGACATGCTCGACCTGGCACCGGGCCTGAAGGCGACGTCGCGGCTCGGTTGCCAGATCATCGTGAGCGAGGTGATGGACGGACTGACGGTCCACCTGCCGGGTTCAACGCGCAATCTGATGCTCGGCTAGTGACGTATCTCGACGATCTGGAACTGTTCCCGCGCCTGCGTGCAGCGTCGCCCAGCTGGGAGAGCTATGTCGCGCACCCGTTTGTGACGGGAATCCGGGACGGCAGCCTTCCGGAGGCGGCTTTCAGGCATTACCTGGGGCAGGATTACCTGTTCCTTATCCATTTCGCCCGCGCCTATGCGCTCGCGGCCTACAAGGCGGATACGCTGGCCGACATTCGCGATGCGGCAGCCGGGATGAGCGCCATCGTGGATACCGAGATGGCGCTGCATGTCGAATATTGCGCCGGCTGGGGGCTCACCGAGGCCGAGATGGAAGCCCTGCCGGAGGCGTCGGCGACAATGGCCTATACCCGCTATGTCCTGGAGAAGGGCCATCAGGGTGATCTTCTCGACCTGTATGTGGCGCTGGCGCCCTGTGTCATCGGCTATGGCGAGATCGGCGCGCGATTGGCATCCGACCCTGTCACCAAACGCGACGGCAATCCCTACGCGCCCTGGATCGATATGTATGCCGGTGAGGATTATCAGCCGGTCGCCCGCGCCCACGCCGAGATCCTCGATCGGCTCTGGACCCGGCGTGCGGGGCGGGAGCGCATGGATGAGCTATCGCGGGTTTTCGAACAGGCGAGCCGCCTGGAAGCCGACTTCTGGCAAATGGGGCTGGACGCGCGGTAGCGGGTCTTGAACTAGCGGGTTTTGGCTTCGCCGAAACCGCCGATTGTGATCTCGATATTCTCGTTGGCGCTGCGCACGCGGCCATCGTCCCACAGAACCGGATCTGCGTCCGGGCCGATTTCCACGTTGTAGCGGTTGGCAGCCAGCCCGGTGCGCGACAGCCCCGTGCGGGCCTGGGCCAGAAGCTCTTGGGCGGAATAGGGCTGGCCGCGGCTCAGCGTGACCCGACCACCATGCACGATGACCGACGCATTCCAGTTGTCGGTGCCACCGACGACTTTTTGCACGCGGCGAAGAATATTCTCGACCTCGCGGGATGCCGCCGTATCGCGGCTCACCACCTGGTTGCCGCTGACTTTGATCAGAAAGGTCAGCGGGCCGGTCATCAGGCCGGGATCGAAGCGGAACTCCCGCTGCAATGCCGTGAAGGCGGCGTCGGCTGCGGCGTTTCGTGCGCTCGCCATCTCTGCCGCGACCGCATCGAAGCAGGCCAGCCGCGCGTTCTGGTCGGTGAGGGCCGCGCAGCGCTGGATATCTTCGCCAAGATCGGCATGTGCGGGCAGGCCGCCGAGGGCCGTGCTGGCGACGAGCCCGACGGCTAACGCCAGCCCGTATTTGGTGGCGCCGATTCTGGGCTGTTGATCGCTGTTGATATGCATAACGGCAAGATGGCGGCTCGCCGCCGTCCGATCAAGCGCGATACGCATTCGTGACCGGTTTGCCGTTTGCCACGACACGCCTATATTGCCGCCCGTGAGCAAGAAGCTGAACAGTTTGGGTTTTGATTGTCCGCCGGCCGAGACACGCGTCGTGGTTGCGATGTCCGGTGGTGTCGACAGCTCGGTGACGGCAGCATTGCTGCACGAGCAGGGTTATGACGTCGTCGGGATCACGCTGCAGCTCTACGATCATGGGGCCGCGACGGCGCGCGCGAAGGCATGTTGCGCCGGCCAGGACATCTACGATGCGCACAGGGTCGCGGACACGATTGGGTTTCCCCACTATGTACTCGATTATGAATCCCGGTTCCGCGAGGACGTGATCGAGAATTTCGCCGACGCCTATGTGCGCGGCGAGACACCCATTCCGTGCGTGACCTGCAACCAGACGGTGAAGTTCCGCGATCTGGTCGCGACCGCGCGCGATCTGGGGGCCGATGCCCTGGCGACGGGTCACTATATCCGGCGCGAGAGCGGCCCCGATGGCGCTGAATTGCACCGCGCCGTCGATGCGTCGCGCGACCAGAGCTATTTCCTTTTTGCGACGACCCATGAGCAGCTCGACTATCTTCGTTTCCCACTGGGCGCCATGCCCAAGGATGAAGTACGCGACCATGCCCGGCGGTTTGAGCTTGCGATCTCCGAGAAGCCGGACAGCCAGGACATCTGTTTCGTGCCCGATGGAAAGTATGCGCAGATCGTCGAGAAGCTGCGCCCCGGTGCGGCGGAGCCCGGCGACATCGTGCACATGGACGGGTCCACGCTTGGCCGGCATGACGGGATTCTGAATTTCACCATCGGCCAGCGGCGCGGGCTCGGCATCGGCGGCCGCAAGGATGCCGACGAGGACGCGCTCTATGTGGTTCGTCTCGACCCGGATGCGCGCCGCGTCATCGTCGGTCCGCGTTCGGCACTGGCGACCTCGCGCATCATGGTCAATGGATTGAACTGGCTGGGTGAGGGCGCTGCACCACCGGCCGAAGGGTTGGATGTGAGCGTCAAAATCCGCTCGACGATGGAACCGGTGCCCGGGCG
>JABJEK010000050.1 GCA_018702955.1 Rhodospirillaceae bacterium | reverse complement strand
GCCGTGTCGAGCATGACCATGTAAATTTCCGGCTTGATCTCTCGCACATGCGCATCCTCAACCCGCATATCCGCCTGATGCTCGGGCGGCAGCGCACTGATCGATTCGATGCCCCCAGCCACAGCGACCGGCACCTTGTCCATCACCACACGGTTCGCCGCCATCGCGATGGCCTGCAACCCGGACGAACAGAACCGGTTTATCGTGGCCGCACCGGTGGTGACCGGAAGCCCGGCCCACAAGGCAGCATGGCGGGCAAAGTTCTGACCGGTCGCGCCTTCAGGCATGGCGCACCCCATAATCAGATCCTCGATCATGTCAGGATCAACGCCCGCGCGTTCGACGGCGTTCTGGACGGCAATTCCGCCCAGCATCGCCGGCGTGGTGTTGTTGTACGCGCCACGATAGGCCTTGCCGATCGGCGTGCGGGCGGTGGATACGATAACGGCATTGCTCATGTGAATTCTCCTCGTGGTATCGGCTCAAACATGGCCGAAACGCCAGCGTTCGATCGTAAGACTGCGGCCATCAGGACCACGTGACAAGGGCTCCCCGGCGACAAAAGCGTCAGCGGCATCCCGGTCCGCCACATCAATCACATACAGGGCGCCGGTGCAGATTTTCCCATCGTCATCCACGAGCATGCCCGCAAAAATCAGGTGATCGCCGTGGGTGGTGAGAAATTCGGCCATCCGGCCATCCGGAACCGCTGCGGCGGCACACGGATCGGTGCGCGACACGATAATAAACTGCGCGTTACCGTCAATCTGATCGTGATCGCGTTGCCGCAGATCCGTGTAGGGCAGCAATCGTTCAATATCGATTGTCTGAAAAATACCGGCGGTGGTGTACGGGTCTGTGTCGATATAGGGGGTGGTTTCACTGCGGGTCGGAAAGTCGATCACCCGAAAGCTGCCATTGGCGTTCGAGGCGTCATCAACCATCATCGGGCCGGAATACCAAGTCTCTGTCTTAAACTTGTCGAGATGCGCAACGTGAGCTTTCAGGGTCGCCGCCCGGCGTTCGACCATGTCCGGCTTGGACACGCATTTAATCATCCATTCCATGCGCCAAATCTCCGTGCTGTCTCTAATCGTCCAGGTGTTGCCTAGGCAGACTGCGGTACGGCGCGTGCCAGCAACGGGGCGACACCAGCCATATGACGGTCATAGCCCGGGGCGCCTGCCAGCAACATACCAACGGGCATTTCGCCGTCACCCAATCCAGAAGGCATCGAGACAACCAGTCCGCCCAACGCAGTCCAGGGTGCAATATACCGGCGGTCGCCTGTCCACTCCAAACCCAGGGGGGCCGTCGCCGGCACGGCCGGCCAAAGCACAATATCGGTCGGGCTGATCACATCGTAGAAGGCCGCCCGCATGGCGTTGATAGCGTTCCGGTCACTGACATAGGTCTCGTCTGTGATTTCATTTCCGTCGATGACCGCCTGGCGCAGCACGCTACCGACTTGGTCTTCCGGACTTTCGAGCAATGCGGCATGAACCCTTGCCAGTTCATACGTGGTGGTATTGCCCTGCAATTCGCACAGTTCCTCCATAGAGACCGGAGAATTGATTTTCTCGACCGTGTGGCCCGCCTCCCGCATTTGCGCGGCGACGCGATCTCGTGCGGCGACGATTTCATCGTCGGCATCACCGAGGAACGGATCGTCCAGCACCACCACCCGCGCCGAGGCCAGGTCGGTCACAGAGGCATGGGCGTGGGCGTGAGGCGGGCAGATCGCATCATAGACGGCCACCGCATCCGCCACGTTCCACCCATAAACGCCCGGTGTGTCGTACATCGGAGCCAGCGGTGCGATGCCATAGGTGCTCATACTGCGGGCCGACGGCTTGAACGCCGAAATGCCGCAATAGGCCGCCGGTCGACTGACAGACGCAACCGTCTGGGTGCCCACCGCCATGGGCACCATGCCCGCGCCCACCGCCGCACCTGATCCGCTGCTCGACCCGCCGGGCGTGTGCCCGATATTGTGCGGGTTGCGCGCGGGAGATGGATCGTAATAGGCAAACTCCGTCGTGTGGGTCTTGCCCAGAACGATGGCACCCGCCGCTCGAAAGGCCGAAACAATTTCGGCATCCGCCGTGGCCGCTCCCACATGGGCACGCGTGGCGCTGTTGCACCGGGTCGGCCAGCCGGCGACATCGCAGATATC
>JABJEK010000049.1 GCA_018702955.1 Rhodospirillaceae bacterium | reverse complement strand
TCTGGATCCGCCTGCTGACGGCGCGGATCGAGACCGGCGAGCCCTACATCGTCTATTCCGACACCGTGAACAGCCAGATCCCCGAGCACCAGAAGCTTGCGGGCCTGACGGTCAACACGTCGAACCTGTGTTCCGAGATCACCCTGCCCACGGGCGTGGATCATCTCGGCAATGACCGGACCGCCGTTTGCTGCCTGTCGTCGCTGAACGTCGAGAGCTTCATCGAGTGGAAGGATCATCCGACCTTCATCGAAGACGTGATGCGCTTCCTCGACAATGTGCTGCAGGACTTCATCGACAACGCGCCCGACCATTTCGCCAAGGCCAAGTATGCCGCCGCGCGCGAACGCTCGGTCGGGCTCGGCATCATGGGCTTCCACTCGTTCCTGCAGGAACAGATGGTGCCATTCGAATCCGCCGTCGCGAAGGCGTGGAACAAGAAGATGTTCAAGCATATCCGCGGCCAGGCCGATGAGGCCTCGAAGACGCTCGCCGCCGAACGCGGGGCCTGCCTCGACGCCGCCGATTACGGCATCGAAGAACGCTTCTCGAACAAGATGGCAGTCGCGCCGACCGCGTCGATTTCAATTATCTGCGGCGGCGCCTCACCGGGCATCGAGCCGATCGCGGCCAACAGCTTCACCCACAAGACCCTGTCGGGCTCGTTCAATGTGCGCTCCAAGGCGCTGCAGGCCCTGCTCGACGAGAAGGGCGAGAACACGGACGAAACCTGGTCTTCGATCACGGCCAACGAGGGTTCGGTCCAGCATCTGGACTGCCTGACCCAGGACGAGAAGGACGTGTTCAAGACGGCCTTCGAGATCGACCAGCGCTGGGTCATCGACCTGGCCGCCGATCGGTCGCCGGAGATCTGTCAGTCCCAGTCGCTCAACGTCTTCCTGCCGGCCGACGTGCACAAGCGCGACCTGCACCAGATCCATTTCCAGGCCTGGAAGAAGGGCGTGAAGAGCCTCTACTACTGCCGCTCCAAATCCCTGCAGCGCTCCGAGAGCGTGGCGGCACTGGTGCCGGTGACGGCCGATGACGAGGCAGACCGCGCCGCGGCCAGCCGCAACGATTACGAAGAGTGCCTCGCCTGCCAGTAGGCACGTGACAAAATACCGATGCGTATCGCCCCGGGCCGCTCCCTAAAAAGTAGCGGCACCGGGGCCTCGCATCAGAGGAAGAGGAAAAAGCAATGTCGCTTCTCGAAGAGCGCGTTCAGTACAAGCCGTTCAGCTACCCGTGGGCGTATGACGCCTGGCTGATGCAGCAGCGTGTCCACTGGCTGCCCGAAGAGGTGCCGCTGGCCGACGATGTGAAGGACTGGCATCGCACGCTCTCGAACGGCGAGCGCAACCTGCTGACGCATATTTTCCGCTTTTTCACGCAAGCCGATGTGGAAGTGAATAATTGCTACATGAAGCATTATTCGCAGGTCTTCAAACCCACTGAAGTGCAGATGATGCTGGCGGCGTTCTCCAATATCGAGACCGTCCACATCTCCGCCTACTCCCATCTGCTCGACACGATCGGCATGCCCGAGACCGAGTATTCGGCCTTCCTGAAGTATCAGCAGATGAAGGACAAATACGACTATATGCAGGAGTTCGGGATCTCCACGAACCGCGATATCGCCAAGACGCTGGCGATGTTCGGCGCGTTCACCGAGGGCCTGCAGCTGTTCGCGTCCTTCGCGATCCTGATGAACTTCCCGCGCTTCAACAAGATGAAGGGCATGGGCCAGATCGTCACCTGGTCGGTGCGCGACGAGAGCCTGCACACCGCCTCGATCATCAAACTGTTCCGCACCTTCATCCACGAGAATCCGGAAATCTGGGACGACGAGTTCCAGCGCGAGCTCTATGTGGCATGCGAGACCGTGCTGAACCATGAGGACGCCTTCATCGACCTGGCATTCGAGATGGGTGGCATCGAGGGCCTCGAGGGCCGCGAGGTGAAGCAGTATATCCGCTACATCGCCGACCGCCGCCTGTCCCAGCTCGGCCTGCAGCCGGTCTACCGGATCGAGAAGAACCCGCTGCCCTGGATGGAAGAGATGCTCAACGGCGTCGAGCATGCGAACTTCTTCGAGAACCGGGCCACGGAATATTCCAAGGCCGCCACCGAAGGCAGCTGGGAAGAGGCCTTCGAGTAGGCATCGTCGTTCGGGCGGGTTTGAAACCCGCCCCTACATTCGATCACGTATGCCGCATTTTTCAATATTGTTCGATTCTTCGGTAGGGGCGGGTTTCAAACCCGCCCGTTTATCTGACATGCTTCGGACATCGATATGACCACCGACCAAATCATCATCTTCGCCATCCTCGGCTTTTCCCTCGTGTTCTTCATGTGGGGGCGCTGGCGCTATGATGTTGTTGCCTTCACCGCACTCATTCTGGCGGTGATCGGCGGCGTGGTGCCGACGGACCTGGCGTTTCGCGGGTTCGGACATCCGGCGGTCATCACCGTCGCGGCCGTGCTTGTGATCAGCCGGACGCTGCAGGTCTCGGGCGTCATCGACCTGATCGCCGGGGCCGTGCTGCGGATGGCCAAGGGCCAGGGCAGCCAGATGACCGCGCTGTCGGGCATCGGCGCCGTGCTCTCGGCCTTCATGAACAATGTGGGGGCGTTGGCACTACTCATGCCGCTGGCACTGCGCCTGTCGGAGCGGCCCTCGGCCGTGCTGATGCCGCTGTCGTTTGCCACCATCCTCGGCGGGTTGGTCACACTCATCGGCACGCCGCCGAACATCATCATCGCGACCTACCGCACTGATGTCACCGGCGAGCCGTTTGCCTTGTTTGATTTCGCCTTCGTCGGCCTGCCGATCGCCCTGATCGGGCTGATCTTCGTGCTGTTGATCGGCTGGCGCCTGATCCCGACGGACCGGACCAGCCGGCGCTCGGCCGAGGAGATGTTCGACCTGGATTCCTATGTGGTCGAGGTCTCCGTCAACGAAGAGTCCGAGTATATCGGCAAGACCGTGCGCGAGCTCGAGGCGCTGGACGAGGACCGCTCGATCGTCGTCGGTTTGATGCGCGATGACACCCGCCGCCTGACCCATATCTGGGGCGAGCGGCTGCGGGAGGGTGACCTGCTACTGCTGCGCGTGGACCCAGCCAGCGTGGACGAGATGCTCAAGAAGGCAGGTTTGACGCTTACCGGCGCCGAACGCCTCGAAGAACAGAATATCCGCTCCGACCAGGTCGGCACCGTCGAGGCCGTCGTCCAGCCGGGCTCGCGCATCGAGGGGCGCAGCCCCCAGACGCTCGGCATGCGCCGTCGCTTCGGCGTCGCGCTGCTGGCCGTCGCACGGGAAGGCCAACCCATCCGCGAGCGGTTGGCGCGCACCCAGTTCCGCGCCGGCGACGTGCTGCTGCTTCAGGGTGACGAGGAAGAACTGGCCGACGCGGTCGCCGAGATGGGCTGCCTGCCCCTGGCTGAACGCCGCCTGACCGTTGGCAAGCCCCGCGCGGTCATGATCCCGATACTGATCTTCACCGCCTCCGTTCTCTCAACCGTCATGGGCTGGACGCCGGTGCATGTTTCATTTGCAGCGGCTGTGGTCGCGCTCATCCTGCTCAACCGGATCAGCGCGAACGAGGCCTATCAGACCATCGAATGGCCGGTGATCGTGCTGTTGGGGGCGATGATCCCGCTTGGCAATGCGCTCCAGTCCACCGGCGGCACGCTGTTGATTGCCGAGAGCATCGTCGGCCTGTCCGGCAGCATTCCCATCTGGGCCGTGCTGACCATCGTGCTGGTGGTAACGATGACGTTGTCGGACCTGATGAACAACGCCGCCACGGCCATCGTCATGGCACCGATCTCCGTCGCGATCGCGAGCCAGCTCGGGGTCAACGCAGACCCGTTCCTGATGGCGGTTGCCATCGGCGCGTCCTGCGCGTTCCTGACCCCCATCGGCCATCAGAACAACGTGCTGGTGATGGGCCCCGGCGGCTACCGCTTCGGGGATTACTGGCGCATGGGCCTGCCGCTGGAAATCATCATCGTTGCCACATCCGTGCCGCTGATCCTGATTTTCTGGCCGTTATAAGTAACGGGCGGGTTTGGAACCCGCCCCTACAACAAGCCAACCACACGCTGCGTACGCCGGTGGTGCCGAAAAGACGGTAGGGGCGGGTTTCAAACCCGCCCGCAGCACCGTGACAGGACGTGATCCGACCGCATAAACTCCTCCGGGTTATCAGTGAGGAACGCCATGCAGACCATCGACATCAGCCCGGAAGAAATGGCGCCGCACATCGCGCGCTTCAGCGAACAGGAATCCCAGTCGGCCCACTATGCCGCGGAGACCGGCATCCCGCGTGAGGCCTATGAGATCATGGCGGCCGAGACGCTGTATCTGATGATGGCGCCGGAGACCCAGGGCGGCCCGATGGCCCAGCGGCCGGCCGTCACCGGCGACAGCGGCACGAGCGTGATTATCGCGCGCTGTCCGCCGGGCGATAAACCACTGCTGCATGCCCATCACTTCACGGTCGAGACCTTCATGTGCCTGACCGGCCGCTTTCGCATCCGCTGGGGCAGCAAGGGCGAACAGCAAATCGATCTCGACCCCCATGACATGATTGCCGTGCCGCCGGGCGTCGACCGGCAGTTCGAGAACATCACGGACGAGGAGGCACTGCTACTGGTAATCATCAGCGGCAGCGGCGACGAGGATTTCTCGGACATCTCGATGCCGCCCGGCGAGACGGACTTCATGCGCGAGAAATTCGGCCAGGCCGTCCTCGACGCCTACGCGAAGATCGGTACCGCCTGGCGCCAGGCCGACGGCAGCATCAACGGCCCGAAGGTGCCTGCTCCGATTGAGATACCCGACGCGGCGATGGCGAACCGCATCGCGCGCCTGTCGGACATGCAGCCGCTCTCGGCGACATCGGGAGATTCCATCGGCGTGCCGCGTGAGGCGCGCGAGATGGTCGCCGCGAAGAACCTCTATCTGCTGATGGCGCCGGAGAACCAGGGCGGGCCGATGGCGCACCATGCGGCAATCCAGGGGCCGGATAATATCAGCGTCCTGATCGCCGAATGCCCGCCGGGCGACAGCCCTCTGCTGCATGCCCATCACCACACGGTCGAAACCTTCATGTGCCTGACCGGCAAGTTCCGTATCCGCTGGGGCGAGGAAGGCGAGGACCATATCGACCTCGACCCCTACGACATGATCGCCGTGCCGCCGGGCGTCGACCGTCAGTTCGAGAATATTTCGGACGAAGACGCACGACTTCTGGTGGTCATCACCGGCACCTCACGCGACGACTACAACGATATCTCGATGCCGCCGAACTCAACGGCGGCCATCCGCGAACGCTTCGGTCAGGACGTTATTGACGCCTATGGCGAACGCGGCGTGACGTTCCGGGAATCATAAAACCGTTCGTCATACGCGGACTTGATCCGCGAGACGGGCGGGTTTCAAACCCGCCCCTACACCAGAGTGTACAAGCCCAAATGCCGAACGGGACGATAAGACCGTAGGGGCGGGTTTCAAACCCGCCCGCAAGTTCCCTTAAAGCAGATCCTCGAGCGTGCGCTGCAACTCGGGCTTCCAGCCCACCAACACGCCGGCGTCGGTCTCGATCACCGGGCGCTTGATCAGGGTCGGGTTCTCGGCCATCAGCTGCAAGCCGATGTCCTCGGTGACGTTGTCGCGGATCACCTGGTCCAGATTTCGCCACGTCGTGCTGCCACGGTTGAGCAGGACTTCCCAGCCCACTTCCATCGCCCACTCGGTGAGTTTGTCGCTGTCGACACCGTCGGCGCGGACGTCGAGGAAACGGTGCGGCGTCTCGCGACGCTCCAGCCATTTCAATGCCTTCTTGGTCGTGTCGCAGCTCTTCAAGCCGTAGACCGTAAGCATATCGGCGTCCTCTCATCTGGTCGCATCAGGATTGCGGGTTTGCGGGTTTGGCGCACCCGACGTGGCGCGCTAACCTGTCCTGTAACACGCGGATATAGGAAAATCCGAGTCCCGGACAAGTCATCGAAATGTCGAATAGCGCCCAAACACTTATCCGCCCGCCCGCGATCGCCGGCACTTTCTATCCTGCCGCGCCCGACGCGCTGACCGATATGATCGACGCGTGCATGGCCGGCGCACGCGATAACGGACTATCGCCCAAGGCGCTGATCGCGCCCCATGCCGGCTATATCTACTCCGGGCCCATCGCGGCCAGCGCCTACCGGACCATCGTCGGCCGGGCCGACAAGATCAGCCGGGTCGTGCTGCTCGGCCCGCCTCACCGGGTGGCGGTGCAGAAATTCTGCGTACCGTCCGTGCATGCCTTCCGCACGCCGCTGGGCGACGTTCCCATCGATCCGGCCGGCATCGCCGCTGCCCTAAAGGTGCCCCGGGTCGAACAATCGGATATTCCCCACGCCGAGGAACACAGCCTGGAGATCCACCTGCCCTTCCTGCAGCGGGTGTTGGGTGATTTCACGCTGGTGCCGGTCCTCGTCGGCGGGCCCACCCCGGCAGAGACCGACGCGCTGCTGAAAGCGCTATGGGGCGGCCCGGAAACCCTCATCCTGATCAGCTCCGACCTCAGCCACTACCACGATTACGACGCAGCCAACCGGCTCGATCAGGACTTCCGGCGCCACATCGAGACGCTCAGCCCTGAAAAGATTGACGACGAACAGGCCTGCGGGCGGTTCCCCGTGAAAGGGCTCCTCGCACGCGCCCAGGCGCTGGATTTGCGGGTCACGACCCTGGACGTGCGCAACTCCGGTGACACGGGCGGACGCGATAACCGCGACCGGGTGGTCGGCTACGGCTCCTGGGCGTTGGAATACGCGTCATCGGCCCGCCTTTCCGACGACGACCGGGCCATGCTGATCGATGGCACCAGGCGCTCGATTTCCAACGGGCTGCGCACCGGGCGCCCGGCGGAGGTGCAGCACGGCTCGTTTTCACCCGCACTGGAGACCTACCGGGCAACTTTCGTAACGCTGACGCTCAATAAAAACTTGCGCGGTTGCGTCGGCAGCATCCTGCCTCACCGTTCGCTGATCGCGGACGTCGCGGAGAATGGCTACAAGGCGGCCTTCGGCGACCCACGTTTTCCCAAGCTGACACCCGAGGAGGCCGCACTGATGGACGTCTCAGTATCGATCCTGTCCCACCCGCGGCCGGTTTCGTTTGGCTCCGAGGCAGAGGCCGTCGATGCGCTTCAACCGGATGTAGACGGGGTGATCCTGCAGGCGACGGATGCAGACGGCCAGACACGACGCGGATTGTTCCTGCCCCAGGTCTGGGAGCAGGTGCCGGCGGCAGATCAGTTCCTGCGCCACCTGAAGGCCAAGGCGGGGCTCCCTCAGGACCATTGGGACAATTCGATCCGCCTGTGGCGCTACACCACCGAAACGTTCCACTAAAATTCAAACCCAATGAATGAACGTCATACGCGGACTTGATCCGCGTATCTCGGCGCCGCTCGAGATGAGATGCCCGGATCGAGTCCGGGCTTGACGGTATGATTGGTTGCCGTACCACCGCTCACACCGTTAGGATTCAGGCGCAAATCAGGCTGGGGGGCCTTCATATGAGTGACGTTACCGAAGCACGCAATCGCCGCAAGGTTATTGCCGCCGGCATCACCGGCAACGTTCTGGAATGGTACGACTTCGCGGTCTACGGCTTCTACGCACCGATCATCGGCCGGCTGTTCTTCCCGTCCGACGACCCGACCGTCTCATTGATTGCTTCCTTCGGCGCCTTCGCAGCGGGCTTCCTGATGCGCCCCGTCGGCGGTTTCGTGTTCGGCTATATCGGCGACAAGATCGGCCGCAAGCGCGCGCTGGTGCTCTCGGTCATGCTGATGGCGATCCCCACCGGGGTGATCGGTATCCTGCCCGACCACGCGACCATCGGCGTCGCCGCGGCGTTCCTCATGGTGGCGATGCGCATGCTCCAGGGCCTGTCGGTCGGCGGGGAATACACCGGTTCGATCGTCTATCTGGCCGAGCATTCCCCGGCTGGAAAGCGCGGCTTCTTCACCAGCTGGACGCTGTTTGGCGCGGTCGGCGGCATCCTGCTCGGCTCCGGCGTCAGTGCGCTGGTCAGCGAATTCATGTCCGCCGAGGATGTCTCGGCCTGGGGCTGGCGGCTGCCGTTCCTGGGCGGCATTCTCGTCGGCGTCGTGGGTCTGATTATCCGCCGCCACCTGCCCGACATGCCGGAAGACAACGCGGCAGATAAGCCCGCCAACCCGGTGATCGAGGCGCTGACGACACAGTGGCGCGCCATGCTCAAGGTCATCGGCTTCAACATCATCAACGCCGTCGGCTTCTACATGATGTTCGTCTATGTGGTGACCTGGCTGATCAAGCAGGTGAAGGAGCCGCGTTCGGACGCGCTCGACATCAACACGATCTCCATGGCCGTGCTGCTGGTGCTGATCCCGCTCTTCGGCGCGCTGTCCGACAGGATCGGCCGCAAACCGCTCCTGCTGTTCGGCGCGGGCGGCATCGCCATCCTCGGCTATCCGCTGATCTGGCTGATGCACCATCCCGACTTCGAGATGATCCTGCTCGGCCAGCTCGGTTTCGCGGTGCTGATCGGCGCCTATTTCGGCGGCGCGCCGGCGGCCCTGACGGAGATGTTCCCGCGCCGGGTCCGGGTGAGCGCGCTGTCCGTCGGCTACAATGTGGGCCTGGCCATCTTCGGCGGCACGACGCCGCTGGTCGCCACCTGGCTCATCGCGCGGTCCCATAACGATCTGTCGATCGCCTGGTACCTGATTGCGTGTGCGGTAATCTCGTTCGCGGTGGTGCTGACCCTCAAAGAGACCGCCGGAAAACCGCTCCCGGACTAGGTCGCAAACAATGCTTCGAGACGAAGCCTACGACGGCTCCTCAGCATGAGGTAAGTCTAAAACCCCGTCCTGAGGAGGCGTGTGTGCGAAGCGCACAGGCCGTCTCGAAGGGCGCGGTGACATACGTGGGTCTCTATGTGGCGCTCGTCAACTTCACCGGCTGGCGCTTGCAGCCCCAGGTACCGGGTGCGGCGTCGAACACACCCGGGATGCGTGTTCCGCAGCCGGCGCATGCGCCGCCGGTGTTCCCCACCGGGGTGACGTTCCACTCGCTGAGCTCGTACCAGTCGCGACCGATCGTCCGCGCAGCACAATTCGGGCAATAGGTGCTTTGGCGGCCCTTGTCGTGGACATTGCCTGTGTAGACGTAGTTCACACCGGCATCGAGCGCGATCCGGCGGGCCCGCGCGAGCGTCTCGTGGGGCGTGGCGGGGATATCCATCATCTTCCAGTCGGGATGGAAGGCCGAAAAATGCACCGGCACGTCGGGGCCGAGATTCTCCACAATCCAGGCGCTCATCGCCGCCAGTTCCGCCGGGTCGTCGTTCTGCCCGGGGATGATCAGGTTGGTGATCTCCAGCCAGCAATCGGTCTCGTGGCGAATGTAAACCAGCGTGTCGAGCACATCGGCGAGCGATGCGGTGCAGAGCTTTTGATAAAAACTCTCGGTGAACCCTTTCAGGTCCACATTCGCCGCATCCATGTGACGGAAAAACTCGACGCGGGGCTCCGGCGAGATATAACCCGCCGTGACCGCGACCGTGCGCACCCCCACTTCGCGGCAGGCCTTGGCCACATCGACGGCATATTCCAGAAAGATCACCGGATCGTTGTAGGTGAACGCGACCGAGCGGCAGCCATGTTCGGCCGCGGCCCGGGCGATCGCCTCGGGCATCGCCTGATCGGCCAGGGTGTCGAACTCCCGGCTCTTGGAGATGTCCCAGTTCTGGCAGAATTTACAGGTCAGGTTGCAGCCCGCCGTGCCGAAGCTCAAGACCGGTGTCCCGGGCAAAAAGTGATTGAGCGGCTTCTTCTCGATCGGATCGATGCAATATCCCGAAGAGCGGCCGTAGGTCGTCAGCACGATTGCATCATCCTGTCGCGCGCGCACGAAGCACAGGCCGCGCTGGCCCACGTTCAGCTTGCACAGGCGCGGGCACAGATCACACTGGATGCGGCCATCATCGAGCGGGTGCCAGTAGCGGCCGGGAAAATCGCCGGGGGTATCGGCGGAAATCTCGCCGAAACTCACTGTTTCCTGATCAGCTTCATCGGCCATCGCGGGCAAAGAATAACAGAGTATTTGCCCCGGGGGGCTTGGTCTCGACGGACCAAGTCGCATATCATTCCCCACGATAACGTTCCGACATTTTTCAGACCTGCAAAGGACGTCCCATGGGCCAATTCGGCATCGGTCAATCCGTCACGCGTATCGAAGATCTCCGCCTCCTGACCGGCGGCGGCACCTACGCGGACAACGTGCAACTCGCCAATGAAAGCCACGCTTTCGTGTTGCGCTCGCCCCACGCCCACGCGGAGCTCGGCGCGATTGATACCGCAGCCGCGGCAGCCGCACCCGGTGTGCTGCTGGTACTCACTGGCGCGGACCTCGCGGGCGACAATATCAGCCCCATGCCGTGCATGTTCCCGGTCACCAATCTCGACGAGACCGACAACATCAAGCCCGAACGGCCTGTGCTGGCCCAGGGCAAGGTCCGTCATGTGGGCCAGCCAGTGGCCTTCATCGTCGCCGAGACACTCGATCAGGCGCGCGACGCCGCCGAGCTGATCGAAGTCTCCTACAGCCCGCTGGCGGCATCCACGGACACGTTCCGCACGACGCTCGACGGCGCGGCACAAATCCATGACGACGCGCCAAACAACATCTGCTTCGACTGGGGCAAAGGCGACCAGGCAGGCACCGAAGCGGCGTTCGCGAATGCCGCCCATGTCACCACGCTGGAGCTCGTCAACAACCGCGTCGTCGTCAATCCCATGGAACCGCGCGCGGCCATCTGCGACTACGACACCGCGACCGACCGGCTGTCCCTCTACACCTCCTCGCAAGGCACTCATGTCATCCGCGACGCGCTGGCCGGGAGCATCCTGAACATCGACAAGGAACGGCTGCGTGTCGTCACCGGGGATGTCGGGGGTGGCTTCGGCATGAAGATTTTCCCCCATCCCGAGCAACCGCTGGTGACCTGGGCCGCCATGAAGCTGAAGCGTCCTGTCCGCTGGACGTCGGATCGCAGCGAGGGCTTCCTGTCCGACATTCAGGCACGCGATCATGTCACCAAGGCGGAAGTCGCGTGCGACGGCGACGGAAAGTTCCTGGGCCTGCGGGTCACGACCTATGCCAATCTGGGCGCCTATCTGTCACATTTCGGTACGTATATTCCGACCGAGGCCGGCACCACGATGCTCAACGGCCTCTACGCCTTCCCCGCGGTCTGGGCAAATGTGAAGGGCGTGTTCTCCAACACGGTACCGACCGACGCCTATCGCGGCGCGGGCCGCCCCGAGGCGATCTACTGCATCGAGCGGCTGGTGGATAAATGCGCGCGCGAGCTGGGGCTTTCACCCGACGAGATTCGCCGGCGGAATTTTATCCAGCCCGACCAGATTCCCTTCGAGACCGCCTTCGGCGAGACCTATGACAGCGGCAACTTCACCGCGATCATGGAAGAAGGCATGGCCCAGGCCGACTGGGCGGGCTTCGCCGCACGCAAGGCCGAGAGCGCCAAGCAGGGCAAGCTGCGCGGTATCGGCATGGCGACCTATGTCGAGAAATGCGGCGGCGGCAATGCCGAGGTCGCCGATGTGCGCCTCGATTCCGACAACGAGATCATCACCTTCTACATCGGCACCATGTCCAACGGTCAGGGCCACGACACGTCTTATAAGCAGATCATGTCTGCCCGATTGGGCATCGACACCGACCAGATGATCATGGTGCAGGGCGACAGCGATATCGTGCCGCCGGGCCTGACCGGCGGATCGCGGTCCGTCACCGTGGGCGGCGTGGCCGTGTCCAAGGCGTCGGAGGAGATCATCGAAAAGGGTCGCGCGGTCTCGGCACACATGATGGAAGCCGCCGAGGCCGATATTGAATATTCCGACGGCACCTTCCGCGTGGCCGGCACCGACAGGACCATGTCCCTGTTCGAGGTCGCCAAGGCCGCGAACGACCCGGCGAACCTGCCAGGCGACATGGAACCGGGGCTCGATACGTCCGTCTCCCACACACCCGATGCGGCGACCTTCCCCAACGGCTGTCATATCTGCGAGATCGAGATCGATCCGGAGACGGGCATTCCCGAGATCAAGCGCTACACGGTCGTCGATGATTTCGGCGACACGATCAACCCGTTGCTGATCGAGGGCCAGGTACATGGCGGTATCGTTCAGGGTGTCGGCCAGGCGCTGCACGAACACACGATCTATGACGAGGAATCCGGGCAACTCGTCTCGGGTTCGTTCATGGATTACCGGATGCCGCGCGCCGACGATGTACCCGAATTCTCGTTCTCCATGCGCAACGAGAAATGCACGACGAACCCGCTGGGCATCAAAGGTACGGGAGAAGCCGGGGCCATCGGCGCACCGCCGTCCGCGATCAGCGCCATCGTCGATGCATTGTCGAACGATAGCGGGTTCCCCGATGTGGATATGCCGGCAACGCCGGACGTCATCTGGGCCCTGGCCAACCGACCCCTCGCAGCCGAATAGCGCCAAAAAAAGCGACGACTGATCAACACCGAACACCGGAAAGACAGACCATGAGTTTTGACCCGGCGGCCCTGATTCCGGCGGTTCGCGACCTCGCCTACGCGGCCGGGGAGGCGATCCTCGAAATCTACCGCACTGATTTCGACTCTACCCGCAAGGATGACGGCTCGCCCCTGACCCTCGCGGACACGGCCTCGGAACGCGTGATTGTCCCGGGCCTGCGGGCGCTGACACCCGAAATTCCGGTGATTTCAGAAGAAGAGCACGCGAACGGCGAGAGCCCGACCGACATCGGCGATCGGTTCTGGCTGGTCGATCCGCTCGACGGCACCCGGGAATTCCTCAAGCGCAACGACGAGTTCACGGTCAACATCGGCCTGGTCGATGCGGGCGTGCCGCGTGTCGGCATCCTCTACGCCCCTGCCCTCGACCTGATGTATGCCGGGGCCACCGGCGAGGGTGCGACCCTCATCGAGGGACATGACGGCGTGCGCGGCGTAGAACGCCCCATCACATGCCGCGCGGTCCCCGACGAGGGCATGGACGTGTTGGTCAGCCGTTCACACGCGGTCAATGACCGCCTGGAGACGTATCTGGCCAACATGAATGTGCGCAATCGGATGCCCCAAGGCAGCGCCCTGAAGTTTGGACGCCTGGCTGCCGGTGAGGCGGACATCTACCCCCGCTTCGGGCCGACTTGCGAATGGGACACGGGTGCCGGCCATGCAATCGTCCTCGCCGCCGGCGGATCGCTCGAGACATTCGACGGCACACCCCTGCCCTACCGCAAGCCCAAATATCTCAATCCGGGCTTCGTCGCGTTCGGCCGCCGCTAAGGCGAATATGAAACCAGCCAGTTGACGTGTAACGCACGGACGGTTCTGACCGGACGGTGCACTTGATCATGTCCGGCGGTTAATATATAGTACTCCTAATGAAAAATGCTTTCGACATTGAATCGCTTTCGTTAGAGCGACGACTTTCCGACGGGCTCACACGTCTTTCGGCCGTCGCCCGTCAGCTGGATTGGCAAACGGCCGAAACAGAAAGCCTGACACCGACGCAAGCCGATATCCTACGGTTTGTTTGCAGTCGGCCCGAAGGTACACGCCTGGCGGCTGGCGCCGCCCACGCCGGTGTCCGCAGCGCGACGGCCAGCGAAGCTGTCTCCACGCTCGAGCGGAAAGGCCTGCTCGCCAAGGATACGGATCCGGAAGACAAACGTGCGATCCTTCTGCGAGCTACGGCATCCGGCCAAGCAATGGCGGGAGCATGGCCCTCCAGTTTTGATCGGGTTGTCTCGGGTCTCGACACAGACGAGCAGGAGAACGCGCTTCGCCTGGTCGTAAAGATGATACAGAGCCTACAAATACGCGGCCTCATCGCACCGCAACGAACCTGCGTTTCGTGCAAATACTTCAAGAGAAACGCCACGCCTGATAGCGCGACACCTCACCTATGCGCCCTCGTCGGCGTACCTTTCGCTGATCGGGACCTTCGCGTCGACTGTCCCGATCATCTGCCAGCAGCCGCTTAACTGACGTACATGGCGCGTCGTCGTGACTGTTCCTGCTTAAGCCATTTACTTAGGAGTACTAATATGTTTCTAACGACAGAATGTGAGATATCCAGGGCTGCGGTCGTCGCCCGACTGAACCGGCGCACACCGTCCGCTTTGGCCTCGGCGCCAGTTTTCGGGCTCGCAGCACTTGCGATGGCGGGATTCACCGCTCCCGTGAACGCGCATGACACCCACGACCACTCTAAAGGTGTTCAGGCAGAGCGCGGAAATGTCGAGCGTGCGCCGTTCGACATCATTCACGCCAAGGTCGACACTCAGGGAAATGTCGCGACCTTTCACATGGCCGTGTCAGGCAAGGCTGGTGAGAGCAAACCCGCAGCCTCCGGTAAACTCGCCGGCGCCCAGGTGTTCTCGTATGTGTGGCCGACCACGATCAACACCGCCACCGTCGGGTTCGACGACGATGCCGGCATTCTTGCCATGGCGGTTACATCCCATCCGGATTTCGACGACACCCCGCTGTTTGACGAAAATGCCGACGGGCGGACCGACAATGACGGGAACTTGTGGCACAGCCACTGGGTCGTGCTCGTATCTGATGATGCCTGCGGTGCCGGCAACTTGAAGGTCAAGGACATCCCGGAAGGTAGCAAACCCCGACTTCCGAAAACCTGGCCCGGCCTTCCCATCCATATCGACAGCCCGGGATGGGACCCGGTGTTTCATGACGAGATTGTCGAGGTGCACGTGCCCTTCGACGACATCGCGAAAGTCGATGGAATTTCCTTCGATGGTGTGACCTCTGCATTGCGGGTGAACGCCAACATCCACGCGCCGTTGCTCTGCGTGGTCGATGTCTTCGACGTCGCGTCAGGCGATCTGAGCCTGCCGGGCAAGATAAACGAGTAGCTTGCAGGAGAGCCAACCGCCGCGGGTGCATGGTTCCGGGCCGTGCACCCCACCGGCATCCCTGCCGCACATCGGCTTTGCGCGACGAATAGGCCATCAGCCTTGGGGCCAAACCATCATGACTGGACCATGCTTGCCAGTTACGGCATATCTCGGGCCATGCAGGCACTTGGCACCACCCTAACCGCATCCGACGAAGCCATCTCAATGGCGGCGGAATACCTGCGCGATGGTCGCCTCGTCGCGTTCCCGACCGAGACGGTCTATGGGCTGGGTGCCGATGCGCGCAACGATGACGCGGTCGCACGCATTTTCGCTGCCAAGGACCGGCCGAGTTTCAACCCGCTGATCGTGCACATCGCGGATCTGGCCGGCGCAGAGACGCTCGGCGCGTTCAATAACCTCGCCCGCTCACTCGCCGAACGCTTCTGGCCGGGCCCACTCAGCCTGGTCCTGCCCCGATTGCCGGGCTCCGGCCTGTCACTTCTGGTGAGCGCCGGTCTCGATACCGTCGCGCTGCGTGTGCCCGCCCATCCGCTCGCCCAGGACCTGCTCGCCCGTTTTGGCGGCCCCATCGCCGCACCCAGCGCCAATCGCGCGGGCGAGGTCAGCCCGACAACGGCAGCCCATGTGGCCGACTCACTCGGCGACGCGCCCGATCTGATCCTGGACGGCGGCGAATGCACCGTCGGGCTGGAATCGACGGTGATCGACCTGTGCGGCGCGCGACCTGCGATCCTGCGCCACGGGGCGGTGACCCGGGAACAGCTTGAGAAGATACTGGGCCCGATCGAAGATGCGAGCGTCCCCGATGCGGACCAGAAACCCCGCTCACCTGGACAGATCGCCAAACATTACGCGCCCTCGATCCCCCTGCGGATCGACGTGTCGGATATCCGGCCAAACGAGGCCTTCGTGGCCTTTGGCGAACCGCCCAAGGGCGACGCCACCATAGTTCGCAACCTCAGCCCATCCGGCGACGTGGTCGAGGCTGCCGCCCGGCTTTTCGCAACGTTGCGCGAACTCGACCGGCCGGAATATGCCGGCATCGCCGTCGCACCGGTGCCGGAAACGGGCATCGGGCGCGCCATCAATGACCGCCTGCGCCGCGCCGCGGCCGCGCACAAAGACTGAGACAGGCGCGATACGCATATTGCCCGCGTCGCATGAGGGAGCTACATCAAAGGTTATGAACAAGCTCACCACAACGCCCGGCCTGCCCGACGGACTGCTCGAACGGTTGGCCGAAATCGTCGGCGATGCCGGACTGGTCACCGATGTTTCGGACATGGAACCCTATATCGCCGAACAGCGCGGCCTGTTCCGTGGCGAGACGCCTTGCGTGGTGCGGCCCGCCTCGACGTTAGAGGTCTCGCAGGTCGTCGCCGCATGCAACGAAGCAGGTGTCCCCATCGTACCCCAGGGCGGAAACACCGGCCTTTGCGGTGGTGCCGTCGCCGCGGGCGAGGTCATCCTGAGCCTGGTGCGCATGAATAATGTTCGCGAAGTCGATCCGGTCAATTTCACAATGACCGTGGATGCGGGCTGCGTTCTGGCCAACCTGCAGGCGGTCGCCGGGGAACATGACCGGTTCTTCCCGCTCAGCCTCGGGGCGGAAGGCTCGTGCCAGATCGGCGGCAACCTGTCGACCAATGCCGGCGGCACGGCGGTGATCCGCTACGGCAACAGCCGCGAGCTTACGCTGGGCCTCGAAGTCGTCCTGCCCGACGGGCAGATCTGGGACGGGCTGACGGGCCTGCGCAAGAACAACACCGGCTATGACCTGAAACATCTGTTCATCGGTGCCGAGGGCACGTTGGGGATCATCACCGGCGCGGTCCTCAAGCTGTTTCCCAGGCCACGCGTCAGGAATACGGCTTTCATCGCGCTCCGCGAGATGGAGGATGTCCTCGAAGTGTTGGGCCGGGCCCGCAAGGCGAGCGGCGACGCGGTCTCCGGGTTCGAGTTGATCCCCCGGCTCGCCATCGACATCTCGAAACAGCACATCGAGGGCATGTTCGAGTTCCTCGAGGGCAGGCATGAATGGTACGCGCTGATCGAGTTCGAGAGCAGCGACGAAAGTTCGGACCTGGGCACGGCGATGGAGAATTTTCTCGCCGCCGCATTCGAAGACGGGCTGGTCGTCGATGCCACGATCGCCCAGTCGGACGCCCAGCGCGAGCAAATGTGGTTCCTGCGCGAAGCGATGGTCCTGGCCCAGAAGCCGGACGGTGCGAGCATCAAGAACGACGTGTCCGTGCCAATCTCGCGGGTCCCGCAGTTCATCCGCGAGGCCAACGCCGCCACCACGGAGCTCTGCCCCGGCATCCGGCACCTCGCCTTCGGCCATGTGGGCGACGGCAACGTGCATTACAATCTGGCCCAACCCGTCGATGCCGACCCGCAGGAATTCCTCGACCGCTGGGACGAGATCACCGGGCGGGTGGTCGATATCGCGCTTTCGATGCGCGGCAGCTTCTCGGCCGAACACGGCATCGGCAAGCTCAAGGTTCACGACCTGGTCGAGCGCAAGCCGGCCGTGGAACTGGACATGATGCGCATGATCAAGAACGCGCTCGACCCCAAGGGTCTGATGAACCCCGGCAAGGTCCTCTAGGGGCCGCAAGACGCTACAGGAGACGTTATGTCCGACTACAACGCACCCGTGCAGGACATGCAGTTCATTCTCGAGAACCTCTGCGACATGGAAGGTCTGCGCGACCTCCCGGTATTCGCGGACACGACCAGCGATCTGGTCGAGCAGATACTCAATGAATCCGCACGTTTCACGGGCGAGGTCGTTGCCCCCCTCAATCAATCGGGCGACCAGCAGACGTCGACCCTGTCCGGCAGCGATGTCACGACGCCGGATGGCTTCAAGGAGGCCTATCAGGCATTTGTCGAGGGCGGCTGGAACGGCACGCCGTTCGAGCCCGAACACGGAGGGATGGGCCTGCCCTGGACGATCACCACCGCGCTGCAGGAGATGTGGCAATCGTCGAACCTCGCATGGTCCCTGTGCCCGCTCCTGACAATCGGCGCGATCGAATCCGTGATTGCCCATGGCGCCCCGGAGCTGAAAGAGAAATTCCTCGAGAAGCTCGTGTCCGGTGAATGGACCGGCACGATGAACCTGACCGAACCCCAGGCCGGCACCGATCTGGGCCTGCTCAAGTCCCGCGCCGAGCGCGAGGGTGATCACTACCGGATCAAGGGCACCAAGATCTTCATCACCTATGGCGATCAGGATTTTACCGACAACATCATCCATCTCGTGTTGGCACGGCTGCCCGATGCGCCGCCGGGGGTGAAGGGCATCAGCCTCTTCCTCGTGCCGAAGTTTCTGGTGAATGACGACGGCTCATTGGGTGATCGCAACGACGCCCACACGATCAGTCTCGAACACAAACTGGGCATCCATGCGAGCCCAACCTGCGTCATGGCCTATGGCGAGAATAGCGACGGCGCGGTTGGATATTTGATCGGCGATGAACATGACGGGCTGCGCTGCATGTTCACGATGATGAACAACGCGCGCCTGAATGTCGGCCTGCAGGGGGTCGCGGTCGCGGAGCGCGCCTATCAGCACGCCGTGGCCTACGCCCGCGAACGGGTCCAGTCGGCACCGGTCGAGGGTGGCGGAGATTCCGTCACCATCATCCAGCACCCGGACGTGCGGCGCATGCTGATGTCCATGCGTTCCCAGACCGAGGCCATGCGGGCGCTCGCCTATTACACCAACTCGGCACTGGACCGTTCGCGCCACCACGACGACCCTGAAACACGCGGCTACAACCAGCGCCGCACCGATCTGCTGACCCCCGTGGTCAAGGCCTGGTGCACCGATCTGGGCGTCGATATCGCCTCGACCGGCGTGCAGGTGCATGGCGGCATGGGCTTCATCGAGGAAACCGGTGCGGCACAGTATTTCCGCGATTCACGCATCGCCCCGATCTATGAGGGGACCAACGGCATCCAGGCCATCGATCTGCTGGGCCGCAAGCTGATGCGCGACGGCGGCGCGGCGATGGAAGAACTGCTCGACGAGATCGACGACCTTCCCTATTCCGACGATCCGGAGGTCGCGGCCATCATCGCCGATCAGAAAAACGCCAACCGGGTGCTGCGCCACGCCACGGAATGGATGCTCGATCCGGCCAACAACGATGTGAACCGGAAATTCGCCGGCGCACACGCCTTCCTGCATCTGGCGGGCACCGTCGTCGGCGGCTGGCTGATGACCCGTTCTGCGTTGGCCGCGGCAAACGGGTCCGCAAGCGGCGCCAACCCGGAGTTTCTGAGTGCCAAGCAGATTACGGCGCGATTCTATGCCGACCACATCCTGCCGCGCGCCAACATGCACCTGGAGACGATCACCCGGGGCGGCGATTCGGTGATGGCGCTGGCGGAAGACGCTTTCTAGAAAAAACTTCGCCCCTGTGACGGGCGTCACATCGCGCTGTCACGCCATTCGATAGATTGACCTCATTGCTCCCTTACCCAGGAAGCAAGCCTCCCCTCAGGGGCGGTGGTCCGACAACGTCGGATCACCGCCCCACCCCCAAATTCCCAGTTCGATTTCCCCGCGCCGGTCCGACCCGATAGACTGTGGGGCAAGCAGCGCGTTCGTGTTGCCGACTTACATCGCCGAATATGTGGAGGCCGCCCGATGAGTGATCCGATCAAATTCTATTACGCCTGCATTTCGCCCTGGTCCTACATGGCGGTGGACGCCCTGAAGGCGCTGGCCGACAAGCACGGACGCGAGATCGCCTACAAACCCACGCATGTCGGACGGCAATGGCAGACGACAAGCGCCGGACGCCCGCTCGGTGACCGGCCCGAAGTGCTGCAGGCCTACCGACTCGTCGAACTGCCCCGCTGGGCCGAATGGCGGGGCATTCCGGTCAATTCCAAGCCGAAGCATTTCCCCGCGCCGTTCCTTCTGTCATCCGGCGTGATCATCGCCGCCGGGCAAGCGGGTGCGGATATGTACGGAATAACCCGCGCGCTGGCACGCGGGTGCTGGGTCGATGAAAAGAACATCGGCGACCCAGACGATGTGGCCGCCATCGCGGACAGCGTCGGCCTCGACGGCGCGGCTCTTGTCGCCGCGGCCGAATCCGATGCGGTCACGGCCGAGCTTGAGGCCAACACAGACGAATCCCTGGCCGACGGCGCCTGGAGCGTCCCGTCCTTCGTGGTCGATGGTGAACTCTTCTTCGGTCAGGACCGGCTCGAGATGATGGACTGGCGCCTGTCGGGGACGAAATAGCCCCACCCGCCCCTCTTGCGTGACACGCACGCACGGGGATTTACTGTCACATGGACGTGTTTCTGGAACTGGCGCCGCTTGCCGGCGTCCTGATCGTCACCGGCTGCATCGCGGGTATCCTTGCAGGGCTGCTCGGCGTGGGCGGCGGGATCATCGTCGTCCCCGTACTGTTCACCATGCTCGGGCTCATCGATATCGACGAATCCGTGCGCATGCATGTGGCGGTCGGCACGTCGCTGGCCAGCATCGTCATTACATCCATAATCTCCGCACGTTCTCACCACCGACGCGGCGCGGTCGATACCAACCTGCTCAGGAAATGGGGTGTCTGGATTTTGCTCGGTTCCGTCGCCGGAACGCTGATCGCGGGCGCGGTCGACGGACCGGTCCTCAGCATGGTGTTCGCGTTCGTCGCGCTCACCGTCGCGATCTACATGGCGACGACATCGGCTGACTTCCGGATTCGGGACAGCCTACCAGCCGGTATTGCCGGCAGAATCTCGGGCTTCGTCATCGGCGGCCTGTCCGCGATGATGGGGATCGGCGGCGGCACATTATGTGTGCCCTACTTCAACGCCTTCGGTTTTCCCGTGCACCGCGCGGTCGGTACGGCCGCGGCGATCGGCCTGGTCATCGCGCTCCCGGCCACCATCGGGTTCGTTGCGACCGGTTGGGGCATCCCGGCCCTGCCCGAGGCCAGCGTGGGTCACGTAAATCTGCTGGGTCTGATTCTGATCGCGCCCTTTACGTCGCTGACAGCACCACTCGGTGTCAGATTGGCGCATCGGTTGAGCGCGCGTGCGCTCAAGCTGTTGTTCGCACTGTTCCTGTTTGCGACGTCGGCACGGATGATGGTGGCGTTGTTCTTCGCCTAGGCTTGCTTACCGAGCCATGCCACGGCATCGGCGAGCGAGCCCACCACCGTGTCGGCGCGGGTCCCGGTTGTATCCTCGGTCCCATCCAGCAACAAACGCGTCCCGACACCGCCGTTGATGCCGGCCTCGATGTCCGTTTCGCGGTCACCGACGATCGCGGACGCGGCCATGTCGATGTTGTACGCATCGCGCGCCTTGAACAGCATGCCGGGACCCGGCTTACGGTCCGGCGACTCCCGCCTGTACACGCCGATCCCTTCCTCGGGATGGGTGGGTGAGAAATACGTCCGAGCGATTTCTATGCCGTTCTCGCGAAATTGCTCTTCCATCCACTCGGTCAGGGCATGGAATTGTTGTTCGGTATAGAGACCCCGTCCGATCCCGGCCTGGTTGGTCACGATCACCAACAGATAGCCCATGTCCCGGGCGGCCTGGCAGGCCTCGAAGACACCATCACGGAAGATGAAGTCCTCGATCCGCCAGATATACCCGCTGTCGACATTAATCACGCCGTCACGGTCCAGAAAAAGCGCCTTCACCTGATCCTGCGGCATATAGGGGTTACCCGGCCGCGGTCCGCACCCGTTCGCGCAGCTGCGAAAGAGTGAAATTGCTCGCAATGAGTTCCTGATCAACGACCAGTTCGATCACCGCCGGGCGACCCGCCGCGAGCGCCCGCTCCATCGCCGGTCTGAACTCCTCGGTCGTCGTCACCCGCTCGCCCTGCGCACCGAATGCTTCCGCCCACGCGACGAAATCGGGGTTGCGGAGATGGGTGGCGATCTCGCGGCCCGGATACTCGCGCTCCTCATGCATCCGGATGGTGCCGTACATGCTGTTGTTGGCAATTATCAGCACGATCGGCAGATCATGCTGAACCGCGGTGGCGAGCTCGTTGCCGGTCATCAGAATGCCGCCGTCACCGGCGTAACAGATCACCGGGGCGTCCGGACGTGCGGTCTTGGCGGCGATCGCCGCAGGCATGCCATAGCCCATGGACCCATTTGCCGGCCCCAGCTGCGTCCGGTATTTGCGGAACTTGAAGAAGCGACTGGTCCAGCCGGCGAAGTTGCCGGCATCGGTGGTGATGATGGCCTCATCGGGCAGAATGTCGCGAAGCTGGACGAACAATTCCGCCGGGTTCAGGGGACCCGGCACTTCGACTGGCACCGTCCAGGTGTCGAAGTCGGCACGCCCCTCCTTGAGCCAGGCCTCCCATCGGCTCGGATCGAGCTGAAGCTGACGCCGTGCCTTCGAAACAAACGCGCCGATCCCCGAAGCGATCGGTAAATCGGCCTGAAACACCCGCCCGAGCTCGCTGTGGTCGGGATAGACATGGATCATGGTCTGGTCCGGCCGCGGGGCCTTCACGATGGTGTAGGCCTGCGACGTCGTCTCCCCCAACCGCGCTCCGATCACCAGCAGGAGGTCGGCATCAAGCACGCGCTGCGTCAACTTCGGATTGGTGTTGTAGCCAAGCTCCCCGACGAAGTTCGGATGGTCGTTGTTAAAAATATCCATGACCCGGAACGACGACACGGCCGGCAGCCCGTTTGATTCACAAAATGTCTCGAACTCGGCGCAAATCTCCGCCGACCAGCCGCCACCACCGAAGATCACAAGCGGGCGTTCCGCCGTCGACAGGAGATCGTTTATACGCGCGATATCGGCGTCGCTCGGCTCCGGCGATGCATTGGCGGCGACCTTCGCGTCCGGAACATCGACCTCATCGGTCAACATGTCTTCAGGCAGGGACACCACCACGGGCCCCGGCCTGCCACCGGCTGCGACCGCGAAGGCGCGCGCTGTGATCTCGGGCATGCGGGCGGCATCGTCCACCTCGACCGCCCACTTGGCGACCGGCGCGAACATCGCCTCGAAATCGATTTCCTGGAAAGCTTCGCGCCGGCGGAATTCACGCGGCACCTGGCCCACGAACAAAATCATCGGCGAGGAATCCTGCAGCGCCGTGTGGACGCCGATGCTGGCGTTACAGGCCCCGGGTCCACGCGTGACAAAGGCGATGCCGGGCTTGCCGGTCAGCTTGCCGTACGCCTCGGCAGCGTATGCCGCGCCGTTTTCATGGCGACAGGTGATGACCCGGACAGAATCCCGAACATCATACAAAGCGTCCAGGGCGGCGAGATAACTCTCCCCCGGCACGCAGAAAACCGTATCGACCCCATGCAAAACCAGGGTATCGACCAAAACCTGACCACCCGTGCGCAATTTGACCCCCCACCATAACTATCTGATATAATTTAATTATTCCCGCCGCTTCCGGCCGGGATTATGTTTGCATAAGAATATCATCTTGCGCCGCGCCGGAAAACCGGACGTGTTAGTATCATTGTAGGTTTGTGTTTGATCTGCCGCCAGAAAGGCCGCGTGCTTTCATGGTTACGATTCCGACATCACCAAAGGGGCCCACGGTTTATGTGGTGGGCCAAAGGTCAGGCGATGCATTGCTGCGGTCGCTGATCGAAATCGCGTTGAAGTCCCTGAAGGCAGGTTCCTGCACCATTGAAGACCTCCAGACCGCACCCGATGTCAGTGCGGCGGATCGCAGCGCGATTCTCGAGTTTCTCCAGGATGAATACAACGCGCGCGGGGCGTTTATCGCGGGACAGGCATCGCAATTTCTCGACGAAGCAAGTGACGCCTATGACGAAATCGACGGCTCCTGTCTGCTTCTCGGCGAAGTCGGCGTCGTGGTGCGTCGGCCGGGTAATCTGCGGGCCGCCGCGCCGCGCCTTGGGGCTGCAACAGTTACCATCGACCAGTTATTGCCGAAGGACACACCGGAGCTTTTGATTCTCGGCGCCGGCCCCGATGCACGTGCCGTGGCTGCCGCCATCACCATGGGGGCCTGCAATGCCCGGCCACAGAAAGTGACAATTGCCAGCACGGATGCAAAGGGGCTCGCAGACGTACGCCAACGTATCGCCGACCAGGTCAACCAGGGTGAGCTCGAAATACGCCATGTGGAGAGCCCCACCGAACATGACCGGCTGCTGGCCCTGATGCCACCGCGAAGCGCGGTGATCGACGCCAGCCAAAGCGAATATGGCGCCAATGCCGCTGTGGGAAGTGCGGCATTGTTCCCCACGCAAGGCATCGTCTGCGACTTGCTCTCCCCGGCGGGAAAATCACGCATTCTCGCCGAGGCGGTACAGCAACGAAGCTCATCGGATCTGACGATCCACGACGGCCGAATTTACACGCTCGAACGCCGCGTCGCGATCCTGCAAACCATGTTCGGAGACGAGGCGACCGACGCGCAGCTCGGTGCCTTGCGCAAGGCTATCGAGAAGTTCGACGCCTGAGGACGCGTCACCTCAGAGCGGCCTCGATGTTGCCGCCGTCCACAGTCAGCACCGCCGCTGTGGTCTTGTCCGCCAGCGCCAGATCAACAAACGCCCGCGCCACATCCTCGGCCAACACCTCGCGGCCGAGAAGGTTCCCCGCCATATAGTCTTCTTCCGACAGGCCGCGTGCGGTGGAACGCGCCTGCACCATCTTGTCGGTCAGAAGCCCGCTGCGAATCCGGTCGGCATTGACGGCGTTGGACCGGATGCCATCCGCGCCGTGATCAAGTGCGTACTGACGCGACAAAAATAGCGTCGCGGCCTTCGGCAAGCCGTAGGGCCCGAAATCCTTACCCGGGTTCACGGCCTGTTTCGAGGTATTGAAGAGCAACACACCACCTGTTCCCTGGGCACGCATGATCGCGACCGCCGCACTGGCGACCCGCTGATGGGCGAAAAAATTAAGCTCGAAACTCTCGCGCAAAAGCTTCTCATCGACCTCGCCGATCCTGCCCTGCCATGCGGCCCCCGCGTTCGAGACCAGGATATCGAGCCCGCCGAAACGCTCGCAAACCACGGCCAGGGCGCGGGCCACATCGCGATCTCGCGTCACGTCACAGGCGACAGCAACACCGCCCAGTTCTTCAGCAAGTGGCGCGATAGCGCGTGTGTTGAGGTCCAGCAGCGCCACTTCGGCACCAGCGGCGCCGAAAGCCCGCGCGGTCGCCTGGCCAATCGCGCCCCCCGCCCCCGTGATCACGACAATCTGGCGGGCGAGCGGCTTTTCCTTGGCCGATCCGAGTTTGGCTTGTTCGAGCGACCAGTGCTCGATGTCGAATGTGTCCGATTCCGAAATCGACCGGTACCGGCCGATCGCCTCAGCGTCGGTGATCACCTCGATATTGTTCTCATAGACATCGGCCGCCACGCTCGCCGCGCCGGCGTTTCCACCCGCAGCGAAAAAACCAAGCCCCGGTACCAGAAGCACACGCGGCGCGGGGTCCAGCGGCGTGCGCGGGTCTGCCGGATCGTTCTGACGATCGAAATAGCCGCGATAGGCCTTCTCGTATTGCTTGATCGCCCGCGCCGCCCCCCGGAAAAACCCATCAAGGTCATCTCGCGCGGGTGTCGGCAGAATAACCGGTTTGGGCTTGATCCGGATCGCATGGTCAGGCGTCACCGTCCCTTGCTGGCTGTATCTTTTCGCGGCCGGGTCAGAGACGAACCGACGGATCGCCGCGCTGGTGCGGAAGGTCATGACGAACCGCTTTTGATTCTCGTCTTCCCCCTGCGCCAGCATGCCGCGAAGGCGCGGGGCGATATCCGCCACCTTCGCCAGACGCGGTTTCGCCTTCGGCGTTGCGAAAACAGGGTTCCGCCGCCCGGTCTTCAACCGGCGTTCGGCCAGACTGACCAGGTCGATCATGCGCCCATAGGCTTCCTCCGCACTCTCGCCGAAGGTGAAGATGCCATGCTTGAGCAAAATCAGGCCTTCGACGCCCGGGTGTTTCGCATGCACCTGCGCGCACGCCTTGGCGAGCGCAAAGCCGGGCATGATGTAAGGCACCAGGGCCACGCGATCGCCGTAGAGATCGCGGCAGATTTTCGCGCCATCCGGCTGATCGGTCAGGGCGAGCACCGCGGTCGAATGGGTGTGGTCGACATACTTGTGGGGCAGAAACGCATGCAACAGCGTCTCCACCGAGGGGTTCGGCGATTTTGAATCCAGCAGATTGCGGCGCTGGACGTTGACCATTTCTTCGTCGCTGAGGCTGTCCAGTGAATGCAACTGACGCAAGGGATCGAGGCGCACCGCAGGCAGGCCCGGCGGCTCGATATCACCCATATCCCAGCCGCTACCCTTCACGCACAACACATCGATCACCTCGCCGGTGATGTCCGTGGCAACCGTCTTGACCGACGTGTTGCCACCGCCATGCAGAACAAGCTGCGGGTCGCCCCCAAGAAGACGCGCCGTATAGATTCGCCTCGCGACATCGGCGTTTACGTCCTGGCGACCGTATCGGCGGACGCAGGCCCGCGCGTCGCGGTCCGACCAAAGATTCTTCATGGTGATACTCCGCCGATCATCAGCCGCTAGAGATACTTGCCGAACCACTCCAGCGCTTCGGCCTTCTGGATCGCGTGCTTGTCCGCGTCGCAGAACTGATAGGATTCATAATGCTGCGCCTCGGGAAGCTTCACCAGCTTCTTGGGCTCGCCGAGCGCCGCGTAGCAGGACAACTGCTCCTGGGGCGGCACAAGGTTATCGTTCTCCGCATAGATCATAAGCACAGGACGTGGCGAGATTCGGTGCGCCACCCATTCCGGCTTGTAGCGCATATTCGCGGCCGCACTCTCCAGGTCGTAGTCGGGATTGTACCGCGCGCTCTTGGAGTGAAACTGATCGAGGACCATCTGCGTGTGCGGGTCGGTCAGCATAATCTCGGGCAACGGAATCGTCGTCGTTTCGCCCGTTAGCACGCGTTTGCGTTCGGCCTCTTCGACCCGCGCCTTGAAATCCTGCCATTCGTGGGGACGGCGAACCGATTCCATCCAGCGCTCTCCGTCCGAAACCATAACGGCCGACACAACCACCTTCACCCGCTCGTCAAACGCCGCACACCAGATCGCGTGCGCCCCGCCGTAACTGGAGCCGTAATAGCCGATCCGCTCCGGGTCCACGCCTTCGATGGTCTGCAGATAGGTGACCCCGTCATAGACGCTTTGCGCCTGTTCGAGCGGCCGATGGCGCCCCCGCTCACCCTCGCTGACGCCAAACCCCGGATAGTCATGGGACAGCACGAAATAACCCGATTCCCAAAGCCACTGCGGCACGTCCATGCCATAGACGTCCTTCATTCCCGAGTAGCCGTGGAGCACGCAGATCGCGGGTCGCGGCGGATCGCCTGGTTTCCAGTCTTTCGGGCGGTACAGATAGGCGGCGATCTTCTTGCCGTCGGAGTAAAACTCAACCTCGTCCCAGACCTTCTCGTAATCCATCTGTCCGCTCCCTCAATTTGTCTGGCCGGGTTCGATTACCCGGCGCGATTACAGCGCGTCGTACCAGGCGACAAGCGCCTTGCCGATGTCATCGGGCGAATCTTCCTGGGGGTGATGACGCCCACGCACGACCACCTCTTTGTGGTGCGACCATGAGCGCAATACCTCAAGGTCACGCTCGAACACGATCTGCCCGGGCTCTACATTGATGAACAGTTTCGGCACGTCGTTGGTCTGCATCCAGACCGACAGGGTATCCATCAGTTCGGCGACGTCGGCGGGATCACCCTCGATCGGGATCTGCCGAGGCCATGAAAGTGTCGCGCGCCGGCTTTCACCCGCCTCATTATAGGGACGCAGTACCTTGGTCATCGTCTCGTCATCGATCTCGCGGATCACGCCGGCGGTGAAGACCTTCTCGACGAAGAAATTCTCCTCGAGCACCAAACGTTCGCCTTCCGGCGTCCGCAGCAACTTGAGCATATCGCCCACGGCGTTGGGATAGTCATCGTAACTCTCATGATTGCAGACAAGCACCTCGCTATAGGCGAGCGCTTTGATCTTATCCGCATGGCGATGGGCCCAGCTCATGCCCAGCGGGCCGCCCCAGTCATGCATCATGAACGTCACATTGTCCGTGACGCCCAGCGCATCGAGTGTGCCGTCAATATAGGTCTGATGCTCGGCCAGCGTGTAGCTGTCGGGGCCGGAGTTCGGCAGCCGTGCGGAATCGCCCTGGCCGATATTGTCGATCGCGATCAACCGGCCTCGGCCTTCCATGTGCGGCATGATATTTCGCCACATATAGGACGACGTGGCGTTGCCGTGGAGGAATACGATCGGGTCCCCGGTGCCATGCTCGACGTAGGCCATCTTCTGACCATTCACCTCGACAGTGGCCTTCTCATAAGGCATGCGCGGGCTGATAACATTCATGACGATGTCCTTGCTGACGTGATCAGATTCCAGCGTACCATCTGGCGAGGCCCTGGCCGATATCATCGGGTGAATCTTCCTGGGGATGGTGGAGCCCCTTGACCTTGATCCGCGACTGGTTTGTCCAGCTGTTGATGATATCGAGGTCGCGGTCGACGATGATCTGCCCCGGATCGGCCTCGATAAACAGTTTCGGGCAATTGATGGTGCCGACCCAGCTGGACAGTCGCTCAGACAGCTCTGCGACAAACTCGGGTTTCCCGCCGATGGGTATCTGCCGCACCCATGACAGGGTGGGACGACGCGCCTCGCCCGGCGCCTCATAAGGCCGACGAATCTCCGCCATCGTCTCGGCATCGATCTCGCGAATCACGCCACCGGTGAAGACCTTTTCGACGAAAAAATTGTCGTCGATCACCAGAGCCTCGCCCTCCGGCCCCTGCGCGCGTTTCACACGCTCCCCGTGCCCGTCCCGATAGGAATCATAGCTCGCATGGTTCGCAACCACGATCTCGCAATGGGCGAGCCCCTTGATCGCATCCGGGTGGCGCTCGGCCCAGGAAAGGCCCAGTGAGCCCCCCCAGTCGTGCATCACCAGGGTGACGTTCTCTTCGACGCCGAGCGCGGCAAAAGCCCCATCGATATAGATCTGGTGCTCGGGGATCATGTAGCTGTCGGGCCCGCTGTCCGGCAGCTTGTCGGAATCCCCCTGCCCGATATTGTCGATCGCGATCAGGCGTCCCAGCCCTTCGAGATGGGGCATGATGTTGCGCCACATATACGACGAGTTCGCATTGCCGTGCATGAAGACGATAGGATCACCTGATCCCTCTTCGACATAGGCCATGCGCCGGCCATTCACCTCGATGAACTTCTTTTCGTATGGCATCCGCGCGCTGATGTCGGACATGTTTTTCCCTCGATCCGAGCCTTGGTCTGACAACAATATGATCGGTTCGCACCGCAGGTCCAAGCGCGGCTGCCATGCGTCAATTCGGACGCTCGCCCACGACGCGACCGTGCTAGCTTGCCGCGCCCGCAACGAGACCAGCTTCAACATGACCGAACATATCCATCACACACATCTGTTCTGCTCGAACATCGATGACACCATCACCTGGTGGTGCGACATGCTCGGCGCCGAGGTCGCATTTGACGGTGATTTCGGCGGTGCGCGGAACGTGTTCATCCGGCTCGGGTCCGGACGCATCCATCTCTATGAGCAAACACCCCGCGACGATGGCAAGGGCGCGGTGCACCATATCGGCATTCGCACAGATAACCTCGAAAGCCTCGAGGCGAGATTGCGCGCCAACGGCATCGCGTTTCGCAGCGACATCCGCGATTTCGGCGCCTGGAAATACATCATGTGCCCGGCCCCCGACGGGGTCTTGCTGGAACTGTTTCAGGCCGACCCGGATAAGTTGGATGGCGACGCGGCTGAGTATTTCAGTGACTGGCTCGGCGACTAAATACGCGCATGACGGCCTCTTCTCCATCTGACGGTCGCGTTCCGCCGATCTTCTTTCTCGGCTTTCTCGCGGCGATTGGGCCGTTGGCGCTGAGCATCCATGTCCAGTCGATCCCGGCCATCTCGGCGGCGTTCGGCACGCCGTACGCACAGGCCCAACTTACCGTTTCGGCATATCTCCTGAGTTTCGCCACCTCGCAACTGATCGTCGGGCCTCTGTCGGACCGGTTCGGGCGGAAGCCGGTCTTGTATGGCGGATTGCTGCTGTTCGGCCTCGCGAGCGCCGGTGCCGCCATGGCCAACAGCATCGAGTTGTTGATTGTCGCGCGCGTGCTACAGGGTGCGGGCGGCTGCGCGACCCTGGTCGTGCCCCGCGCGGTGGTACAGGACACGCATCGCGGGGTAGAGGCGGCGCGGGTCATGGCGTTCGTCGCCATGCTGCAATCGACCGCACCCTCGATCGCGCCCGTACTGGGTGGCGGGATTGACGCCCTGATCGATTGGCGCGGCATCTTCTGGTTCCTGACCATCTTGTCCGCGCTGGCGGCACTCGGCGCCAATTACTGGCTGCGCGAAACCCGGCCGCTCACCGGCGGCCAACCGGACCGGTGGGGCACCATATTCCTGCGTTACGCCAGCCTGTTCCGGTCACGGCTTTATATCGGCTACACGATCGCCTTCACCTTTGGTACGTCGGGGTTTTTCGGATTTCTCGCGGTCGGCCCGGCTCTGCTGATCGAGACCCGCGGCCTGGACCCGATCTGGTTCAGCGTCTGCCTGACCCTGGTCACAAGCCAGTTCGTGCTCGGCAACTACACCGCCAGCCACCTTGTGCGTAGGTTCGGTATCAACCGGGTGCTGATCGCGGGAGTCATCGGTGAAATGGCCGCCGGGTTGATCTTGATCGGGCTGGCCGGTGAGGTTGCGATTGCCGCCGTCGTCGGGCCGGTCATGGTCTACTCGTATTTCAACGGCTACATCTTCGCCAACGGCATCGCCGGTGCGACGGGAATCGATCCGCGCGTCGCGGGCTCTGCGGCTTCGTTCCTGGGGTTCGCCCAGCTCGGCACCGGCGCCGTGATCGCCTTCGTGATGAGCCGCCTGCCGCTCGACACCATCCTGCCTTATGCGATCGCGCTCATCCTCGTGAGCATGCTGGCCGGCGCGGGCATGCTGCTGGTACAGACGGCACAACGACCGGTCGCCCGGTAAACGAAAAAAGCCCGCGGTGCGAACACCACGGGCTTTCGTCACGTCACTCTCACCAGATCAGAATTGCTCTGCTTCCGTTGAACCCGCCATGGCCGTGGTGGACGCCTCTCCGGCCGAGATCGCCGTCGAGACCGCGTCGAAGTAGGACGTTCCCACTTCGCGTTGGTGACGCGTGGCGGAATATCCCTCGGTTTCGGCAGCAAACTCCTGCTCCTGCAGGCGCGAATAGGCCGCCATACCCTCATCCGCATAGGACCGCGCCAGCCGGAACGTGGCGTAGTTGAGGCTGTGGAAGCCGGCCAGGGTCACGAACTGGAACTTGTAACCCATCGCCGCGATCTCGCGCTGGAACCGGCGCATGTCGTCGACATCCATGTGCTTTGCCCAGTTGAAGGACGGCGAGCAGTTATAGGCCAGCATCTGGTCGGGAAACTCAGCCTTGATGGCTTCCGCATAACGGCGCGCCTCGTCCAGGTCCGGGGTCGCTGTCTCGCACCAGATCAAATCGGCATAGGGCGCGTAGGCCAGCCCCCGGGCGATCGCGCAATCAAGGCCGCCGGTGATCCGATAGAAGCCCTCCGACGTTCGCTCACCGGTCAGGAACGGCCGGTCACGCTCGTCGATATCGCTGGTGATCAGTTGGGCTGCGTTCGCATCCGTGCGCGCCATGATGAGGGTCGCGACGCCCTGCACGTCGGCTGCCAGACGCGCGGCATTCAGCGTGCGCACGAAGGTGCCCGTCGGCACCAGAACCTTGCCGCCGAGATGGCCGCATTTCTTCTCTGCGGCGAGCTGATCCTCGAAATGCACGCCCGCCGCGCCAGCCTCGATCATGGCCTTCATCAGTTCGAACGCGTTCAGCGGGCCACCGAAGCCGGCCTCCGCGTCGGCGATGATCGGCGCGAAGAAATTGAGGTTTGTCGATGCCTCACCATCGGCATGCTCCATCGCCTGCACCTGGTCGGCGCGCTGGAATGCCTGGTTAATGCGTTTGATCACCGCCGGAACGCTGTCGACGGGATAAAGGCTCTGGTCGGGGTACATCTGACCCGACGAGTTTCCGTCTGCGGCCACCTGCCAGCCGGACAGGTAAACCGCCTTCAGCCCCGCGCGGATATGCTGAACCGCCTGGTTCCCCGTGTACGCGCCGAGCGTCGGAACAAATTCTTCGTCCGCGAGTAACTGCCATAACCGCGCGGCACCCTGCTCGGCCAGCGTGTGGGCAATCCGAACCGAACCACTGAGCCGGTCCACATCCGCCGGGGTGTAGTCGCGGCTGATTCCGTTCCAGCGTTCAGGGGCCCAGTGCGGCGCCGGCCAGTTCGGCGTCTGTTGCGACGGCGTTTCGGGTTGATTTGGCAGGGGGGAAAGATCGTCAGGCATCATCATCTCCGTTATTCGCGTGGCTCGCCACCATGCAGGCGACGATTAATGTGAAGAATTGACAACGCAGGTGCAAAACGCAATAAACATATGAATATCAATGAGATAATATGTAAATTTTTGTAAAGTCATCTTCATATAACTGAAAACAGAGTCAACGACAGGCACCTGAACATGACCAGTGTCGAACATTCACATTCCGATAAACCGCAGATGGGCGGGCGGGTTCGCCGGCTGCGCCGCCAGCAGGGCCTGAGCCAGGCCGGGCTGGCGGCGGAGTTGGGTATATCCGCCAGCTACCTGAACCTGATCGAACATAATCGGCGCAATGTGACCGTCCCCTTGCTGATCAAGCTGGCGGAACGGTTCGAGCTTGAGCTGAGCGATATCGCCGACGGCGACGAGGGCCGGCTTAACGCTGACCTGATGGAGGCCTTCGGCGATGAGCTGTTCGGGGATCTGGACCTGACCAATGCGGACGTACGGGATCTGGTCACCTCGAATGCGACCGTCGCCCGGGCCATCCTGACGCTGTATGACGGCTACCGAAACCTGCACACCGACAGCGAGATCGTCCCCGCCGGCGCGACCACCGCAACCGGCGATGTCCCGCGACCCTCAGACCGCTTGCCGAGCGAACAGGTGTCGGACTTCCTGCAGGCGCGCGCCAACCATTTTCCCGAACTCGAAGAGGCCGCCGAACGGGTCAATGAGGACGCATCCCTGTCCGGCGAAGAGCCGCTGCGCGCGATGACCGCGTTCCTGTCCAACACCTTCGATGTCCGGGTGTCGGACCTGCCGGCGCAGCAGGCCCACCTGGTGCGCCGCTTCGATCCCGACAAGCGCACGCTCGAACTGTCCAATATGCTGCGCGCCGACAGCCGGAACTTCCAGGCGGCCCACCAGATCGGGCTTCTCGCCGCCGAACGCGAACTGGATACGCTGATCGCCGAGGGGGATTTCACCGACAACGATGCGCGCACCCTGGCGCGCATCGCGCTGGCCAACTACTTCGCCGGTGCCCTGTTGATGCCCTATCGCGCGTTCCACAAGGCGGCGAAGAGCCTGCGCTACGACGTGGAATTGCTGCAGCACCGGTTCGGCGTGAGCTTCGAGCAGGCCTGCCACCGCCTGACCAACCTGCAGCGCCCCGGCCAGCGGGGCGTGCCGTTCCATTTCCTGCGGTCCGACATCGCCGGCAATATCTCGAAGCGGTTCTCCCTGTCGGGCATCCACATCCCCCGCCATGGCGGGGCGTGCCCGCGCTGGAACGTGCACGCGGCATTCCTGCAGCCCGGCGCCATCAACATCCAGATATCCCAGATGCCCGATGGTGCGACCTTCTTCTGTATCGCGCGCACGGTGCTGAATGCCGCAGGCGGGTACGGCGAACCGCGCAGCTACCAGTCGATTGGACTGGGCTGCGAGATCGGCCAGGCGTCCAAGCTCGTCTATGCCAACGGCATCGACCTGGATCGTCCGGAACGCACCATCCCCATCGGGGTGTCGTGCCGGATTTGCCCGCGGATGGACTGCGGCCAACGCGCCTTCCCGCCGGTGGCCCATGCGCTCGAGACCGACATCAACACACGTGGCGTGTCGGCCTATGTCACGGCCACCGAAACCGACTAGCCCGGAACGCGGCTAGCCTCCGAACTTGGCTTTCGCCTCGATACGGCGGGCGTGCAGGATCGGCTCGGTGTAACCATTCGGCTGGACCAGCCCTTTGAACACCAGATCACATGCCGCCTGGAAAGCAATCGATCCGTCGAAATCCGCCGCCATCGGCCGATAGAGCGGGTCCCCGGCATTCTGTTCGTCGACCACGCCGGCCATCCGCTTCATGGTCTCCATGACCTGATCCTCCGACGCGATGCCGTGATGCATCCAGTTGGCGATGTGCTGAGATGAAATCCGCAACGTCGCGCGATCTTCCATCAACCCAACATCGTTGATGTCCGGCACCTTTGAACAGCCCACGCCCTGATCGATCCAGCGCACCACATAACCGAGGATGCCCTGGGCATTGTTGTCGAGCTCGGCCTGGATGTCTGCTTCCGGCCAGTTCGGGCGGTCGGTGACCGGGATGGTCAGAATATTGTCGAGGCTCGCCCGGCCACGGGATTTGAGCTCCGCCTGACGCGCATTCACATCGACTTGATGATAGTGCAGCGCGTGCAGGGTGCCCGCCGTCGGTGACGGCACCCAGGCGGTGTTGGCACCAGCCATCGGATGGCCGATCTTCTGCTCCATCATGAGCGCCATCAGATCCGGCATGGCCCACATGCCCTTGCCGATCTGGGCGTGGCCCGGCAGGCCGCATTCGAGCCCGATATCCACGTTCCAGTCCTCGTAGGACTGGATCCACGGGGCCGCCTTCATGTCACCCTTGCGGATCATCGCGCCGGCCTCCATGGAGGTATGCATCTCGTCACCCGTGCGATCGAGGAAGCCGGTATTGATGAAGAACACGCGGTTCTTCGCTGCCCTGATACACTCCTTGAGGTTCACCGTGGTGCGGCGCTCCTCATCCATGATGCCCATCTTGATGGTGTTGCGGGCCAGGCCCAGCGCATCCTCGATCCGGCCGAACAGCTCGTCGGAGAACGCGACTTCCTCGGGGCCGTGCATCTTCGGCTTCACGATATAGATCGATCCAGCGCGACTGTTGGCATGGCTGCCCTTGCCCTGCAGATCATGCATCGCAATCAGCGCCGAGAAAACGCCATCGAGGATACCCTCATAGGCCGGCTTGCCGTCCTTGTCCGTCACCATGCCGATGGTCATCAGATGGCCGACATTTCGCACCAGCATCAAAGAACGCCCGTGCAGCGTCACCTCGCCGCCATTCGGGGCCGTGTAGGTCCGATCCCCTTCCATGGCACGCTCGACGGTTTTGCCGCCTTTTTCGAAGGACGCCGTCAGGGTGCCCTTGTTGAGACCGAGCCAGTTCGCATAGGCGACGACCTTGTCCTCGGCGTCGACGGTGGCGACGGAATCTTCGTAATCCATGATCGTGGTCATGGCGGCCTCGAGCACCAGATCGGCGACACCGGCGGCATCGTCCTTGCCGATGGGATGGTCGCGGTCGATCACGATTTCCAGATGCAGGCCGTTATGGACGAGCAGAATGGCGCTCGGTGCGCCGGCATCGCCGCGATAGCCGACAAACTGCGCCGGGTTTGCAAGTCCGGTTGAACCCGACCCGGTGGCCACAGCCAGCGCGCCACCATCGACGGTGTAGCCGGTCGCATCGGCGTGGGAGCCAGACGCGAGCGGGGCGGCGGAATCGAGCACATCGCGCGCATAGGCGATGACCTTTGCACCGCGGGCCGGGTTGTAGCCCTTGCCGAGTTCGGCGCCGCCATCCTCGGAGATCACGTCCGTGCCGTAGAGCGCGTCATACAGGCTGCCCCAGCGGGCGTTTGCCGCATTCAGCGCGTAGCGGGCGTTGGTAATCGGCACCACCAGCTGGGCGCCGGCGATCGTTGAAATCTCCGGGTCCACGTTGGCGGTTTCGACACCAAAGGCTTCCCCCTCGGGAACCAGATAGCCAATCTCCGTCAGGAAGGCCTGATAGGCGGCCGGGTCGAATTCCGTGTCGCGGTTTGCCTTGTGCCAGGCATCGAGCTTGGCTTGCAGATCGTCGCGCTTGGCGAGGAGTTCGGCATTGCGCGGCCCCAGCTCGTTCACCAGGCCATCAACGGACGCCCAGAAATGATCCTGATCGACGCCCGTTCCCGGCAACGCCTCATCGTTGATGAAATTATAGAGTTCCGCGGCAACCTGGATATTTCCCGCCTGGATCATCTCGCTCATGACTCTCGCCCCTGTGAGGTATTTTCAGTTGAATGTTCTGATTTTCCGCCCCGGCTGGGGCGATGAATGAGTTCCATCCCTAAATAGCACGAAACAGGGGTACGGATTCGAGTCCCGATCGCGTTCATTCGCTATATTCTCTTTCAAACTCTGTGCGAAAATCCGCCAAGCCAGTAAGGGACAAGCAATGATCACCAAGGGCATCAAGGAACTCTGCGCCGACGCCGAGCAGGAGATCGAGACCATGACTGTCGAGCAGGTCATGGCCGTGCGCGACGACGAGGAGGTGGTCCTGGTCGATATCCGCGACATCCGTGAACTCTGGCGCGACGGCACGATCCCCGGCGCCCAGCACATGCCGCGCGGCATGCTCGAATTCTGGGTCGATCCCGAAAGCCCCTATCACCGGGAGCTTTTCACCACCGGCAAGAAGTTCATCTTCTATTGCGCGGGCGGGCTGCGCTCAGCGCTTGCGGCAAAGGCTGTGCACGATATGGGCCTCGCCCCCGTCGCCCACATGCGCGGCGGCTACGGCGCCTGGGTCAAGGCCGAGGGCCCGACCGAAGACAAAGAGGTCAAGATTCCCGAAAAGAAGGCGGACTAGGCCTCCGGCTTTCTCGCGACGACAAATATCGCCTTATCCTTCGCGGGCTGCCACTGGTGCTCTATCACGAAGCCGCCATCCGACAGGCTGGTGATAAGTTGCTGCGACGTGAAGATCCGGATCGGCGGCAACAGGCCGAAAAATTCTCCGACCGGCCCGACCAACTTGAAGAACTTCATGGTCTCGCCAAGACAGACTGTGCTGGATACGAACACGCCGCCAGGTTTCAGCATCGCCCAGACTTTCGCGATTGCCGCGTCCCGGTCCACCAGAAGGTTCAGAATGTTGAGGCCGAGGACGGCATCAAGGCTTCGATCGGGAACATGCAGATCTTCAATCGCGACGGCGTCGAAATCCACATTCATGACATTGCTCGCTTCGAGTTTGGCCCGGGCGATTTCGATCATCCTCGATGAGATATCGAACGCATGTATGTGCTTTACAAAAGGCGCATGAACTAGCGCGGTAGAACCGGTTCCACAACCAAACTCGAGAACTTCCATATCTGCGTCCAAATATTCACGCGTGACCCGCAATTTCTGCTGGTAGGATCCCTCATCCGCGACCGGGCTTTTCGCATATCTCGCGGCGTGCCGATTCCAGAATTTTCTCCCATGGGCCATCAATTATTTCCATTCGCGTGGTTTGTTGCGGCCTACTTACCTATGCCTTATTCGAATATAAATTGCCTATTTCTGTCCTCATGATATGCATATATGCATGAATTGGCAGTCCGTCACCTTCGACTGGAATAGAGCTCGCGCCTTTCTCGTCACGGCCGAAGAGGGATCGCTTTCCGCGGCAGCCCGTGCGCTCGGCCTCACGCAGCCGACACTCGGCCGTCAGGTATCCGCACTCGAAACAGAACTCGGCGTCACGCTGTTCGAGAGAGTCGGACGATCCCTGGTATTAACCCAGTCCGGGCATGAACTGCTCGACCATGTGCGACAGATGGGCGAGGCCGCCAGCCACATCTCCTTGACAGCCTCCGGCCAATCCCAAACGATCGAAGGGCAGGTCTGCATCACGGCCGCCGATATGGTGTCTGCCTATCTCCTCCCCCCGGTGCTCAAGCAACTCCGGGCAGAGGCGCCCGGGATCGAGATCGAAGTGATCGCCTCCGACAGCATCAGCGACCTGCGTCGCCGCGAAGCTGACATTGCGATCCGGCATGTGCGCCCGGACCAGCCGGACCTGATCGCGAAACTTCTCCGAGAAACGTCGGGACATCTTTATGCATCCAGCAGCTATCTCGATCGGATAGGACGCCCAACGACGCCTGGCGAACTGGCGAACGCCGACTTCGTCGGCTTGGGCGACAACGACCGGCTAATATCCGTATTGAACGACCTCGGGCTGTCGCTCACGCGCGACAATTTTGGCGTCTCGACCGCCAGCGGGGTCGTTGCCTGGGAGCTGGTGAAACAGGGAATCGGGATCGGTGTGACTAGCCGGGACGTCGCCGCGATGACGCCCGGCGTCGAACAGGTTCTCCCCACGCTGCCGCCCGTCACCGTACCCATTTGGCTGGCAACCCATCGCGAATTGCATACCAGCCGCAGGATCCGCCTGGTATTTGATTTTCTGGCCGAGGCGCTGTCACAGCCCCCGCGCTAGGCTTTCGCCGTCTCGCGTAATTGCGGATACACGTCGCCCAATCGGGAACCGGGATAAAACGCGGCATCGAAAGACGGGCGCGCCTTGATACGCGCGAACCAGTCGGCAACAGCGGGCGCATCGTCCCACATGTCGGACAGGCTCAACTCGACCATCCGTTCGAACAACGGCGCCAAGCAGATATCCGCGATCGTGAATTGCGCGCCGACCAGCCACGGCCCCTCACGGGTCAGGGCTTCCTCCATGCGTTCGACAGTCGCGCGCAATTGCAGGAGGGAATTTTCATACTCGTCGTCGCTGAAACCGGTGTGGTTCATACGCATGAAGAAGTCGCGCCGCAGCGTGTTTGACTCCCGAAACGCCACATATTCTTCCTCGCTCATCGCCTTGAACCGGTCGAGGAAAACATTCTGGAACGACGGCACCCGCACGGCCATCGACGGCACCTCGTCGATGAAACGCAGCCAGGCGCGCATTTCGGCGCGCTTCTTGGGGTCTTCGGGAGACAGTCTCGGTTCGTCCGGCCAGACCTCGTCCAGATACTCACACATCACCGTGGACTCGATAATCGGCGTGCCGTCATGAACAAATGCCGGAACCACCCCGTTCGGGTTGATGGCCATATATTCCGGCGACAGGTTCTCGCGGCCAGAAAGGTCGACCGGACAGCTAGTCCATTCGATACCCTTCTCGGCAAGGCAGATGCGCACCTTCTGGCTACAGGTCGAATGATCGAGATGGTAGAGCTCAAGCGCCATGGTGACAGCCTCTTTTCCGACAGCGCCTATTCGGCGGCCTTGATTGCAGCGTCGTCGTCCTCGTCGGCAAACGCCGGGATGATTTCCTTCGAGAAGGTGCGCAGACCCTCGATACCCGAGCCGCCGTCTGAGAAAAGCATATATTTCACACCTGCGGCCCTGAATTTTTCAATCTTCGCGACGATCTCGTCGACCGTGCCGAAGAATGCGGCCTCGGCGGTTGTCGCAGTGCTGTCGTCATACGACATCATCGTTGCCTTGTTGGTGCCATCCGGGTTCTGGGCGAGGTTGTCGACCCGCCGCCGTGCCTGAATCCGCCGCTCGATCGCGGCATCACGATCGGCCGCATCCTTGGCAACATAAAGCCCGCGGGCCACGCCGACCTCGTTGGCATCGAAAGTACGGCCACGTGCCTCGACGGCCTTGCGGAAAGTATCCACCCGTTCGATGGTCGCGTCGATCGACGCGAACTGATCCACCAGCAGGTTATGCCCGCGCTCCGCGACCTTCTCGATGGATGCCGGGCTGCCTGCCCCCATCCAGAACGGCGGGTGGGGCTGCTGCGCGGTCGGCGGCTCGACGATGACATCCTCAAACGACCAGAAGTCGCCCTCGTAACTCCAGGGCTCATCATTGGTGAAGGATTTGGCCAGTATCTCCAGGGATTCCTCGAAACGGGCCTCGGCCTCCTCCATGGGAATTCGGAAGCCCTTGAACTCGTTGAAGCGGTACCCCTTGCCGACACCGAAATCGAAGCGCCCGCCGGACAGAAGGTCCAGGGTCGCAACCTGCTCGGCCAGCAGAACCGGGTTGTGCCATGGCAGCACCATGACGGCGGTCCCGAGACGCATCGTCGAGGTGCGCGCCGCCAGATAGGTCAGCAGATTGACGGTCGCAGAAACCTGACCGAAGCCGGTGAAATGATGCTCCACCGCGAAGGTCGAATGGAAGCCGAGCTGCTCGGCCTCGACATTGAAATCGAGCCAGTCGTTGTAGCCCTTGGCGCTATCGACATCGGGCCCACCGCGTTTGGCTTGGGCGCTCCCAAAGAGACCGAACTTCATGACATTTCTCCGTTAAACCGTGTGCTACCTATCATGCCGCGACGCATACTAAACTGGTCAAGGACCGACGTCTCGACATGTGAGAAACCAAGCCTGTCGCCGTCCTATCGCGCCACAATCCTGCGATGATAAAAAAATTCTTTAGGGGGAAGACATATGCTGAATGTTGCGCTGATCGGGCTGGGCTGGTGGGGACAAACCCACATCCGGGCGCTCCACGAGAAAAGTGACAAGGTGCGTATTGATACGGTCGTGGACCTGGACTCGAATCTCTCGAAAAAGACCGCTGGCGAGATCGGCGCCCGCACAGCACCCAGCTTCGAGGCCGTTCTGGCGGATGACGCGATCGACGCCGTGATCCTGGTTACCCCACATTCGCTGCACACCGACCAAATCGTCGCCGGCGCCGCTGCCGGCAAGCACATCTTCACCGAGAAGCCCTTTGCCCTGTCAAAATCCGAAGCCAAACGCGCTGTCACGGCCGCCGAGGCGGCGGGCATTATGCTCGGGCTCGGCCACAACCAGCGCTACGGCGCGCCCCAGACCGTCATCAAGTCCATGATTGACGCCGGTGAGTTGGGCGAAGTGATGCATATGGAGGGCAACACCTCCCACGACACCCTGTCCGGAGAACACGCGTGGCGCCATGACGTGAAGCAGGCCCCCGGCGGCGGGCTCTGGCACATGGGAAGTCATTTCCTCGACCTGTTCCAGCACTATGTCGGACCGATCACCGAGGTCTACGCCCAGGCGCTCGACGTGATCATCCCTCGCGACACGGCGTCCGCCCTGCTCACATTTGAATGCGGCGCGTCGGCCTATATCGGCAACGTCATGGTCACCCGCGACAACCGCATGGGCAATGTGCTGGGGTCCAAGGGTTGGGCGAAGATGACCAGCCCAACAAGCGTGCAGATCGCCATGCGTGGGGGTGATCCGAAGACCATGGAACTGGACCCCGTCGATCCGGTTCGCGCCAACATGGAGGGTTTCGCCGACGCCATTTCAGGCACCGCACCTTACAAGTTCACGAACCAACAGATGATCCACGACGTGGCCGCGCTCGACGCCATGGCCCTGTCGATCAAATCCGGAAAGCGTGAACCTGTCGCCTGAAGGCGATAGGGTTCAACAAAGATAAACTCGAGGAATAAACATGATCAATGCAGCAATTGTCGGGCTCGGCTGGTGGGGCCAAAACCATGTGACGGCCACGAAGGGGTCGGACAAGATCCGCTTCACCCGTGCGGTCGACCTGGCACCGAAAAATGTGCAGGGCTTCTGCGACGAACATGAGCTCAACCTGACCTCCGACTATGCCGACGCGCTGAACGATCCCGATATCGACGCCGTGGTGCTCGTCACGCCACACACCCAGCACACGGACCAGATCGTGGCGGGTGCGGCGGCCGGCAAACATGTGCTGACCGAAAAACCTTTCGCACTCGAGAAATCCGAGGGTGAACGGGCCGCCAAGGCCATGAAAGACGCGGGCCTGACCCTGGGGATCGGGCACAACTACCGTTACGGCCCCGCCGTGCAGGAGATCAAACGGATCATCGATTCCGGCGACCTGGGCGAAATCCACCATATCGAGGCCAATCTCAGCCATCAGGGCCAGATCGGCATCGAGGGCTGGCGGCGCGCAAACAAGGAGGCGCCGACGGGCGGCATCGTTCATTTCGGCGCCCATATGATCGACATCATGTGCTGGTATGGCGGCCCGATGCGCGAGGTCTACGGCCAGCTCACGAGCCACATTCTGGAGAATGACTGCGGATCGGTCCTGGTGAAGTTCGAGAGCGGCATCACCGGATATCTGGCGAACCTGATGACCACGCCATCGACCATGCACCTGCATGTCATGGGATCAAAAGGCTGGGCCCGGGCCAACGGCTGGATGGACACAACGAAGGTGACGACCTGTTTCGGTGCAGGCGCGGTCGAGGACGGCGGTGGCGCCGTGAATGAGATCGAACTCCCCGAGCGCGACATCTACACCCAGATCAGGTTTAACGACGAGAACTTCGCCGCCGCCTGCGTGGGCGACGAGACCTATCTGTTTACCCCCGACGAGATGGCCCATACGGCCGCGATCCACGAGGCGATCGCGAAATCAGCTGCGAGCGGGCAGCCCACTCAGGTCTGAACATAGTCTCGCCAGAACCATTCCGGGCGGGTTTGAAACCCGCCCCTACAGAGATCGAGGACGCGTCGTAGGGGCGGGTCTATGACCCGCCCGCGTTGGGCAAACGAGGTACCCCATGATTACGCTTTACCAATTCGGGAATTCGGTCTGTGCCCAGAAGGTGCGGATCACGCTTTTCGAGAAAGGCCTCGAATGGGAACCGCGCGAGGTCAATCTATTCAAGAGCGAGCAATATTCCCCCGAGTATCTGAAGCTGAACCCGAAGGGCGTCGTGCCGACCCTGATCCACCAGGGGCGTCCAATCTGTGAATCCACGCTGATCTGCGAATATCTCGACGAGGTCTTCCCGGAACCCAAACTCACCCCCGATGATCCCTATGATCGCAGCCAGATGCGCATCTGGAGCAAGATGGTCGATGAAGGGGTACATGAAGGCACGACGGAGATCAGCTTCTCCGCGATGTTCCGCGAAAAAATGAAATCCCTGACACCTGAAGAGCGCGAAAAGCGACTGCACAACATCGGCGATCCCAGGCGCCGCATGCGTTTTACGTCAACCTATGAGGATGGGGTGGATTCACCCTTCGTCCTGCACGCCATCGCAGCGTACGAGAAGATGTTCAAGACGCTCGAGGAAACACTGAGCGACGGCCGCGACTGGATCTTCGGCGACCGACACACCCTGGCAGATATCAACGTCATGCCCTACGCCGCGCGGATGGTTTACCTCGGCCTGTTCGACGTCTGGAACGCGGACCGGCCCCACGTACACGCCTGGTGGCAGCGCGCCAGTGCCTTGCCGAGTTTCAAGGACGGAATCAGTGACCGGCTGACGCCGCAGGAGATTTCCGACATGGAAACCTACGGGCCAACCATTCGGGATCGCCTGCGCGAACATCGCGCCGGGCACGTCGCGCAGCTGCTGCACTAACGACTGAGAATGTGAGCTGAAAGCGGCGGCATTAACGCCGGCAACTTCGCGCGCCTATTTTTAGCCATGGCAACATTATTATACCATCCTTGAATATTTGACCGTTGGGTTATTCGGCTCTACCGTCTGCTCGCGGCTGCCTTCAAGGTGCCGCCCTTGCCTGGTGTCGACAGGAACGAAACGAATGAATTTGCGTCCGAGATGGCTGATAGCCGTTGTCCTGGCAGCCGTAATCCTGTGGCCTGATACGCCGGCCAGCGCGGAATCGCGGGTCCGGGTCGTGGCCACCACCGGGATGATCGCGGATGCCGCCAGACAGATCGGCGGAAACTTGATCGATGTGCAGGCGCTAATGGGCCCGGGTGTCGATCCCCATGCCTACCGCCAGACCCGATCCGACATCGTGGCCATGGCGAAGGCCGACCTCGTTCTTTGGAACGGTCTCTTTCTCGAAGCGCAACTCGAAAGCTTCCTTCTCAACCTGGCCGACCGCACGAGGGTGGTGGCGGTGGCCGAAGCGGTACCGGAGCGCCTGCTGATCGGGTCGGATGACTACGAAAACCGGTTCGACCCGCATTTGTGGATGGACCCGGAACTCTGGTCTCGCGTGGTCATCAACGTCCGCGATGCCCTGATCGATACGCACCCCACTGGCGAGAACGCCTTCCATGCCAATGCCGATGCCTATCTCGCGCGTTTACGAAAACTCATTGGCTACACCAAGGCGGCGCTGTCGTCGGTTCCGGCCGAGAGCCGCGTGGTCGTGTCCTCGCATGATGCGTTCAACTACTTCGGTCACGCCTATGATTTCGATGTCATCGGTATTCAGGGCATCTCGACCGAGTCCGAGGCGGGACTCCGGCGCATCGCAGAGCTCGTCGAGACGCTGGTCGCGCGCGACATCCATGCGGTCTTCGTCGAGTCCTCGGTATCGGACCGCAACATACGCGCCCTGATCGAGGGCGCCGCGGCCCGGGACCACGACGTCGTCATCGGCGGCGAGTTGTTTTCGGATGCGATGGGCACGCCCGGCACCTACGAAGGCACGTACATCGGCATGATCGATCACAACGCAACGACCATCACCAGCGCGCTGGGCGGCCAAGTGCCGGACACCGGTATGCAAGGCTTTCTGAACTGAGGAATCAAGTATGTCACGTATGGCACAACCCACGATCGCAACCGACCACGGCCACTCCATCGACCCGGCCCGGGCGCCGCGCGATACCGCCCTCGCGATACATGGACTGACCGTCTCCTATGGAGAGAAACCAGCGGTCTTCTCGGTCGATGCGGCGTTCAAAGCCAAGGGGATGTCGGCGATCGTCGGCCCGAACGGAGCGGGAAAATCCACGCTCCTGAAGGCCGCGTTAGGGGTAATTCCGCGCCTGTCCGGCGAGGTTTATGTCTTTGGCGAGACGATCCGGGATGCCCGCGCGCGCGTCGCCTATGTACCGCAGAGCGCCAGCGTCGACTGGGATTTTCCAACGACCGTCATGGACGTCGTCCAGATGGGCCTCTATCGCAAGGTCGGACTTCTGGGTCGCCTGTCAGGCCCGGTCAGGGCGCAGGCACGTGAATGCCTCGACCGCGTCGGCATGGCCGACTTCGCGAATCGCCAGATCGGCCAACTCTCGGGCGGTCAGCAGCAGCGCGTGTTTCTTGCCCGCGCACTGGCGCAGGACGCCGACCTCTACCTCCTCGACGAGCCGTTTGCAGGCGTGGACGCCGCGACGGAGCGCGCAATCATCGGTGTTTTGAAAAGCCTAAAGGACGAGGGCAAGGCCGTCGTCGCCGTCCATCATGACCTCGCGACGGTGCGCGACTATTTCGACCATGTGTTCCTGATCAACGTGCGGCGCATCGCCGAAGGGCCGGTCGAGACCACTTTCACCACCGAGCATCTGCAAGCGACCTATGGCGGACGGCTTGCCGCCACCCATCTCGACGAGCTGGCCGTGGCGGACGGGGCGCGATGAACCTGTTTCTCGACGCCCTTTTTTTGCAGGCCGGTTACAACGCCGCGCTGGTGGCCATCGGCGCCGGGCTTCTTGGTTTCGCGGCGGGGGCGTCCGGCACCTTTCCCTTTCTACGCAAACGCGCGCTGATCTCTGACGCGGTCGCCCATGCCACGCTTCCGGGCGTTGGCCTCGCGTTTGTCATAATGGTTGCCCTCGGGGGCGACGGTCGCAGCCTTGTCGGCCTGCTCGCGGGGTCGGCCGCCACGGCATGGATCGGGCTGCTGGTGATCGAATGGATCGCGCGACGCACCCGGCTTGCGGAGGACGCGGCCATTGGCGCGGTCCTGGGAGTCTTCTTCGGCGTGGGCATTGTGCTTCTAACGGTGATCCAGTCGATGAGCGCGGGCCGCCAAGCGGGGCTCGAAAGCTTTCTCCTGGGCTCGACGGCCGGCATGCTCTTGCAAGACGCCGTGGTAATCGCCATCGGCGGCTCGCTGGCCGTATTCACAACATGGCTCATGCGCCGGCCGATGACGCTCGTGGCGTTCGACAGCGACTATGCGGCGTCGATGGGCTACGACGTTCGCCGGGTCGATCTGCTGATGATGGCCCTCGTCATGTCCGTCACCGTCGTCGGGCTCAAGCTGGTGGGCCTGATCCTGATCGTGGCGATGCTCATCATCCCGGCCGTCGCGGCGCGGTTCTGGACGGATCGATCGAGCCGCATGATCTGGATCGCCGGGGGCATCGGCGGGGCGTCGGGGTATCTCGGCGCCGTTTTCTCGGCCTCCGCGCCGGCCATGCCGACGGGTCCGATCATTGTGCTCGTCGCGGCTGCCATCTTCATCTTCTCGCTCCTGTTCGCGCCCGAACGCGGCGTCCTCGCCGCCATCGTCCGGCACAGGCGCTTTCAGGTAAGGGTCCATCGGCTCCAGGGGCTGCTCGCGCTCGCCGCCGAACATCCGATCCGCGAGGCCTATACGCTGCGCCTTCTCGCCCGCGAGGGGCTCGCCCGTCCCGATGGCGTCCCGACCAACGCGGGACGCGCACAGGCCGCGAAAATCGCCCGGGACGAGCGCCGTTGGGACGTGGCCCGCGAGGTTTATCAGGATGCGGGGCTGACCGGACGTTACGACGGGTTGACCCCGATCGAAGACGTCTTCACCAGCGACGAGATCGCTGACTTCGACCATCGGCTGGGACCACCCGTCGCGGTGGAAAGCGGCTGATGGGCGCCGAATTCGTTCAGTTTTCGCTCACGCCGGTTTTGATTGGCGTACTTTCGGCCATCGCGTGTGCGCTCCCCGGAAATTTCCTGATACTGCGCCGGCAGGCCCTGATCGGCGATGCCATCAGCCATGTGGTCCTCCCGGGAATCGTTGTGGCATTCCTGCTGACGGGCATGATCTCCGCCGTTCCCATGCTGCTGGGCGCGGCGGGCGCCGCCCTCGTCGCGGTCGTCCTGATCGAGGCAGTCAAACGTCTCGGCAACATCGAACCGGGCGCAGCCATGGGCGCCATTTTCACGAGCATGTTCGCCGCAGGCGTCCTGATTCTCGAACAGACAGATACGAGCAGTGTCCATCTGGACGTCGAACATGCCCTCATGGGCAACCTCGAATCGCTTGTCTGGCTGCGAGCCGAAGGGTGGCACTCGCTTCTGGACCCGTCGATGCTCGCGACCCTGCCGGGTGAGCTGAGCCGCATCGCGGCGGTTTGCGCCTTTGTGGTCGTAGCGACGCTGATGTTCTGGCGCTGGCTCAAAATCGCGACCTTCGACGAGGGCTTTGCGCAGGCCCTCGGCATTCCGTCCACAGCACTCGGCCTCGGCCTTGTCGTGGTGGCCGCGATCGCCGCGGTCGCGGCATTCGATGCCGTAGGCTCGATCATCGTCATCGCCATGTTCATCTGTCCGCCAGCTGCCGCTCGGCTGATGACAAACCGGCTCGGGCACCAGGTCGTCTGGTCGGCCGTCTTCGCAACCCTCTCGGCCGTGCTGGGATACGTCCTCGCGGGATACGGCCCGTTCTGGTTCGGATTCGAGGGTGCTGTCAGCGCCGCAGGCATGATCGCGACCGTTTCAGGCATCATCCTCGCGGGGGCCTGTGTGTTTGGACCGCACCGCAGCCGCGTCGGCGTGGCACAGCAGGAGGCCCGCTGATGCAATCACTGTCGCTCATGTCGAGATCGAAAGGGCCTGCCGCCTTCTCTGGAATCGTGGCAGGTGCCATGCTTCCGGTCATGTTCAAGATAGACCGACACATCATGGCATTCGCCCGCAACAGGGCGGGAAACCGGTTCGGCGATGTCGCAGTGTCGGTGCCGGTCTGATGGCGGAGCGCGAAAAAAGCGTGGCGCTGTCGGACGACACCGACGAAATGATGGACGCGGACCGCCAGGCCGCACAGTTCGAGCGGGTCCGCAATGCCCAGCAGACCGAGAAGGCCGAGGATTATGTCGAGATGATCGACGATCTGATCAACGCCTATGGCGAGGCGCGGGTCACCGATCTGGCTCAGCGCTTCGGCGTGTCGCACGCCACGGTCAACAAGATCGTCAAGCGGCTACAGCGTGACGGGCTGGTCACGTCACGCCCCTACCGTTCGATCTTCCTTACGGAACAGGGCAGCGCGCTCGCCGACGCCTCGCGCAAGCGCCATCAGATCGTGCTGAATTTCCTGCGTGCCATCGGCGTCAGCGCCCGCAACGCGGAGCTCGACGCCGAGGGTATCGAGCATTACGTCAGCGCCGAGACGCTCGAGGCCTTTGCGAAGATCACGTCAGAGAAGGACGGCTGAGCAGGCCTAGTCCCCCAGCAAAAACGGCAGCGCCTTCGCCAGGGTGTCCGCCGGGTTTTCCTCGACATAAAAATGGCCGCCATCGACCAGCGCAACGCGCGCATCGGGTAGATACTCATCCAGCCCCTCATAGTTTTCGACCGGCATGGGCGGTTCTTCCGAGCCCTGCAGAATCAACATCGGGGCTTTCCAGCCCGGGATGAGCCGGGTGCGCCGGTCTATCCAGTCCTTGCGGAAGGTCGAGGACTGGAAATAGCGCTCGACCGCGAGCCCCGTACCGGGGCGCGAGAACTCCTGGATCGCGCGGATCACGTCGGGCTTCGCGATCGGGTACTTGCACAACCGGCCGAAGCCCCATTCGAAAACCTTGACCGGATCCTGCAGGATGCCGCGGGTCTCGATATCCGAAAACAGAAATTCCTGGGGTGCGAGGTCCGGATGGAAATGGATCAGGTGCTGCGACCCGCGCACATAGCGGATGACGCGGTCAGCATGCTTTGCGGCGATGAAGTCCGCCTGCACCGTGCCCCGGTCGTGGCTGAACAGGTTGAATTTCTCCACGCCAATGGTGTCCAGAAGCGCGACGACCTGTTCTGCCACGCCCTCATGGCGATAATCGCCCCGGCCCTTGTCCGACTGGCCGTAGCCCTTGAGGTCGATGGCGATGCAGCGGAAATGCTTCGCCAGTTCCGGCAGGATCGCCCGCCACATGCACCAGGATTGGGGAATCCCGTGCATCAGCAACAGCACCGGCCCTTCTCCGGCCTCGACGAAATGCCAGCGGATTGTCTCGCTCTCGCCGGGTGCCTCGACAAACCGGTGCGTGACCGTCAGACCGCTGATGTCCTCGGTCTCGCCGTCGGTATTTTCGGGCGCGGGCGGCACGCCTTCCGCTGCGATCTCCCTGAGAGTCGCGACCATCTCGGGATGGTTGTGCCCCTCGCGCATCAGCGCGAGGGCTGCGTCACTCACCGGCCGGTATTCGAGATCCATGCTTGCGTCCCTCAAACCGTCAGGACGGTCGAGCCCGTCGTCTTGCCGTCCCACACGTCGATCTGGGCCTGGGCGGCATTTTCCAATGCATAGGTCTGGCCGATCACCGGCTTGATCTCGCCCGCCGCGATGGCGGCAAACAAAGTCGCGGCGCTGTCATCGAGTTCCTGACGTGTTAGCTGGTAGAACCGCATCGAGGCCTTGGTGAAGAACAGCGAGCCCTTCACGTTCAACTCAACGGAATCGATCGGCGGCAGCGGCCCCGACGCGTTGCCGAAGTTGACCATGTAGCCGCGCGGCCGCAGGGAATCGATCGAACCCTGCCAGTGGTCCTTGCCGACGGAATCATAGACGACATCCACGCCGACCCCGCCGGTGACCTCGCGGGCCACCTCGGTGAAGTTCTCGGTCTTGTAGTTCACTGCATGCTTGGCGCCGTTCGCCAGGATCGTCTCCTTCTTGGCGTCCGAGCCCACGGTGCCGATCACGGTCACGCCCTTGGCGGCCAGCCACTGACACAGGAATAGGCCCACCCCGCCGGCAGCCGCGTGCACAAGCGCGACATCGCCCGACTTCGCCGGATAGGTCCGGTGGATCAGGTATTCCGCCGTCATGCCTTTCAGAAGGCTCGCCGCAGCATCCTCGTCGGACACGTTGTCCGGCAGCGCGACGACCTGCGCGGCATCGATCAGCCGCGCCTCGGCATAGGCGCCGGGGTAGGTCGAGGCGTAGACCACCCGCTGGCCGACCGAGAAGCCATCAACGCCCTCACCGACGGCCTCGATAACGGCAGCAGCCTCCGTACCCAGCACGGACGGCAGCTCCGGCAACACAGGGTAAAGGCCCTTGCGAACCATGATGTCGAGGAAGTTGAACCCGATCACCGTGTGGCGCAGGCGCAGCTGGCCCGGGCCTGGGTCGCCGACCTCGATATCCTCCCATTTCAGAACATCGGCCTCGCCGAACTCATGGATACGGATTGCTTTCACCATCACTGGTCCCCTTAAAGCGGAATTACGCATTCAGAAAATGTCTTAGCCGTCACACCGGCGGTATGTGCTGATCTAGTCTTTCCCACTGAAAAGAAAATCAATGGGAAGGAAATCAGCCGGTTTCGATTTCTTCCATTCCCTCGGGCATCGCGAAATTCTCAAGCCGGACCAGCTTGCCGTCCTCCACGCCGAGGCCGGTATGTTTCGCGCGCGCCAGCACCTCCGGATGCCACTTGACCGGCCCGCCGCCGTCCTGCTGGCCGACCATGGCGAGGATCACGACCTCTTCGTCGTTCGGGTTGCGGAAGCCGCGCATCACGCCCTCGGGAACCGAAATCGTATCCCAGGGCTCCAGCGTCAGCTCCTCCTCGCCGTCGTCGCCCCAATAGACCACGAGGCTGCCGTTGAGCGGCATGAACACTTCCGCCGTCTCATGGCTGTGCAGTGCGGCCCCGGTGTTGGCCTCGCAGGTAATGAAGGCGACCGTGAATCCGTGGTCCTCGGCAATTGGCGGGCTCATGCGCGGATCCTCGACCACGCCGCGGCCGATTACCTTCAGGTTCTTCTTGCGATGCTCGGGCAGCAGGGAGTCCACAAACGCGACGTTGAACTTCTTCAGATCCTTGAAGCGGGCCACACGGGTCGCCTCCATATCGGCAGCTGAAACCTTCGGCGATCCATGTTCGGTGGCATCGGTCATCTTGTGCGTCCCTCCTCTTGTTTGCGGCCATTCGGCTGTCTAGGCTTTGGGCCAATGTGCCAAACAAGGCACACGGACACCAAGGGGGAAGTTCCAACATGTCTCGACCCGTGATCATCAGTTGCGCCGTCACCGGTGCTGCCGACTCCAAGGGCGCCAATCCGGCCGTCCCCGTCACGCCTGAAGAAATCGCCAACGAGGCCATCGCCGCCAACAAGGCCGGTGCGGCCATCGCCCACATCCATGTGCGCAATGTCGAGACGGGCAAGGCGAGCATGGATACCAAGCTCTACAAGGAGGTGGTCGATCGCATCCGGGATTCGGGCTCGCCCGTGATCATCAACCTGACGACCGGCCCCGGCGGACGCTTCTCACCCGACCGGGACGACCCGATGCAGGCCGCCCCCGGCTCGGTCATGAAGACCGCGGTCGAGCGCGTCGCCCATGTGGTCGAGAACAAGCCCGACATCTGCTCGCTGGACATCGCGACCATGAACTTCGGCGATCGCCCGATGGTCAACACGCCCGAGATGCTCAACGAAATGGCGGTCATGATCCAGGAAGCCGGCGTGAAGCCGGAACTCGAGGTCTTCGATACCGGCCATGTGCGGCTTGCCAACCACATGCTGGAAACCGGCGCGATCAAGGACGACAAACCGCTCTATCAGCTCTGCCTGGGCATCCCCTGGGGCGCACCGGCCAACGCCGAGACGATGATGCTGATGCGCGACATGCTGCCGGCGGGCGCCAACTGGGCGTCCTTCGGTATTTCACGGTTCGAGTTCCCCATGGTGGCCAGCGCCGTGCTGCTCGGCGGCCATGCGCGCGTGGGGCTGGAGGACAATCTCTACATCGCGCGCGGCGAGCTCGCCTCGGGCAACGCCCAGCTGGTCGAGCGGGCCGCCCAGATCATCGAGAGCACCGGCGACACGGTCGCCACCCCGGCCGAGGCGCGGGAGATCTTCGGGCTGTAGGCCCCTCTGGCGTCATACGCGGACTTGATCCGCGTATCTCGGCTCAAAGCCAAGAGAGATGCCCGGATCAAGTCCGGGCATGACGCGGTGTGGTGGTTGAGGCCGTAGGGGCGGGTTTCAAACCCGCCCGTCCTTCCCGTCACCCACTACCGTCATACGCGGGCTTGACCCGCGTATCTCGGCTCAAAGCCAAGAGAGATGCCCGGATCAAGTCCGGGCATGACGCGGTGTGGTGGTTGAGGCCGTAGGGGCGGGTTTCAAACCCGCCCGAAATCCCTACCCGATCCCGCCCATGCAGAGATATTTGATCTCCACATAGTCGTCGATGCCGTAGTGAGAGCCCTCGCGGCCCACGCCGCTCTCCTTCACGCCACCAAACGGCGCGACCTCGGTCGAGATCAGGCCGGTGTTGATGCCGACGATGCCGGATTCGAGCCCCTCCGCGACCTTCCACACACGCTTCAGGTCGTTGGCATAGAAATACGCCGCCAGCCCGAACTCGGTGTCGTTGGCCATGGCGATGCCTTCCTCGTCGGAGCCGAACCGATAGAGCGGCGCCAGCGGCCCGAACGTCTCCTCGTGGCTGACATCCATGTCCGGGGTGACCTCAACCAGGATCGTCGGCTGGAAGAACGTGCCGCCCAGATCATGGCGCCCGCCGCCGACGGCGACCTTCGCACCCTTGCCGACCGCGTCGGCGATATGCTGCTCGACCTTCTCCACCGCGGCCATGTCGATCAGCGGGCCCTGCTGGACATCGTCGGACATGCCGTCGCCGACATTGAGCTTCGCCACCGCGGTGGCCAGCTTCGCGGCAAACGCGTCATACACCCCGTCCTGCACCAGGATCCGGTTGGCGCAGACGCAGGTCTGGCCGGTGTTGCGATACTTGGACGCGATGGCGCCCACCACCGCGGCATCGAGATCGGCGTCGTCGAACACCATGAACGGCGCGTTGCCGCCCAGCTCCATGGAGACCTTCTTGATGTTCTGGGCGCTGGCCGCCATCAGCTCGCGGCCGACCTCGGTCGAGCCGGTGAAGGTCAGCTTGCGAACAACAGGATTCGACGTGATCTCCTCGCCGATCTCCCGCGACGAACCGGTCACCACCGACAGCACGCCCGCGGGCACGCCGGCCCGCTCGGCCAGTTCGGCCATGGCCAACGCCGAGTACGGCGTGGACGTCGCGGGCTTCACCACCATCGAGCAGCCCGCGGCCAGCGCGGGGCCGGCCTTGCGGGTGATCATCGCGGCCGGGAAGTTCCACGGCGTGATCGCGGCCGTCACCCCGATCGGCTCCTTCAGAACGACAATCCGCGTATCGCGGGTGTGACCGGGAATGGTGTCGCCGTAGACGCGCTTGCCCTCCTCGGCGAACCACTCGATGAAGGCGGCGGCATAGGCGATCTCGCCGCGCGATTCGGCGATCGGCTTGCCCTGTTCGGTGGTCATCAGGACGGCCAAATCTTCCTGGTGTTCCATCATGAGCTCGAACCATTTGCGCAGGATCGCGGCGCGTTCCTTGCCGGTGAGCTTCTTCCATTCCTTCTGGGCGACCTCGGCCGCCTCGATGGCGCGGCGGGTCTCGGTCGCACCCATTTTCGGGATGGTGCCGATCACGTCGCCGTTGGCCGGGTTGGTGACATCGATGGTCTCGCCGCTGTCGGCGTCGGCCCACTGGCCGTCGACATAGCATTGCTGGCGGAAGAGCTTGCTGTCTGTGAGTTTCATGGTCCTCGGTCCCTGGAGTATCTGGCCTGATAGGTTCGGCGTTTCGCCCGTTGCCCGCGAGTTTAGGCCCCAAGCCTTCCGCGGGACAACCGGCGGCTCTTTCACTTCTGTCGTGGTGATAGTTCTACACAAAGCCGTCATACGCGGGCTTGACCCGCGTATCTCACCTCGGTCCGCGAAGAGATGCCCGGATCAAGTCCGGGCATGACACAGGGATACGACCCGGGCGGGTCACAGACCCGCCCCTACGCCGATAGAGGTCGCCCTGTAGGGGCGGGTTTCAAACCCGCCCGCGCGCACGCACGCCCGCGTACCAGGACAGTGCGTCGCCTAGAACGAGCCGAACTTGATGTTCAGACGCGGGCCGACCCGGTCGTCATCCGCATCGCGTGCCAGGATGTAGGCCGAGTAAACATGCCCCCTGCCACCGGAACAGGGCGGCAGGTAGGCGCCGTTGGTGCCGCTCCATTGGGCACCCTTCTGGTCGCGGACGGAGATCACGCCGTCGGGCAGATCATCGGATTCGGCGGGAAACGACTTCAGCTCGAACGACGTCGAGCCCGCGGGCACTATGTATTTGACCTTGCCGTGCCCGCCCCAGTTCATCCGCTCGTTATTGTCATCGCTGAACCAGACATCGATCGCGACGACCCCGTCGGGCAGGTTGGAAACCAGCATGCTCGGCGAGACCGCACCCTTGCCGCCGAACCGCTCACAGACCTGGGATGCCGGGACTTTCTTGCCGTTCCAGACCGGGTCCGTCAGCGTGACGGTCATGTCCTGGGCCAGCGCCGGGGCGGCCAGAAGTGTGCCGACGATTGCGGCCGTATAGAAAATTCCTGCTTTCATGGTCCTGCTCCCCGTTCGATTTATGACGGTACGATAGTGTGGCCGGCAGCCAAAGGCCACAAGCTGATTGTGGCGCGGCCGGATAGGTCGGACATGACGGAACCCATAATCGTCATGCGCGGGTCGCGCCTTCGCGCTCTGCGCTGCGGCGGATAAACGTGACCCGCGTATCTCGTCTCAGAGCGCGAAGAGATGCCCGGATCAAGTCCGGGCATGACGGAATTGCGGC
>JABJEK010000048.1 GCA_018702955.1 Rhodospirillaceae bacterium | reverse complement strand
CCCGCCGATCAACGCAAGTGGTTTCTCCTGTAGGCGATCGCGGGATCGCCACCCGAACTAGCTGTCGTCGCTCACGCCGGGCTTGGGTGCCGGGATGACATCGTCTTCGTCATCATCATCGTCATCGTCATCATCGAGACCGGGTGCGAGCGCATCATCATCGTCGTCGTCATCATCGACTTCCACGTCGCTGATCAGCGCTGCCACCTCGTCATCATCATCGTCGTCAGCCCCCGCCTTCGGCTTGGCCGCGTCGTCATTCGCCGGTGCCGGTGCTTCCGGCTCGGCGGGGCGATTGCGCCGCGGACGGAAGATGGCCTCGGGATCAAACTTCGTCTCGCAGCTCGGGCAGACGATCGGTGACTTCTGCATGTCATAAAAGCGCGCGCCGCATGCCAGACATGCCCGCTTAACGCCCCATTCCGGTTTTGCCACTGGTGGTACCTCCGGTGTGTTTCGGAGGCGCCGTGTGCCACGAACGACACGGCCTGTCAAAAGCAAATCCGCACCTTGCCTCTACTTTGTCGCCTCGCGGGGTCGCCAAAGCCGCCTGAAAGCCGCACCAGCTTCATGGCCCGGCGTCGAAACTTGTGCTAATCGGTCGCCGCCCAGACAACACAGATGCCATGACCAACGACACCGCACCTCAGTCCAAACCGCGCCCCGCCATCGCACGCCACCGCGCGGCCCTCGGCGGCACCGCGCGGGTGCCGGGAGACAAGTCGATCTCCCATCGCGCCCTGATGCTCGGCGCGCTGGCCGTCGGCACGACCCGCGCGGAGGGCCTGCTTGAAGGCGAGGATGTGCTGGCCACGGCGGCGGCACTACGCCGCATGGGGGTCGGGATCACCCGCACCACGGACGACGACGGCAACGGCGTCTGGCAGATCGACGGCGTCGGGGTGGGCGGCCTGCACGCGCCCGACGATGTGCTCGATCTGGGCAACTCCGGGACCGCCGCCCGGCTGCTTTGCGGCCTGCTGGCGGGCCATGACTTCACCGCCATCCTGACCGGCGACGATTCGCTGCGCGCGCGCCCCATGGGCCGGGTCATCGCCCCGCTCACAGAGATGGGCGTGCAAACATCATCGCGCGATGGCGGCCGGATGCCCCTGTCGGTCACCGGCACCGCCGATCTGCTGCCCATCGAATATGTGCTGCCCGTGCCGTCGGCCCAGGTGAAGTCGGCCGTGCTCCTGGCGGGGCTCCATGCACCCGGGAAAACGACCGTGGTCGAAACCATGGCCACCCGCGACCACACCGAACGTATGCTCGCCCATATGGGTGCCGCGCTCGAAATCACCGAAACCGATGACGGCCGCCGGATCACGATCACCGGCCAGCCCGAATTGAACCCGGCGGAAATACACGTCCCCGCCGACCCCAGCTCGGCCGCCTTCCCCGCCGTCGCCGCGGCGATCGTGCCGGGCTCGAATGTTTATCTGCCGGCGGTCGGCATGAACCCGGCCCGTATCGGCCTGTTCGACACCTTGGTGGAGATGGGCGCGGATATCACCCGCGACAATCCTCGCGAGACCGGCGGCGAACCCGTGGCCGATCTGCGCATCCGCGCCGGGTCTCTGAAAAGCGTGATCGTGCCCGCATCGCGCGCGCCGTCCATGATCGACGAGTATCCCGTGCTGGCCGCCGCCGCCGCCTGCGCAGAAGGCACCACCGTGTTCGAAGGCGTCGGCGAATTGCGGGTCAAGGAAAGCGACCGGCTGGCCGCCGTCGAGGCCGGGCTTGCCGCTTGCGGTGTCGCGGTCTGGACGGAAGAGGACCGGATGGTCATCCAGGGCTGCGACGGCCCGCCACCCGGCGGCGGCGAGATTGCCGCCAATCTCGACCACCGGATCGCCATGAGCTTTCTCGTTCTTGGCCTGGCCACGGAGAACCCCGTCACGATCGATGACGTTCGCACCGTCGAGACCAGCTTTCCCGGCTTCATTGAAACGATGTGCGGCCTCGGCGCGGATATGGCGGCAAACAGCACGGAACAAACCGCATGATCATCGCGATCGACGGCCCGGCCGCCGCCGGCAAGGGCACGCTGGCAAAGCGGCTCGCGGCGCATTTTGATTTCGCCTTCCTCGATACCGGCCGACTTTATCGCGCCGTCGGCTATCTGGTGCTGGACGCGGGCGGCGACCCTTCGAACGAAGCCGATGCCCTTCGCGCCGCGAAGGCGCTCGACCCGGCGAAGCTGGATTCCGTTGATCTGCACACCGAAATCGTCGCCGACGCGGCGTCGCAGGTGGCCGCGATTCCCGACGTGCGCAAGGTGTTGCTCGACTTCCAGCGGGTCTTTGCCCAAACACCCCCCGGCGGCAAGGCCGGGGCCGTTCTGGACGGGCGCGACATCGGTTCCGTCGTCTGCCCGGGGGCCGACGTGAAACTCTTCGTCACGGCGCGGCCCGAAATCCGGGCGGAACGGCGCCATAAAGAGTTGCAGGAAAAGGGCTTAGAGAGTACATATCCCGCCGTCCTGGCCGAGATTGAAGCGCGCGACGAGCGCGATCGCACTCGAGAGGTCTCCCCATTGCTGGCGGGAGACGCACGCGAGATCGATACTTCAGATAAAACGCCCGATGCCGTCTTCGAAGAGACGCGGGCCTATATCGAGGATCGATCCACCTGACCTCGGCCGGATAGTTCGCGTATCCAGCACCGTTTCCATGTCCGGGTGGGCCGGACAGACGGGTGGATGCGAAAGACCGCCGGAAACAACCGGTTGGCATGACAAGTATGAACCGAAAGGACGTATCGTCCCATGACTGATACCGCTGTGGCGCCTGAAAGCGCCGGCATGAGCGAAGATTTCGCCGCCCTCCTCGAAGAAAGCTTCGAAAACAATTCATCTCTCCAGCACACGGTCGTCAAAGGCACCGT
>JABJEK010000047.1 GCA_018702955.1 Rhodospirillaceae bacterium | reverse complement strand
GCGCGTATTGCTGGTGTCAACATTCCAACACAGAAGCGGGTTCCGATCGCGCTGACCTATATCCACGGGATTGGTCACACGAAGGCGGAAGAGATTTGCACGAAGTGCGATATCCCGTTCGAACGGCGTGTTCACGAACTGACCGACGATGAGGTCATTCGGGTTCGCGAGATGATCGACCAGGGTTACCAGGTCGAAGGTGATTTGCGGCGTGAAGTTGCGATGAACATTAAGCGATACATGGACCTCGGTTCGTATCGTGGCGTGCGTCATCGCAAGGGTTTGCCCGTGAACGGACAGCGCACTCACACAAACGCGCGCACCCGCAAGGGCAAGGCTCGGCCGATTACCGGCAAGAAAAAAGTCTAAGGCGCAGGACAAGGTAGATTTCGAATGGCAAAAGCCGCGACAGCGCGTGTCCGTAAACGCGAACGCAAGAACATCACTTCGGGTGTGGCGCATGTAAGTGCGACATTCAACAACACTCACATCACGATCGCGGATGCGCAGGGCAATGCTATTGCCTGGTCGTCCGCTGGTTCCCAGGGTTTCAAGGGCTCGCGTAAGTCGACCCCGTATGCCGCTCAGATGGCGGCGGAAGATGCCGGCCGGAAGGCGCAGGAGCACGGGATGAAGACCCTCGCCGTTCAGGTAAGGGGACCGGGTTCGGGACGTGAATCCGCGCTGCGCGCGTTGCAGGCGGTTGGGTTCGAGATCACAGCCATTCGCGATGTGACCCCGGTTCCGCATAACGGTTGCCGGCCGCGCAAACGTCGGCGCGTCTGATTTTCCACCCTTCGGGGTGCTGAACATTAAATTTCATCGGCGGATGCCGAACACCGACGCCGATGCGCCGGATAAAATTTGAGGACGAATCCAGATGCTCCAGAAAAATTGGACCGAACTGATCAAGCCGAGCAAGCTCGACATCGCGGGTGGTTCCAACCCGTCGCGTCAGGCATCGGTTGTTGCCGAGCCCCTCGAGCGTGGCTTTGGATTGACCCTCGGCAACGCAATGCGGCGTGTTCTCATGTCGTCGCTGCAGGGCGCGGCTGTGACCTCCCTCCAGATCGAGGGTGTACTGCACGAATTCTCTTCGATCCCGGGTGTGCGTGAGGATGTCACCGACATTGTCCTGAACATCAAGGGGATGGCGCTGCGCATGCACAGTGAGGGCCCCAAGCGCATGACGCTGACGGCGACCGGCCCTGGTGAAGTGAAAGCCAGCCAGATCGAGACCGGCCCGGACATCGAAATCATGGACCCGGACCACATTCTGATGACCCTCGATCAGGGCGCGCGCGTGGTCATGGAGCTCACCGTGGAATCCGGCAAGGGTTACGTCCCGGCGACGCAGAACCGCGCGGCGGATGCCCCGATCGGTCTCATTCCGGTCGACGCGCTGTTCTCGCCGATCACGAAGGTCTCCTATCACGTCGGTAACGCGCGTGTCGGAGAGCGGACCGATCTGGACAAGCTGACCATGGACATCGAGACCAATGGCGCGATCACGCCGGAAGATTGCATGGCGCTTGCCGCCCGCATTCTGCAGGACCAGCTCCAGCTCTTCGTAAACTTCGAGGAGCCCAAAGCGGCCCAGCCGGTCGAAGAGATCGATGACGAGCTCGAGTTCAACCGTAACCTGCTGCGCAAGGTGGACGAGCTGGAACTGTCCGTCCGCTCGGCGAATTGCCTGAAGAACGACAACATCGTCTATATCGGCGACCTCGTTCAGAAGACCGAGGCCGAGATGCTGCGGACCCCGAATTTCGGCCGCAAGTCGCTCAACGAAATCAAGGAAGTGTTGGCCCAGATGGGACTGCACCTCGGCATGGAGATTCCGGCCTGGCCGCCGGAGAACATCGAAGATCTGGCGAAACGCCTCGAAGAGCCGTTCTAACGGTTCTCGGAATCAGGAGTAGTTAAGATGCGTCACCGTAAAGGTCCGCGGAAGCTCAATCGGACGAGCAGTCATCGCAAAGCCATGTTCGCCAATATGGCGGCAGCACTGGTCAAGCATGAGCAGATTACGACCACCTTGCCGAAGGCAAAGGAGCTGCGGCGCGTCGTCGACAAGCTCATTTCGCTCGGTAAGCGTGGCGATCTGCACGCACGCCGTCAGGCGCTCAGCACGCTGCGCGATCGCGCGCTTGTCGAGAAGCTGTTCTCGACCCTGGCCGAGCGATATGCCGACCGACCGGGTGGCTACACGCGCGTATTGAAGGCGGGTTATCGCTACGGAGATTCCGCGCCGGTCGCCATTATCGAGCTTGTGGACCGTGATGAGGACGCCAAGGGCCTCGATTCCGGTCCGGTTCAGTTTGCAGACGATGAAGTGCTCCAGGAGGCTGTTGCCTGAGCGGCGTTTCACGAAACGAATACCGAAAGGCCGCCTTCGGGCGGCCTTTTGCGTCTGGGCCCGTGAATCACGGCCCGAACGGGGTTAAAATCACATCATGCGAACCACACGACAAATTTTCACCGGGCTGATCTTGTTGGCCATAGCGCTCCTCCCTGCAGGCGTGACGCAGGCCCAACGCGCCATTCCCGACAACCGTGTGCAGGTCATGCTGTCCTTCGCACCGCTGGTGCGTGAGGCGAGCCCGGCCGTGGTGAACGTGTTTACCCGCAAGGCCGTGCGCAGCCGGGGGCCTGCCTCTCCGTTGTTCAACGATCCGTTCTTTCGCAGGTTTTTCGGAGATGCGCTGGGGGCGGCCCGGCCGCGCGAGCGGATCGAGAATTCGCTGGGGTCGGGTGTGATCGTCCGCCCCGACGGCCTGATCGTAACCAACTTCCACGTCATCGAAGGTGCGGACAGCATCACCGTTGTCCTGTCCGACCGGCGGGAATTCGACGCGACGATCCTGCGTGAGGACGAGCGGACGGATCTGGCGATCCTGAAGATCGACGCGGGCGAAGAGGAACTGCCGAGCATCGCCCTGAGCGATAGCGACGATCTGGAGGTCGGTGATCTGGTGCTCGCGATCGGCAACCCGTTCGGGGTTGGCAAGACCGTGACCAGCGGTATCGTGTCCGGGCTCGCGCGCACCCAGGTCGGTATATCCGATTTCAATTTCTTCATTCAGACCGACGCGGCGATTAACCCGGGTAACTCCGGCGGTGCGCTGCTCCGCATGGATGGGACATTGGCGGGTATCAATACGGCGATTTTCTCGCGCAGTGGGGGTAGCCAGGGCATCGGTTTTGCCATTCCCGCGAACATGGTGCGGACGGTCATCGACGGGGCCGCTGCCGGTGCCGCGTTGCGTCGGGCCTGGCTGGGTGCCTCGTTCGAGACCGTCACGGCCGATATCGCCGAGGCGATCGGGCTGCCGCACCCCGAAGGGGTGATCCTGTCGGGCATACATGCCCAGGGCCCCGCTGTGCGGGCCGGTTTGCAATCCGGCGACATCATCACCGCCTTCAACGGCCAACCGGTGTTCGACACCGAGGGGCTCCGATTCCGGATCGCGACCGGGATCGTGGGTGATGAGGCGCAGCTTTCGGTGCGCCGTCCGAAGTCCGAGCATGAGATTACGCTGGTGCTCGAACTCCCGCCCGAGGTCCCGCTTCGAAACGAGCGCATCCTGGAGGGGCGTCATCCAATCGCGGGTGCGACCGTTGCCAATCTCTCGCCGGCGGTTGCCGAGGAGATGGGGCGTGATCACTTCGAGGAAGGCGTTGTCGTCAGGGCCATCGCGTCGGGCAGCCCGGCCCACCGTTTGAGCTTTCAGATTGGCGACGTGATTTTTGCGGTGAACGAGGTCGAGGTTAAGTCGGTGGTCCATGTCCGTGAGTTGACCGCAAGTCCGGCACCGCAATGGACCATCACCGTGCGCCGCGATGGACGGCTATTCTCATTGACGGTCGCGGGATGAGCACCCCCGACAACCAGTCGGAGATGTTCGCGGGCCAGGCCCCGCGACCCCTGGCCGACCGGTTGCGCCCGGAGGCGGTCGGCGATGCGGTCGGGCAGGGGCATTTGCTCGGGGCTGAGGGCCCGATCGGCCGCATGGTGGCGAATGACCGGCTGGCCAGCATGGTGCTGTGGGGGCCGCCAGGCTGCGGCAAGACAACGATCGCCCGGCTGTTGGCGCTTGAGACCGACTTTACCTTCGAACCTCTGTCGGCTGTGTTTTCCGGTGTCGCCGATCTGCGAAAGGTCTTTGAACGCGCCACCGCACGCCGTGCGGGCGGGCAGGGCACGCTTCTGTTTATCGATGAAATTCACCGCTTCAACCGGGCGCAGCAGGATGGGTTTCTGCCTTATGTCGAGGATGGAACGGTCACGCTGATCGGTGCGACGACCGAGAATCCATCGTTCGAGATCAACGCCGCATTGCTGTCGAGGTGCCAGGTGTTTGTCCTGAACCGGCTTGATGAGGCGGCGCTGGAGGAATTGCTCATGCGTGCCGAGGCTCTCGAAGGCCGAGAACTTCCCGTCGACGGGCAGGCGCGACAGGCGCTCAAGGCGATGGCCGATGGGGACGGGCGCTACCTCCTGAATCTGGCAGAGGAACTGTTCGCGCTGCGCCTCGATGATGGCCCCGATACTACCCTCGATACCGCGCGGCTGATTGAAACCGTGCAGAAGCGCGCGCCGCTCTACGACAAGAGCCAGGAGGGTCACTACAACCTGATCAGCGCGCTGCATAAGTCCTTGCGTGGCTCCGATGTGGATGCGGCGCTTTATTGGCTGGCGCGGATGCTGGCGGGCGGTGAGGATCCGCGGTTTGTGGCGCGGCGCCTGGCACGGGCCGCGATCGAGGATATTGGCCTGGCCGATCCGCAGGCGCTGCCCCACGCCCTGGCGGCCTGGGAGGCGTATGAGCGTATTGGCACGCCGGAGGGTGAACTCGCGCTGGCGCAATGCGTGATCTATCTCGCGAGCGCACCGAAATCGAATGCGTCGTATAAGGCATATGGTTCGGCGATGCGCATGGCGCGGGATACAGGCTCTCTGGCCCCGCCCAAACACATCCTCAATGCCCCGACGAATCTCATGAAGGAGATGGGCTATGGCGACGGATATGCGTATGACCATGACGCGGAAGATGGCTTCTCGGGTCAGGACTATTTTCCCGATGGTATCGAGCGGTCCCAGTTCTACAAGCCGGTGGAACGCGGGTTTGAGCGCGAGATAGGCAAACGACTTGAATATTGGACGAAGCTGCGTGCCGAACGTGCCGCCGGCGATGGTTCAAAGGATTGATGATGATATTTGTCCCAAACACTCTGCAACGGTGCGCGCCATGAATATGCTGCTGGCCATTGCGGTTGGCGGTGCGGTCGGTGCCCTCGGACGGCATTTCGTCAACGTTGGTGTTGCGGCCTGGATCGGTCTCGGGATTCCCTGGGGGACGTTGACCGTAAATATCGTCGGGTCCTTCGCGATGGGTGTCCTGGTGCACATCATGGCCACCACATGGTCCGTCACGCCGGAAATTCGGGCATTGCTGACGGTTGGCGGGCTCGGGGCGTTCACGACATTCTCGACCTTCTCTCTCGACGCGATTGTCCTCTATGAGCGAGGCCAGGTGATGTTTGCCGCGGGTTACGTACTGGCGTCGGTTGTCGGTGCAATCGGCGCACTCTTCATCGGCCTGCGTCTTGCGCGGGTGGTGTTCGCATGAGCCAGGATGATCTCTCGGCGGTCCGCCATATTGAGGTCCAGTCCGACGATGGCGAAGTGCGCCTCGACCGGTGGTTTAAACGGCACTATCCGGACCTGTCATACGGACAGGTTGCGAAATGGTTGCGCACCGGGCAGGTGCGGGTGGATGGCCGCCGTGCGAAACCGGGGCAACGGGTAAGTCAGGGACAGGAAATTCGCGTGCCGCCGATACCGGCGACGCGAACGGACGAACAGCCTGCCGAGAGGAAACGCCCCTCGGTCGACCGTGCAGACGCTGCCGCCTTGCGAAATTCCGTGATCTATCAGGACGATTTTTTGATCGCCGTGAACAAGCCTGCCGGCCTGGCCGTACAGGGCGGGTCGAAGACCCATCGCCACCTTGATGGCATGCTCGATGCGTTGCAGTTCGACGCCAAGGATCGTCCACGCCTCGTGCATCGGCTCGACAAGGACACCAGCGGTCTGTTGTTGCTGGCGCGGGACCGGCAGACGGCCTCACAGCTGGCCGTTTTGTTTCAGGGGCGCGAAGTCGAGAAAACCTACTGGGCTCTCGTGGTGGGAGTTCCCGACCATGATTCCGGTGTGATCGATGCTCGGCTTGGCAAACGCGGTGGCGAAGGCAGTGAGCGGGTTGAATCGGTTGGTGACGGACAGGCGGCCGAAACCGAATACAGGGTCCTCGATAACGCCGCACGGCGCATCGCCTGGCTTGAATTGCGACCGCGTACCGGCCGGACCCATCAACTCAGGGCGCATTGTAAGGTCATGGGAACCCCGATCGTGGGGGACGGCAAATACGGTGGCCGTGAAAGCGAGGTATACGGGTTGCCGCAGCGGTTGCACCTGCACGCGCGTGGTTTGACGCTACCTCATCCGGCGAATGGAGAGCGCCTCACACTCGAAGCGCCCCTGGACGATGTTCTGGCGAAAAGTTGGGCGTTCGTCGGATTTGACGCGAAAGTGATGTGATTTAAGGCCATTGTGTGGAAATTCCCACAATCGAGATAAATGACACTCGCCCACAATCAGAAGGTGGGATAGTCATGAACGGTTGGTGCGCTTGGGCACCTCATTCAATCGAAGGCGGGTCTCCGCGTTATGCGCCTCAGGACGATCCTCAAGATTAGCTTCGTCGTCGTTGTCACCTTGGTTGTCGCGATCATCGCGGTTGTCTTCAATCTCGATCCCAACGACCACAAGGAACGCATCGCCGCTTATGTGGCGCGTGAGACCGGGCGCACCCTGACGGTCGAAGGGCCGATGGAGCTGGAATGGGGCCGGACCACGCGGATCGCCATGCGTGATGTCAGCTTGTCCAATCCCGCATGGGCACAGTCATCGGAGATGGTGCGCATAACCGAAGTAGATATTCGTTTCGAATTACTGCCTCTCCTGCGTGGCCGGGTGGATATCGCAAGTCTGATCCTGCGTGGGGCGCAGTTGAATGTCGAAACGGACTCAGACGGACGAAGCAGTTTTGAGTTCGGCGACCCTGAAACGCGTTCGGATGACGATGAACCCGAAGGGGATCTGGGAATAGATCTCGAAATCGCGGAACTCGAAGTCGAGGATGTCCGGTTTTCGTTTCTTGATGGCCCCGGTGGGCCCGAAACGGTTGGAACCATCGAGCGCATCAAAGTGCTGCCGTCGGAGCAGGGGGCGCCCCTCGATATTGATATCGCGGCCGAGATGCGCCTGGGCAAGGACACGGCCAAGATCGACCTGGATGGTCGGATGGGGTCATGGAACGACATAATTCGCGGCGACAGCGCCGTGCCGTTCGATCTCACCGGTGAAGCGTTCGGGCTGAACGTCGAAGTTGACGGTGATGTGCGGGGCCCGAACAACCCGTCGGGCTTCGACGTGGATATCCTGATCTCCGGCGATGCTTTTGCGACGATTCAGCCGTTTTTTGATACGCCGCTCCCGCAACTGGGCCACATATCCCTGTCGGCGAATATCAGCGGTGGACAGCGCAACCCTGTCGTCAAATTGGGTGCTCTGGATGTTGCAAATATTCATGTGACCGGAACGACGAAGCTCGCCCTTTCAGGGGATGGTGCCGATCATGATTTCGACCTCAAAGCCGAGCTTCGCGGTCAGGGGTTGGCCCCTATCGAACCGATGGCGAGAATCTCTCTGGCTCAGATAGGCGCGGTGAAGGGGACCATAAACATCACGGGCAATCTCGATGCCCTGCGCTTCGAACCCAACCGGGTGGCGGTCGCCGACAGTTTCCTGTCGGGCACGGTTACGGTGGGGCCGTTGTTGGATGATCCCAAGGTCACCTATGACCTGATATTGACGGCAGAAGACCAGACGCTGGATGTCGTGGAGCCGATCGCGGGCGTGTCGCTGCCGGACTTTGGGCCCATCAAGGGTGAAATTCGGGCGATCGGTGATCTGAACAAGGTCCGTGCGGAGACGACAGGTCTGGACGCTGGCGGAATTCACGGAACCGGCCGGGTCGATGTCTCGAAGCTTGAAGCCGACGTGCCCACTGTCACGCTTGATCTCAATATATCGGCGAGCAACCAGTCACTGGACCCTGTTCGCGACATGCTGGGCGATAAGGTGTCCGATCTTGGACCCGTCGATGGGGATGTGGGGGTTACCGGGACGTTGCCGGACATGCGGCTCACACTCAAGGATTTTGCCGTCGATCGAATTAAAGCCAATGGCGACGTCACACTGGATGTCGACGAGGATCAGCCCCTCAAGGGCTATAGCTTGGACCTGGCAGCCACTGGTCAGGCCCTGGGGCGATTTCAACCGCTCCTGGGCGTGACATGGCCTCAGCTCGATCCGGTTGATCTGACCGCGACCGTCGAAGGTGATCTCGAAAAAGTAACGATCGATGATTTTACGTTTCGCAGCGTCACGACGGATTTATTCGGTCATGGATCAGTGGTATTCGACCCCGAGGCGATCGAAATTGAAGCGGTTGTGACGTCCGATGTGACCGACCTCACGCGGTTGTTCCCGGATTATGAGCCGGCGCGCGCGCCGGATCTGATTTCAGCCGAAGAGGCCAAGTCGGTAGTGCCGGCCAAGGACCGGGAGAAGGTCTTTTCAGATGAGCCCCTACCGCTGAAGTTCTTGCGGACGGCGGATATCGATATCTCTTTCCAGCCGAAGAAATTTGTGACGCCCTATGGGGTGTTCGAGAACGTGAATCTGCGTGTCGTTCTGGAAGAGGACGCCCTGAATGTCCGGCCGCTCGAGGCGCGTTATGCCGACAGTGACCTGCGCGGCGACTTCAGTCTCGACGCACGTGGACAGACACCGCTCGTTGGGTTGTCGCTGCGCTCGCCGGATATACAAATCGGGCAGCTATTCAAGGACTTTGCCAATCTTGATGTTCTCGAAGGGTCGGGGGCGATAGACATCGCCCTGTCGGGCTCGGGTAACTCGATTGCGGCTATCGCCGGTAGCCTGGATGGGCATGCGCGCCAGTTGATGGGCAAGGGGCGTATGCGCAACGAAGGGCTGGGCTATGTCAGCGGCCTGTTCTCCGGCATCGGTGAGGCCCTCGGCGGCAAGAGCTGGGTGGCGGTCGATTGCATGGCGAATGATTTCGAGTTCAAGGATGGTGTCGCGACCAGCCGGGTGAACTTGCTGAGTACCGAGGTAATTATCCTAACCGCGGAAGGCAGTATCAATCTCGGATCCGAAGACTACAAAATGAAGGTTAAGCCCCGGCCGCGGGGATTCGATCTGAGCCTGGCTGTGCCCGTGCTCATTCGCGGTCCGCTGGACGATCCCAGTTTTCTTCCTGATCCGTTGGGCACGCTGGCAAAAATCGGCAGCTTTCTCGGGGCTATCGTGTTTCCCCCCGCAGCGTTGATCGGACTGATTGACCTCGGTGGTAACAATCACCCTTGCGTGCAATATGCCAAGCAAAGCGAGGGTAAGGTCGGGCCGACCCTATCGACACCGTTGGGCGATGGCTCGAATGATCGGCGCCAGCGATCGACTCCAGACACCAGCAACGAAACGGAACGCTGAATTCGTGGACCGGTTTTATAAAGACGTCACGATCGCCCCTTCGGGTGATGACCATGCCTATGAAGTGCTTCTCGATGCGCGCGGCGTGCGGACCCCGATGCGCAAGTCCTTGCAGGTGCCCGGTGCCCCGCTGGCGGACGCCATCGCGGATGAGTGGCGGTCACAGGGTAAGAAAATCGACGTCGAGACCATGCCGCTGACCCGGATCGCCGCGACGGCCGTGGATCGTGTGGCGGATGATCGCGAGGGATATATCGACCAGATTGCCGCTTATGGTGGTACGGATCTGGTCTGTTACCGCGCGCAGGCGCCGGCGGAACTCGTCATTCGTCAGTCGCGGGCCTGGCAGCCGTTGCTGGACTGGGCGCGCGATACGTTCGGGAGCGAGTTGGTCGTGACAGACGGGCTGCTGCCGATAGACCAGCCGCCGGAATCCCTGGCGCAGCTGCGCGCGGCCGTCGCGGAACATGGCGATTATGAACTGGCGGCCCTGGGTGTCGCCACATCGGCAAGCGGATCAATCATTGTGGCGTTGGCCCTGTCGAAGGGGCACCTCGATGCCGATACGGCGTTTGATGTCGGCCAGCTGGATGAGTCCTATCAAGTCGAGCTGTGGGGTGAGGAAGCCGAAGCCCAGGCCCGGCGGGACATTCTGCGCGCTGATACCGAGTGTGCTGCATCCTTCCTGGAATTGCTGCGCAAGGATTGAACAGGGCGGCGCTGATCTGGCCCGAGTCCCGGAAAATCTGCTATGTGGAACGTCCAATCAGGTTTCGCTGGGGACGCGCGATGCAAGATATTCTGGATCAACTCGAAGCCCGCCGTGTTCGTGCACGGCTCGGTGGCGGTGAGCGTCGAATAGAAGCTCAGCACGGCAAAGGTAAACTGACGGCCCGTGAGCGCCTTGAGTTGCTGCTCGACGAGAATTCGTTCGAGGAGTTCGACATGTTTGTCGAACAGGCACCGAACGAGATGACGGCCGATATTGAGCCCATACCGGGTGACGGCGTCGTGACCGGCTGGGGCCTGATCAATGGCCGCAAGGTGTTCGTGTTCTCACAGGATTTCACGGTGTTCGGCGGTTCTCTGTCGGAGGCGCATGCGCAGAAAATCTGCAAGGTCATGGACATGGCCATGAAGAATGGTGTGCCGGTGCTCGGCCTGAATGATTCGGGCGGCGCGCGTATCCAGGAGGGCGTGGGCTCGCTGGCCGGATATGCGGATGTCTTCCAGCGCAATGTGAATGCATCCGGCGTGATCCCTCAGGTCTCGGCGATCATGGGGCCGTGCGCGGGCGGGGCGGTTTATTCGCCGGCCATGACCGACTTCATCTTCATGGTCCAGGACACGTCCTACATGTTTGTGACCGGTCCGGAAGTCGTGAAGACCGTCACCCATGAAGACGTGACCCAGGAGGAACTCGGTGGCGCGTCGACCCACACGACCAAGTCGAGTGTGGCCGACAGCGCGTTCGAGAATGATGTGGAGATGCTGCTGCAGCTTCGTCGGTTCTATGATTTTCTGCCGATGAACAATCGCGAACAGCCCCCGGTCTGGCCGACCAGCGATCCGTTCGACCGCGAGGAGCCGTCGCTCGATACCCTGATCCCGTCCGATCCACTCAAGCCTTACGACATCAAGGAGCTCATCGGCAAAGTTGTCGATGAAGGTGATTTCTTCGAACTTCAGGCAAATCACGCCGGGAACATTGTCATCGGTTTCGGGCGGATGGAGGGGCGTACCGTTGGCTTCGTCGCCAACCAGCCGATGGTGTTGGCCGGTTGTCTGGATATCGATTCATCCAAGAAGGCGGCGCGGTTTGTGCGTTTCTGCGATTGCTTCAATATCCCGATCGTCACCTTTGTCGATGTGCCGGGCTTCCTGCCGGGAACCTCGCAGGAATATGGTGGCATCATCAAGCACGGTGCCAAGCTGCTCTTTGCCTATGCCGAGGCGACCGTTCCCAAGGTGACGCTCATCACCCGAAAGGCCTATGGCGGCGCATACGACGTGATGTCCTCCAAGCATATCCGGGGCGATATCAACTACGCCTGGCCGACAGCGGAAATTGCGGTGATGGGTCCCAAGGGCGCGGTGGAGATCATCTATCGCGAAGACAGGGACGATCCCGAGAAGATAGAGGCCCGGACGGAAGAATATCGGGCGCGATTTGCCAACCCGTTCATTGCGGCCCAGAAGGGCTTCATTGATGACGTGATTTATCCGCACAGCTCGCGCCGGCGGATCTGCCGGGCGCTACGACTGCTCGAAAACAAGTCTCTCGAAAATCCGTGGAAGAAACACGACAACATCCCGCTTTAGCGTCGGCGTGATCGTCAGCTCTTCGTGCCCCAGACGAACCCGCGGCATTGCGAAATGCGCGCGGGATTATCGGTGAGCTTCCAGCCGCGGACGGTCTCGAAGCCCGATGCTTTGACCATGCCACCCAAGGCACGCACCGTCGGCGCCCACCAGTTGGTTTCGTTCTCGCCATATTCGTCGTTGGGATAGAATTCCATCACCATATCGGCGCCGAAACCCTTGCCAAGACCGCCGCGGTAGGCGCTGAAATCGTCGGCGATGGCGGATTCGATGAACAAATCACCGCTGCAGACAGACGACAGCTTATCGATCGCGTACATCGGCCAGCGCAGGTGATAGAGAACGCCGAAACAGAACACGACATCGAACATCCCGAAGGTCTCGGGCGTCAGGTCGTAAATCGTCAGCTCATGGCGCTGGCACTGATCCTCATCATAGCCAAGCGCTTCGCGGCAGAGATCGAATGTCTCCCACGCCTTTCTGTCCTCGGTTTCGAGATGACCGACATAGTCGGAGAAGTCATCGATCGCGATGACCTGTTCTGCCCCGCGTTTCAGCGCCTCGAACGACCAGTAGCCGTCCCACGCGCCGATATCGAGCACCCGCTTTCCCGTGAGATCATCGGGAATGCGGTAGGACGCGGCATCGATGGGCGCCCAGCCCGGGGTGACCACGCCGTCGGTCAGCTCGATACGGTGGTACCAGTAGGGAAAGTCCGCGATCCGGCGGTTAAGTTCTTCTGCGTTCATGCGGGGCTGCTTAGCTGGAGGGAACGTTGGCGTCGAGTTGAAATATCGAGACGGTGCCTTCGCGGCCGCGGATTTCACGCTCTCCGAGATTCTGGAGGTCATACACGCCGGTATCGGCCGGACCGGCAAGGTCGCGCGTGTCGCCGCTGGTCAGGATGATGCAGTCTTCCTCGGTGGCGATTTCCTTGGCCAGGGAATCGATCCGCGATGCTGTGTTCACGGCGTCCCCGACGACAGTGTAGTTCACGCGGTTCTTGGAGCCGATGTTGCCGACGATGACTTGCCCGGTATGGATTCCGACCCGAATGCGGAGCGCTTCATCCCCTCGGGCGCGGCGGGCGTCGTTGTCGGCGCGCACGCGACGTTGGATTTCTGCCGCGGCCCGCAAGGCCCGCGCGGCATGATCCGGGACCTGCTCCGGCGCGCCCCAGAACGCCATGATCGCGTCGCCGATATACTTATCGACTGTCCCGCCTTCGGCTTCGATCGCGCTGGCCAGCATCTCGAAATGAGTGTTCAGCAATTCGGCGATCTCGGCGGCACCCATATGTTCGGCGAGAGTCGAGAAGCCGCGTATATCCGTGAACATGATCGTCAGGATGCGTTCTTCGGTGGTCTCGATTGTTTCGCCACGCTGCACCAAGCCAAGGACGAGTTGCTTCGGTACGTAGGTTTCGAACAATTTCAGCGCGCCGATCATGCGGTTGAATGCCTGCGCCGCATCGGAAAGCTCGGATATTCGGCTGTCGGGCACCAGCGGTGCGTTCGCCACCTCGAGGCGCGTGAGAGCGCTGGCGGATGTGACGAGGCGGCTGATCTGACGGTTCAGCCGACGTGCGAACATAAATCCGATGAACACGGCGATCACCAGGATGAGAAGACCGACGACCGACATGCCAATCAGGCGCTGGACCTCGTTTCCGACATCTTCGCGCAGGAGCATCACCCCCAAGGTCCATGGCCGTTCGCCAAAACGGTCCGTGTCCCGGGTGATCACGATTCGCTCGTTGTCGATGCGTGCGTCGGTAACGCGTGGTGCATTTCGCAGCAGGGTCAACGCACGTTCTCCGCCGCCGCCAAACAACGCGAGTGCTGGATCTGCAAGGTCTTCGATTTTGGGTAGAGGGTTTCCGCCGCTGCCCGGCTGAAAGTCCACATTGTCTAACTCTGGATGGCCGAGCACCCAGCTGCCATCATAGACGATGAAGCCGTGCAGATCATTGGTCTGTGTCATTTGCCGAAGAAAGTCGCCAATTTTCCCCATTGTCACAGACAGGATGACCGTTCCCTTGAAGTCATCTCCGCGCCGCACAGGTGCGATAACCGTGATAACAGGCTGGCCGACAGCCTGAATCCAAATGGGGGTCAACCATTGTGACGGCTTGTCCACGCTGCGGGCGAAATCGAGCACTCGATTTTGGCGCTGCACCAAAGCCGGCGCATCAGGGACGCTTATCGCGATACCTTCTGTGAGAGTGACGCGCAGCGCCTGACCTTCCACCGGGGCATAAATGACCGCCGTGACCTGGGGCAGGGCCGTCAGCACGCCTGTGAACGTCTGGAACGCCCGTTCGTGCCGGTCGTCGAGATTAAGCCGACCGTCGGCGAATTGCGCGCTCAGGTCTTCCGCAGCGGACACGACCGGGTCGAACTGACCATCGACGCGCGCTTCGACGAGATCGAGGATTGTGGTGGCCCGTGCGCCGAGCAACGAGAAGGTGTTCTGGGTCGCGCCGGTTAACGTCAGTGCCAGGACGCTACCGACCGCGAGCAACATCAGCAGAGTGACACCGCCCACCAGGACTGTTGCGAGACCAATGCGTCGTCGCCTGGGCGCCGTGTCGCCCGATATCTGCTCCGATTCAGCCATGTGCTCAGGCTAAGGCTGTCTCGCCGCTTCGTCCATGTGTTCATGGCTGTCTCCTTGGGCAAATTCATCAATTGCGCACTGCAACATGCTTTCGTAGTTTCAGGTCATGTTTAAGAAGATTCTGATCGCCAACCGGGGCGAAATCGCCTGCCGTGTCATTCGCAGCGCGAAAGACATGGGGATTGCCACTGTCGCCGTGTATTCGGACGCGGACGCGGGAGCCTTGCATGTGCGCATGGCCGACGAGGCGGTCCATATCGGTCCACCGCCGGCCGCCGAAAGCTATCTGGTCTCTGACAAAATTCTCGCGGCGATCCGGGATACCGGTGCGGATGCAGTTCACCCGGGATATGGGTTCCTGTCGGAGAATGCCGAGTTCGCTCGCACGCTTGAAGCCGAAGGCGTTGCATTCATCGGACCGCCGCCTGACGCGATCGCGGCTATGGGCGACAAGATCGAATCCAAGAAACTTGCCGATGCGGCCGGCGTCAGCACCGTGCCGGGCCACATGGATACGATTGCGGATGTGCCTGAAGCCGTGAAGATCGCCGGAGAGATTGGCTATCCCGTGATGATCAAGGCCTCTGCGGGTGGCGGTGGCAAGGGCATGCGCATCGCCTACAGCGAAGACGAGGTCGACGAAGGTTTCCGCTCGGCGCAGAACGAGGCGCGCTCCAGTTTTGGCGATGACCGGATATTCATCGAGAAGTACGTCGAGGAACCCCGGCATATCGAAATACAGGTCCTCGCGGACGCCCACGGCAATGTGATTCATCTGGGTGAGCGCGAATGCTCGATTCAACGCCGTCACCAGAAGGTCGTGGAGGAGGCGCCGTCGCCGTTCCTCGACGAAGAGACCCGCGCGGCCATGGGCGCGCAGTCCTGCGCCCTGGCGGCGGCTGTGGGCTACCGGTCTGCTGGCACGGTTGAGTTCATCGTCGACAAGGATCGGAATTTCTATTTCCTGGAGATGAACACCCGCCTGCAGGTCGAGCATCCGGTGACCGAGATGATCACCGGGCTGGACCTCGTCGAGCAGATGATCCGTGTGGCGGACGGCGAGGAACTGACGCTGCGCCAGGAAGACGTCACGATTACGGGCTGGGCGGTTGAAACGCGGGTGTATGCCGAAGATCCGAGCCGTAACTTCCTGCCGGCCATCGGCCGTCTCGTGCGTTATCGCGCCCCCGCGCAGGATGGCACGAACGTGCGCATCGATACGGGCGTGGGAGAAGGCTCCGAGATATCGATGTTCTACGATCCCATGATTGCCAAGCTGGCGACACACGGGGCCGACAGGGCGGAGGCGATCACCCGCATGCAGGATGCGCTCGACGGCTACTTCATCCGCGGTACGGGTAACAACACGGCCTTTCTGGCGTCGATCATGGCCCATCCCCGTTTCGCAGAGGGGCGCCTGACCACGAACTTCATCGCCGAGGAGTATCCAGACGGATATGCCCCGGCGGCCCCCGAGGGTGCGCTGCGGGACCGGTTTTCCGCCGTGGCCGCGTATATCCATGGCCGATATGCGGTCCGCGCGCGCCAGTCGGGCACAAGCGGGTCGCCAGCGCTGCCGGCAAACGTGACCCCATGGCAGGTAATGATGGGCGACGTGGCCAACGGCGTCGACGTCACCTATCGACCCGATGGCGCGGATGTCGCGGTCGACGGGCGCAAGTTGTCCTTTTCAACCGACTGGACGCTGGGCGACCCGGTCTTCTCGGCGACCTTCGATGATGGCGTGGCGACGTTCCAGATCGACCGGACCGGCGTTGCCTACCGGCTGACCCATCGCGGGGTCGAGGCGATTGTCCGGGTGCTCACGCCGCGTGGCGCCGAGCTCGATGCCCGGATGCCCGAGAAAGTACCGCCTGATCTGAGCCGGTTTGTCCTGTCGCCGATGCCGGGTCTGCTGGTCTCTGTCGCGGTGGAAGAGGGCACCCCCGTGCTTGCGGGCGAGGAAATCGCCGTTGTCGAGGCGATGAAAATGGAAAATGTGCTCCGGGCGGCATCCGACGGCGTGGTGAAGACCCTGCATGCCGCACCGGGCGACAGCCTCGCGGTCGATCAGGCTATCGTCGAGTTCGAGTAATGGCCGAGACCGTCGCCGTTCGGGTCGTCATCCGCGGCCGCGTTCAGGGGGTCTGGTTTCGCGCCTGGACAGAAAACGTCGCGCGGGACCTGTGCCTGGATGGTTGGGTGCGCAACCGGTCCGACGGTACGGTCGAGGCGGTTTTCGCCGGCCCGACCCCCGTAATTGATCGGATGATAAATAACTGTCGCGAGGGCCCGCCCGCTGCCGACGTGGAATCCGTGACCGAGGAGCGGATTGAAGCCGATCCGTTGATCGGCATCGGTTTCAGCAAGAAGCCAACAGCCTAGCCGAATTTCTTCGTAAAGCTGGCTTTCAAAGCCGCGTCCACATCGGCCATGCCGGCGTCGATGCCCAGATCGGCAAGGCTGGTGACGCCCAGATGCGCCTCGTCAATCCCGCACGGCACGATCCCCGAGAAATGCTCAAGATCGGGCGAAACGTTGATGGATATGCCGTGGTAGGCCACCCAGTGGCGCACCCGGACGCCGATGGCCGCGATCTTGTCCTCGCGGCCGTCATCATGAGCGACCCAGATGCCGACCCGTCCATCCCGGCGTTCGCCAGTGATTCCGAAAGTCGAAAGTGTCTCGATGACCCAGGCCTCGAGGCCACGCACATAGGCGCGCAGATCCTGGCCGCGTTCGCGCAGATCGATCATGGCATAGGCCACGCGCTGGCCGGGGCCATGATAGGTGTACTGCCCGCCCCGGCCCGTTTCGTGTACGGGGAAGCGGTCGACATCGAGCAAGTCTCCCGGTTTGGCGCTGGTTCCCGCGCTGTAGAGCGGCGGG
>JABJEK010000046.1 GCA_018702955.1 Rhodospirillaceae bacterium | reverse complement strand
GAGCTGTTCACGCTGGCGGCCATCGCCGGACTGACCGGTGCCACCCTGCGTATCCCGTCGTCCTTCTTCATTCGGATTGCCGGCGGCCGGAACACGATCTTCCTGACCACGCTGCTGCTGATTGTTCCGGCGGCGGGTGCAGGCTGGTTGCTGCAGGACCCGAACACGCCGCTCTGGCAGTTTCAGGCGATGGCGCTCCTGTCGGGTATCGGTGGCGGCAACTTCGCCTCGTCGATGTCGAACATCTCCTTCTTCTATCCCAAGCGGGTGCAGGGCTGTTCCCTGGGCATGAATGCCGGGCTGGGGAATTTCGGCGTTACCTCAATGCAGATCCTGGTGCCTCTGGTCATGACTGCCGGCATCTTCGGTGGCGAGGCACTAATCCTGCAGAACACCTCGGGTACGCTGATCGGCAAGATTCCCGCCGGAACCGAAACCTTCATCCACAATGCTGGCTACATCTGGGTGGCGATCCTCGTCCCGCTCGCAATCGCGGCCTGGTTCGGCATGAACAACATCACCGCGAATCATGTCTCGCCCGGACTGGGATCCACCTCGGCTGCCTTCATCAAGATTCTCGGCATGCTCCTTATCGGCTTCATTTTCGCGATCCTGGGTCTGTGGCTGATGTTGCCTGCGACGGCCGGTGGATCGGGGGTCGAGCTCAGCAAATGGATCGTGTTGCCATTGGTGATCGCCGCGACGGTCTTTGCCCTGCGGCTTATCCCGGGCGGCATCGGGAAAAATCTCGCGGAGCAGTACAAGATATTCAACAACAAGCACACCTGGGCGATGACGGTCATCTACACCATGACCTTCGGCTCGTTCATCGGCTACGCCGCCGCGTTCGGGCTGTCGATCAAGGTCGTGTTCGGCTTCCAGCACCTCATGGTTGATGGGGTTCTGACCCATAGTACGGTCAATGCGAATGGCCCGAGTGCGTTGATGTACGCCTGGACGGGTCCATTCATCGGGGCGCTCATCCGGCCCATCGGCGGCATGATCGCCGACCGGATCGGTGGCGCCAAGGTGACCCAGATCATCTCGGTGGTCATGGTCGCGTGCGCGCTCGGCGTCGCCTATTTCATGAAACAGGCCTATGCCTCAGCGACGCCAGAGGATCACTTCGTGCCATTCCTGGTCCTGTTCCTGATCCTGTTTGCGGCAACCGGAATCGGCAACGGTTCCACGTTCCGCACGATCGCTGTCGTCTTCGACAAGGTGCAAGCGGGCCCGGTTTTGGGCTGGACGTCGGCCGTTGCGGCTTACGGTGCCTTCATCATTCCCCAGGTCTTCGGCGAGCAGATCAAGGCGACGACACCGGAGTTCGCGCTCTATGGCTTCGCAGTCTTCTACGGCGTCTGCATCGTCATCAACTGGTGGTTTTATCTGCGCCCCAACGCCTATGTGAAGAACCCCTAGGCCCTTAAGAAGGACGTTACCCATGAGCCATCTTCTCGATCGCCTGAATTTTTTCGGCAAGAAGAACGAGCGTTTTTCCAACGGGCACGGTGTCAAAACCAATGAGGACCGGGGTTGGGAGGATTCCTATCGAAACCGCTGGCAGCACGACAAAATCGTGCGCTCGACCCATGGTGTGAACTGCACGGGTTCTTGCTCGTGGAAGATTTACGTCAAGGGCGGCATCGTCACCTGGGAGACTCAGCAGACCGACTATCCCCGGACCCGGCCCGAATTGCCGAACCACGAGCCGCGGGGCTGTTCGCGAGGTGCGAGCTACAGCTGGTATCTCTACTCCAACAACCGGCTCAAATACCCGCTGGTTCGCTCGCGTCTGATCAAGCTGTGGCGCGACGCCCGCGCCACGATGACCCCGGTGGCTGCCTGGCGCTCGATCGTCGAGGACCCGGCCAAGCGTTCGTCTTATGTAAAAAAGCGCGGCCATGGCGGGTTCGTGCGCGCAAAATGGGACGAGGTGACCGAGATCGTCGCCGCGGCCAATGCGTACACGGCCAAGACCTATGGTCCGGACCGGGTGATCGGTTTCTCCCCGATCCCGGCCATGTCGATGGTCTCCTATGCCGCGGGTTCGCGCTATTTGTCGCTTATGGGCGGCGTATGCATGTCCTTCTATGACTGGTATTGCGATTTGCCGCCGGCCTCGCCCCAGACCTGGGGTGAGCAGACGGACGTGCCGGAATCCGCCGACTGGTACAATTCGGGCTTCATCATGCTGTGGGGCTCGAACGTGCCGCAGACCCGCACGCCGGATGCGCATTTCTTCACCGAGGCGCGTTACCGCGGTGCCAAGGCGGTGGTCGTTTCTCCCGACTACAGCGAAGCATCCAAATTCGCCGACATGTGGCTGCACCCCAAGCAGGGTACCGACGCGGCGCTGGCGATGGCGCTGGGTCATGTGATCCTCAAGGAGTTCCATGTCGATCGTCAGTCGGAATACTTCACCGATTATTGCCGCCGCTATACCGACATGCCGATGCTGGTTCGGCTGGTGGAGCAGGATGGCCGCTATGTGCCTGAACGGCTGCTGCGCGCCTCCGACTTTGACGGTGAGTTGGACGAATCGAACAATCCCGAATGGAAGACGGTTGCGGTGGACCGCAACTCCGGCGATGTCGTTGCGCCGAACGGTTCGGTTGGATTTCGCTGGGGCGAGAAGGGGAAATGGAACCTTGAGCAGCGCGACGGCCAGGGCGCGGATATCGATCTTCTGATGACCGCCATCGAGGCGGACGACCATGACGACATCGTGGATGTCGGCTTTCCCTATTTCGGTGGTCGCCAGCATGATTATTTCGAAGGCACCGACCATGCCGATGTGCTGGATCGCCGTGTCCCGGTGAAGCGGATGCAGTTGGCCGAAGGCGAGACGCTGGTGGCGACCGTGTTCGATCTGTTCATTGCCAATTACGGGGTCGATCGCGGGCTCGGCGGCGAGAATATCGCCAACTCCTATGACGAGAATGTGCCCTACACCCCGGCCTGGGCCGAGGCAATTACCGGCACCCCAGCGGAACAAATCGTGACCGTCGCGCGTGAGTTTGCCGACAATGCCGAGAAAACCGAGGGCCGCTCGATGGTCATCCTCGGTGCCGGTCTCAATCACTGGTACCACATGGATATGAACTACCGCGGGATCATCAATATGCTGGTGATGTGCGGTTGTGTCGGTAAGTCCGGCGGCGGTTGGTCCCATTATGTGGGGCAGGAAAAGCTCCGTCCCCAGACCGGCTGGCAACCGTTGGCGTTCGCGCTGGATTGGAAACGCCCCCCGCGGCATATGAACTCGACGTCCTTCTGGTATGCGCATACCGACCAATGGCGCTACGAGAGCCTGAACATCGACGAAATCATCTCGCCGACCGCGCCCAAGGGGACGTGGGATGGCTCGCTGATTGACTACAACGTGCGTGCCGAACGTATGGGCTGGTTGCCCTCGGCACCGCAGTTGAAGTCGAACCCGCTTGATGTGGGGCGTGCGATCAAGGACTCCGGCGAGGAACCGGGCCCTTATGTTGCCAAGCGCCTGAAGAGTGGCGAGTTGGAGATGTCGTGCGAGGACCCGGACGATCCGGCGAACTGGCCGCGTAACATGTTCGTCTGGCGTTCCAACCTTCTGGGATCGTCGGGTAAGGGACACGAGTATTTCCTGAAACATCTGCTCGGCACCAGCCATGGCGTCCAGGGCAAGGATCTCGGCGAGGATGGCGGTCAGAAACCCGACGAGGTCGTCTGGCACGACGACG
>JABJEK010000045.1 GCA_018702955.1 Rhodospirillaceae bacterium | reverse complement strand
TTCGCGATGATGACCCATACCGCCCGCGACGGGGCGGCCAAGATCGTCGCCGAACGCAGTTATCCCCTGACGGCCGGCGGCGTGGTGACGCGCATCTTCACGGATATGGCGGTGATCTCCGTCACGGACGCAGGATTGGTGCTCGATGAGGTCGCACCCGGCCTGACCGCCGACGACGTCCAGGCCGTGACCGATGCGCCGCTGATCATGGATTCCGTCGGCACCATCCCCATCGCCGCCTAGTGCGGCCAAGGACACAACCAAAATGAACGAACTCACAGACATCACCGGCCAAGTCGCCGTCGTCACCGGCGGGACAGCGGGCATGGGTGAAGCCGCCGCCGTGCGCTTCGGGGCCGAAGGCGCGAAAGTCGCGGTCATCGGTCGCACGCCCGAGAAAGGCAACGCGGTCGTCAAACGGATCACCGACGCGGGCGGCGAAGCCATGTTCGTGAAGGCCGAATGCGCCGACGAGGACGAGGTCAAGGTCGCCACGAAGACCATCCTCGACACCTGGGGCCGCGCGGACATCCTCGTGAACACGGCGGGCGGATTCATCGACGCCCCGCCGCTCGAGGAAATCACCCTGGAGGCGATGCACCACAGCTACGACTGGAACGTGATCGCTAAGTTCCTGATTACCCGCGAGCTGGTGCCGACCATGAAGGCCAACAATTACGGCCGGATCGTCAATATTTCGTCGGTCGCGGGCCGCACCGCGCGCGGCGGCGCCATCGAGTACGCCACGACCGAGGCCGGGATCATCGGCCTGACCCGTCGTCTCGCAACAGAACTCGGCGGCCACGGCATCACCGTCAACGCGATCGCACCGGGCCTCGTGTTGACCCCGCGGGTCGAGCGGCATCCGCCGGAAGTATTGGAAGCGCGTGGTAAATCCACACCCGTTGGCCGCCTCGGCACGCCCGAGGAACTCGCCCATGCGATCTGGTATTTCTGCACGCCGGGTGCGGCGTTCACGACCGGCGCGGTACTTGATGTGAACGGCGGCGCGTGGATGGGGTAACTCTATCCACAACCGTCATACCCGGGCTTGACCCGGGTATCTTTCCCGACGATGCCAGAGATGCGCGGATCAAGTCCGCGCATGACGGCGAAAAGAAGACACCCTAGATCCGGTAGAAACTCGCCGCCGTGTCGTGGAAGAAGGCGCGCTGATCGGCTTCGCTCCTGGGCTCAAGAATCCGCTTACACGCACCGACCAGATCGTCGTAACTCGCCCAGAGCTTCTCCAGCGGGAAGTTGCTGCCGTAGAAGCAACGCTCGGCCCCGAAGCGATCCAGCACGTGATCGAGCATGATCCGCATATGGTCGATGTCGCATCGGGCGGAGAAGAAATTCAGGCCCGAGCACTTAATCCAGACATTGGGCAGCGGCACCAGATGCTCCAGCCCCGCTTTCCAGGCCTCGACGGTCGCGTCGTCGTCGGATGTCAGCATGCCACCATGGACGAGGCAGAAATTGGTCTCCGGGTGGTCGCGCACCAGCTCGGCGAAATGCACGAACTGGTGGGAGAAGCCCTGCAGCTCGAAGGTCATGTCGTAATTCTTGAGCAGCGCCACCGCGCTCTGGAATTCATCGGTCAGGCACAGATCCGGCCGGTCGGTGCGGCAGCGCAGCGGATCACCCTCCCAGAAATGCAGCTGGTGGCGCACGCCCCGCGTGTTGGCGTATTGCGCATGACCGGCCAGTACTTCCTCGATATTCGGGTCGGTCATGATGGCGTGGCCGACGATGGCGTGGGGAAAGCCAGTGCGATCGGCCTCGGACTGCAGCCAGGCCGTCTCTTCGACCGGTTTGGTCGGGTCGTAATTGGCCTGCACATGCACCGACTTGACGACATTATGGTCGCCGAAGTCCTCCAGCATGTCCTCGACCAGATAGTCTTGGCGCAGGCCGCTGTAATCATCGCCATACATCTTCGGGGTCATCGGGGCGGCCAGCCACGGATATTTCTGCCAATGCCAGAGATGGTGATGGCTGTCGATGATGGGGCCTGAATACATGCGGGATTCCTTCACACGCAGATATCGTCAAACGTATGCAGGTTGCAGCATGTTTGATCCAGATGCAGCAATCTATCCTGAAAAATTCTGGCGGTGTACCTTCGGATTTCTATTCACGGAACAGGCCATCCCTCGGCCCCTACGTTATCCAATACATTGCAAACTGGATTAAGCGACTTCAAGGCAGACAAAAGGCCCCACCGCGGGGCCTTTTGCACGCAAACTGTAGGAACAACTAGAACAGGAAGTCATCCTGGTGGAGATCAGCGACACTGACACCGATCAATGTGACGGAATTTCCGCTCCCGGTGTCAATGACCGTATCCGATCCGACGTCGCTGGCATGACTGGCCAGAAGATCGGAAAGATCAGTGATTTCGCTGACGCCTGAAAGATCAACCGCGTCATCGGACCCGGCACCCGCCTGGAAATCAGAAACGGTGTCGTTTCCATGACCATCCGAGAACACAAACAGGTCGTCTCCCGCTGCTCCGATTAGCAGATCATCGGTGGTATCACTGATAAGGATGTCATCAGTTGCGGCACCCGTGACAGTCGTTCCGTCCTGGGAATGCACGATTACCGCAGCGGTATCCGTTGCCCCGGAAGCATCACTCACGGTGTAGTCAAAGCCTGCCGTGATCTCACTGACCCCGCCATCGCGAACCTGGAAGGCCCAGATGCCGGTATCAAAGTTGCCCTCGGAGTTTTCCAGATCAAGCATTTCAGCCTGATTGCCCGACGTCGGCAGTTCAAAGAAGTCCGTGCCGTTGCCAGCTGAATAACCAGCGCGCGCCGGTGTCCCACCAAGACCACCCGATCCACCACTGGCACCGCCTGTCGTCCAGTTGATGTCCTCGTAACGGAAGACCACATCGAAATCACCGTTGCCACGGTCAAACAGCTGAAGCTGGAAGGCATTCACCGGGTTTGTGGCGTTCGAGTAGTAGCCTACATCGTCCCATGTCACCGTGAGGACGCCACTGGTGTCATCCAGGTCGTACCAGATCTGGTTCTGGCCGGTTGACGTACCACCCGGTGTCGCGGTTGTTGTGCCGCCGCGTGTATCCACATCAGCCCAGTACGGCGCTATGATCGGGGTGGAGATGCCCGCTCCGATCTGGCTCGGTGTAAACTGACCAACCGCATTGCCGAACGAGATGTTGCCGTTCGTGTTGATGTAGATGCCCGAGAAGGTCGTCCCGAAGAAGTTCAGGCCGTCCCCGAAGACCGTGCTCAGATCGACAAAACCCGAATTTCCATCATCGTTTCGAGCTACAACGTTCTCACCGAAACCGGCTGTACCACCCAGCCCGTTGATAAGTGTCCCATCCTCTGTCGGATTGGGAATGGCGGAGCCGCTGCTCACCTGCTCGTTCAGAAGTACATCAACAGAATCATCAGCATTGAGAGTTGATGTCAGGCCTTGGTCGTTTGACGTTGCCGTCACGTCAAGCGTGTCGCCATTGTCGACATCATCGACATATCGCAACAACTGATCGCGTGACAGCGAGAAGTCCATTATGTCGGTCGAAATGCCACCATCTTCGATCGTCGCATTCTGTACACCGATCGAAATCGCTTCGCTGCCGCGTACTTCGAACACGGTAAAATCATCGTCAAAGCCGATAAACTGGTTATGGGTCGCATGTCCATTGATCATGTGACTGTCAATGCCAATGGCCAGACCTTCGGCAGTCGCGGTGAAACCGGAACTGCCAGAAATTGACGGACCAGACGCCGCAACAGCCGGAGGCAGGAAGTCATAGAAGGTCGAGATAACGTGAGAAGACTCAGCCGCGATGTCACCACCGGAATTGATGAAGTCCTCGATCGCCGGCGCAAAGCTGTTGATCAGGTTCGAACCTGTCGAATTCCCTACGTCATAAACCCAAGGGATGTAGAGCACGTCGATACCCGACAGGAATGTCGCAAATGCCGCACTGTCCGCGAAGTCGAATGGTGAGGCTTCGGTGACATCGCCGAATTGCGAAGTGTTGAAACCCGACCCTGTACCGCCCGGAACTCCACGGTCGGATACCCGTAAATAACCGATGTCGTAGTCCGCACGGTCAATTTCGTTCGCCGTACCATCACCACGAAGATAGTCGAGTATGACAGTATCGAAACCATGTTGATGGCCGTGGAGCAGCACGTCATGCCCGGTCAGGAAGATATTGCCGCCGCTACTGGCGCCGCCGGTTCCGCCTTCGCTCACGGACACGATGTTTGTGAAGACATTAATGTCACGCGCTTCCGGCGCATCATTCGTGCCTTCGACCGTAACGGTTACATCCTGGGTATCCGTGGCACCCTGATCATCTGTTGCGACGACCGTGAACACCTCGTCATGGCTCTCGCCCGCGGCCAATGCCTGAACATTGACTGCATTATTATTGAGCGTGTAGGTCCAGGTCCCATTGCCATCAACGGCCAGATCTCCATAGTCCCCTGAGCTGCCTCCGGAGACCGACCATGTCGCCGTGGCGCCATTGTCGACATCGGAAACATCGAAATCGCCCGACACGAAGAGTGTCGTGTCTTCCTGCACAGCACCTGCGACATCACCGCCCGCGTCGATCTCCGGCACGTCGTTGGTGCCCGTGACAGTAACAGTGACGGTCTCGGTATCGGTGGCCCCGTGCTCATCAGTCACGACAACCGTGAACACCTCGTCATGGCTCTCGCCCTGCGCCAGCGCCTGTACATTGGCGGCGACGTTATTGAGCGTATAGGTCCAGGTACCGTTACCGTCGACCGACAGGCCGCCATAGGTACCCGCACCGCCGCCTGCGACCGACCAGGCCGCCGTGGCACCGTTATCGACATCGGTGGAGTCCAGGTCGCCGGACACAGAGAGGGTCACGTCTTCCTGAACTGTGCCCACCACGATCCCGCCGGCGACGATCGCCGGACCATCGTTAACGCCGACCACTTCGAACGAAACGGTCGCCGTATCCGTGGCGCCGTGTTCATCGGTCACCGTGTAGGTGAACGTGTCGGTGACAGTTTCACCTTCAGCCAGATAGTCGAGCACGCCCGAAGGGTCGTAAGAGATATCGGCACCCGACAGGGAGACAGCCGCGCCGAGCGAACTGGTCGCCGCGACGCTCGCGACCGTCAGCACGGCCCCGTTGTCAACATCGGTATCATTCGCAAGGAGATCCGAGGCCTGAATTATTGTCGCCGTGTCCTCGTCAGTTCCGGCACCAGACGTGTTGAATGAGAAGTCATCAATGGTCCACCATCCGAAACCATCAGATGCTTCCTGCACAACCAATTGATCGACCCCGGACCAATCGAAATCAAACCATGTCGACGTACCGGTCAGGTTCAGTGTCTGGGAATAGAGAGTGCTGCCATCGTTGAGTCCTGTGACCGTGACAACGGAAGCGCCTGACCAATTAGCAAAATACGCACCGTCAAAGTCAAATGTTCCGTCACCAAGCCAACTGATTGTTCCAGGATTTTCGCCATATCCCGGCCAGGCAGAAGCTCCTGAAAAGGACGGAGCACCGCCACTTGCGAGTATATCGTGATCAGTACCCACTCCGGACGTTGCCCAGTCAAAACCACCATAACCGGTCGGGACCGGCACGTAGCTGCCGCTCGAGGAAATATCATCGAACGAAAGCACTCCGGCTTCACTGCCCAAAACGTCATCCACTGCAACCGGGCCATCATTGGTGCCCGTGACGGTGACCGTGACGGTTTCCGTATCCGTAACACCCTGATCGTCGGTGACCACGACGGTGAACACCTCGTCATGGCTCTCGCCCTGCGCCAGCGCCTGAACGTTGGCGTCACCGTTACGTAGATCGTAGGTCCAGGTGCCGTCGGTATCGACCGACAGGTCGCCATATACCCCCGCACCGCCGCCTGCGACCGACCAGGCCGCCGTGGCACCGTTGTCCACGTCGGTGGAGTCGAGATCTCCGGATACGCTAAGCGTCACATCTTCCTGAACAGCGCCTGCAACATCACCGCCGTCGGTGATGATTGGAGCGTCGTTCGTACCTGTGACGGTTACCGTGACAGTCTCGGTGTCCGTGGCACCCTGATCGTCGGTCACGACAACAGAGAACACCTCGTCATGGGTCTCGCCCACCGCCAGCGCCTGCACGTTGGCATCGCCATTGCGCAGATCGTAGGTCCAGGTGCCGTCGGTATCGACCGACAGGTCGCCATATACCCCCGCACCGCCGCCTGCGACCGACCAGGCCGCCGTGGCACCATTGTCCACATCGGTAGAGTCCAGATCGCCGGAGACAGAGAGAGTCGCATCTTCCTGAACATCGCCCGCGACATCGCCGCCTGCGGTGATGACCGGATCATCATTCGTGCCCGTGACGGTGACCGTCACGGTCTCGGTGTCGGTCGCACCATGCTCATCGGTGACCACAATTGTGAACAACTCGTCATGGGATTCCGTCGCCGCCAGAGCCTGAACATTGGCGTCGCCGTTGCGCAGGTCATAAGTCCAGGTGCCATTCACATCGACAGACAGGTCGCCATAGGCACCCGCACCACCGCCATCAACCGACCATGTCGCCGTCGCGCCATTGTCCACATCCGTGGAATCAAGGTCGCCCGACACACTTGTCGGCGCATCCTGGCCGTCTTCGTCGACCGTGCCCGCGACATCGCCGCCGGCCGTGATGACCGGCGCGTCGTTAACACCCGTCACTTCGATCGTAACCGTCGATGTGGATTCCACGCCTGCGAGATCGGCGATCGTATAGCTGAAGGTATCGAGGGCTGTCTCACCAACCGCCAGCGCCTGCAAATAGCCCGCTGCCGTCGGGTCGTAGCTATAAGTGCCGTCCGGATTGACCGTGACGCCCGCGCCAAACTGGCTGGTCGCATCAAAGCCGGTTACCGTCAGGACATCGAGATGGTCCGGATCGGTGTCGTTGGACAGAACCCCTGCAGCAACATCGCTGACCACGAGAACCGAGTCTTCATCGGTCGCGCCTGAATCAGCATTCGCCGTCGGGCCCGTGTTGATCAACTCAACCGAGTACCCTTCCCAATCGGTCAGATCGAGCGTGGCAAACGACGTGAAGTTATAGGTCGCACCATTGTCGGTGTTCGGGTTGCTGTTGAGAGCCAGGAACGCATCGAACCCGGCAAGATCCGCCTGCACACCGGCATCAGCCGCTTCACCATAGGTGAGCGCGAAGACGAGCGCATCGGTACCCGTCCCACCGTCATAGGCATCCGTCGCACCGAGGTTTTCCTGCATGTACCAGTAGCCGGTGTCATCGCCCTGCTGCCCGAAGACCAGATCGTCGCCCGCACCGCCATCGAGATAATCGTTGAAGCTGATCGCGTCCGCATCGCCTGAGGCGCTGCCCGACCCGGAGCCCTTGCCCGACCCGGAGCCCTTGCCAGAACCGGAGCCTTTGCCAGAACCGGATCCTTTGCCCTTCGCACCGCCCGAACCGCTGCCATGGCCGGCATGGCTGCCCGAACCGGAACCGGCGCCATTGTCGCCATAAAGAACGTCGTTTCCGGTGCCGCCAAGCACGATGTCATCACCGGCTCCACCAACGACCAGATCGTCACCCGCGCCACCGTCGAGATAATCGTTGAAGCTCGCATCGCCGCTGCCCGAGCCATGACCAGAACCGCTACCTGAACCGTCACCGAATAGCCGGTCGTTGCCTTCACCGCCGAAGAGCGTATCCGCGCCGGCGCCGCCGCTCATCGAATCATCGCCAAGGCCGCCGAGCATCTCGTCGTCGCCCTGGCCGCCCTTCAGACGATCATTGCCCGCGCCGCCATCGAGATAATCATTGTCCTTGCCGCCATCGAGGTCGTCATCGCCGTCTTCGCCAAACAGTTGGTCGGAACCCTTGCCGCCCTTGACCCTGTCTGCTCCACCTCCTGCATGAACAATATCGTCCCCGTGGCGTGCATCAATCTGGTCGGCCCCATCCGTACCCAGAATATCGTCATCCGACTTCGTACCCTTGATCTTGTTCTTCTTGGCCATTGGTCCCCCCCGAGAAAAAAATAAAACTGCCGTTCACTCATCGGCAGTCGTTCACATTTCGTTTACCACGGGGAATATATTCGAAACACCTAATTTGAAAAATAAATGTATAAAAACAACATGATACCACCATTGGTAGCCCATTAACCAAGCCGATGCATAGCTATGCGGGAATACAATAGTAGATATGCTTGTCCCTGTTTGTTCCCACTCAGGCGTAGCATTTCAGGCTTTCAAGGAGAAATCTCGTCAAGTTCATTCCCCCCCCTAATTCGCGACCGGAACAAAAAGGAGAAAGACGATCATCTAGCGCACTGGTGACCGCAGGACCAAAACCCGGTCGTTTCATATCGAAACATGAACCGACACCACAGCGCCTCGTATTTCAATCCGTCGCATCTAGATATCTGCATTCAAGTGGAAGTAACCGGTGAAACTCGCGCGCACCGCAGAAATGCCCACGCGAAATGAGCAAGAACATGCGAATCCCAGAGCAACGGGATGGAACATTGATCTGGAAGTTTGGCGCGCCCGGCAGGATTCGAACCTGCGACATTCGGCTTAGAAGGCCGATGCTCTATCCAGCTGAGCTACGGGCGCCGCACAACGCTTCGGATGATCCAGCATCGCCGGATTCACCGAAATCACGAAACTCCAAATTTGAAGATTAATCCCGGCGGGATTCAGTGACGCCTTAATGACTCCAGGGAATTCTGCGTCCGACCGCGAAGTTATCCGCGTAAGCCTTTGGCTTAATTTGTCTTTCCTTGGGTTCCTGCACCACATAGTCGAGCCCGTGGCGCTCCGCATGGGAGATCGCGTCGTCGCGAGTTTCGAAGGTCATGCGGACCTGCTGCATGGTGTCGCCCGCACCGGGCCAGCCCATCAGCGGGTCGAGTTGCTGGCGGCGCGTCGGCTCGAACTCGAGGACCCAGTTCTGGGTCTTCGCGCGGCCCGACTGCATGGCGGTCTTCGTGGGCTGGAAAATACGTGCCTTCATGGCAGTTCCCTCAAATGGATTGGTACTCGACTGGGCACAAGGATTGAACACAGGGCGTACTGCGCCGTCAACTCGAACGACTTTAACGCATACGGATTAACTCATCGTCAGACCGCCGTTGACGTCGAGGCAGCTGCCGGTGATGAACGCCGCCTCGTCCGAGGCCAGAAACAACGCCGCATTGGCGATGTCGCGCGCGGTGCCGAGCCGGCGCAGGGGGATATTCTCTTTCAGCGCGTCTTCGGCAGCCGACAGCCAGGATGAAGTCATCGGTGTGGGCGTCGGCCCGGGCGCGATGGCGTTGACCGTGATGTTGTAGGGCCCGAGCGCCTTGCACAGGGCGCGGGTCAACCCGATCACCCCGGCCTTCGACGAGGTGTAAGGCAGTCCGCCGCCCGTGGCCACGCCGCCGTGCCGCCAGGCTGACGAAGACAGGTTGATGATCCGGCCGCTCTTGCGCGCCATCATGTGTTCGGCGACCGCGCGCGCGCCGTAAAACTCGCCGCTGAGATTGACGTCGAGGACCTTCTGCCACTCGGAAATCTCATATTCGAGCCAGTTCTTCTTGGGCGAGTAGCCGGCGTTGTTGACCAGGATATCCAGCGCGCCGAAATCGGCGATGGCGTGGTTGATCGCGGCCTGGACCGCATCGAAATCCGACACATCCAGGTTGATGGCCGTCAGGCGCGAGGCGTCGACCGTCGTCTCCGCCATGGTCTTGTCGAGGTTTTCCTGATCGATGTCGGCGATGACGACCCGCGCACCCTCCTCGACGAAGCGCTCGGCGATGGCCCGGCCCAACCCCTTGGACGCGCCGGTGACAAAGGCTGTTCGGTCGTGCAGACGCATCGCGCACCTCATATGCGGAAATTGGTCGGGGCGACGAGATTCGAACACGCGACCCCCTGCTCCCAAAGCAGGTGCTCTACCAGGCTGAGCTACGCCCCGATCCTTTTATTTCCAATGGCTTAGTCGTCATGTTTTGTTCCGTACCCAGCACCATCCAGTCTGGGGTAACACACGGGGTAACAAAAGTAATTTCTCACGCCGTTTGTATTTTCG
>JABJEK010000001.1 GCA_018702955.1 Rhodospirillaceae bacterium | reverse complement strand
CCCTGTTCGTCGATGAATTCGATTGCCCGATCGCTCATATAGGCGGTCTCACCCATCTCGTCGGGCACCACCGCGGGCAACCCGCAATTACGCATGTTCCAGCCGCTCAGGACATTGCCGTCCGTGTCCGCCGCGGAGTTGGCGAAATCATGCCAGGGGTTATCACTGTCGAAACCGTTGGCCCGCAGATATCTGGCGTAGTCGGACTCGATACGTCCCGCGGCTGCCGGGTGTATGCCGTCATCGCGGACCACATTCTCGAACCCGCCGCTCATGAGCCGCCGTCCCGGCGCGCTGTCCGGCTCGATGCCCAGCCGGTTCATACCCACCTTGTCCGCGAAGTGATGGGTCTTCCCCGCCAGCGCGACCTTCATATCCGACGGTCGCAGGAGATCCCCGAGCATCATTTCCCCGACCGGCAACGGCACGAAGTTCCAGAACGCGCCATGGCTCGACGAATAACGTCCGGTGTAGAACGACATGCGTGACGGGCCACAAACCGGTGCCTGGACATAAGACTTTGCAAACCGCACACCCCGCGCTGCCAGCGCGTCGATATTGGGCGTTTTCAGCGACGGATGCCCCGCGCACGACAGATAATCGGCGCGCAGTTGATCACACATAATGAATAAGACGTTCCGGACAGTTCCCATCGATACACCCGCAGCTTCGACACATGTTCACGGACAACAATATGCAACCAATGTATGACGGCACGTGACATTTCCAGAGGTTTTCGTGGAGTGAAACCTCCTGCTAGATTGCAGGTCGAAATTATCCAAAATCCTCGGCGAGGTTAAATGGCAGGCCTGCAACCCATACGTGCAATCGAACGTGGCATCTCTGTGATGCGTGCACTCGAGGAACTGGGCACTGCCAGCCTGCATCAATTGCATGAGAGCACCGGGCTGCACCGCACGACCCTGTTGCGCATCCTGCTGACCCTGGAGCAACAGGAGCTGGTTCGACGCGGCCTGGGAGACGGGCTGTACCGGAACACCTTCGGGCTGCGCCGCATGACCGGGACGCTGGACGAGTTCGATCGGCTGGCCGAGATCGCCGGGCCCGTCCTGGGCCGGCTCTGCGAGACGGTCAAATGGCCGTCCGATCTGATGGTGCGCAACGGCGATTCAATGCAGATCAAGGAAACCAGCCGGCGCCAAACACCGTTCCTGGTGAACCGCGACGAGATCGGCCATCGAGTCGCGTTCGCCGTGACAGCCGTCGGCCGCGCCTATCTCGCATTCTGTCCCGAGGCAGAACATGACGAGATCATCGCCGGCTTGCGTAATTCTTCACATCCCGCAGATCAGATCATGCGCACCCCGAAGAAACTGGAACCTATCCTCGAAGAGGTCCGCGCGAACGGCTATGCCACTCGCGATGAGTTCTATCTCGGCGGAAACTACGGCGAAAACACGTTCTTCGACGACGGGCTCAGCGCCATTTCGGTGCCGATCCGGGTCGGCGAACAGGTCCTGGGTTGCGTCAATCTGGTCTGGATGCGCCAGGCCGTGCCGGTCGAAGACTTCGTCGCAAACCATCTGGCAGACCTGCAGGCTGCCGCCGATGAGATCGTCGCGGCGTATAGCGGATCCTAGTTCCCCGCAAACGAAAGCCGCCCGCCCAGCGGCAGTCCGGCGATCTCGGGCGGGGCGATCCCGGCGACCTCGAGAATCATTTTCTTCAAAACCGCCTCGGCAAAGCTGATTGTCTCATCGACCGTCACGACGAATGCACCGGCACCGCCGATGATCTGTTCGCGGAATTCCGCTTCCAGCGAGACCGCACGCAAGGGCCGCGTGCTGCCCGGTCGGCTGATCGCCAGACCGTTGATCGTGATCCCGGCACTCACCGCGTTCCCGCGTGCCAGCGGCAATGGCATGCCGCCGATATTTCCCGCATCGGCGGAGATGTCGATGATCCGCCGCAAACCCTTATAGGGGTTGGTCTGGATCAGGTTCTGGGAATAGGCGATGGCGTTGCTGATCGAGTTGAAGCCCCAGGGCCTGGCGCGGCGCATCGATCAGCGCGGCTTCGAACGCGGCCGCTGACTCCGGGCCGTCGATCACCATCCAGTCCACAATCGTGTGCTGAGATTCCGCACTGCCCCACTCGACGAAGGCAATAACGCTCCGGCCGTGGATACCGCCGGTCAGCAGTTCAAGAACACGCGGATTACGCACGGCGCGCGCATAGCCTTCGCGCTGCAGGCGCAGTTCCTCATCATCGATCGATCCGGAGCCGTCGGCCGCCAGGACCAGTTCGAGGTCAACCGGTTCCTGCGCCATGGCGGGGATCGTCGCGGCATCCGAGACGAAGACGCCCAGCAGCACCGCCATAAACGCAAACATCAAACGTCTCATGCCCTCATGCCTTTCCGCAGCCAATGGCCGCCAGACTAGCGCGAAGCCGCCACCCGCAGACGATAAGTTTTCGATCCGCGTCCTACGCACATATCCGCTACCATTCGCTCACCCCGATATGGAGAACGACAATGCGCATTTCAGAGATCGACCCGAACAATCTGAGCCCGGAGCAACAAGTTATCTACGACCGGATCACGGCCGGGCCGCGCGGCCAAGTCCGCGGCCCCTATCACGCCTGGCTCAGAAACCCCGGTTATTGCGACCAGGTCGAGAAGATGGGTCACTATCTGCGCTTCGCCGCGATCCTGCCCGGCAACCTGCGCGAGCTGGCCATCATCACCGTGGCGCGCCACTGGAAGGCCGAATTCGAATGGTTCGCCCACGCACCTGTTGCCCTGCGTGAGGGTGTATCGGAAGAAGTTGTGGCCACGATCGAACGGGGCGACACGCCCAGCTTCACCGACAAGAACGAAGCCGCCATCCACGCCTTCGTGCACGAGCTTCTGGGCTCAGGGCATGTGAGTGACGCCGAGTATCAGGGCATGGTCGAGATGGTCGGCGAGGACGGCGTCGTCGAGCTGATCGGGCTGGTCGGGCACTACACCGGCGTCGCCATGACCCTGAACAGCTTTGCGATCGTGCCGCCCGAGGGCGAACGACCAAACTTCGATGCCGGGTAGGCCGTCTCTCTAGAAGATCTCGAACAGCCCGGCCACGCCCATACCGCCGCCGACACACATGGTGACGACCGCGTTCTTCGCGCCGCGTCGATGCCCCTCGATGAGCGCGTGCCCGGTCATCCGGTTGCCGCTCATGCCATAGGGATGCCCGATCGAGATCGAGCCGCCGTCGACATTGTATTTCTCCGGGTCGATGCCGAGCGTATCTCGGCAATAGAGTGCCTGGACGGCGAATGCCTCGTTCAGCTCCCAAAGATCGATGTCATCCACCGTGAGGCCATTGCGCTCCAGCAGGCGCGGCACCGCAAACACAGGTCCGATGCCCATCTCGTCGGGCTCACAACCCGATACCGCCAGGCCGAGATAACGACCGAGCGGCTCGAGGCCGCGTTGTTCGGCGAGCTTCTCGTCCATCACCACGCACGCGCTGGCGCCATCCGATAGCTGGCTGGCATTCCCCGCCGTGACCGAACCGCCGTCGCGCACGGCACCGAGGCTCGCCAGGCTTTCCGAGTTCGTCGTCGGCCGATTACATTCGTCGCGATCGAGGGTCACGGCCTTCTCGCTCACCTCGCCGGTCTCCCGATCCTTGACCATCATGGTCGTTTCGACCGGGATGATCTCATCGTCGAAACGACCCGCCTGCTGAGCCGCCGCCGTGCGCAGCTGGCTCGACAGGGCATATTCGTCCTGGCTCTCCCGGCTGACGTCGTAGCGCGTGGCCACCGTCTCGGCCGTGTCGAGCATGACCATGAAAATCTCGGGTTTCACGTCGCGCACATGGGGATCCTCGACGCGCATATCCGCCTGATGCGCCGGG
>JABJEK010000044.1 GCA_018702955.1 Rhodospirillaceae bacterium | reverse complement strand
TGAGGCGACCATCCATTTGGCAAAACTGATCCGAGACCGGGCTCCGGAAGTCTGGGGCAGAATGATGCAGCTGTCCCGGAAGCAGGATACGGAAGACATCCTCAAGGAAGAGGAAATACTCTGTCTGACCCAGTATTGGCGCGGGCAGGCGCATAACCGCTATGTCACCGAATGCGGCGTAGACCCGACCTACGATGCCTCCCGAGCGGTTTTTGACCTCAAACAGGACCCGCAACCATACCTCGACATGACGACCGGGGAGTTGGTCCATGAGATGAACAAGAGCCCGGTGGTTGTTCGTGCAGTACGGACGAATGCTCAGCCGATATTGATGCCAAATACAGCTGCGCCAGATGCACTGATCGAACATTCTCTTCCATTTGAGGAACTGGTGAGGCGAGCCTCCATGATTACCGAGAACATCGAATTCCAAAGCCGGGTAGGTGAGGCCCTTGCAAATCGGTACCCGGAAAAAGAACCTTCGGCGCATGTAGAGCAGCAGATCTATGACGGGTTCGCCTCTTCAGGGGATCAGGCGCTGATGCAGCGGTTCCACCATGTGCCTTGGGAGGACCGTCTTGGGATTGCGATGGAAATGGATGACCTCCGAATGAAGCGTATCGCGCAGCGGCTGATTTATTTTGAGAGACCCGAAGTTCTACCGGGGAAAACAAGGGCGGCGCTTGGTCATGAAATACAGGAAAGACTGAATGCTCATGATGATGTGCTGCCGTGGAGAACGGTCGCCGACGCTCAGCAGGAACTGGCTAAGCTCCAAAGCGACGACGATGATGGCAGTCTCGTCGAGTTTGTTAGCGATTTGGAGGAGTTTCTGGGCGAGTTGCTTCAATAGTGGGGAAGGGTGATCCCGTTTCAGACACTCGTCTGACGGTGATGATCGGGAAACGCCAACTTGATATCGATGCGTGCGACAGGATGTTTTAAAGCCGGACAAAATTAAGGTGCAAAGAACGTCGGTTTCTGGATCCCTGGTCACCGTTTTGCCGAAGTTCGGTAAAGGTGGCTTCGTGCCACCGAGGCCTTCTACGCCGACCCCTTCGGCGACATGCACAACCGCATGAAGGAAGCGCTCGTGCATCTCGGCCGCCAGGACCGCGCCGTGGTCCGCCCGCCGCTGGTCAAGCTGCCGGACGCCGAGATCGCCAGCATCGGCGACGCCATGCTGGCGGCAGGGCTTACCCGCGAAGGCTTCGAGCTCCGCGAAGCGGCGGAGTAACCTCACCGGCCAACTGAGTGTAGTTCCGCAATGTCGCGCGCTGTGCTATCAGCCGCGCTTCCATGCTGAACCTGAACAACATCACCGCGCGTCTGGGCGGCCAGACGATCCTCGAAGGCGCCACCGCCATGCTGCCCACCGGCAGCCGTGTCGGGCTGATTGGGCGCAATGGCGCGGGCAAATCGACGTTGCTCAAGATCATCGCCGGGATACTCGAGGCCGACGACGGTTCGGCCGAGACACCGCGCGGCACCAAGATCGGCTATGTGGCCCAGGAGGCGCCGGGCGGTACAATGACGCCGTTCGAGATGGTGCTCGCCGCTGATACCGAACGCACGGATTTGCTGGAAGAGGCCGACACGGCGAGCGACGCCGAGCGTATCTCCGTGATCCACGAACGGCTCGGGCTGATCGACGCCCATGGCGCGCCGTCTCGTGCCGCCCGCATTTTGGCCGGGCTCGGCTTCGACGAGGCGGACCAGCACCGGCCGCTGTCATCTTTCTCGGGCGGTTGGCGCATGCGCGTGGCCCTGGCGGGGCTGTTGTTCTCCCGGCCTGATTTGCTGCTGCTCGATGAGCCGTCGAACCATCTGGATCTCGAAGCCGCACTCTGGCTCGAAAATTTCCTCAAGACCTATCCCGCCTCGATGGTGGTGGTCAGCCATGAACGTGACCTGCTGAACAACGTGGTTGATCACATCCTGCATGTGCAGGGCGGCAAGATATCCCTCTATCCCGGCGGCTACGATGCTTTCGAGAAGATTCGCGCCGAGCGCCTCAGCCAGGTCGCGTCCATGCGCGCCAAGCAGGAAGAAAAACGCGCCAAGTTGCAGGCCTATGTGGATCGCTGGCGTTACAAGGCCCACACCGCGCGTCAGGCCCAAAGCCGGATGAAGGCGCTGGCCCGGATGGAGCCGGTGGCGGCCGCCGCCGAAGACCCGACGCTGGTGTTCGATTTCCCGAATCCCCAGGAGTTGCGTCCGCCCCTGATGGTGCTGGACGGCGCGGCCGTTGGTTACGCCGCAGACACGCCGGTCCTGTCGGGCCTGAGCATGCGCATCGATCCCGACGACCGGATCGCGTTGCTGGGCCGCAATGGTAACGGCAAGACCACATTGGCGCGGTTGCTGGCCGGTCAGTTGCAACCCATGGCCGGCGATGTGACGTCCAGCAGCAAACTGCGCGTGGGCTACTTCGCCCAGCATCAGGTCGAGGAGCTGGTCGCGGGTGACACCCCGCTGCAGCACATGACGCGCCTTCTGCCCGATGCGAAACCCGGTCTGGTCCGTAGCCAGCTCGGCCGCTTCGGTTTCTCCGGCGAGAAGGTGCATCTGGAAGTCGGCAAGCTGTCGGGTGGCGAGCGAGCGCGTCTGGCGTTGGCGCTGATCACCCGTGACGCGCCGCATATCCTCATCCTCGATGAGCCGACGAACCATCTGGACGTGGACGCCCGCGAATCGCTGGTCCAGGCTCTCAACGCGTTTGACGGCGCGGTCGTGGTGGTCAGCCATGATCGCCATCTCCTGGAGATGACGGCTGACCGGTTGATCCTGATCGACGAGGGCACCGCGCGGGAGTTCGACGGCAGTCTTGATGACTATCGCGATCATCTGCTCGGTCGCGGGCAGGCCAAGGCGCGCGAAGACACACCGAAGGAGAAGCGCGGCAACAAGAAAGAGGCCCGCCGGGCGGCCGCCGAGGCCCGCGAGCGGACGAAGGATTTCCGTACCCGGGCGCGCAAGGCCGAGCAGGAGATGGGAAAACTTACCGATCAGCGTTCCGCGATCGACCGGGCCATGTTCGATCCCGACAGCGCCGAGGCGCCCTACAAGAATCAGGGGATGACCGAGCTGATGAAAAAGCGCGGCGAGATCGAGAAGAAGCTCGACGCGGCGGAAGCGGTCTGGCTTGAGGCGAGCGAAGCACTCGAGACCGCAGAGGCAGCGGAATAATCAAGCGCTAGTCCGCGCCGATATCCCAGAACAGACCGGCCATGATCTGTAGCCCCTCGCGCGCGACGGATGCGAGCATATGCTCGTTCGGCGCATGCTGGTTGCAGCCCGCATAGGAGTGGGGAATCCATACCGTCGGCATGCCCAGATCCTCGGCGAAGATGTCGTTGGGGATACCGCCGCCGATATTCGGGATCAGCGCGGCGGTGCCACCACCGTTCTTCTCAAGCGTTTCGTTGACTGAGGCCAGTGCCCTTTGAACCCATTCGTTGTCGGGGTCCGAACGGGTGGCCCGCATCCCGGCCATCCGGGTCGGGGTGACGTTGATGTCGTGAAAACCATGCGCGTCCAGATGACGTCGCAATGCGGGAAGTATGTCGTCCGGGTCGGTGCCGACGACGTAGCGGATCTGGCAGACCGCGCGCGCTTCGGGCGCGATCGCGTTCTGGGGTCGCTCCGGGTTACCCAGCTCAAGCGCCAGCACGGCGAAGCTGTTCCAGCCATAGACCCGTTCCTCGGGGCTAAGTTCCGCTTCACCCCAGTCGGCATCGATATCGGGGCTGCCGTCGCCGCCGGACACCTGCACATCCGCCAACAATTCACGGATCTCCGGGGTGAGGGAGGTTGGGCGCCATTCGGGCACGGCGATCTGGCCGCGTGCGTCGGTCAGGCTGGCGATGGCGTGGGACAGGATTATCCCCGGGTCACGGATCAGCCCGCCCCAATTGCCCGAATGATGCGCGCCGTCACGCAACTTGAGCGCGAGCTCGAAATTCACCAGGCCACGTGAGCCGAGCACGATCGTGGCACGTTCGGGATCCAGACGCGGGCCGTCAGAGGCGACAAGCACATCCGCGCGCAGCCGGTCGGCATGGATGCGGCAAAACTCCCGCAGGCCGCGTGAGCCCATTTCCTCGTCGCTCTCCAGCACGATCGTGCAGTTGAAACCGAGGCTTCCCCGTTCCTCGATGACGGCGCGCAGGCCGCCGATGTTGGTCCAGTGCTGGCCCTTGTTGTCGGCGGTGCCGCGCCCATAGAGCCGGTCGCCATCGGGGGTGACATCCCACGGCGCGAGACCCCCGCGCCACTTGTCGTCCTGCCCCACGACGACATCGCCATGACCGTAGATCAGGACCGACGGGCTGTCGTCGCCCTCATGGCGGGTGGCCAGCAGTACCGGTCCCGCGCCGGAGTCCGGGTTGTCGAGGATATCCAGCGCAAATCCGAGAGAACTTAGCTCCGGGCCCACGACATCGCTGAAATAGCTCGTGAGTGCCGGGAGCGCGCCGGGGAGTTGGCTCTGGGTCGGGTGCGCGACGAGGCGCCCCAGCCCGGCGACGAATTCGCCGCTGTCGAAATGGCCAGCCGCGCGCGCGACCGCGCCGTTGCGGCTGGCTGTCATTTCTTGTCCTTCGAACGCTTAGGCGCGCTCGTAGGAATCGCGTGAAAGCTTGGTGACGTCCTTGCCTTCGATGCGGATCAACCGGGTCTCACCTGCGCGTTTCGGCGAGTGAAGACGCCCGATCGGGTAGGCGACGGCCATGCCCGGGTCCAGATCATATGATTTGGTCGGTTTCACCTTGCCGGGCGCATCGCCATGGGGTGCCTCGATCTTCTCATACTCGGTCATCACCGTCTGGCCGGTGGCCTGGCCGTAGATCGCCCAAGTGGGGCCGTGATCGTGCGGCGGTGCCTCGTTTGTGCCCTTGAAGACGTGGGCGCAGATGCAGAAACCGAGATCCGGATCTTCATACAGGACCTCGCGGTTGGCATCGGCCTGCGGCCCGAGATGCTCGTTGATGAATTCCTGATCGGCGAGGAATTTTTCGACGACGAGGCGGACCTGTTCCAGCCCGGCTTCGCTCGAATCATTGGAAAGAATCTGACGGCAATCCTCGGCAAACTGGTTAACTGTGAGTGCCATTTCGGGTGTCCTCCTGTATCGATCGCCAGCGTTGCGCCGGTCGCTTTTGAGTATCTGTCCGCTATCATGCACCGGACCCGCACCGAATCTCAATACACGTGTGTTTACTGTAGAATGAGCGATATGAAATCCGAGACATTACGCGCCGCACTGGGGGCGAAGGACGAGATCGCGCTCCTCGATCTTCGCGAGCAGGGCGAGTTTGGCGCCTGCCATTTATTCTGGGCGGTCAACGCACCCCTGAGCCGGCTCGAGTTCGAGGTTTCGCGACTGGTGCCCCGGAAAGCTACGCCTGTTGTCATCACAACGGCGGGCAACGACGGACTTGCGATGCGTGGCGCTGCCGCGCTGGCGGCCCTGGGTTACAGCGACGTCACGGTCTGTCCCGACACGCCCGATGAATGGACCGCCGCCGGTTTCACGCTCTATTCGGGCATCAACGTGCCCAGCAAGGCATTCGGTGAGGCGGTCGAGCATCACTACGCCACGCCGTCGGTGCACGCATCCGAGCTCAAGGCGATGCAGGATCGCGGCGACGATCTGGTCGTCCTCGATTCCCGCACTTATCGGGAATATCACAACATGAATATTCCCCAGGGGATCAGTGTGCCGGGGGGCGAACTCGCCTACCGGGTGCGCGATCTGGCGCCGTCGCCGGAGACCACCATCGTGGTCAATTGCGCCGGGCGCACCCGCAGCATTCTCGGCGCTCAATCGGTGATCAACGCGGGTGTTCCCAACAAGGTCATCGCGCTCGAAAACGGCACCATGGGCTGGCACCTCGCCGGGCTCGAACTGGAACACGGCCGTTCGGACCGGTTTGCCTCGGGCGATCCCGAGACACTCGAGGCGGCCATCGCCATGCGCGACAGGGTCGCGGCCGAGCATGACATCGAGACCGTCGACATGGCCCGGCTCGCCGAGTGGCAGAGTGAAGCCGACCACCGATCTCTATATCTGCTCGACGTCCGCGATCCGGACGAATTTGCCGCGGGTCATCTGCCGGGGTCGCGTAATGCCCCGGGCGGACAGCTGGTTCAGGCGACGGACTTCCAGATCGGCGTGCCGAACGGGCGTATTGTTTTGATGGACGACACGGGCGTGCGCGCAACCATGACCGCTCACTGGCTGGTGCAGATGGGCTACCCGGATGTGTACGTCCTCGATAATGGTCTTACGGGCGAACTCGAAACCGCCGGCGACGCCTCGGTTCCGTGTATGGACGCCCCGATGATTGGCGTCGATGACCTTGTCGCGCGCCTCGACGACAACGACGTGAGTGTCCTCGATCTCGGCGAGAGCCGCGTGTTTCGCAAAGGCCACATCCCCGGCGCGACATGGGCCATCCGCTTGCGGATCGCCGCGGCCGCGCTGCCAGACAACGGCACGCTGGTCCTCACCTCCGATGACGGACGGCTCGCCGCGCTCGCGGTCGAGGAGGCGCGCGCTGTCACGAACGCCGAAGTGCTGGTCCTGTCCGGCGGCACGAATGCCTGGGCCGCCGCGGGGCATGTGACGGAATCGGACCCGGCCTATCCCGCCGACGAGGATTGCGTCGATGTCTACCTGCGCGCTTATGACCGGAACACGGACGTCGAAGCGCGGATGCAGGAATATATCGACTGGGAGATCGCCCTGATTGATCAGATCGCCGCCGACGATGATGTGAGCTTCAGAATGGGGCCGAATGTATGACGACCCAACGCCAACTCCATCTCAATCTCTTCATCCAGTCGCGCGGCCATCACGAGGCTGCGTGGAACCATCCCGATGCCTCGCCCATGGGGCTGATGGATGCCAGCTACTATCAGGGGATCGCGCAGCGCGCCGAGGCTGGGCTCTTTGATTCGATTTTCTTCGCCGATATCCTGGCCGCGACGGACGACGCCGCGCTCTCCGGTAAGGTCTGGCTGGAGCCGATCACGTTACTGGCGGCCATCGCCGCGGTGACCGAGCGGATCGGGTTGATCGCAACCGCGTCGACCACATATTCGCTGCCGTTCACCTTGGCGCGTCAATTTTCATCGGTCGACCACATCAGTAACGGTCGTGCCGGTTGGAACATCGTTACCACCTGGCTGCAGGACGCCGCGCGCAACTATGGTGACACGCGCGATGTGAGCCTGGATGACCGCTATGTTCTCGCCGATGAATTCGTCGAGATTATCAAGGGGCTCTGGGACAGCTGGGCCGATGATGCGGTGGTCGACGATCGGGCGGCGGGCATCTATGCGCGACCGGACCGCATTCACGCTATCAACCATGACGGCCCGAACTATTCCGTCGCCGGGCCGTTGAACCTGCCGCGTTCGCCCCAGGGGCGGCCGGTGCTGGTTCAGGCGGGCTCGTCGGATGCAGGCCGGGATTTCGCGGCCCGCCACGCGGAAGCGATTTTTACAGCCCATCTGGAGAAAGCGACGGCGCAGGAATTCTACGCCGACATCAAGGCGCGTCTCGTAAAGGCAGGCCGCAAACCCGACCAGGTGCTCGTTCTGCCGGGGGTGAACCCGATGATCGCCTCGACCGAAGCCGAGGCGAAACGCCTGCTCCGGGAGTTGAATGAGAGCGCCGACCCCGAGGTCGGTCGACGGACCCTGTCCAGCCGGTTCGGGGGGCATGATTTCTCCCATTTGGCCCTGGATGAGGTCCTGAAACCGGACGATTTTCCCCATCCCGATACCGTTGAGGCATCGCGCAGCCGTGCGGTGATGGTGGTCGGGCTCATCGAGCGCGAGCAGGTGACGTTGCGACAGCTCCTGGCGAAGCTGGCGGGTGCGCGCGGCCATTTTACTTTCGCGGGAACGCCCGAACAGGTTGCCGATCTGATCGAGGACTGGTTTCAGGACGGTGCCGCTGACGGCTTCAATGTCATGCCGCCGATCTTTCCCGGCATGCTCGACGCGTTTATCGACGGGGTTGTCCCCATCCTCCAGGCGCGCGGGCTGTTCCGGACCGAATATACCGGCACGACCCTGCGTGAGCATTACGGGCTGGACCGCCCGCCGGCGTGATCCTGGCGCAAAGCTTTAGTCCCACTTCCGCCCGGGCATGTGGTTGAACAGGCTGCGCGCCATGCCGCCGTCGATATCCAGCGTCGAGGCGGTCACGTAGGACGCGTCGTCCGACAGCAGATAGAGAATGCCCTCGGCGATGTCCTCGGGCTGGCCGACCCGGCCCAGCGGCGTTACATCGGCGCGCGCCTGCTTGACGGCGGGGTCACGCATGTATGCCGTGAGCGGCGTCTCGGTGTGGCCGGGGCAGACTGCGTTGACGCGGATATGGTGCTTTGCCCATTCCAGCCCGAACTGTTTCGACAGCATAATCACGCCGGCTTTGGTGGTGCTGTAGGCCCCCGCCAGGTTGTATGGATGCAGCCCGCCGGTCGACGAAAGGTTCACCACCGCGCCGGGGTTTTCGTTATCGATCCACCAGCGGCCGGCAGCCTGGGTCATCAGGAACGTACCGGTCAGTCCCACATCCACGACCTTGTTCCAGTCCGCCAGGGACAGGTCCTCCAGCGGGGCCGGGCCCATGCGGATGGCGCTGTTCACCAGCCCGTCGAGCCGTCCGAAGGTCGCAACCGTGAATGCAACGCCGGAAGCGCAGGAATCCGGGTCGGAGACGTCGATGGGGGCGAATGCAGCTGCATCACCGATTTCGTCGGCGATGGCGCCGCCGAGGGCTTCATCGACATCACCGATAACAACCCGTCCGCCGTCGCGCACATACCGGCGCGCGGTCTCCGCCCCGATTCCGCTCGCGCCGCCTGTGATGATGCAGACCCTGTCTTCGAAACGTGCCATTTGCGTCCCCTGATTTTCAGTTCAGTGCGAGTGTAGCCGCAAAGTTCGTTGGAAGGCAGAGACGGGCGCGGCGTCAGACACGACTTGATTTCGTGTCGAAGTCGGCTCCCAATGCAGCCATGGCAGAGAAACTGGACCTTGAGGGCTGGCGCGAGACGCTCCTGGCCGAACGTGCCGCATTAACGGAATCGAGCGCCGCGACATCCGAGAACCGCACGCCGGTCACGTTGGACCAGCAGAGCGTGGGCCGGCTGTCGCGTATGGATGCATTGCAGGTGCAGGCGATGGCCCAGGCCGAGGAAGATCGGCGCCAACTCCGGCTGCGACTCATCTCGGCGGCGTTGTCCCGGCTCGACGATGGAGAGTATGGCTACTGCATGACATGCGGGACCGACATCCCGGTGAAGCGCTTGGAGGTCGATCCGGCGGCGGCCCAATGTGTCGATTGCGCGAAGTGAGCTGAACGTAAAGGTATTTGGGAAGTCCGTTATGCGCCGTGTTCGAAACGTAAAGGTCCTGGCCACCCTCGGTCCGGCGAGTTCATCGGAAGAAATGATCCGCGCATTGTTTCAGGCCGGCGCGGACGCATTCCGTTTGAATATGAGCCACGGCACCCATGACGATGTGCGGGCCATGCATGCGCGTATCCGCGCGATCGAGGCGGAGCTCGGGCGTCCGATCTGCATCCTGGTCGACCTCCAGGGGCCGAAGCTGCGGGTCGGCAAGATCGCCGATGGCACGGTTCTGGAGGAGGGCGCGTCCTTCCGGCTTGAGCTCAAGCACGGGCCGGGCGATGCCACCGGTGCCGAGCTGCCCCACAAGGAAATTTTCCAGGCGATCGAAGCCGGCGCCAGTCTGTTGATCGATGATGGCAAGATCCGGCTGGAAGTGGTCGAGGCGGGGAAGGATTACGCCGATACGAAGGTGATCGTCGGCGGGCCGCTCTCCTCCAACAAGGGCGTGAACGTGCCGGATGTGACTTTGCCGGTTCCCGCCTTGTCGCCCAAGGATCGCCGCGATCTGGATTTCGCGATGACGCTGGATGTGGACTGGGTGGCACTGTCCTTCGTGCAGCGGCCCGACGATGTGGCCGAGGCCAAGAAGATTGTCGCCGGCCGTGCGGCTGTGATGGCCAAGATCGAGAAGCCGCAGGCGCTCGATTTTCTGGACGAGATCATCGAGGTCGCGGATGGCGTTATGGTTGCGCGCGGTGATCTGGGTGTGGAGTTGCCGGTCGAACAGGTGCCGGGCATTCAGAAAGCCATCACCCGGGCGTCGCGCATTGCCGGCAAACCGGTGGTGGTGGCGACGCAGATGCTGGAATCCATGATCGAAGCACCTGTGCCGACCCGGGCCGAGGTGTCGGATGTGGCGAACGCCGTTTTCGAAGGCGCGGACGCCGTCATGCTGTCAGGGGAATCGGCGGCGGGTGCACATCCCCTCGAAGCGGTGGAAGTGATGGACAGGGTCGCGCGCTCGGTAGAGGGCGACCCGCAGTTCCGCGATACGATCGATGCGGGGCGCACGGTTCCCGAGACGACATCGGCGGACGCGATCACGCTGGCGGCGCGCCAGGTGGCCGAAACCCTCAAGGCGGCGGCCATCGTTTGCTACACGGCGTCGGGCTCCACCGGGCTGCGCGCCTCGCGCGAACGGCCCAAGGTGCCGATCCTGGTGCTGACGCCGGTCGTCCAGACCGCGCGGCGCCTGGCGCTGGCCTGGGGTGTGCATTGCGTGGAGACTGAAGACACGACCAGTTTCCTCGACATGGTGATCCGGGCCAGCCGGGTCGCAGAGAGCGAGGAGTTCGCCAAAACCGGCGACCGGTTGGTCATCACCGCAGGGGTGCCGTTCGGGACACCGGGCCGCACCAATATCCTGCGAATTGCGACCGTTGGAACGGAAGCGCGCCGACCGCGTGCATAGCGAACAAACCCACAGTGAAAAATGCGTCATTTCGCCCCCAGAATAATCTCGGCGGGCTGTTTACATAGGCCGAGTCCTTTGGCTTATAGTTTGATAATTCTCGTATAGGAAAACAGGCGACAAAGATCGCCGGAGGGGACGTCAAGATGGGGAATTCGGCAGATGGTCGAACCCGTAATCAGGGATTGTTGAACTGGATCGAAGAAGTCGCCGCGCTGACGAAGCCGGACGACATCTATTGGTGCGACGGGTCGAAGGAAGAATACGACCGCCTGTCCGCCCAGATGGTCGAGTCCGGCATGCTGATTCCGTTGAATCAGGATTTGCGTCCCGGCTGTTTCCTGGCCCGCTCGGACCCCAACGATGTGGCGCGGGTCGAGAACCGCACCTTTGTTTGCTGGGACAACGAGGAAGACGCCGGCCCGAACAACAACTGGGTCGCCCCCGACGAGATGCGGCAGACCCTGGACGGTTTGTTTGACGGCTGCATGCGTGGCCGGACCATGTATGTGATCCCCTTCAGCATGGGCCCACTCGGTTCACACATCGCCCATATCGGCGTGCAGCTGACGGATTCGCCCTATGTGGCGGCGAGCATGCGCATCATGACCCGTATGGGGCAGGGCGCTCTCGATGTGTTGGGCGATGACGGCGTATTCGTGCCGTGCCTGCACACGGTCGGCGCCCCGCTGGCGGACGGCCAGGAGGATGTCGTCTGGCCGTGTAACGAGACCAAGTACATCGTGCATTTCCCGCAAGACCATTCGATCTGGTCCTATGGCAGCGGCTATGGCGGCAACGCGCTGCTCGGCAAGAAATGCTTCTCGCTGCGTATCGCCTCGATCATGGCCAAGGAAGAGGGCTGGCTCGCCGAGCACATGCTCATCCTCGGGCTGGAATCGCCCAAGGGCGAGAAGACCTATGTCGCGGCCGCGTTCCCGAGCGCGTGCGGCAAGACCAACCTCGCCATGCTCATCCCGCCCGCGGGCTATGAGGGCTGGAAGGTCAGCACCGTCGGCGACGACATCGCCTGGATCAAACCGGGGGACGATGGCCGGTTGCATGCGATTAACCCGGAGGCCGGGTATTTCGGTGTGGTGCCGGGAACGTCGACGAAGACCAATCCCAACGCCATGACGATGATCAAGCGCGACACGATCTTCACCAATGTCGCCCTGATGGACAATGGCGACGTCTGGTGGGAAGGCAAGGATGGCGACGTGCCCGATCATCTGATCGACTGGCGCGGCGATGACTGGACCCCGGACAGCGACACACCTGCGGCCCATCCGAACGCACGCTTTACGGTGGCGGCCGTGAACTGCCCGAGTCTCGACCCGGCCTGGGACGACCCGAACGGCGTGCCGATCGATGCGTTTGTCTTCGGCGGCCGGCTGAGCTCGACTTTCCCGCTGGTCTATGAGGCCACGGATTGGGACCATGGTGTTTACATGGCTGCCACGATGGGTTCGGAGGCGACCGCGGCTGCGGACAATCAGGCTGCGATCCGTCGTGACCCGATGGCGATGCTGCCCTTCTGCGGCTACAACATGGCCGATTACTGGAGCCACTGGCTGGGATTCGCGGAGAAGGGCCTGAAGCTGCCCAAGATCTTCCGCGTGAACTGGTTCCGCAAGGACGAGGCCGGCAACTTCATCTGGCCGGGCTTCGGCGAGAACATGCGCGTGCTGGAATGGGTCTGCGACCGGGTGCACGACAACCGCGACGCCGTCGAGGGACCGCTCGGCAACATGCCGCGCTACGGTGACCTCAACTGGACCGGCCTCGAATTCACGGCCGATGCGTTCAACGGGATCATGGATCTCGCGCGCGATGCGGGCAGCAATGAAGCCCAGTCACAGAAGGAACTGTTCGACAGCTTCGCCGGGCGTCTGCCGGCGGCCATGGAGGCCCAGCGTCAGGCATTGCTCGAAAGCATGGAGAAGGCGCCGGAGGTCTGGCGCGTCGCCAGCTAAACCCGACGCCCGATACAGAATTGAAAGGGCCGCTCTCCGGAGCGGCCTTTTCTATTTCCCGATGACGCTCACATGGGCGGCGACGATGCGCCAGCCCTCGGGCATGCGCGCCCAGCTCTGGCTCTGGCGGCCGGTCCCGTCGCCCATGCTCTCGCGATAGAATTCCAGGTTCGCGGTGCCGAAGTCCCGGCCGTAGGTGGTGACGATCACGGGCCCGGTCGTGCGGGCCACGTCGCTGGGATCGCGCGCGGCGCGGAACCCGGCGATCTGGTCATGGCCGTAGAGGTTCTCACCGATGCCGTAGCGCAGGGTCAGATCGTTGGTCCAGAACAGCTCGTTCAGCACATCGACATCGTTGGTCGTCAGCGCGGCCTCGTAGCGGTCGTGGGCTGCCGTCACTTCGGCGAGGACTTCCGGGATGTTGATTTCCATTTGAATGCTCCGTTCGCAAGATGCGTATACACGTTTGAAGGTTTCGGTCGCCCGGCCCCGGTCTTCTATCCCTTGGGCTTGCTGTCGCGCAGGCTGACCGTGCGGTTGAACACGAGCGCACCGGGTGCCGAGTCCGCGTCTGGGGCGAAATACCCCAGCCGCTCGAACTGGACCACGCCGTCGTCGTCGGCCAGGGCGGGCTCCAGATAGCAGGTGCTTCGAACTTCGAGTGAGGCCGGGTTGAGGTCCTCGATCCAGTCGCGCTCCTTGCCCGGTTCCTCGGCGGTGAACAGGTCGTCGTAGAGGCGCACTTCGGCGGTCTCTGCATGGGCCGCGGAGACCCAGTGGATCGTGCCGCGGACCTTGCGGCCATCGGGTGAATCGCCGCCACGGCTTTCGGGATCATAGGTGCAGCGAACCTCGGTCACGTTGCCGTCCGCGTCCTTGATCACATCCGTGCAGGTCACGTAATAGGCGAAGCGCAGCCGTACCTCCCGGCCAACGGTCAGGCGGCGGAATTTCTTCGGCGCGTCGTCCATATAGTCGTCGCGTTCGACCCAGAGCTCGCGCCCGAACGGAACCTTGCGCGTGCCCGCGCTCTCGTCGGTGGGGTTGTTCACCCCGTCCAGCTCTTCGGTCTGGCCCTCGGGGTAATTCTCGATCACCAGCTTGATCGGGTCGAGCACGCCCATCCGGCGCGGCGCTGTCTGATTGAGATGCTCGCGGATCGTGTTCTCGAGATACGACATCTCGACCATCCCGTCGGCCTTGGTGATACCCAGTCGGCCGATGAAGTCGCGGATCGCTTCGGGTGGCACGCCGCGACGGCGCAGCCCGGTAACGGTCGGCATGCGCGGGTCGTCCCAGCCGGCGACATGGCCTTCCTCGACGAGCTGGATCAGACGGCGCTTCGACAGCACCGTGTGACCCAGGTTCAGGCGGCCGAACTCAAACTGGCGGGGCCGGGCGGGCACCGGGAGGTTCTCGAGCAACCAGTCATAGAGCGGGCGGTGATCCTCGAACTCCAGGGTGCACAGCGAGTGGGTAACATGCTCGATCGCGTCGGACTGGCCGTGGGCGAAATCGTAGGTCGGATAGATGCACCAGGCATCACCGGTGCGGGGATGGTCGGCGCGGATGATCCGGTACAGCACCGGGTCGCGCAGGTTGATATTGCCCGAGGCCATGTCGATCCTGGCCCGGAGCACACGGTCGCCATCCTCGAACTCGCCGGCGCGCATGCGCGCGAACAGATCGAGACTTTCTTCCGCCGTGCGGTCGCGATGCGGGCTCGGGCGGCCGGGTTCGGTCAGGGTGCCGCGATATTCGCGCATCTCCTCGGCCGACAGGTCGTCCACATAGGCGAGGCCGCCTTCAATCAGATTTTGAGCCCAGGCATAGAGCTGCTCGAAATTGTCTGACGCGTGGAATAGGTTTTCGCCCCAGTCGAAGCCGAGCCAGCGCACGTCATCCTGGATGGCCGTGATATAGGCGGCATCCTCGCGGGCGGGGTTGGTGTCGTCGAAGCGCAGGTTGCAGGTCCCGCCGAACTCCGCCGCCACACCGAAATTCAGGCAGATCGACTTGGCATGACCGATATGGAGGTAGCCGTTCGGTTCCGGCGGAAACCGGGTGACGATCGCATCATTCTGACCGCTGTCGAGATCGGCGCGAATGCGGTCGCGAATGAAATCGCGCGGCGTATCTTCGGTCTCGGGGTTCTCGGTATCTGTCATGTTCTGCCGGGCCTTCGAATGGAGGCTCTCTGTGCCAGAAATCCGGCGTTGCGCCAAGTGAGTGCCGCAATAAACGCAAACGGCCCGGCATGTGCTGCCGGGCCGTGCGTTGTAAGGCTGGAACGTCTACGGGCTGACGTGATTGATGAATTCCATCGGTGCCGGCTCGCCCCACTGGGACTTGAGCCCCTCGTCGGCGGGGATGTAGCGGGTTTCGTATTCGGCGTTGAGCGTATCAGAGTCTGCCCAGTGCTCGTGCACCCGGCCATACGGATCCTTCCAGTAGTCATAGATCTGGCTACCGAGTACGTGCCGACCGATACCCCAGACATGGTCGTAGTCGCCGGAGTCACGAAGATGCTCGTGGCCCATCATCACATCGTCGAAGTCGGGGACTTCGAAGGAGATGTGATTGAGCCCTGCATTCTCGTTACCGATGTACAGGAAGACATGGTGGTCGACATATTCCTTGCCGCCATCGATGCGGTTGAAGCTGGCGATCACCTTGTCCTTGTCGTCCTCGACGAAGACCTCGTCGGAGGCGATCAGGCCGATATGATGGCGAATCCAGGCCGTGCATTCGTGCATCTTCGGCGTGCCGATCACGCCGTGGCCGATCCGCATGACCGTCGCCGGACCGGGCGCCCTGCGCCAGAGTTCGTTGGCGCGTTTGTATTTGTCGATGTTTCCAAGATTGTAGGCTTGACGATCGACCGGGATTTCGTCGGCGGCCTCGATGCCATGGACGACTTCGATCGTGTAGCCGTTGGGCTCGATCAGGCGTACCCGCTTGCCGCCGCCGGGCTCATCGATATCCTCGACGCCGGATGCGCTCTCGGCTTCTTTCGCGAGCTTGTGCAGATCATCTTCGCTGGCGGCACGGAAGGCGAGGCTGATGAAACCGGGATCACCTTTTTCGGTGACGTGGAGATGATGGCTGGCACCTGTGCCGCGCATGAACAGTTTGTCATTCGTGCGTTCGACCTTGATCATCCCGAAGTTCGTTAGGAATTCTTCCTGCACGTCCAGGTCCGGGGACTTGATACGGCCCCAAGCGATGTCGGCGACCCTGATGATGGGTTCAGTCATACGAAGTTCCTCCTGCACTGCCGTCGGTGGCGGTGTTGGCTGTAAGTCTAGACGGAACAGGCGGGGCTCGGAAAGCCTCCAGCCCGGTGTTGCGTGTATGGTCTTTCATCCATACGCAGCCGTATGGTAATGTGCCGTCATGCGGGTGTCAATGCGTTGGCGTATGGCCTTTGAATTTGTGTGACGGATGAATGACAAACAAACGTGAACAATCTCAGGACCGGGATTCATGGCTCGCGGAAGCGCTTGAGATGCTGCGCGAGCACGGCATCGACCATGTGAAGGTCGAGCCCCTCGCGCAACGCCTCGGGGTGACCAAGGGAAGCTTCTACTGGCACTTTAAAAATCGTCAGGATCTGCTGAAATCTCTCCCGGAGTTCTGGGCGCGCCGCCAGACGGATCCGGTGCTCGCTCATGTCCAGGCGGCGCCAGGTGGGCCGATCGACAAGATGCGATCCATTCTCGAATTCATCGCCCGCGAAGACCCCGACCAGTATGACAACGCCATGCGCGCCTGGGCCCAGTTCGACCCGGAGGTCGCCGCCGCAGTCGCCGCGATCGACGATCGCCGGATGGCGACCGCCCGGTGGTTGTTCGAGGAAGCGGGCCTCAGCGCTCCCGACGCGGCGTTCCGGGCCCGGCTCTGGTATTTCTATGACGTTGGCGAGCATGTGACCCGCGATACGCCGGACACGGTGGAGGAGCGGCTCGAGCGCGCGGCCCACCGGTTGAAACTGCTGACGTCTGACCTGGTCTCGGGTTAGCTGGCGATCAGCAGGTCGGCGGATTGCGGCTCGATCCCGAACACACCGAGCATGCAATCGAGCAACTCGCGATGCTGGTCGCTGGTGGTTTGTGCGCCTGTGCGCCCGATCTGATCCTGCAGCAGGTTGATGGCGTGTGAGTTGCTGCTCAGACAGGCCGCCAGATCGACATAGTGGGTATCCGCCTCGCTGAGGAAATTTTTGAAGGGTGCAGGATTGTTTTCGTCGATGAACTGCCGGTAGCTGTTCTCATAGGCCTCCAGCATGTTGACGATGCTGAGATAGTTTTCGCGAAACAACGCCCGGAGTTGCTTGAGATCGCGTTTGATTTGGCCCTGGACCTCGGTACGCAATCCGCCGAAATCGACAGGAAGTGCCGTCTTGGGGTCACCGATCCAGGCGAAGAGCCGGCGCAGCGCCGGTTCCACTCCGGAAAACTGCACCTGATAATAGCAAATCGCCTTCCAGGCGAAGAACAGTTCCGGCGCGCGATCGGGCGGCATCTCCATGCCGTAGACGAAATCCTCGATGCCGTCGATGTCGCGCGCTTCCCAGATTTTCTTCAGGAACTTGGAGATATTCTCCTCGATCTTGATCTTCAGATCCGGATCGGTGGCAATATCGTCGCCCTCCATGCCAAGGGCCTTGCGTACCAGCGCGTCAATTTTCTCACGGATGGGTTTCTGGATGCGGTTCCATTCCTCAAGGCTGATGTTGAAATAGGCGGGGTTCAGCCGGTCTTCGATGCCTTGTTGCTGGGCCTTACATTTGAGCAGGAACGGGTCGAGGGTGGGCAACTGGTCGATCATTTCCATGACCTGGACGTCCCACCGACCGTCTTCCGCCTTGTCCTCGCGGTTCATGTCGAGGCCGCATTTGTTTAGCAGCTTCTCCGCCCGGCGCGGGTCGCTGACCAGGATGGAATCGCCGCCCTCGTACATGTTTTCGTGGTTGTAGGGGAAATAGACGAGGGTCTCGACGCCGTGCTGGCGTTTGCCGCGGACGGTGATGGAATCGACGACCTTGAAGATGATCGAATCGTTCAGATAGCGATTGCGAAACAACGGTCCGAGTGGATCGTCATCGGCGATCGTCGCTGCGATTCCGGCGATATCCTTGGTGGTTTCGAAGCAATTCAGGGTCGATGAACGCCCCACATCGATAGCGCGGGCAAGTTGTTGCCGATTCATGGACATCGAGTAGAGACTCCGGAAGTTCTGATCGAGGCCATTCTCGCGTGAAATTATTGAAGAAATCTAAAGGGATAGAGCCAAACTGCACATTTACGCGGTTTGGTCGACGAAGTTCTTGCCTTGTCCGGTCCGGACCTCGAAAATGGCGGCCGCACCACGCGAGGGGAGAGAATGCGCGGTCCACAGGATTATGGAGGGATGCCGGCAGGGCCGGTCGATCCCGAAAAGCATGAGCACGTGCCGACCCATTGGGAAAAGACGGTCGATGCGATGATGATGTTGCTCTTCGATCAGCGCCGGCGTTTGGCGCGTGTCGATGAATCACGCCGGATGCAAGAGGCGTTGGGCGATGATTATCACAAATATCCATACTATGAGCGGTGGTTGCAGGCGATTTCCTGGCTGATGCTGGAAAAGGGCGTCTACTCCCAGGAGGAACTTGAGGCCAAGAAGGCCGAGGTCCGCGCCCGTCTGGAGGCGGGAAGTCATGGATCCTAAGTTCCAGCCGGGTGACAGCGTCCAGGTTTTGCATCGTGATCAGCCCGGACATGTGCGGACGCCGATGTATGTGCGCGGCAAATTGGGCGTGATCGAGCGCATTGTCGGGTCATTCCCCAACCCCGAACTGCTGGCCGTTGGCCATTCGGGCTTGCCCTACAAGATGCTCTACCGGGTGAATTTCAAGCAGGGCGAGCTCTGGGAAGACTACGACGGCGCACCAGACGACACGCTTGAGATCGAAATTTACGAACATTGGCTGGCGCCGGTTTAGGCGCGCGGAAAGCGGTGACGATATGAGCGAAACACACGATCACTCCCACGATCACGACCACCCCACACACACCCATGACGGTAAACCGATCCAGGAAGATCCGTTGCCGTCGCTCGAGGCGCAGATTCTCGAAGCCTCGGTGCGTGAACTCCTGATCGAGAAGGGTGTTATCTCGTCGGACGATGTGCGTCGCGCGATCGACCAGGTTGAGAGCCGCACCCCGGCACTCGGTGCCAAGATCGTGGCCCGTGCGTGGGACGATCCGGCGTTCAAGGAAACCCTGATGTCCGACAGCGATGAAGCGCTGATGGCCTTCGGGATCGATATGCGCCCGACCGAATTGTGCGTGGTCGAGAATACGGACGACGTCCACAATATGGTCGTCTGCACCTTGTGTTCCTGTTACCCGCGACCGGTCCTCGGCATTCCGCCGGCCTGGTACAAGCGGCGCGACTATCGTTCGCGCGCGGTCCGTGAACCGCGGGCCATCCTGCGTGAGTTTGGCACCGATATTCCCGAGCAGAAGCAGGTCCGTGTTCATGACAGCAACGCGGATTTGCGCTACCTGGTTTTGCCGCAACGCCCGGATGGGACCGAAGGTTGGGATCAGGAAAAGCTCGCCCGCCTTGTGACGCGCGACGCCATGATTGGGGTCAGCGATGTGTTGGAACCGGCGGACATCGACGACTGAATTCGCTATTGAATTTCGGGTATCGCGCATTTGTGGCTGGCCAGTTGGCGGTCTAATCGCGTAAGTCGGGATGCAACCCGGCATTTTTGGGGTGTGTCGGGGGTGTTTGACCCGGCACGATGACAAGACGGGGAATACGCCAAACGCGGCGTGGGGAGTTCACGGGTGATCGCAGCAAGAAAGATGCTGGGCAAACTGTTCCCGAAGCAGCGCGAACTGATCGTGCGCTCCGGGGGACAAGTCCGCTATCTGCGGGTCGGCCGGAATGTGCAGATTGGCGTGGTCACGCTGGCAGCGACGGCCCTGGTCTGGACAGCCTTCTCAACGGTCCAGTTTGCCTCCCACAACAGTATCGTTTCCGACCGAAATGCCCGAATTTCCGCGCTTCATGACGAGAATACTCGATTTTCACATGAGCTCGCGCAGGTGCGCGACCGGGTGGATATTCAGCGCCGGTCGCTGACCGCGACCCAGCAAACGACCGTCGACCTGGAAACGTCGAACCGGTCTTTGAAGGATGAGCTCGCTGCGCTTCAGACGGCACTCGATGAGCAGAAGAACCGGGGCGATGCGCTCGCGCTTTCCTATCTGAGTGAGGTGGAGTCCAAGGCGCGTCTCGCAGCCGAATCTGAAATTTTGATGCTTTCGCGTGAAGAGATGCGGCAGCAACTCACCGATCGTGGGCAAAAGCTCGCGGTGGTCGAGGAATCCCGTCTGGCACTGAACGCGCAGCTTGCAGAGACGCATGATGCACTCGCCGAACTTAAGGCGAATGTCGTGTCGATTGAGATCGCGCGCGCGGACCTCCAGGCGAACCTGGACGCCAGCGACCAACGGCTACGTAGTGCAGTTGATGAGAAGCTTGCGGTCGACACACAGCGGCAGGCGCTCGGCGAGCAGGTCGCGGATCTTTCAGCGCGTCTCGAATCTCTCGAGACAGCCCAGGTCGGTATTGTGTCACGGTTGGGCGAGACGGCGGATCAAAGTGGCGAGGCGCTTCGTAAAACGCTGGACCTGGCAGGCCTTGATGTGGACCGCCTGCTGGACCGGATGGCGCGCGCCGCCGGCGAGGGACGCGGCGTCGGTGGCCCGTTCCTGGAAATCGACGGTGACGAGGCGGAAAACAGTCCGGGTGGTGGGCTTGCCATACAGCTCGCGACGGTCGAACGTCGGATTGATGATCTGCAAAGCCTGCAGTCACTGATGGAACATCTGCCTCTGGCTGCACCGCTTGATGAATTTCGCGTCACCAGCAATTTTGGACGCCGTGTCGATCCGTTCACCAAGCGGTTGGCATTCCACTCCGGTATCGATTTGGCCAGCCGCCGGCGTGCGCCGGTGCGCGTGACATCTCCTGGCATCGTTACCTTTGTCGGCTGGAAGGGTGGCTTCGGCAAGATGGTGGAGGTCGACCACGGGCTGGGTGTGCGCACCCGTTATGGCCATCTGTCTGCGATTTTCGTAAAGCGCGGTCAGGAAGTGGATTTCCGCGAGAAGGTCGGCCTCGTCGGTAGCACGGGCCGCAGTTCGGGCGAGCATTTGCACTACGAGATTGTGGTTGATGGGCGACAGAATGATCCGTCGAACTTCATCAAAGCGGGGCAGTATGTTTTCAAAAACTGACCGACATGGCTCGGGTAACGGCGTGCCATCGATCATCAGCGCTGACATGAATGTGTCCGGCAATCTTGCGGGCGATGGCGTGATGCAGGTCGACGGTACGGTTGATGGCGATATCCGTTGCGCGGAAGTAACGATCGGGCTGGGCGCGCAGGTGTGCGGTCAGGTCGAGTGTGACACCGTGCATGTACATGGCACGGTCACCGGTGAAATTCGTGCCCGCAGCGTTAGCCTCTCGTCGAGCGCTCGCGTCACCGGCGATATCCAACATGAAGAGCTTTCGATCGAGGCGGGCGCCTATATGGAAGGCAAGCTTCTGCGGCGTGACGCACAACAGTCGCGGCTTAATCTGGTTGTCGGCGAGAAGAGTTAAGCGTCTACGATACAGGCGTTGAAAAGCGCCGCGTCCACATTGCCGCCGGACAAAACGGCGACGATTGTTCGATCCTTCGTTTCGACCTTTCCCGACAATATGGCGGCCAGCGCCACGGCACCCCCGGGGTCCAGAACGAGTTTGAGCGTGCGCCAGGCATAGGCCATGGCCGCGCGGACTTCGTCATCGCTGACCGACAGGCCTGTAACGTCATGCGCAAACATGGCGGCGAAGGTCAGGTCGCCCGTGCTCGGAGACAGCAGCGCGTCGCAGATCGAGGCCGCGCCGGGCTCGTTGGACAGGCGCTGTCCGGCGATGAGCGAGCGCGAGGCATCGTCGAAACCGGTCGGTTCAACGGCTTTGATCACGGACGATGGAACGCGATCTGCCAGGGCGATGGCGATACCGGACGTCAGGCCACCACCCCCGCAACAGACGAGGACCTCGTCGGGTCGGGTGTCCATGGCTGCACATTGCGCTGCGATCTCGAGCCCAACCGTGCCCTGGCCCTCGATTGTCCATGCGTGATCGAAGGGGGGGACCAGTGTGGCACCGGATTCGCCGGCGATGGCGGCGGCGATGTCCTCGCGAGATTCGGTTTGCCGGTCATAGGTGACGACCTCCGCGCCAAAACCACGCGTGTTATCAACCTTTGCCTGCGGCGCATCTGCGGGCATGACGATCGTGGCTGGAATGTCGAATATCTCTGCGGCTGCGGCGACCCCCTGGGCATGGTTGCCGGATGAGTAGGCGACGACCCCGCGCGTCCGGGCATCGGTCGGAACCTGCGACAGGAAGTTATAGGCACCGCGAAACTTGAACGAACCGGTCCGCTGCAGAGTTTCTGCCTTTAGCAGCACGCGCCCGCCCGCGCGCGCGTTGAGCGCGGGGTTTTCTATCAACGGGGTGTGAACCGCGATGCCGGCCAGCCTTTCTGCCGCCGCCCCGATGCCGGCGAGGGTAGGTGGGGCCTGTGCCGTCATGCGGATGCGAGGCCCAGAATAGCGGGCAACGGTGTCAGCGTGTCCAGAATGACGTCGGGCTTCGCGGGGAGATGTTCGACCGGTTGGCCGTAGCGGTTCACCCAGACAACGCGGAATCCGAAGGCACCGGCACCGGCGGCGTCCCAGCCGTTGGACGACATGAAGCAGATGTTGCCTGCGGCCACGTCCAGCCGGTCCACCGCCAGCTGATACACCCGTGGGTCCGGTTTGTAGATGCCCACATCCTCGACGCTCAGCACGGCATCGAGCAGGGCGTCGATGCCCGATGCGGCGGCCGCCGCGTTCAGCATGTCCGGGGATCCATTTGACAGGATCGCGGTCTTCATGCCGGCTGCCTTGAGGCGGGTGAGGGTGTCGGTGACTTCGGTGAACGTGTCGAGTTCGCGGTAAAGCGCCATCAGCCGCGTGCGCAGATCAGGATTGTCGATACCCGTCGCGGCCAGCGCGAAATCCAGTGCCTCGCCGGTGACCTGCCAGAAGTCTGCATGGGTCCCCATCAAGCTGCGTAGCCAGGTGTACTGGAGTTGCTTCTGGCGCCAGACGTCGGAGAGCCGTTCGGCGCTGTCGCCGATCTCGTCGCGGCACTTCATGACGGCGGAGTTGAAGTCGAGCAACGTGCCATAGGCGTCGAACACGCAGGCCTGCACATCTTCAATACGCTGATCGGTCATCGGCTTTGTGCCTGGTTGAAGATCGGTATGGCGCCGGTCTCGGCGAGTTGCGTGTCGCTCAAGAGATGGCGGTAGACGGGAACGGTTTCGAGGACGCGCTGGACGTAGTTGCGGGTCTCGCTGAAGGGAATGGTTTCGATCCAGTCGAGCATGTCGATTTCACCGGTCCGCGGGTCACCATTTTCACGTACCCAGCGAATGACGCGATGGGGCCCGGCGTTATATGCGGCGAGCGCCAGCGGAGCCGAGCCGTTGAACCGCTTCAGCATCTGCTCCAGATAGCCGCCGCCGAGGCGAATGTTGTAGCCGGGATCCGTGAGCAGCCGTGACCGGTTGTAGGGTTCGGACAGGCCCTTCGCGACCTGCTGGGCGGTTGCCGGCATCAGTTGCATCATGCCCCGCGCACCGGCCCGGCTGATGGCAGTGCGGTCGAAGCCGCTTTCCTGGCGGATGACCGAAAGAACCAGTGCGTCTTCGAGCGGAGTGTCGGCGTCGCGTTTTGGCAGCGGCCAAAGCGGGTATCCTGCAGCACCGACGATATTGTCGAGCTGGTTGGCGCGTTTTGCCGCGCGCACGGCTTCGCGCGGCCTGTCGGCTTCATGGGCAAGCTGGGCGACGAGCAGGCGTTCTTCGACATTCTTGGCCAGGCCGGAAAGGTGCAGAAGGAATGTGCGTAGGCTGGCGTCGGCGCCGAGCGCATGCAGCCGCTGCACCAGGACGACGAGTTCGTGAGAAACGAACGTCTCGCGGATCACCGGGTCGGACGGCTGAGCGAATTCGAAGCGCGGCGCCTGTGTGCCAAGCGAAAAGAGCGCCTGCTGGCCGTAGAAGGTCGATGGATGTTCGGCGGCACGCTGCCACCATTCGCGCGCGTGTTCCTGTTCGCCACGGGCGGCTGCGGCCCGGCCTTTCCAGAACGCGCCGCGTGCCCGGCTGATCGGGTACCGCACACCTTCATACAGTGTGGCAAAGTGGTTTTCGGCGGCGTTCGGCGCTTTGAGAAACGAGAGTTGGATCCAACCGGCGAGGAACTCGGATTCCGCAAACGCGGCACCGGCGGACAGGCCATGCCCGGTGACGAGGCGCGCGGCCTCGGAATAATGCCCGTCCGCGAGCGCGCGGCGCGCCAGAATCTGGCTTTCCGTCGCCCATTTATGCGGCTGCGGGCGCACGCCTGACAGTTCGAACAGGATGTCGCGCGCACTGTTGTCCTTGCCCTTGCGACGCCGCCAGCGCAGGCGCTCGTACCAAAGCTCAGGGGCGTCGCGCATCGTGTCGGGCACTCGCGCGATGGCGCCATCGACCCCGGCGGTTCGGCGTAACAACGCGATACGTGCCCGGGCCAGTGCAGCCGTTTGCGGGTCAACGCGCCGTAACATGCGCTGCGCAGCACCATGATTCTGGGTCCAGATCAGGTGGTCGAGGCGCGCGCGGTGATCGTCTTTGCCGAGTTGCGCGCCGTGGCGGCGCAGAAAGTCGGTTTCCGTGTGGCGATCGATGCTGAGTTGGCGCCAGTAACGCGGCGTCAGTTCGGCGAGACGGTCGCGTTCGCCGTTGGCCTGCAGGGCATCGAGATGCGCCAGCGCGCCGGCCCCCGAGATCGGCGGGTGAGCCTCGAACCATGTTCTGACAGCCTCGCTGGACACCGTCTCGTCGATGGCTTCTTCGGCATTGCGGCGCAATTCACTTGCGCGCGGCCAGTCGGGGTTTGCGGCAAGAAAGGTGGTAATATCATCAAAACTGCTCTTGGCGGCGGCACGTTGATGATCCAGCCATGCAGCGTATTTCGCGATGAGCGGCTCAACGCCGCGGTCTCGATGCTGGCGGACCGCCGCCCAGTTTTCCTTTTCTGCGGCGGCGATGAGTTCGCGCGCATTCTTGTCAGAGGCGTTCGCAGGGTTGATCGATGCGCCCCACGCGATCACGGCCGCGGTGAATAGAGCAAGAACGCGGCGGGTTGTGGGGCGTACGAGCACGTGCAGATCCAGGATGATTTTCAGGCCCGCGAGTGTAGGGATACCGCTTGCGCCTGACCAGTATCGTATCAATTTAGAGGGATGGTTCGCGCGGTTTGCGCCTTGTTCGTGCACAGCCGAGCCGTTATCGTCCGCGCGAATATTACAGAGCCCGCATTTGGCGGGCAGGAGAGCCGATATGTTCAAGGGATCGATGACCGCACTGATAACGCCGTTTCGCGACGGCAAGGTCGACGAAAAAGCATATCAGGGGCTCGTCGAATGGCAGATCGACGAGGGCACCGATGGCGTGATTCCGGTCGGGACGACCGGGGAATCGCCGACACTCAGCCATGGTGAGCATGAGCGGGTCGTCGAGATGTGCGTTGAGGCTGCGGCCGGACGTATCCCCGTGATCGCCGGCGCGGGGTCCAATTCGACCGAGGAATGCGTGCGCCTGACCGAACACGCCAAGACCGCGGGTGCGGATGCGGCCCTGATTGTGACGCCCTATTACAACAAGCCGTCTCAGGATGGCCTGTATGCCCATTTTAAGACCGTGGCCGATGCCGTCGACATTCCGATCATCATTTACAACATCCCGCCGCGTTCGGTGATCGACATGTCCACCGCCACCATGGCGCGGCTGGCCAGGGACTGCCCGAATATCATCGGCGTCAAGGACGCGACGGCTGATTTGACCCGGCCCCTGGCGATGCGCCAGGAAATCGGTGACGATTTCTGCATGCTGTCGGGTGAGGATGCGACCGTCATGTCGTTCCTGGCCAATGGCGGCGATGGCTGTATCTCGGTGACGTCCAACGCGGCACCGCGTGCGTGTGCCGAGATGCATGACGCCTGGTTGGCAGGCGATACCAAGGCTGCGATGGATATCAACGCGCGCTTGTTCCCGCTGCACACCGCCTTGTTCGTCGAGCCGAACCCGGTGCCGGTCAAGTATGCGGCCTCGTTGCTCGAGAAGTGCACGATGGATGTCCGCCTGCCGTTGACGCCGGCGAACGAGAACACCCAGAAGCTGGTCCGCGACGCGATGGTGTCGGCGGGGCTGCTCAACTAGCGGCGCGGTATCGCACGAGCGATGGCCGGGAAGAAGCACGCGCCGCCAGGCACGATTGCCGCCCAGAATCGCAAGGCGCGGCATGATTATACGATCGAAGACAATATCGAGGCCGGGCTCGTCCTGACGGGGCCCGAGGTAAAATCCCTGCGCGAAGGCAAGGGGAGCCTCGTCGACGCCTGGGCGGGAGAGCGCGACGGCGAGCTCTGGATGTTCAACTGCTACATCCCGAAATATGCGCCGGCGAAGAATTTCTCCCACGAGGAGCGGCGGCCGCGCAAGTTGCTGGTCAATCGCCGCGAGATGGACCGCCTGTTCGCGGAGATCCACCGTGAAGGTGTGACCCTCGTGCCGCTGTCGATCTACTTCAACAAACGCGGCATTGCGAAGGTCGATCTGGGCATCGCGTCGGGCAAGCGCAAATACGACAAGCGCCAGGCCGAGAAGGCACGTGACTGGGACCGGCAAAAGGCCCGTCTCCTCCGCGACCACGGATAAATAGAGCTAAAACAAAATGTTATGTAGTCGTTTTGTCATCTACCTTGACTTACGTTTACGTTAACGTAAACTCGGGGAATGGAGCAGACATTCTCGATATCTGATCTCGCACGGGAATTCGATATCACCCCGCGCACCATCCGCCATTATGAGGCGGAGGGTCTGATCGCGCCGGCCCGTGAAGGCCAGCGGCGCATCTATTCCGGGCGTGACCGGGTGCGCCTCGCCCTCGTGCTACGGGGCAAGCGGCTGGGCTTCTCGTTGGCCGAGGCCAAGGAGATCATCGACCTCTATGCCGCCCCCCAGGGTGAGGCGTTCCAGTTGCGGACCATGCTGGAGAAGCTCGACGAGAAACGCGAGATGCTCGAAGACAAACGCCGCGACCTGGATGCGGCGATCTCGAACATGGACAAATATGCGGCCCGCTGCCGTGACCGCCTGGCCGAGCTCGAATCGCGCCGGGAGGCGGCGGAGTAAGAATCCCGCTATTCTTTGAAAGCAAAAGGGGCGGCAGGGCCGTCCGGGTGGAGACGAGACATGATTCCCAACGAATATCCGAGCCTGAGTTTCGACCTGGGCGATACCGCCGACATGCTGCGTGATTCCGTGCGCAGCTTCGCATCGGACAAGATTGCGCCCCGTGCGGAAGCCATCGACCGGGACAACGAGTTCCCGATCGACCTGTGGCCCGAGATGGGCGCGCTCGGCCTGCACGGCATCACCGTGAACGAGGAATATGGCGGGTCCGGCCTGGGTTATCTGGAACATTGCGTGGCGATGGAGGAGGTCAGTCGTGCGTCGGCATCGGTCGGCCTGTCCTACGGCGCCCACTCCAACCTCTGCGTCAATCAGATCCACCGCAATGGCAACGACGAGCAAAAGGCCCGCTATCTGCCGGGGCTGGTCTCCGGCGCGCATGTCGGCGCGCTGGCGATGAGCGAGCCGGGCGCCGGTTCCGACGTGGTTGGCATGCGGACCCGGGCCGAGAAGAAGGGCGATCGCTACATCCTCAACGGCACCAAGATGTGGATCACCAACGGGCCCGTGTCCGAGACCTATGTGATTTACGCAAAGACCGACCCGGATGCGGGCGCGCGCGGCATGACCGCGTTCATCATCGAAAAGGGCTTCAAGGGCTTTTCTACCGCCCAGAAGCTGGACAAGCTGGGCATGCGCGGGTCGGACACCTGCGAACTGATCTTCGAGGATTGCGAGGTGCCCGAGGAGAATGTGCTCGGCGAGGTCGGCAAGGGCGTGAATGTCCTGATGTCCGGCCTCGACTATGAGCGCGCGGTGCTCGCCGCCGGCCCGCTCGGCATCATGCAGGCCTGCATGGATATCGTCGTGCCGTATGTGCATGAGCGCGAGCAGTTCGGCCAGCCCATCGGCACCTTCCAGCTGATGCAGGGCAAGCTCGCCGACATGTACGTCACCATGAATGCCTGCAAGGCCTATGTGTACGCGGTGGCCCAGGCGTGCGACCGGGGCGAGACGACCCGCAAGGACGCCGCCGGTGCGATTTTGTACGCCGGCGAGAAGGCGACCTGGATGGCGCTCGAGGCGATCCAGACCCTGGGCGGCAACGGCTACGTCAACGAGTATCCGACCGGCCGCCTGCTGCGTGACGCCAAGCTCTACGAGATCGGCGCGGGCACGTCGGAAATCCGGCGCATGCTGATCGGCCGCGAACTGTTCGACGAGACCGCCTGATGCGCCGTATCTCCACCAACTCCGAATTCGAGAAGGCGGTCGGTTATTCCCGCGCGGTCGTCGACGACGACTATGTCCACGTCTCCGGCACCACGGGTTTCGATTACGAGACGATGACCATCTCTGACGACGTCGTGGAGCAGGCCCACCAGGCGTTCGGCAACATCGCACGGACGCTGGCGACCGCGCGCGTTTCCTTCGCCGATCTGGTGCGGGTGACCTACTACATCGCCGACGCGGACGACTACGAAGCGTTGATGCCCGTCTTCAAGCAGTATCTCGGGCCCAACCCGCCGGCGGCGACGGCGTTGATCGCGCAACTCGTTGATCCGCGTATGAAAATCGAGATCGAGGCCACCGCACGGCGGCCGAACCCGAACCACAATCGCAACACCGGATTGGGCAACGAGTGATGCCGACCGTCGTGATCATCGGCGCGAGCCGGGGCATCGGCCTTGGCTTTGCGCAGGCATATGCCGCCGAGGGCTGGGAGGTTCACGCGACCACCCGGACGCCCGAAAACCCCGGTGAATTGGCGGATATTGCGGGCAATGTGTCGATCCGCGGTCTCGATGTGCGCAACGCCGATCAGATTTCAGCACTCGCTGAGGCGTTCGAAGGGGGCGTAATTGATCACTTGATAAATAGCGCGGGTGTTTTGCGCGGCGTGGACCGCGACGAGATGATGGCGGTGAACGCAGATGCGCCGTTCAATATCGTCGCCGCGCTGTTCGACGCCGTGGCCCGCAGCACGCACAAAAAAATCGCGATCCTGACCAGCCAGATGGGGGCCCGTCACGGTGGTGGCACGCCGTCGGACCTCTACGGGGAATCGAAGTGTATCCTCAACGACCGATTCCGCGAGATCGAGCCCGAATGGCGCGCCGCCGGTGTCACGTCCGTCGTGTTTCACCCGGGCTGGGTGGCGACCGACATGGGCGGGCGCAGTGCGTCGGTCAGCATCGATGAAAGCGTCACCGGCATGCGCCGCGTGATCGCCGGTCTGGCGCCTGCCGACAGCGGCAAGTTCCTGACGTGGTCGGGCGCGGAGCATCCCTGGTGATGCGCGGGGTGGTGATATGACGACCGTCGCGGTTATCGGTGCGAGCCGGGGTATCGGCTTGGAACTCGCACGCCAGTATGCGGCCGACGGATGCCGGGTCCATGCGACCACGCGTGCGTTGGATGCACCCGGCGCGTTGGGCGCGGTCGGCGGCGATGTGCATCTGCACCCGCTCGACGTGGTCGATGATGGGCAGATCGAGGCGCTGGCCGGCGCACTGTCCGAAGAGCCAATCGATATCCTGATCCACAATGCCGGAATCAATGCCGGGCGGGGTGCGGGCGACCCGGAGACGACCGCGCGGTCCATGCGGATCAACGCCGAGGCGCCGATCGTCACCGTGGCGGCCCTGCTCGACAGCGTCGTTGCCGGCGGCGACAGGAAGGTGGCCGTGATGTCGAGTGTTCAGGGCTCCGGGCGATCGCGCGCCGGCAGCCCGGATTTGTATGGCGACAGCAAGCGCGAACTGAATACGCGGTTCCGCGCGATCGAGCCTGAATGGCGCGCCCGGGGTATCACCGCCGTGGCACTGCATCCGGGCTATGTGCGTACCGACATGACGGGTAGCCACGCGTCACTGTCGCCCGAAGAAAGTGTACGTGGCATTCGCAATGTTTTGGCCGGGTTGACCGCGAAGGACAGCGGTCGGTTTCTGGATTATCGAGGTAAGGACGTCGCATGGTAGAATCTGTTCATCGCCTGATCGCTGGCTATAAGGGCTTCCGCGCGCGCTACTACGAGCAGCGCCCGGAGCGGATGAAGGAGCTGGCGGAGCAGGGGCAATCCCCCGAGGTCATGCTGATCGCGTGTTCGGATTCGCGCGTCGAGCCGGCGGTGTTGCTCGACATCGAGCCCGGCGAGTTGTTCATCGCGCGCAATGTGGCGAACCTTGTTCCGCCATACGGCCCCGATGAAAATCCCCATGGCACCAGCTCGGCGATCGAATTCGCGGTCCGCGATCTGAAGGTGCGCCACATCGTTGTCCTCGGCCATTCGGCGTGCGGCGGCATTCAGGCGCTGCGCCAGGCCAACAAGGGTGAACCGAGTGAACAGGGTGATCGCGAGTTCATCGCGCCCTGGATGAAAATCGCCGAAGCGGCCTGTCCGTGCGACGCCGCCGGCAATGTCCCGGGTCAGGAAGATGTGGAGCAGGACAGCATCCGCATATCCTTGCGCAACCTCATGACCTTTCCCTGGATTTCCAGCCGGGTCGAAGCAGGTGAATTGCACCTGCATGGCTGGTGGGTTGATCTGCTGGCCGGACGGCTGTGCGCCGTCGAACCAAATGGCGGTGCGGTGCACGATCTCGTTGTTGGGCAGGGAGAGTTCGGTGCTGCTGAGTGACGAACAGGTCATGATCCGCGACATGGCGCGGAGCTTTGCGTCAGAGCAGCTTGCGCCGAACGCCGCAGCATGGGACCGGGATTCCCGATACCCGGGGGACGCCGTGCGTGGCATGGCCGAGCTGGGCCTGCTGGGCATGGTGGTGCCCGAGGAATGGGGCGGTGCGGGTGCCGGCACACTCACCCATGCCCTGGCCGTCGAGGAAATTGCGGCCGGTGACGGCGCGTGCTCGACCATCATGGCGGTGCATAATTCGGTGGCGTGCCTGCCGGTGCTCAACTTCGGCAGCGACGAACAGAAAGAACGCTTCCTGCGCCCGCTGGCGACCGGCGAAATGCTCGGCGCGTTTGCGTTGACCGAGCCGGGCGCAGGGTCGGACGCCGGCGCGATCCGGACCCGGGCCGAGAAGCGCGGCAACAAGTATGTGCTCAACGGCACCAAGCAGTTCATCACCTCGGGCAAGAATGCCGACCTGGCGATTGTTTTCGCCAAGACCGATCCCGACGCGGGCGGCAAGGGCATGAGCGCCTTCATCGTGCCGACGGACACACCGGGTTATCGGGTGGCGTCGGTCGAGGCGAAGATGGGCCAGCGCGCGTCCGACACCTGCCAGCTGGTGTTCGAGGATATGGAGCTGACACCGGATCTTCTGTTGGGCGAAGAGGGACAGGGGTACCGGATCGCGCTTTCCAATCTCGAAGGCGGGCGCATCGGTATTGCGGCCCAGGCGATCGGCATGGCGCGGGCGGCCTATGAGCATGCGCTGGCCTATGCGAAGGAACGTGAAACCTTCGGGCAGCCGATCATCGAGCATCAGGCCGTGATCTTCCGGCTGGCGGACATGCGCACCAAGCTCGAGGCGGCGCGCCAGCTCACCCACAATGCGGCGCGGATGCGCGATGCGGGCGAGCCCTGCCTGACCGAGGCGGCGATGGCCAAGCTCTACGCGTCCGAGATCGCCGAAGAGGTCTGTTCGGATGCGATCCAGATTCACGGCGGCTACGGCTACCTGCAGGACTTTCCGGTCGAGCGCATCTATCGCGATGTCCGGGTCACGAAAATCTACGAAGGCACCAGCGACATCCAGCGCCTGATCATCGGCCGGGATATTGCGGCGGCCTGACAAAACAGGAATGAAGGGGGAGTATCAAACAATGTCCAACGCACCGGTCGAGTTCTTTTTCGATTTCAACAGCCCGTACGGCTACATCGCGGCCCACAAGATCAGCGCCCTCGCGGCGAAGCATGGCCGCACGGTCGACTGGAAGCCGTTCCTGCTGGGTGCGGTTTTCAAGGTGACGGGCGCGCAACCGCTGCCCCATGTCCCCATGAAGGGAGACTATGCGCACCATGACTTCGCCCGCTCGGCACGGTTCCATGAGGTGACCTACAACCCGCCGGAGAGTTTCCCGTTCTCGCCCGTCGCGGCATCGCGCGCGGTGTATTGGGCCAAGGCCGATGGCAAGGCCGCCGAGATGACCCTGGCGCTCTACAACGCGGCACTGGGCGCGGGCCAGGACATCGCGGCACCGGACGCGGTCGTCGCGATCGCGGCCAAGGCAGGTTTCGATGCCGACGCGGTCGCCGCAGGCATCCAGGACCCGGCGATCAAGGAACAACTCAAGACCGTGACCGACGAGGCGATCTCGCGGGAAATCTTCGGATCGCCCTTCATGGTCGTCGATGGCGAGGCCTTCTGGGGCGCGGACCGGCTCGACATGGTCGAACGCTGGCTCGAAACCGGCGGCTGGTAGGCCGGTTCAATCGCTGGAGATGATGTCCTGATAGACCGCGCGATCGATATTCCCGCCCGACAGCACGACCCCGACGGTCCTGTTGGCCATCGCGTCGCGCTCCTGCATCAGGCCGGCGAGTGCTGCCGCACCCGCGCCCTGGGCCAGATTATGGGTGGCTGTGTAGTAGAGCCGGATCGCAGCCTTGATCTCGTCTTCGCTGACAGTGATCACACGCGCGGCGTGTTCGCAGATGATCGGCACCGCGTCGGCGGCGGGCACCCGGCAGGCGAGGCCGTCGGCGAAGGTGTCGGCGCTGTTGGTGGAGACCGCTTCGCCCCTGGCGAACGACAGCGCATAGGCGGGCGCGTTTTCCGCGACGACGCCGACGATCTCTGTTTTCAGACCGAGGGCTTCCCGCGCGGCAATGCAGCCGGTGATCCCGGAACCCAAACCGATGGGCACATACAAAGTGTCGATGTCAGGCGCGGCCGTCAGCAGTTCCATCCCGTAGGTGGCCACACCGTGCGCCAGCGCGACGGCAAACGACGGGATCATTTCGAGGTTTCGCGTGTCGGACAGCCCCTCGGCATATTCGAGCGCGGCCTGGAAATCATGGCCATAGACGACCAGTTCGGCGCCGAAGGCCTGCATAGCCGCGTTCTTCTCGGCGGAATTGCCCTCCGGCACGACGATAACCGCGTCGATGCCGTTGGCGCGCGCGCCGTAGGCAATCGACTGACCGTGGTTGCCGCGCGTGGCGGCGATGACGCCGCGAATGCCGGGCTTCTGCGCACGCAGGTTGGCCATGTGAACCAGCCCGCCGCGCACCTTGAAGGCGCCGGTGGGCGTATGGTTCTCGTGTTTGACCCAGACATTCGCGCCGCTCGCCGCCGCGAGCAGGGGCCACGCATATTGCGGGGTGGGCGCCATGCCCGCGTACACGGTCTCGGCGGCGGTCTCGATCTCGGACTTGGTCGGCAGATTTTTCATCGCCGCGTTATTACCACAGCTAGCCGGCCTTTGAAGCGGGCCAAGGCCGCAACCCGGAGCCGTTCGTCATGACCGTTTTGAAATCGAGCCTCGACACCCGATCCGAATTGTTTGCGGAAAACAGTGCCGCGATGGATGCCGCCGTCGGTGATCTCCGCGAGAAGGTCGGGCAGATCGAGTTGGGCGGCGGTGAAAAATCGCGCGCGCGCCATCTGAGCCGGGGCAAGCTGTTGCCGCGCGACCGGATCAACACGCTGCTGGATGAGGGCGCCCCCTTCATGGAGTTCTCCCAATTCGCCGGCTGGGAGATGTATGAGGATGTCATTCCTGCCGGCGGTATCCTGACCGGCATCGGCCGGGTGTCGGGCCGCGAATGCGTGATCGTGGTGAACGACGCGACGGTTAAGGGCGGGACGTATTTTCCGATCACCGTGAAAAAACATCTGCGCGCCCAGGAGATCGCCCGGGAGAACAACCTGCCTTGCATCTATCTGGTCGATTCCGGCGGTGCCAATCTGCCCCAGCAGGATGACGTGTTCCCGGACCGTGACCATTTCGGGCGGATTTTCTACAACCAGGCGACCATGTCGTCGGCGGGTATCCCGCAGATCGCCGCGGTGATGGGTTCGTGCACGGCGGGCGGCGCCTATGTGCCGGCGATGTCGGACGAGGCGATCATCGTCAAGGACCAGGGCACTATCTTCCTGGCCGGCCCGCCGCTGGTGAAGGCGGCGACGGGGGAAATCGTCTCGGCCGAGGATCTGGGCGGGGCGGACGTGCACACGCGCATCAGCGGCGTGGCCGATCACCTGGCCGAGGACGACACCCACGCCCTGTCGCAGGTGCGCCAGATCGTCGCCAACCTGAACCGGCCCAAGCATGTCGATCTGGAGCTGGCCGAGCCGCGCGACCCGCTTTACTCCGCCGACGAATTGTATGGCGTCGTGAACGCCGACATCCGCAAGCCCTATGACGTGCGTGAGGTGATTGCGCGCATCGTCGACGGCAGCGAGTTCGACGAGTTCAAGGCGCGCTACGGCGAGACGCTGGTGACGGGCATCGCCCATATCCACGGCTACCCGGTGGGCATCATCGCCAACAACGGAATCCTGTTTTCGGAATCGGCCCAGAAGGGCACGCATTTCATCGAGTTGTGCAGCCAGCGCGGCATTCCGCTGGTCTTCCTGCAGAATATCTCCGGCTTCATGGTCGGGCAGAAATACGAAGCCGGCGGCATCGCCAAGGACGGTGCGAAGATGGTCATGGCCGTGGCCTGCGCCAACGTGCCGAAGTTCACCGTGATCATCGGCGGCAGCTTCGGGGCGGGTAATTATGGCATGTGCGGGCGCGCCTATAGTCCGCGGTTCCTCTGGATGTGGCCGAACGCACGCATTTCGGTGATGGGCGGTCCCCAGGCGGCCAACGTGCTGGCACAGGTCACACGCGACAATATCGAGGGCCGCGGCGAGACATGGGCCGACGCGGACGAGGCTGCCTTCAAGCGGCCGATCGAGGAACAGTATGAGACCCAGGGCCACCCCTATTATGCCAGCGCGCGGCTGTGGGATGACGGGATCATCGACCCGGCCGACACGCGCCGGGTGCTCGGGTTGGGCTTGTCGGCGGCATTGAACGCACCGATCGAGGAAACACGCTTCGGCGTGTTCAGGATGTAAGCCATGAGCGACGAAGCCATCACGCTGGTTGTGTCCGACGGTGTCGGCCGGATCACCATGGCCCGACCGGAAAAGCACAACGCCTTCGACGACGGGCTGATCGCGGATCTGTCGGCGGCGTTCGAGGCTGCCGGTCGTGATGACGCGGTCCGGGTGGTCGTGCTGGAAGGCGAGGGCAAGAGTTTCTCCGCCGGGGCCGACCTGGGCTGGATGCAGCGTATGGCCGATTATTCGGATGCCGAGAACCTCGCCGATGCGCGCAAGCTCGCCGGCATGATGCGGCTCCTCAATGAGTTGCCCCGTCCAACCATCGCCCGGGTTCAGGGTGCGGCGTTCGGCGGCGGGGTCGGGCTCGTCGCGGCCTGCGATATCGCACTGGCATCGCAGGCGGCGAGTTTTTGTCTGTCGGAAGCGCGGCTGGGGCTGATCCCGTCGGTCATCAGCCCCTATGTGGTCGAGGCGATCGGCGCGCGCGCCGCGCGGCGGTATTTCCAGACGGCTGAGCGTTTTGACGCCGATATGGCGCACACGCTCGGGCTGGTTCACGAAGTCGTGCCTCGCGAGCGGCTGGATGGAAGGCTCGATGAGCTGATTGCGACCCTGCTCGACAACGGTCCCGCGGCGATGGCCGCGTCCAAGGATCTGATCCGTCGGGTTGCGTCCGGCCCGGTCGATGACGCGATGGTCGAGGATACCGCGCAGCGTATCGCCGACATCCGCGCGACCGACGAGGGACGTGAAGGTGTGCAGGCTTTTCTAGAGAAGCGGGGGCCGAAATGGCGGACGACGACAAAACCGTAAACATCGGGATTAGCCATCAAGGTTGGCTGGGCGCGGTCGGGTTCTCCGCCGTCATCATGCTGTTGGTCGCGGTGGGCGTGACCGATACGCTCGGCCTGCTCACGATCATCATTTTGGGAGCCGTCTTCGGGGCCGTCGGCTTGTTTCTCTGGATGTTCCCGGGCAGCCGTTTCTTCGTGCTCGCTTTTGCCAATTCGCTCGCCATCTACACCAGCGTTTATTCCTTCCTGCAGCTGTCCAACTTTGGGGCCGCCGCGCCATGGGCATTTGCGGTGGGATATCTGTTGCCGATTCTCGTGTTTCTCCTGGCCGTTGCACTGAAGCGGGATGAAATCCACGAGTTGTCGCGGGTGGAGGAACTGCGCCGGGCCCATCTTTCGGGGCGCAAGTTCATCTGGATATTGCCGATGTTCGTGATCGCGGCGGCCTCCTTCGCCTTGCCGCGTCTGTCACTCGATCAGGGTGCGATCAGCCTGGTTCTTGTCGGTTGTATGGGAATAATCGCAATCTTCGTTGCGGCGGTGAGTCGGCAGATCAGCCTGTTCCTGATCGATACGGGGCTGCTGTTCGATCAGTTTTTCGTCCAGACGGGCCGGTTGTTTCGCCCTGCGTTCGCATTTTTCACGCTGTACTCGTTCATCGTGATCGTGTTCGCGATGATCTTTCGGATCATGGATCGCCTCGCCACGGAGCCCATATTCCTCGTCGAGGGTGCGCGATCCGCAATCAGTTTCTCCGACGGCCTGTATTTTTCACTCATCACCATGTCCACGGTTGGTTATGGCGACATCACGCCGGCGGGAGAGGCCGTGCGGGTCGTCGCGGCGATCGAGGTGATGCTGGGTATTCTGCTGTTCCTGTTCGGGTTCGCGGAAATCATGCGTTACGTCCGTGAAGCGGACGGTCAATCCGGAGCCGATAAATGATCGAACGCCTGCTGATCGCCAACCGCGGCGAAATCGCGGTGCGGGTCGCGCGTACGGCAAAACGCATGGGCATTCATGTGATCGCGGTCTATTCCGACACGGATGCGGCGGCGATGCATGTCGCGGTGGCTGATGAGGCCGTGCGGATCGGGCCCGATGCCGCAGCGGAGAGTTACCTGAACATCGATGCCGTGATCGCCGCTGCCCGGGAGACCCGGGCCGACGCGATCCATCCCGGTTATGGCTTCCTGTCGGAGAATGCGGATTTCGCGGATGCCTGCGTGGCGGCGGAAATTCGCCTGGTCGGACCGAGCGCCGACGCGATGCGCGCGATGGGCGACAAGGCCGCCTCGAAAGAGGTGATGTCGAAGGCCGATGTCCCGTTGGTGCCGGGTTATCACGGCGCGGACCAGGACCCGGCCATGCTGGCGAAGCAGGCCGCCGAAATCGGGTTTCCAGTGCTGATCAAGGCATCCGCCGGTGGCGGCGGGCGTGGCATGCGGATCGTGGAGAGTGCCGACGCGTTCGATGAAGCGCTCGCGGCGGCCCAGCGTGAGGCGCGCGGCGCATTCGGCAATGACCGGGTGCTGATCGAGAAATATCTGACGACGCCCCGGCATATCGAGGTCCAGGTGTTCGGTGATGACCATGGCAACGTGGTGCATCTGTTTGAGCGCGACTGCTCCTTGCAGCGCCGCTATCAGAAGGTTGTGGAAGAAGCGCCGGCCCCGGGTATGCGCGATGAACGCCGCGCGGAGATCGGTGCCGCAGCCGTCGCGGCGGCGCGGGCGATCGATTATTCGGGCGCGGGTACGGTCGAGTTCATCGTCGATGCCACAACGGACGGCGCCAACGGACCGTTCTATTTCATGGAGATGAACACGCGTCTTCAGGTCGAGCACCCGGTCACCGAATTCATCACCGGGCTGGATCTCGTGGAATGGCAATTGCTTGTCGCCAACGGCGAGGCTTTACCGCTGGAGCAGGGTGACATCAGCCTGAAGGGGCATGCGATCGAAGCCCGGCTTTATGCGGAAGACCCGGATCGTGATTTTCTACCGGCACCGGGCCATGTCGTGGCGTTCGAAGTGCCGGAGATGGGGGCATCGGTGCGCATCGATACCGGCGTTGCAACCGGTGACGACATCGCCGTCTCCTATGACCCGATGATCGCCAAGGTGATTGCCCATGGCGCCGACCGGGATGGCGCGATCGCGGCACTCGACGGGCTGTTGGCCGCACTTGTTTGCGCGGGACCGGTGACCAATCAGGCGTTTCTGCGCCGGGCGATCACGCATCCAGATTTTGTCTGCGGCGCGGTGGACACGGGCTTCATCGACCGGCATCGCGACGCGCTCATCCCGCTCCGCGATGGCGTGCCCGATGGCGCGCTCGCGGCGGTCGTGGCGCGTCTCCTGGCACAACGCGCACGACAGGCCGGAGACCAGGCCAGCGCGCGCGGCGAGGCGAACTCTCCCTGGGCCGCGTCCGACAGCTGGCGCGCGAACCTGCAGAATGCGGAAACCCTTCTGTTTCGCGATGGCGAGAGCGAGGTATCGGTTTGCGTGGTTCATGACGCGGATCGGGTCTCGTTGACGTTGTCCGGCGGGCAATCCGTCGATCTCGAGACAGGGTGTGACGGCTGGTCTGCCTTTGTCTTGGGCAATATTTACTTCGCCGTCGCGGCGGGCAGCCAAATTCGCCTCGAGCGCATCGTTGCCGTCGACGAGGCATCGGACCGTGCGGGCGCATCCGGCGGACTGAATGCGCCCATGCCGGGCAAGGTCGTCCGGGTGATGGTCGCGGCAGATGAGCAGGTGAGCCGGGGGCAAACCCTGATGGTGCTCGAGGCGATGAAAATGGAGCACGCGATCACCGCGCCGGGGGACGGCAAGGTGGCGGCGGTGTTTTTCGCCGAGGGTGATCAGGTGGCCGAAGGTGCTGAATTGTTGCAACTCGAACCCGTGGAAGACTGAGATGGCGCGACCGGACAGGGTAGAGATCGTCGATGTGGGGCCGCGTGACGGCCTGCAGGCGGAACCGGGAATGGTCCCGACGGCCGACAAGATCGCGCTGATCGACCGGCTGTCCGAGGCCGGGTTGCCGGCGGTCGAGGCGGGTGCGTTCGTCTCGCCGAAATGGGTGCCGCAGATGGCGGACGCAGCCGAGGTCCTCGCCGGCATTCACCGGCGGCCGGGAACGCGTTATCCGGTGCTCGTGCCCAACGCGCGGGGCCTGGAGGCCGCGATGGCGGCCGGGGTCGAGGAAATCGCGATCTTCGGTGCCGCCTCGGAGACGTTCTCCCAAAAGAACATCAATTGCTCGATCGATGAGAGCCTCGAACGGTTTCGCCCGGTGGCTGACAGCGCAATGGCGGCTGGCATGAAGGTGCGCGGCTATATTTCCTGCGTGCTCGGTTGCCCCTATGAAGGCGACGTGGCGATGGAAAGCGTGGTCCGGGTCGCACGCGAGCTGGACGCGATGTCGTGCTACGAGGTCAGCCTGGGCGACACGATCGGGGTCGGCACACCGGCGCGCGCGCGCGCGATGGTGGATGCGGTCGCCGAAGTGGTGCCGGTCGAACGTATTGCCCTGCATTTCCACGACACATACGGTCAGGCGCTCGCGAATATATTGTCCTGCCTGGATTTGGGCGTTGCGACCCTGGACACGGCTGTGGCCGGCCTGGGGGGATGCCCCTACGCACCGGGCGCCTCGGGAAATGTGGCCACGGAAGACGTGGTTTATATGCTGGACGGCATGGGCATCGAGACCGGTGTGGATATGACGAAACTGGTCGATGCAGGCCAGTTCATTTGTGATGTTCTGGGGCGTTCGCCGACTTCGAAAGCCGCACAAGCGATCCGCGCGAGCATCTAAGGGCCCGGATTCGACGGCCGATCTAAACCTTTCGGTAACCACTGGAACCTAATCTGGTCGTGCGTCGGTTATTGTCCGGCGCGTCCTTGTCTTGGATGTGCGTCCAGAAGGAACTCGTGTGAGCTATCAGCTCGAAGGCCTACGTATTCTGATCATCGACGACAATGCCCATATCCGGCAGTTGTTGCGGACGATCCTCTATGCCGTCGGCATCCACGCCATCGATGTGGCCGAGGACGGTGTGACGGGCTTCGATTCATTCTGCCGGCTCGAATATGACCTCGTGTTTACCGATTATGAGATGGAGCCGATCAGTGGTCTCGATCTCGTCGACATGATCCGGACGTCGCACAAGAGCCCCAATCCCTATGTGCCCATCATCATGATCTCTTCCTATTCGGATGGGGACCGCGTCCAGAGTGCCCGTGACCGTGGCGTGACCGAGTTTCTGGCAAAACCTTTCACGGTCGATGTTCTGATGTCGCGGCTGGAATCAGTGATCGAGGAACCGCGGCCGTTTGTGCGTACCGAGAGTTATTTCGGCCCGGACCGTCGCCGCAAGCAGGATCCCCGCTACAATGGGCCGGAACGGCGGACGACTGAGCTTGAAAAGGTCGATGTGTCGGTTCGTGACCTTTCCAAGCAGCAGCGTGATGCGCTGCAGGCCAGCCAGGCCAATGCCAACAAGATTGCCGGCGACTAACCTTCCCTTAACCTGCCTTGCTTATCTTGTGACGCTGCAAAATTTGTTCGCGGGATGAGGCTGTAATGGCTGAAAAAGGCCAGGAAAACGGTGCATACCAGTTGATCACCCCGCCCAACCTTCTGAAGGCGAAGGTGGGTAAGGGAGGTATGGGTCGTATCGATCCCGACCTGATCAAGCATGCCGAGACCGTAGTCGACTCGTTGGGCAATGAGTTTGCGGAGACGGTGTCGCGTGAGATTTTACACGTGATGGAACTGGCGATGGACCTTGAAACGGACCCTGCCAAGGCCGCGGATATTATGAAAAATATCCGCCGGGTCGCACATGATTTGCGGGGTCAGGGCGCCACATACGGTTACGACCTGATCTCCGACGTCGCCGAATGCCTTTTTCAGTATACCGATCGCCTTTCGAGTGCGGCCGAGCTCAACCCGGAAGTGCTGCGCGCGCACGCGGATGCCATGCGCGCCATCATCAAGAATGACGTCAAGGGAGATGGCGGTGTGGTCGGGATCGACCTTGTCGCGTCCCTCGATGCGCTCGTATTGCGGATGACCGGTTAACCACAGGCACGCCGCCCAACCCCGTTCACCTGTGCGCAGGCCGCTGCTATTGTGTGGCCATGTCCGTTCATCTCGTAAAGCTCGCCGTCGGCATCGAGTCCATCGACCATCTGCGTGAGCGCCAAAAACAACGTATCGCTGATCGCAAGGCCGCCGGAGACGGGCCGGTTTTGCGTATTCTCACCCGCAACACGCCGCGGCGTGACGATGAACTGTTGGCCGATGACGGGTCGCTCTACTGGGTGATCAAGGGTCGGATCCTGGTGCGTCAGAAAATCATCGCGATCGAGCCGGCCACAGCCGCGGACGGGACTCCGCGCTGCGCGATCCATCTCGATCACAAACTCGTCCGGGTTCATTCGAAACGCTCCCGGCCGTTTCAGGGCTGGCGTTACCTGGAACTCGAGAATGCGCCGTCGGACCTGCCGTCCGGTGCCGTGGCGGAACAGGAACCACCGCCGGAAATGGCTGCCGAGCTTCGCGAATTGGGGCTGATCTAGCCGTTGTCCAGGACATCCTTGCGGGTGCCGATGTCCAGAGTGCGCGTGCGTGTACCCGTCCGCGTGCCGGGACGGGCCTGGCGCAGCGCGCGGCTCAGGATGATCACGGGCAAAATTCCCGCAATCACGATCGTCAGCGCCGACAGGGCGCTTTGCTCGAGCAGCTCGTCGGACGCGAACTGATAAACATGGGTGGCCAGCGTGTCGAAGTTGAACGGCCGCAGGATGAGCGTTGCGGGTAGCTCCTTCATGGAATCGACGAAGACGATGGTGCCGGCCGCGATCAGGCTGCCGCGCACGAGGGGCAGATGAATGCGCCACAGGGTGCGTCCCGGTCCGGCCCCGAGGCTGCGTGCGGCCATGTCCATGGAGGGCCGGATCTTGCCGAGGCTGGCTTCGACGGCGCCGAAGCCCACCGCGAGGAAGCGCACCACATAGGCGAATACCAGGGCGAAGATCGTGCCGCTCAGGATCAGCCCTGTCGACACCCCGAACAGATCGCGCGCGATGGCGTCGATCGCGTTGTCGAGGCGGGCGAAGGGAATGAGCACGCCGACGGCGAGGACCGCGCCGGGCACCGCGTAGCCGAGTAGCGCGATGCGCGACAACGCGCCGAACCCGCGGCCCGACAGGCGCCGGCCATAGGCGAGGAAAACCGCGATCGAGACCGCGACGAGTGCCGCCGCGGCGGACAGGGTGAGGCTGTTCCGTGCGAAGGCGAAGAACGCCTGGTTCCAGGATTCGTCGAAGAACACGATGGCATGGCGCAGCAGCACGCCGGCGGGGATCACGAACCCGATCACGATCGGGATGGCGCAGACGAGGAGCGCGGCGATCTTGCGGCCGCCGCGCAGGCGCACGCGCGGTGAGGTTTGATAGCGCGAGGACGTGTGATGATATTGCCGGCCGTGGCGCCCGATCCGCTCCAGCGTGATCAGCAGGACCACGAAGCCGAGCATGACCAGCGCGATCTGTGCCGCACCCCCCGCATTGCCCATCCCGAGCCAGACATTGAACACGGCAACGGTCAGGGTGTTGACGGCGAAGTAGTCGACGGTCCCGAAATCCGCGAGAGTCTCCATCATGGCCAGCGCGATGCCGACGACGATGGCGGGACGTGCCAGCGGCAGGGCGACCGTGAGGAAGGTCTGCCAGGGCCCGCGGCCGAGGGTGCGGCTGACCTCGAGGACACTCGATGATTGCTCGTGAAACGCCGCGCGGGTGAGCAGATACACATAAGGGTAGAGCACGAATGACATGACGAAGATCGCGCCGCCCATGGAGCGGATTTCCGGGAACCAGTAGTCGCGCGATGTCTGCCAGCCGAACAGGTCGCGCAGCAGGCCCTGCACCGGCCCGGCAAACTCCATGATGTCGGTGTAGACGAAGGCAACGATATAGGCCGGCACCGCAAGCGGCAGGAGCATGGCCCATTCGAACAGCCGGCGGCCGGGGAACTCGCAGGTGCTGACGAGCCATGCCGATGCCGTGCCGATGAGGAACACGCCGATGCCGTTTCCAACCATCAGCACGAGCGTGTTCCAGCTGTGGCGGGGCAGGACGGTCGATGCCAGATGGGGCCAGATATTCTCGGTCGGGAAGAGGGCGAGCCAGGCGATCGCGCCGAGCGGGGCGGCGACGATGAGCGCCACCAGCAGGCCACCCAGAATCCACACGCGCCCCTGAGAGGGGCGCGTGCTCGACGACAGGGAGGAGAGGGTCGTCACGGACATGGGTGCTTTCCGGCCTGACGGCTGCGGTTAGTCGTTGTAGCCGACCTTGTCGACGAGCTTGAAGGCATCGGCCCGGAGCGCGGCGATCCGGTCGAGCGCCAGCGTATCGGGGTGCAGATCACCCATCGAGCGCAGGAGGCCCGCCTGGGGGACGCCGGCGACAACCGGGTATTCAAAGTTTTGCTCCGAATACATCTGCTGGGCCAGGTCGCCGGTCAGAAACTCCATGAGTTTCACCGCGTTGTCCCGGTTCGGGGACGCCTTGGTCATCGCCATGCCCGAGATGTTCACATGGGTGCCCTTGTTGCCGATTTTCGGGAACACCGGATAGACCGACTGGGCCCAGCCGAACTGTTCTTCATTCTGCAGCATCAGGCCGAAATAATAGTTGTTGCCGAGCGAGATATCGCATTCGCCCTCGTTGATCGCCTTGACCTGGGCCCGGTCGTTGCCCTGGGGTTTGCGGGCCAGGTTCGATTTGAGGCCGCGCAGCCATGCCTCGGCCTTTTCTTCGCCGTGATGGGCGATCATCGCGGCGGTCAGCGCGACCTGATAGACGTGATTGCCCGCCCGGGTGCAGATACGCCCGGCCCATTTGGGGTCGGCGAGCTCTTCATAGGATTTCGGTGCATCGTCCCGGGATACGCGCTCCTTGGAGGCATAGATAATACGCGCGCGCTGGGTGAGCCCGTACCAGTGGCCTTCACCTTGCCGGAAGGCGGTGGGGATGCTCGCAGTCAGCTGCGCGGTCTCGACCGGTGCCGTGACGCCGGCTTCGTAGGCGTCGTTCAGGCGCCCGATGTCGACCGTGAAAATCAGATCGGCCGGGGAGTTGCGGCCTTCCTGTTTCAGACGTTCGACGAGGCCCGTCTTGGCGAACACGACGTTGACCTTCACGCCGGTGTCACGCGTGAAGGCGTCGAACATGGGCTGGATCAGGAACGGCTGTCGGTAGGAGTAAACATTGACCTCACCGGCGTTCACGGCGGCCTGCTCCTGGGCGACGGCACCCGCGCCGAGTACAAGGGCGGCGAGACCGGCCGCGGCGAGGGCGTAAGTACTTTTGCGCATTTGCTACTCCGGAGGGATTAACTGCGAATGAGAATGGTTCTCAATTGGGGCGGACATTATTAGGCTGTGTTCCTAATTGCAAGTCATTCTCAATTGCAGAAAAAAAGGCGCATTGATCTAGGTCAAAACACACGGGCTGCGGCCAAAAATACTCTGGACCACAGGCAGGCTATTCAGCTGAACCGTTCTTCAGCCATCTGATCTGCGACGAAGTTCGTCGCCGCGCCCTCTGTATCGGCGCGCTCGAAAATCTCAAGCAGCGTGTCGTGGATTCGATCGAGATGTTCGAAGATCGCAGTGTCGTCATGGGTGCCGCCGAAGTCGGTTCCATGGGCAATCTCGATAATGCCACCGGCGTTGATCACATAGTCGGGCGCGTTCAGAATTCCGCGCGCGGCCAGCTCGGCGCCATGTCTGTCATCGGCGAGTTGATTGTTGGCCGATCCCGCGATGATCTTCGCACCCAGTTCGCCGACAGACTGGTCGTTGATAACAGCACCCAGGGCGCAAGGTGCAAACACATCGACGTCGGCGCCATGAACGTCATGTGTGTCGACCGGCACCGCGCCGAATTCGTCGACGGCGCGCGTAATCGCCTCGCCATTTATGTCGGCAACCTGCAAACGCGCGCCAGCCTCGTGGAGTCGACGCGCCAGATCGAAACCGACCGAGCCCAGGCCCTGGATGGCCACCTGTACATCCGCGAGCCCGTCATTGTGGCCCAGTTTATGGGCGACGGCGGCACGAATGCCCTGGAAGACCCCGTAGCCGGTATAGGGGGAGGGATTGCCGCTGGACGCACTTGTCCCGGTGACGTGTTTGGTCACCTTCGCCATCTCGTCCATATCCGCGACGGTCATGCCGATATCTTCCGCAGCGACATAGCGACCGGCGAGGCTGTCGACGATCCGTCCCATGGCCCGCATCAGGGCCGGGGTCTTGTCTTTCCGGGCATCGCCGATGATGACGGATTTGCCGCCGCCGAACGGGAGACCGGCGAGCGCCGATTTGTAGGTCATCCCTCGCGACAGGCGCAGCGCATCTTCGAGTGCGGCCGCCTCATCGGCATAGGGCCACATGCGGCAACCGCCGACGGCCGGGCCCAGACTGGTATTGTGGATGGCGATGATCGCGCGCAGTCCCGTCTCCCGGTCGAACCCGAACAGGACATTCTCGTGTTCGTCAAAAGCAGGCGCGGTGTACACGGACATGGCGTCCTCCCGGACAGAATGACTTAACGACCATTAACCAACTTCATGGATTTTGCATTTGCGCCGTTAATCTTCAATGAACTTCAACGACTTGTGAGGGAATCGAAGGAAGCCGGACGGTAAAACAGCCTGATAAGGTGGAATATGACGCCTTGTCCGAGCGCTCTATAATAATATTTCAATGCCCGTCGGATCGATTCGATCGTGGATCGCCGAGATCAACCGACGGCAGCAAAGGCGACGCAAATGCCCGAGTCCAAGCAGCGTGCGAAAGTCGAACCGGATAAGTGGGAGCAGCCCAGCGGCGAGGCCGTGAGCTGCGAAGATTCGATTCTCGTGTTGCGCGAGAACCTCGTCGAGATCCAGGACGTGTGTCAGGAGGCGCTGGAAGACGCGGTCCTGATGGATGTGTCCGAGGCCCAGTTCCGCAAGGTGCTGCACGCCCTCGTGGACGAATTGGCGAACCCCTACAAAAAGGGCTGAGCCCTAGCCGAGAGTGCCGGTGTAGGCCGTCTCGAACAGTTTGCGGAACGCGCCAGCATCAAGGGCGACGGGATTGGCGAGCGCGGTCGGGTCCGCTGCGGCCATCTCCGCGAGATCATCGAAGCGCGATTGCTCGACGCCGAGTTCGGATAAGGTGTGCGGCATCGCGAATTTTGAACGCAGCGTCAGTGTCCAATCGAAGAATGAGTCAAACCCGGCAGCAACGTCGTCAGCCTGATGCGTGAGCCCGAGATAGGCCGACACCCTTGCGAGCCTGGCTTCGATCGCTGAGCGGTTCCGGTTGAGGACATAGGGCATCACGACCGCGTTGGTCAGCCCGTGATGGGTGTCATACAACGCCCCGATCGGGTGGCTCATCGCATGAATGGCCCCGAGACCTTTCTGGAAGGCTGTGGATCCCATGGCGGCGGCGGCGAGCATGTTGGACCGCGCGGCGATGTTCGTGCCGTCCGCGACTGCGGTTGCCAGATTCTCACGCGCCAGACGCATGCCCTCGAGGGCGATGCCGTCGCACAGCGGGTTGTCGAACGGCGAGCAATAGGCTTCCAGGCAATGCGCCAGTGCGTCCATGCCCGTTGCGGCCGTGATATGTGCCGGCAAACCGAGTGTCAGTTCCGGGTCGGCGATCACGATGCCGGGCATCATGCCGGGGTGGGTGATGATCACCTTTCGGTCGGTCGCCTCGTTCAACACGACCGTGGAGCGGCCGGTCTCGGACCCGGTGCCGGCGGTGGTGGGAACCGCCACGATCGGAAGTGGCGGCACCGCACCCTGCCAGTCCTTGCGACCTTCCTCGAAATCCCAAAGGTCGACACCGTCTTCGGGTTGCGCGGCCATCAGGGCAATGGTCTTGCCGGCATCGAGGGACGACCCCCCGCCGAAAGCGATCACCCCGTCGCAATCCGACGTGTGCATGGCTGCGACGCCGGCGGTGATGTTTGCGCTCACCGGGTTTGGCTTGATGTCCGAGAACAACGTCGGCGTGGCACCATCAGCTGCCGCCTGTGCGAGGGCGGATGCCACCATCTCGAGACCCGCCAGGCCGGGGTCAGTGACGAACAGGGGCCTGGTCATGCCCAGCGTCTTGCAGGCGCGCGCGAGCATCGTGACTTTTCCTGCACCGAACCAGATCGTGGTCGGAAAGCTCCAGGTGCCGCGAAGGGCAGCGGGTTCGACCGTCATGTAGTCTTTCCGTTGGCAAGGGCGCGCCAGAGTTTCTCCGGCGTCGCGGGCATGTCGAAATCGATGGTGCATCCACGCGTGGCGAGCGCGTCCGCGATGGCATTCATCACCGTGGGTATGGCGCCGACAAGTCCGGCTTCGCCGATGCCCTTGACCCCCAGCGGGTTGGTTGTCGAGGGAACCGGGTGGAAGTCCGTGACCAGGTTCGGGACATGGCGTGCGCGGGGCAGGGGGTAATCCATAAGCGAGCCTGTCAGCAACTGGCCCGATCGGTCATAGACACTGTTTTCCAGCAGCGCCTGGCCGATACCCTGCACGACCCCGCCATGCACCTGACCGTGGACGATCATCGGGTTGACGACCGTGCCCACATCGTCGATTGCGACGTAGCTCTCGATCTCGATCTCACCGGTGTTCGGGTCGATTTCGATCTCGCAGATATGGCACCCGTTCGGGAAGTACTGATCGGGCGCGCGAAATTCCTCTTCGCTGTCGAGCCTGTCGGGCACATCTTCCGGCAGGCCGTCCGGTGCGGCACGCAACATGCGTACGGTTTTGGATAATTCCGGGAGCCCGATCTGGCGGTCCGTGCCCGTGACCCGGAAGCTGCCGTCCGAAAATTCAATATCGACTGCCGCGGCTTCGAGTACATGGGCGGCCAGTTCCCGGCCTTTCTCGATCACCGCGTCGCAGGTGTTGGCGATGGCGGAGCCGGTCATGATCATCGAACGCGAGCCGATGGTCGCCAGGCCGATGGGCACGTCGTCGCTGTCGCCCTGATGCAGGGTGATAGCATCGAATGGCAGTCCGAGGCGGTCGGCCACGACCTGCACGAAGCTGGTTTCGTGTCCCTGGCCCTGGCTCTGGCTTGCGACCACGAGGTCGAGATTGTTTTCCTCATTGAACCGAAGGATCGCGCCTTCGAAGGGCACTGCGCCGACACATTCCATGCAACTCGCCAGCCCGCGCCCGCGTATCTTGCCAGCGGCCTCGCTGGCGTCGCGCCGGGCCTGATACCCGTCCCAATCGGCGGTGACGAGTGCCTTGTTCAACACGGCTTCGAACTCACCTGAGTCATAGGTGCGCCCGGCTGGCGTTTCGTAGGGCATAGCCGAGGGCGGGATATAGTTTTGGCGGCGCAGTTCGAGCGGGTCACGCCCTGTTTCGCGTGCGGCCTCGTCGATCAGGCGTTCAACGATCAGGGCGGCCTGTTCGCGGCCCGCGCCGCGATACGGACCGACAGAGCCGGTGTGGGTGAACACCAGCCGGACCGTGACGTCCATGACCGGCGTCCGGTACACGAGCGGTATACCGTTGGTCATGTTGCGGACCGAAATAAACGGACCGTGGCCCGCATAGTAGGCACCCATGGCATCGTCGACGGTGACCCGGATCGCCAGAAAATTTCCGTCCTCGTCGAGGGCCAGCGCGGCGTCAATATTGGCGTCACGTGCCTGGTTGTCGCACAGGAAATGCTCGATGCGGCTGCCCGTCCATTTCACCGGGCGGCCGATGGCCTTGGCGGCGAACAGGATCGCGACGTCTTCGGGGTAGGGCTGTTCCTTGACGCCGAACCCGCCACCCACATCATGGGTGCGCACGCGCAGCTTCTCACCGGGAATGCGGAGCATCTGCTCACTCAGGACCTCATGCATGTAGTGCACGCCCTGGCTGGAACAGGTGAGGGTGTAGCGGTCGGCCGCGGCGTCATGTTCGGCGAGGCTGGTGCGCACCTCCATCGGGTTCACGACGACACGGTTATTGCGCAGCTTCAGACGGGTCACATGTGTCGCGTCGGCGAAGGCACGCTCTGCCGCGTCGCGGTCGCCATGGGTCCATTCCTGGCAGACATTGTTCGGTGCCTCTGACCAGACGACCGGCGCGCCGGGCGCACGTGCATCGGTGATTTCGATGGCGGCAGGGAGTGCCTCTATATCGACCTCGATGAGGCCGGCCGCATCATCAGCCAGCGCGCGTGTTTCAGCGATCACCACCGCGACGGGCTCTCCGACGTGGCGGACGACGGTGTCGGCGAGGCCGGGGCGCGGGGTAGGGGTCGTGACGAAGCCTGGCAACAGTGCGCGCGGCACCTGTCCATGGATGCCGGCGGTGACCAGGTCCGCACCGGTGAACACGCCGACGACACCCGGCGCGCTTTCCGCCGCTGCGTTGTCAATACCCCGGATGCTGCCGTGCGGGTGTTGCGAGCGCACAAAGCTCGCATAGACCTGTCCATCACGATTGACGTCGTCGGCATAGGTGCCTTGGCCCGTGAGGAAACGCGTATCCTCGCGTCGGCGAACAGGCTGTGAAATTCCGAATTTCTCGACCATCATCTGCCCCCTTTTTTGGTGATGTTACACCTTCGGGGCGGATTGTCAGATCAGTTCGAAATATCTGTCCATTTCGGCCGTGCTGATTGCGGGCTCCAGCGGAAGCTGACGGGCCTCCCAGTCGCGCGACGCGGCAAAGTGATCGACGAACGCATCGCCAAACCATTCACGCGCCATGGCGGACCCGGCAAAACGCGTGCCCGCATCCGCGAGATTTGACGGGAGGCGCAGATGATCGGGGTGATCTCCGTCATAGGCGTTACCGCTGTGTCGCTCGGTTGGCTCGATCGCGTGCTCGATCCCGTGCAGGCCGGACGCGATGGCCGCCGCGGCGACCAGATAGGGGTTCGCGTCAGCGCCGGGCACCCGATACTCGAGCCTGTGTGACTTGGGGCTGCCCGGCAGGGCCCGGATGGCACAGGTGCGATTGTCGATGCCCCAGGTCGCATCGGTGGGCGCCCACATTCCGGGGATCAGGCGGCGGTAGGAATTCACCGTGGGCGCAACCATGGCCGTCAGGTCTGCCATGTGGGTCTGCTGGCCGCCGATGAAATGCCGCATCGTGTCGCTGATGCCGTGTTCGGCCGCGGGGTCGTGGAACGGGTTTGTGGCGCCCTCATCGGTGGTCAGCGACAGATGCAAATGCCCCGACTGTCCGGCCTCGTCCACGTTCCATTTGGCCATGAAGGTCGCGATCAATTCGCGGTTCTGGATAAGCGCCTTCGTATAGGTCTTGAACAGGCTGGCCTTGTCGGCTGCTGCGAGGGCGGTATCGACCTGGATAGCCGCCTCGATGACGCCGGCTCCCATTTCTTCGTGGATGCCCTCAAGCCCGATTCCCATCGCCTCCATGCTGGAGAAGATATCGGTGTAGAGAGGCGCGAGCGTGGATTGACGCAGCAGGGAGTAGCCGGTGTTCCCGGACGTTACGGGGGTCATGTCCCGGTACTGCTTGGCCGCCGCACTCGCCAGCGTTTCCGCGAAGACGAAGAACTCATACTCAAAGCCCGCGAGGACGCCGTAACCCATCGCGGTTGCTTTCTGGAGAACCCGCCCAAGAACCCCGCGCGGACATATTTCTGACGCCGGATGCGCGAACTCCCCGAGGAACATCCAACACCCGTCCTCGAATGGGATCTGGCGGCCGGACTCGGGAATGATCCGCACCGGCGCATCGGGAAATCCGGTGTGCCAGCCCGTGTAATGGCTATTGTCATAGAGTTGGTCGTTGATGTCCCAGCCCAGGACGACATCACAAAAGCCGAAGCCGGCATCCAGTGCAGCGAGAAACTTCTCCCGGTGCATGTATTTGCCGCGCATGAGGCCGTCGATATCGGTGATCCCGACCTTCACGAAGTCATGTTGGCTCTGGCGCACCCGGTGAGCGGCATCCGCGTTATCGATGATCGGCATGTGGTCCGACGGTTCCTGGCTCATGCGGAAATCCTCTGTCGCGACCGAATTAGGGTGATCGCGGCGGGATACTACGTTTCCCCTGGCGGGACGCCAATGACAACCCGGTCCGCCGCGCCGCTCTCCAGGAGTTGAATTCCCCTCAATCGCGGTTTTGTGCCAGATTGCCTGATCCACGGCACTGAACATGGAACCGAGCCATGAGTATGGAAGTCATTGTCATCCTGGCGCTTATCGTCATTTGCATTGTCCTCGGCACCTGGTCGGCACTCGTCACCAAGGATTCCTGGGATGCGAAGCCCGCGGAAGGCGAGGATGATTTCGATTATCACAAGGCCACGCTCGGCATCCATCAGGCGCCGGGTGATGAAGAGTGGGAAAAAGACCTCGACGCCCTGCGGATGGACCAGAAGCACCGACTTTGCTAGCGCGACCGCGCCGGCCGGTTTTCACTAAAGCCGGCACTCAATCCCAGTCTTCGGCGTAGGCGAAATTCCGCGCCGCGTAGTCTGCGTGAAATTCTCCAAACGTGACCGGCGGGTATTGCGCGGGATTGTCCGCGTCCGTGCAGGTCGGCAGGCATTCCATCAGCGCGTCCACATTGGGGTAGAGGAAGAAGATGTTCGAGTGTCGGTCGGTATCGGGCGCGGCGCGGACCCGGTGCGGCGTGGCCCGATACACATCGTTGGACCATCGGCAGAGCGTGCTGCCGGTGTTGAACAACAGCCCGTCCGGCACGATCGGTTGCGCGATCCATTCGCCTGACGGGGTGAGGATTTCCAGGCCCGGATGGGTGGCCGGCGGGATGAGCGACAGGAACGACAGATCCTTATGGCCGGGCAGAGAGATTTCCTCGTCCTGATCGGGGATCGGCGGGTAGTGCGCGATCCGGGTCATCGAGCTTGAACGCTCGAAGAAGGGCCCGAAGAAATCAGCTGGCATCCCCAAGGCGACGGACAGGACAGACAGCAAATTCTGCGCAAAGCCCTCGAACGTCACATGAAAATCCATGAACGCATCGCGCACGCCCGGAGCCGTTTCCTCGTCGGGCCATTTGTTGTGGCCGCGAAAGCGTCGGTTTTTGTCGAAGTCGGGATCGTCGGGGGAGAGGTCGAAGGTGAATTTGTAGGCTTCGCTAACTTGCGCCTTCTGCGCGGTGTTGTGGGTCTCGAATGAATCCCTGTGAACCGACACGTTCGGCGGCATGTAGCCGCATTGGTGGCGGTTCATCCGTACCTTGAGTTTCTCTTCCATCGGCAGTGCGTGAAATCGACGGGATGCCTCGAACGAGCGTGCCACGACGCCCTCGTCGATCCCGTGGTTGACCAGGAACAGGAAGCCCATGCCGGTGCAGGCCTCGTGGAATGCCGCAGCGGCATTCTCGATGGCACCGGGTACGCCCGCGAGCACCGGCCCGATATCCACGATTGGAATTTCGTTGGGGTCGATCGCGGTGGTCGGCCGGGCGGCATCGCTTTGGAGGGACATAATCTGTTCCTCTGAACTTGTTGGCAGCAAGGCGAGGGTATCACCGGTCACGGCGCGCGCCTATCGCGTGTCTCGGCCAATTGGCAGTGGGGTCAGCCTGCGTCGGACAGTATTTTGTGAACCGCGCCGCGAAGTGCCGGTAGCACGTCGGCTTCAAACCACGGATTCTTGCGCATCCAGATGTTGTTGCGCGGGCTGGGATGGGGTAGCGGCAGCGCGTGTGGCCAGAAATCCTGCCAGGCGCGCACGGTCTCGGTGAGATTCTTGTGGGGGTTGTCGGGCAGGTGGTGGGCCTGCGCGTACTGGCCGACGACGAGGGTCAGTTCGATATTGGGGAGAAGGTCGAGCAATGGGCGGCGCCATTGCGGCGCGCATTCGGGGCGTGGCGGCAGGTCACCCGACTTGCCCGGGCCCGGGTAACAGAAGCCCATGGGCAGGATCGCCAGTCTGTCGGGATCGTAGAAAACCTCGCGATCGACCTGGAGCCAGTCACGCAGGCGGTCGCCACTCGGGTCGTCGAACAGGACACCGCTTTCATGGACCTTGCGCCCCGGCGCCTGGCCGGCGATCAGGATGCGTGCCTTGCGTCCGGCCTGGAGCACGGGTCGGGTGCCGTGGGGCAGGGCCGCCGCGCAGATGTCACAGGCGCGCACGTCTTTCAGCAGGGTGGACAGGCTCACGGGTTTGTCTCCTGGGGCGTCTGGCCGAACCGGCATCGCGATGGCGGAATGCCGATATGCAGCGCGATGGTCGCCATGCTGGGTTGTACTCCTGTTGCGGTCCACCATCTGGGCTGAAAAATCAAACCGGCAAGCCCGTCGATTCTCTCACAAACTCGTGACGCAGAGTGACTTTATACGAAGCGGCAGATCATCATCTAATGCTCATGATCATCGTGCTTCTCCAATCGAAACACGCTTGGAGATACTTAAACGGCGGCGGAGACGCCGCCGTTTCTTTCCCCGCCGGGATCATGTGAAATTGAAACTGAACACGAAAGCTACGGGATGTTCGTTATGCCACTTCTCACCACTCAAAAATGGGGCCGCGTCGGTGTCATGATCGCCGCCGGCCTGTTGTTCCTCGCTGTGTCCGCCAGCGGTCAGGCCAATCCGGCGTTCTGGAAGCTCGAATGGCCGCAAACCGATTTCTCGAAATCGAGTGTGCCGTTCGATGAAATTTTCTCGGGCGGTGTCCCGAAGGACGGCATTCCTCCGATCTATAATCCCCAGTTTGGTTCCATCGCCGAAGTGGACCGCCTCTATAAGGGCACCGAGCCGGTGATCACCGTTTCGGTCAACGGGGCGGCCCGAGCGTATCCGCTGGGTATCCTGATGACCCATGAGATCGTCAATGACGAACTCGGCGGCAAACCGATTGCGGTCACATTCTGCCCGTTGTGCAACTCGGCCGTGGTGTTCGACCGCAATGTCGATGGCCAGATCCTTACATTCGGCGTGTCGGGCAAGCTTCGGTTCTCCGATCTGGTGATGTGGGACCACGAGACCAATAGCTGGTGGCAGCAGTTCATCGGCGAGGGGATCGTCGGCGAGATGACCGGCACCCAGCTGACCATGCTGCCTGTCCGCGTCGAGGCGTTTGACCTGTTCAAGGAGCGCTTTCCTGAAGGTGAGGTGCTACTGAGCCCGCGCGGTGGCGCCGGGTTCAACCCGTATGCCGGATATGACAGCTCGTCGCGTCCGTTCCTGTATCGCGGGAGTTTCCCCGAAGGCATCCGCCCGCTCGACTATGTGGTCGCCGTCGGCGGCGAGGCCTGGTCGATGGATCTCCTGAGCAAGGAGAAGCGGGTCGAGACCGACGATCTGGTCATCACCTGGGAATCCGGCCAGAACTCGGCGATGGATGCGCGCAACATCTCTCAGGGTCGCGACATCGGCAACGTGACGGTGCAGCGCAAGGAAGGCGGCAAGCTCGTCGATGAGGTCCATGACGTGACCTTTGCCTTCTCGTTCCACGCGTTCAATCCGGACAGCACGATAAACAAGTAGGGCCGTCCGCGAACTGAAATCCCGAAAACGGAACCAATGTGTTGAAAAGTTTCCTGAGCAGGCATCTCGGAAATGGGGAAGGCCGGTCCCGGTTGGGGCTGGCCTTCGTCGTTTTCACGATCGCCGCATTCTCGCTCTGGGGCGTATTGCCCGGCGCGTTCGCGCAGGGCGTGTCGAAATGGCAGCGCGAATTTCCGGCCACCAATTTCGACACCCGGATCATCGAACTCGACGAGATCAACGATGACGGCAACACGCGGGATTCAATCCCACCGGTACGTGAGCCGAAATATGTGTCCGTCGCCGAGGTCAAGGATATGGGCCCGCTCGAGCCGGTGCTGTCGGTCGGCATCAACGGTGATTTTCGCGCCTATCCGCTGCGCATTCTGTTGTGGCACGAGATCGTCAACGAGGTGATCGGCGGCACGCCGGTGCTGATCAGCTATTGCCCGCTGTGCAATTCGGGCGTGGTGTTCGACCGGCGCGTGGGCGCACAGCAGCTGGAGTTCGGCAATACGGGGCGGCTGCGCCATCGCGACATGGTCATGTATGACAAGGAAACCGAGAGCTGGTGGCAACAATTCACCGGAGAGGCGATCATCGGCGATCTGTCGGGCAAACGCATGACGCCGGTCCCGGCGCGCCTGGAATCACTGGCCCGGTTTCGCGAGCGTGCACCGAACGGCCAGGTGCTGGTGCCCGAGGATGACGGCGCGCGGCCTTACGGCGCGTCTCCTTATGTCGGCATGGATACCCAACGCCTTCCGCGCGCGCTGCAGGCGGTTCATTTCCCCTATCCGCTGCCCGACGGTGTCAGCCCGATGGACCGGGTCGTGGTCGTGGGCGATGAAGCCTGGACCCTCGCGGCGCTGCGCGAGAAGACTCCGATCACCGACGATGATCTGGTGCTGACTTGGGAATCCGGTCAGAACTCCATCCACGACACACAATTGATCTTCCGGGGCCGCGATGTGGGTAATGTCGTGGTCCAGAGGAAGACCGCCGACGGTGCCAAGGACGTGCCCTATGACGTGGTGTTCGCCTTTTCGTTCCGCGCTTTCAATCCGGATGGCACGCTTCACCGCTAGCACGCTTGTGCTTGCGGTCGGATTGCTGACCGGGGCGGCGGGGGCATCCGCCGATCTGGATTTGTGGAAGAGCGAGTTTCCGCTGACCGACTTCGCGCGCGCCCAGGTGCCGCTCGCCGAAATCGAGGATGACGGCAACTACCGCGATACGATCTCGCCGATCGATGACCCCGTCTTCCAGCCGGTGACCGCGCTGACCGCGATGGGGCCGCTTGAGCCGGTGCTCTCTCTCATCATTGAAGGAGATGCGCGTGCCTATCCGCTGCGCATGCTGCTGTGGCACGAGATCGTCAACGATACGGTCGGCGGCGTGCCGGTGCTCGTCAGTTACTGCCCGTTGTGCAATTCGGGTGTCGTCTACGACCGGCGGGTCGACGGGCAGGCGGTGGCGTTCGGGAATACCGGCCGCATCCGCCACGCCGATATGGTGATGTATGACCACGCAACGGAGAGCTGGTGGCAGCAATTCACCGGGGAGGCGATCGTGGGATCACGCGCGGGCACGTTGTTGCGTGCATTGCCGGCGCGGCTGGAATCCCTGGCGCGGTTTCGCGAAAGAGCTCCGAAAGGCAAGGTGATGATCCCGGCCGATGTGATGCGCCAGCCCTACGGCGAAACGCCGTATTTCCATATGGATTCGCTGTGGGATACCCAGTCGCGGAACATGGTGCGCGAGCGTTACCCGTCCGACCTGCCCGACGGGATATCACCGCTGACCCGCGTCGTGGCTGTCGGTGACCGGGCATGGTCGGTTGATCTGGTGCGTGAGAATGGTCGGGTCGAGACCGGTGGTCTGGTCCTGACATGGCATGCCGGGCAGAATTCAATCCATGACAGCCCGTGGATCCCGGCCGGGCGTGATGTGGGAAACATTGTCGTCCAGAAACCGGATGCCGACGGCGCGCTGCGCGATGTCCCGTATGACGTGACATTTGCGTTTGCGTTCCGAACCTTCCGGCCGGACGGCGAGATCAAATTTTGATGCCCTGGAACGCGCCGGAAGTTCGACGATTCCGGGCATCTCGGCTATAGTGTGCATCTGGAGATACACACGATGCCGCTCGATCAAACCCGACCGAATCAGCCTGTTGGTGGCGCTGACGCTGGCAGCAATGCCGACGGCGAGGTCCAGTTGTTTCACTCGGCCTGCCCGCATGACTGCCCGAGCACATGCGCGCTGGAAGTGGAACGCCTGACGCCGCAGACGATCGGCCGGGTGCGGGGCGCGAGCGCCAACACGTATACGGCGGGTGTGATCTGCGCGAAGGTCGCGCGCTACGCCGAGCGGGTGCACCACTCTGACCGCCTCACCAGGCCGCTCCGCCGCGTCGGTAAAAAGGGCGTCGGCCGCGAGGCTTTCGAGGAGATTTCCTGGGACGAGGCACTCGATACGGTTGCCGCGGAGCTGGCCCGGGCCACCGAGAAATATGGTCCGGAAACGGTCTGGCCGTTCTTCTATGCCGGGACGATGGGTCTGGTGCAACGCGACGGAATCGAGCGCCTGCGCCACACGATGGGGTATTCGCGCCAGCATTCGACGTTTTGTAACGCGTTGTCCGATGCAGGCTGGCAAGCCGGTGTCGGCGCCAAACGCGGGGTGGATGCGCGCGAGATGGCGGAATCCGACCTGATCGTCATCTGGGGCTGCAACCCGGTCAGCACCCAGGTCAACGTGATGAGCCATGCGGCACGCGCGCGCAAGAATCGCGGTGCGAAGATCGTGGTTGTTGATCCCTATGTTACCGAGACCGCCAAGCAGGCCGACATTCACCTGATGCCCAACCCGGGTACGGACGGCGCGCTGGCCTGTGCGGTGATGCATGTCCTGTTCCGCGACGGACTGGCGGACCGGGATTATCTGGAAAAATACACCGCCGGTGCCGCCGAGCTGGAGGCGCATCTGGCGTCGCGCACGCCGGAATGGGCCGCCGAGATCACGTCGATCCCTGTCGAGGAGATCGAGGCCTTCGCGAAGCTCTATGGCGCGAACAAGCGCAGCTATCTGCGGCTCGGATTCGGTTTCACGCGCTCGCGCAATGGTGCCGTGCAGATGTTCTCCGCGAGCTGCCTGCCGGCGATCACCGGTGCCTGGCAATATCCCGGCGGGGGCGCGCTTTATTCGCACGGGGCGATATACGACATCGACAAGACGCTGATCGAGGGGCACGACGTCCGCGATTTGAAGGTGCGGTTGCTCGACCAGTCACGAATAGGCCCGATCCTGACCGGTGACGCGCGCGACCTGGGGGACGGGCCGCCGGTGACCGCGCTGTTCATCCAGAACACGAACCCGATGAATGTGGCGCCGGATTTGGGCAAGGTGCGCGAGGGTTTCATGCGCGAGGATTTGTTTGTCTGCGTGCATGAGCAATTCATGACCGAGACCGCGCAGATGGCCGATATCGTCCTGCCCGCGACGACCTTCCTCGAGCACGACGATTTCTATGTCGCCGGCGGGCATACCCACCTGCAGGTCACGCGTGCCGTGATCGAGCCGGTGGGCGAGGCGCGGTCGAACCACGATGTCCTTTGTGGCCTGGCGAAGCGATTGGGTGCTTCCCATCCGGGCTTTGAGGTGGACGCATGGGGCCTGATGGACGAGACCCTGCGCCGGTCGGGCTATGACAGCGCGCAAGCCACCTGGGAGGGACATTGGGACGACCGGGCGCGGTCGTTCGATGAAGCCCATTTCATTGACGGCTTCGGGCACGCCGATGGCAAGTTCCACTTCATGCCCGACTGGTCGAAGGTCGGCGGCAATCACCACGACATGCCGCGCCTGCCGGACCATGACGCGAACATCGACAACCGGGACGACACGCATCCCTTCCGGCTGGTGACCGCACCGTCGCGAAACTATCTGAACACCAGCTTCACGGAGACCGCGACCAGTCAGGCGCGCGAGGGCCGGCCCGAGGCCCAGATACATCCGGCGGTCTGCGCGGAGCTCGGGCTCGAGGCCGGCGATCTCGTGCGGATTGGTAATGCTCTGGGGTCATTACTGATACATGTGCGCCCGACCGAGGGGCTGCGCCGCGGTACCGTGATTGTCGAAAGCGTCTGGCCGAACCGGGCCTTCGTTGAAGGGATCGGTATCAATCTGCTGGTCAGCGCGGATGCGGGTCGACCGAATGGCGGCGCGGTGTTCCACGACACCGCCGTCTGGTTGCGTGCCGCATGACGATCGAGGAAACAGACCTGCAAACGCCGCGCGCGGAGAACCCTGCGGGCGTGGATGCGACCGTGATCGTGCTCGGCAACGAGAAGGGCGGGACCGGTAAGTCGACGACGGCGATGCACATCATTGTTGGTCTGTTGCGCGAGGGGTATGCGGTCGGCGCGATTGATCTGGATGCGCGGCAGGGCACGCTGGCGCGCTACTTCGACAATCGACGGATCTACGCTGCAAAGATGCGGCTGCAACTGCCGCACCCGACCTACCGGGCGATCGGCCTCAGCGATTTGCGCGATGGATATGCGGCCAAGAAGAACGACCGTCTGCGGCTTGCCGACACGCTGAAGGAATTGAGCGCGACCTGCGACGTGATCGTTCTGGATACACCCGGCAGCGATAACCCGCTTTCACGCAACGCCCACTCTTATGCCGACATCCTGGTCACCCCGATGAACGACAGCTTCGTCGATCTCGACTTGCTCGGACGGGTCGATCACGAAACCAACGAGGTGCTCCAGCTGAGCGCGTATTCGGAGATGGTCTGGGAGCAGAAGAAGGTGCGCGCCCAGCGCGATGGCGGGTCGATCGACTGGATCGTGATGCGCAACCGGCTGGCCACACTGGATTCGAAGAACAAGCGCAACATGGATGCCGCACTGGAGGGTTTGTCCCGCCGGCTCGGCTTTCGCCTTGCGCATGGCTTCAGCGAGCGGGTGATTTTTCGCGAATTGTTCCTGAAAGGACTGACCCTCCTTGACGTTCGAGAGGAGGGGGCCGATGTGACATTGACCATGTCCCACATGGCCGCACTGCAGGAGGTGCGGTACCTGCTGCAGACGATCGGGGTGCCCGAGGCGGCTGAAGCGCCCGAAGTTGCGTCCACGAGATAAGAGGTAATGGCGTCGTGAGTGGAACCGAACGCGATCCGAAACTTCCCGCCGACGCGTCGTCGCGTGCGGATATCGATGCGTTTTTGCAGAAGGTCGCGGCCACGCCGCCGACCAAGCCCGCCGGCCGACGCGGGCGCCTGTTATTCGCGATTGATGCCACGGCCAGTCGCGAGCCCACCTGGGATATGGCGTGCCAGCTCCAATCCGAGATGTTTGCCTCGACCGACGACATCGGCGGCCTGGAAGTGCAACTCGCCTTCTATCGGGGCTTCGGCGAGATGAAGGTGACCAACTGGCTTGAATCGCCCGACGAACTGGTGCGCCGCATGATCAAGGTGCGCTGCCTTGCCGGTCGCACCCAGATACGCAAGCTCCTGCGGCATGCGCTGAAGGAAACCAACACGCAAAAGGTCGATGCGCTCGTGTTTGTCGGCGACGTGGTGGAAGAGGATATCGACGAGCTGGGGCATTTCGCCGGCCAGCTTGGCCTCGTGGGCACACCGGTGTTCATCTTTCACGAAGGTGGAGAGCCGGTCTCGCGTCGCGCGTTCGAGCAAATCGCCAAGCTCTCCGGCGGCGCTTATTGCGGTTTCGATGCGGGCAGCGCCCAGCAGCTGCGGGAATTGCTGGCCGCGGTGGCGGTCTTCTCCGCCGGTGGCCGTCGCGCACTCGAGGATCTCGGGAAGCGCAAGGGGGGCAGGGTGCTCCAGATTGCCGACCAGATGCGCGGCGGGAAATAGGGTCGATCCATGCTGCCATTGCTCGTTCTCGCAATCTTCGTCCTGGTGGGCCTATATTTTGTCGCCCGCTGGTTTGTCAGCGCGCAACCCGCTCAAATCTTCCGCGCCATGCGCTGGACGGGTGCGATTTTGTTGGTGGTTGGCCTGATCGCGATCGCCCTTTCGGGCCGTTGGAATTTCATCTGGGCGCTGCTGTTTCCGGCGATGCCGCTACTCATGCGCCTGCGCGCGATCAACACCATGCGCAAGAACGCGCGCGGTCCGCGTGCGGGCCAGTCGAGCCAGGTCGAGACGCGGTTCCTCCGGATGGAACTCGATCACGATACGGGCGAGATGGATGGTGAGGTCCGAGAGGGGCCGCTGGCCGGACGGATGCTCTCGGCGTTGAAACTCGGTGAGATGGTCGAGCTTTGGCGGCTTTGCGCTGTCGAGGATGAGCAGTCCCGAAGCGTGCTGGAGAGCTATATGGACCGCAATCATCCCGACTGGCGCGATGTCGCCGGGGGTGATGCAGCATCCGGCGCACGAGAGTCAGATGCCCGGTCCGGTGGTGGGAATAGCCCCTGGACGCAGACGGGCATGAGCGAGGCCGAGGCCCGCGAGATACTGGGCGTGGACGAAAACGCATCGGAATCCGACATTGAAACGGCGTATCGGACCGAAATGAAGCGCGCGCATCCGGACCAGGGTGGTTCCGACTGGATGGCAGCGAAGGTCAATCAGGCCAAGGACACGCTGCTCACGCGGTAACCACGCACGCTTGCGGGTATCCCGGCGCTATGGCAAAAGTCGCGCATGCGCTTGATGGCGCTCCGCAAACGGATTTTCGGCCTCTTTCATGACCAATCGCGTACGCAAGGCGATTTTTCCCGTCGGTGGCATGGGGACCAGGTTTTTACCTGCAACCAAGGCCATGCCCAAAGAGATGCTGCCGGTGGTTGACCGGCCGCTTATTCAATACGCCGTGGACGAAGCGCGGGCCGCAGGCATCGAGCAGTTCATCTTCGTTACAGGCCGGGGCAAAAGCGCGATCGAAGACCATTTCGATCGCAGCATCGAGCTTGAGGCGTTGCTGGCAGCAAAGGGCAAGTCTGCGGAGTTGGACGACATTCACGAGTCTCTCCTGCAACCGGGCAACATCGCCTATGTCCGCCAGCAGGAACCGCTTGGCCTGGGCCACGCGGTCTGGTGCGCGCGACACCTGGTCGGCGATGAGCCTTTTGCCGTGTTGTTGGCCGATGACTTGATTCAGGCCGAGACGCCTTGTCTGCGCCAGATGGTCGATGTCTTCGATGCGGCGGGTGGCAATGTCATCGCGGCAATGGAAGTACCCGACGAACACACGTCGCGTTACGGCATCATCGATTCCGGTGGCGCCGATGGCCGTGTCCGCCCGGTAACGGGACTGGTCGAAAAGCCGGCGCAGGGCAGCGCACCATCGAATCTGGCTGTCATCGGGCGGTACATCCTGACCCCAGAGGTGTTTACGGAACTTGAGCGACGCGAGACGGGGGCGGGCGGTGAAATTCAGCTGACAGACGCGATGGCCAAACTGATCGGCCGGCAGCCGTTCCATGGCCTCGCCTTTGAAGGTCGGCGGTTCGACTGCGGTGACAAGCTCGGCTTTCTCGAGGCGAATGTGGCATTCGCACTCGAACGCGACGATCTGGGCCCGGGAACACGAGAGATGCTGGCCCGCATAGGAGACTTGTCCGAATGAAGATTGCGATGGTGGGGACGGGCTATGTGGGCCTGGTATCGGGTGCCTGTTTCTCCGAATTTGGCTGGGATGTCGTCTGCGTCGACCTCGATGCGGAAAAAATCAAAATGCTCGAGGCGGGCGAAATGCCGATCTACGAGCCCCGGCTCGATGATCTCGTCGCCCGCAATGTGGCGGGGGGCCGTCTGAGCTTTACGACCGACCTCGCGGCGGCGGTATCGGGTGCCGACGCGGTCTTTATCGCGGTTGGCACACCGTCGCGCCGTGGCGATGGCCATGCCGACCTGAGCTATGTGTTCCAGGCCGCCGAAGATATCGCGCGCGCCGCCGACGGCTACACCGTCGTGGTGACCAAATCGACGGTGCCGGTGGGGACCGGACGCGAGGTGCTGAAACGCATCCGTGCCGCCGCCCCCGATGCCGACATCGACATCGCGTCGAACCCGGAGTTCCTGCGTGAGGGCTCCGCGATCGAGGATTTCATGCGTCCGGACCGGGTGGTGATTGGCGCGGATACAGAGCGTGCACGCGAGGCCGTGGCGAGCATGTATCGCCCGTTGTTCCTGCGCGATACACCGATCATCCAGACGAGCCTGGAGACGGCGGAGCTGATCAAATATGCCGCCAACACGTTCCTGGCGACCAAGATCACCTTCATCAACGAGTTCGCGGATCTGTGCGAGAAAGTCGGCGCGGACGTGCAGGAACTGGCCAAGGGAATTGGCCTCGATGGCCGGATCGGGGGCAAGTTTCTCCATCCCGGACCGGGTTACGGTGGGTCTTGCTTCCCGAAGGACACCGAGGCGCTGGTGCGTTCGGCCCGCGACGCCGAGGCGCCGATCACGATTGTCGAGCAGGTCATCGCGGTCAACGCCGAGCGCAAGGAAGCGATGGCGCGCAAAATCATCGCGGCCTGCGGCGGCAACGTCGAGGGCAAGACGATTGCGGTACTTGGGCTGACGTTCAAGCCGAATACCGACGACATGCGCGATTCACCCAGCCTGGTCATCGTGCCACGGTTGATCGAGGCGGGCGCGACCGTGCGGACCTTTGATCCCGTGGGCATGGATGAGGCGAAGAAACTGCTGGACGGGCCGGTGTGGTGCCAGGATGCCTACGATGCCATGGACGGCGCGGACGCGGTGGCGATCCTGACCGAGTGGAACGAGTTTCGCGGTCTCGATTTCGCGCGCATGGATTCACTCCTGACGCAGCCCATCATGGTCGACCTCAGGAACATCTATCGACCCGAAGAGATGGCCGCTGCCGGTTTCCACTACACATCCGTGGGCCGCACTTCCGTAACCCCAGCCCGTTAGAGGTTCCGCATGGCGGATGCCCATTCGTTCGATCCCACGATTCTGCGTGAATACGACATCCGCGGCGTCGTCGGCGAAACATTGACCCGTGATGATGCCTATGCGGTCGGCCGTAGTTTTGGCACTTGTGTGGTCGAAAATGGTGGCGATCAGGTCGCCTTGGGATTCGACGGTCGCCTGACGTCGCCGGATCTGGCTGAAGCGGTTCTCGACGGGCTCATGGCCTGCGGGCTCGCGGTGAAGCGAATCAACATGGGGCCGACCCCCATGCTGTCTTTCGCGATCCGCCACCTTGAAACCGGCTCGGGTTTGATGGTGACGGGAAGCCACAATCCCGCGGACTATAACGGCTTCAAAATGACGCTGGCCGGCAAGCCGTTCTTCGGTGACGACATCCAGCGGCTGGGCGAGATTGCACGAACCGCGAGATATGCCGACGGCAGCAACGGCAGCGTCGAGGATATCGACGTTCGCGAAGACTATGTCGCGGTCCTGGCACAGGAACATCAACCACTGCGCATGGCGCGGATCGCATGGGACCCGGGCAACGGGGCGGGGGGCGAAGTCCTCAACATGCTCTGCTCGCGCATGCCCGGCCATCACCATGTGGTCAATGGTATCGTCGACGGCACATTTCCCGGACATCATCCGGATCCGACCGTGGCGGCCAACCTTGTCGACCTGCAAAACCATGTCGCCGAACATGATTGCGAACTGGGAATTGCATTTGACGGGGACGCGGACCGCATCGGTGTGATTGACGGGAAGGGGCGCATCCTTTGGGCAGACCAGCTCATGATGCTGTTCGCCGAAGATGTACTGCTCGATGATCCCGGTGCCACGATCATCGCCGACGTGAAGTCGAGCCAGGTCCTGTTCGACGAGATCGCACGGCTCGGCGGTGTGCCGACGATGTGGAAGACGGGACATTCCCTGATCAAATCGAAGATGACCGAAACAGGCGCGCCGCTGGCCGGCGAGATGAGCGGCCATATCTTCTTTGCCGACCGCTATTTTGGGTTCGATGACGGCCTGTACGCGGCCGTGCGCCTTTTGTCGCTGCTGGAACGCAAGGGAGAGACCCTGGCCGACCTTCTCGACAAGCTGCCGGTGGTCTGCAACACGCCCGAACTGCGGTTCCCCTGTTCGGAAGAGCGCAAGTTCGCCGTGATCGGAGAAGTCGAGGCCCGTCTGTCGGATGCCGGGGCCGATGTATCGGGTATCGACGGGGTTCGTGTCAGCACGCCCGATGGCTGGTGGCTGCTCCGGGCATCGAACACGCAGGATGTTTTGGTGGCCCGCTGTGAGGCCGGCGACGAATCCGGCCTTGCCCGGTTGAAACAAGACTTATCCGATCAGCTGGCCGCGAGCGGTATCGAGGCGCCCGAAGACCTCTGATTGCCGAGGTTTAGGGGAGGTTGGCGCGCGCACGTATTTTGCTCACATCGCGAGATTGGCATCGTATTTCGGATCGCCGCGCACGACGCGAGTGCATACCCTGTTCTGATCGAAGACGCGTTGACCCAATCAGGCAGAGAGTGTGACAGCCATGAAACTAGGTTACTTCGCCATGCCGGTGCATCCGCTGCACCGCGACTACACCCAGGTGCTGCGCGAGGACCGCGAGGCGGTAATTTTCTGCGATGAACTGGGGTTTCATGATGCCTTCATCGGGGAACATCTGACCGACAAGGCGGAGAGCATCACCAGCTCGATGTTGTTCCACGCGACGCTTATTCATTCGACCAAGCAGATCAAGCTCGCGACCGGAACAACCAATCTGTCGCATATGCACCCGGTCCTGGTCGCCGCCCATGCGGCCATGTTCGATCATCTCGCCGAGGGCCGGTTCATCCTGGGGATCAGCGCCGGCGCGTTGCGGTCCGATGCGGAAGCGCTCGGGATGATCGACGAAGACCGAAACCAGCTCTTTGCCGAAGCCATCGACGTTATTCTGGAAATCTGGGAACGCGACCCGCCCTACAAAATTGATCTGCCGGACAACCGGTTCAAGGTCTCGACGGAGGTTTCGATCTTCGAGGAGGTGGGTGTCGGGATCATGCCGAAACCCTATCAGCAGCCACGCCCTGAAATTGTTGGCACGGTCGTCGCGCCCTACTCCAAGGGTGTCATCGCGATGGGTGCGCGGGATTTCCATCCCCTGTCGGCAAACTTCCTGATCGACAAATGGGCCGCGACCCATTGGGCGAATTACGAGAAGGGCAAGGAGAGTGCCGGTGAAGTCGCGGATACGGCCGACTGGCGCGTCGCGCGAACTTTGTTCGTGGCCGACGACGACGCGACGGCGAAAAGCTATGGCAAGGACGACGCGAACAGCCCGTACAGATTCTATTACAGCCAGCTCTACAAGAAATTGAAGCGATCGAACCGGCACACGGTCTTCGCGCATGAACGCGATGAGCCGGAAGAGGCGATTACCTTCGACCGTATTCTGGAAGACCTGGTTATCTGTGGCACCGTGAATGATGTGGTCGACCAGATCCTCGCCCTGCGCGAGATCACGGGTGATTTCGGAGAGCTGGTCTATGCCGGCACGGACTGGGTCGACGAGAAATTGTCCCGGCGGTCCATGCAGTTGATGGCCGAAGAGGTGATGCCCCGGGTCAATGACGCGATCAGCAGTTCGAAGGCTGCCGAATAGTTTCGGAGCAGGTGCGGGTCAGCCGTCGGGTTCTGCCCTGCGGCGTATCATCAGGGGCGCGCGCAAGGTGAACACCTCTGCGCCATCCTGATTGGTCAGAACGGCACGCGTCGTGATGAGGCCTCGATCCGGGCGGCTTTTCGACGGGCGCACATCCTCTATCTGCAATGTCGCCGTCAGCTGATCGCCCGGACGTACCGGCGCGAGCCAGCGTAATTCGTCGACCCCCGGTGATCCCATCGATGCGCAGCGCGCCAGCAGGCCGTCGACAAGCAGGCGCATGAACACAGACCCGGTGTGCCAACCGCTGGCGATGAGCCCACCGAAGTTGGACGCCGCAGCGGCCTCCGGGTCGACATGGAATGGTTGCGGGTCGAACTGGGTGGCGAATTCAACGATCTCGTCTTCGCCGAACATGTGCTGGCCGAGATCGAATGTCTGCCCGGCTGTGAAGTCTTCGAGATGTAGGAGGGACATGACGGTTCGCGACCGTTGGATCCGCTACCGCGACGCCTGGGCCAACTGAATATTGCCGTTCGGCGTGACCATGGCACAGGCAGAGCCGGCGTTTCGTAGCTGACCGCAGATATTGCGCGCGATGTCCTGCTCCATGCCGACGATCCGCGCGCGGAAGAGCGTCGTGCCCCTGGTTTCCAGCGGCAGGATTTCGATGGTTGCCGTCGCGGGCAGCCCGCGCAGCCTTTGAGAGACCTGTCCTGCGGCCAAATGGGCGCGGCTGTAGCCTTTGAAAGCGCCAACCTGGACGCCCCAATCGAGCAGGCCGCCGCTTCTGCCGCTAACGCTTCCCGGTGTGTTCACGATGGTGGGAACCGAGGCGAGTGCGAGGCGCGGTGCCGCAGTGGCCGGTGCCTGCCCCGGGGTCGCCGGTTTCGGCACGGGTACGGCGGCAAATGTCGAATTGGATTGCGTGCGGCCCCAGGAGCGGTTCAGCAGAGACGCCATATGGGTGTCGCGCGATTGTCCCGTTTTGCCGCCGAAGACAACGCCGATAAGGCGTACGCCGTCGCGTTCGGCAGACGCGACCAGGTTGAAACCCGAGGCGCGGATATATCCGGTCTTGATGCCGTCCATGCCCGCGTAAGTTTTCAGCAGCTTATTGTGGTTGCTGTAGGTCCGTTTGCCATACTCGAAGGTCAGGTCCGAGAAGTGCTCGTACTGGTTGGGAAACCGGACAAGCATCTCCTTGCCGAGGACCGCCATATCCCGGGCCGTGCTGAGTTGGCCGCGATTGGGCAGGCCGGAAGCGTTCTTGAAGGTCGTCCGGCGCATGCCGATTTCTCGTGCGCGACGCGTCATCATCTGGGCGAATTTGATTTCCGTCCCGCCGATCGCTTCGGCGACCACGGTGGCGACATCGTTGGCTGACTTTACCGAGAGGGCGCCGATCGCATTTCTAACCGTGATGGTCTGACCGACCTTGAGCCCAAGCTTGGAGGGGGCCTGACCCGCCGCGCGTCGCGACACCGGCAATGCCTGGTCGAGCTTGAGACGCCCGGTTTCGAGCGCTTCGAAAACCATGAAGAGCGTCATGATTTTGGTGAGAGAGGCCGGGAAGTTCCGTGTGTCCGCGTTTCGCGCATACAAGACTTCACCGCTATGTGCATCCATCACAAAGGACGCGTAGCCCGCCTGCGCCGGCTGAGCCGCAAATATTGCAACCGCGGCGAACAGGCCCACGGCAAGGGCTCGAGAGGGCCGTCGCAGGGCGTGCGCACGCATCTTGCGGCGCGTCATACGTCCTTTGCCGAAACCAAAAACCATGCCCATCAACAACTGCCCCGGTCGATTTTTTCAATTGAATCAATGTGATTCTAGTGAATGCACCGAATCCATGTAAATAGCATCGTGGAATTAACTCATCACTAACCATGTTAGAAAGCGACACAGCGAGGGAATATGCGCCGTTTTGCCTACACAGCCGTTGCCACTCTGGTGCTTGCCGCCTGCACCACTTTTAAGGGTTCGGTCGACAATCCCGTTGAACGCTCGCTGACATGGTTCAGTTTTGTCGCGGGCGACGATATTCGCGCCGCCTGTGCGACGGATTCCGTCGATCACTATCGATTTGTGTACAACGCCGTCTATGAGCGCCAGATCAGGGCCTATGAATTGCGTCTTGGCGCGGATGGTGCCGACCAAACCTCGCGGGCGCGTACCAAGGCGGGGAATGTCGCCAATTTCCAACTCCGTAACCCGCTCGGACCCTGGGAACTGCGTCGATCCGACGCCCAGCTAACAAACGCCGAAGTGGCGGCCATCCTCGATGGCTTGCAGCAAGATATACAGGACGCGCCGGCATCGGCGGGTCAAAGGCTGCGCAGCAACAAGTTCTACTGGGCCGTCGCCGCTTGCGAGGCTGGCGTGTTCCGGCTGCATGCGTTCGAACAGGATCGAGTCGAGATCGAGGCACTGGCTTTTCGTGGCCCCTTGCTCGCCCATGACACGACCGAGGTCAAATTTTTCGAGGCCGAGCAAATTGAGGGCTTTTCCGACAACGCATTCGAGATCAGAATAAATCGAACGGGCGACGGGATTGTCGGTCGGTTCTAGGCGAACGTTGCGGACAACCCATTCGGGTATTGGAGTTTTAGGTATGGCTTTGTTGAGGCGTGAGGATTATCCGGACCAGCTGCCGCGGCCGGAGGCCGTGTTGGCCTATCAGCAAGAGCTTTGGGAAAAGAGCCGGGACGTCGAGGGCGCTGATGTTGCCTGGGGCGACGATATCTATCAGCGGGTCTCGATCTATCCGGCCCCCAATCCCAACGGTGACGTCTTCGCGTTCATCCATGGCGGGCGTTGGACGAGCGGCCACAAGGAGGCCATGGCCTTCATGGCGCCAGGGTTCCATGCCGCGGGGATTACATTCGCGAGCCTGGGGCACCGGCTCGCACCCGCGACCTATGACGACGGATTTCCCGATCTGTGCAACGGGTTGGCGTGTTTGTCAGCCAACGTCGACCGTGTCGGGGGCGACCCGCAGCGGATATTCATCGGCGGGCATTCGTCCGGCGGTCATTATGCGGCACAACTCGCCGTGACCCGCGATTGGCAGGCCCGCCACGGCCTGGCCCGCGATGTCATCAAGGGTTGCCTGCCCATCTCCGGCGTTTATGACGTCTCCTCGGAGGCCGATTTCGACGATTGGCCGCCGCCCTGTCTGAGCGATGGTGACGACGGGCGGGAGAAGAGCCCGCAATATCGGATCGCCGAGACGCCCCCGCCGTCCCTGGTGACGTGGGGCAGCGAGGATTATCCGTTCCTGATTCCCCAGGGGAAGGCGTTTGCCCAGGCGCTGGCGGATGGCGGAGGTGATGTGGAGACCCTGGAAATCCCCGGGAAGACGCATTTCACAGTGCTGGGCGAGGGGGCCGACCCCGCCGGTGCGTGGAACAAGCGCGCCGTAAGCTGGATCTCCGAGCACTAGAATTTCGACGCTTCTGGAAGGTGAGATCGCCCCCGGATTGTGCTGGTTGGGCGATCTGATTGTGCTGAATTATTGTTTCTAATCAGCGCACTAGGGCGTTTTCGAAGAAAAAATGGTGCACTGCACAATATTTCGTTGACATAAGTCAGGGTCACTCCCATATTCACGTCATGTTGCAATGCAGCATAACGAATTAATCAAGGGCTTGGTTCAAACGTTTCCCGGTCCTCGGCGCATGTGCACCGAAATGCACATAAACGAAAGGAAGTCAGACATGGCCACCACGAAAAAGAACGGTGCGGCAAACGCGGCTCAGGAAACCCTGGAATCCGCCGCTGCGGCACAGAAGAAGACGATCGAAGACGCCGTTCAGGCAGGCACCGAGGCCTTCGCCAAGAGCTACGAGCAGTTCTACACGACCGCCCGTGAGCAGATGGACAAGGCACAGAAGTCCGCCATGGAGAACATGGACCAGCTGAGCGATGCCAGCCGCGAGAATGCCGAAGCGCTCGTCGTTTCGGGCAACATCTTCGCCAAGGGCTTCGAGATCGTCGGCAAGGAATTTGCCGCTTATGCGGAAAAGACGATCGAGGCCAACATGGCCGCGGCCCAGAAGCTCGGTGCGGTAAAGAACCCGCAGGAGTTCATGGACCTCCAGACCCAGCTCGCGAAGGCTGCATACGATGATTTCGTTGCGGAATCCGCCAAGCTGCAGGACCTGTCGGTCAAGGTTTCCAACGAAGCCGCACAGCCGCTGAACGAGCGCCTCAACAAGGTCGTTGAGACCTTCTCGAAGACAATCGCCGCGTAACTCTCCTCCCTTTACGTTGGCGTTTCGACGGCCCGGCCCAGGATTTCTGGCCGGGCCGTCTCTATTTCGGCACCTTGCCTTTCACGGCGGTGCACCTCAAATATCTGGATAAGTGCGCCACACGCATTCACGAACGTGCGTGGCTCGGCTACAATGATGGCTGCGTGAAAACGGATGTTTGAACCAAAGATGTTAAGCAGTCTCAACGTGTTGCTGGAAAATCCCGGCGTTGCACCGCGCGCATCGGACGATGATTCCGACGATGCGATCGGTGGCGATGGCGATAACAGCACCGGAATTGCGACCAAGACCCGGGCAAAGACGAAAAAACCGTCGATGTACAAGGTCTTGATGCTGAATGACGACTACACGCCGATGGAATTCGTCGTGCTGGTGCTCGAGCAGTTTTTCGAGAAGCAGCATGAGGATGCCATCAAGATCATGCTGCACGTCCACCAGAAGGGCGTCGGCATATGTGGTGTATTTACCTATGAGGTGGCCGAGACCAAGGTGACCCAGGTTATGGATTTCGCGCGCAAGCATGAGCATCCGTTGCAATGCACGCTGGAAAAGGAATAACGCGCGACTATTTGATGTTGAACCGGATGACGAAGCCCTGACGCAGAAGGTACCCTTCGCAAATGCTGTCTCAGAATTTGGAACAATCGCTGCACCGTGCCCTGGCGCTCGCCAACGAGCGGCACCACGAATATGCCACGCTGGAGCATCTCCTGCTCTCGCTGACCGAAGACCAGGATGCGGTCGCCGTGTTGCGGGCCTGCGGGGTCGATATCGACCACCTGCGCCGCGACCTCTCCCAGTATATCGATGAGGAGCTGTCGAGCCTGATCACCAGCCGCACCGAGGAATCCAAGCCGACGGCCGGGTTCCAGCGCGTCCTTCAGCGCGCGGCGATCCATGTTCAGTCGTCCGGCCGCGAAGAGGTCACGGGCGCGAATGTGCTGGTCGCCATCTTCTCCGAACGCGAAAGCCATGCCGTGTATTTCCTGCAGCAGCAGGAGATGACCCGCCTCGACGCGGTGAACTACATTTCCCACGGCATCGCCAAGGTGCCGGGCCAGGAAGACAACCGGGCCGTGCGCGGCGCCGACGAGGAAGAACTCGACGGCGAAGCATCGATCAAGAAGGGCCAGGAGGCGCTGGGTGCTTATTGCGTCAATCTCAACCAGAAGGCCGAGGACGGCGACATCGACCCGCTGATCGGGCGCGAGGCCGAAGTCGAGCGCACGATCCAGATTCTCGCCCGCCGAACCAAGAACAATCCGCTCTATGTGGGCGACCCGGGCGTCGGCAAGACGGCCATCGCCGAAGGCCTGGCCAAACGCATCGTCGAGGGTGACGTGCCCGAGGTCCTGGCCGACGCGACGATCTTCGCGCTGGATATGGGCGCGCTGCTCGCCGGCACGCGTTATCGCGGTGACTTCGAGGAACGGCTCAAGGCCGTGATGAACGAACTTGAGGAAACCGAGGGCGCGGTCTTGTTCATCGACGAGATTCACACAGTGATCGGTGCCGGTGCCACGTCTGGCGGCGCGATGGACGCGTC
>JABJEK010000043.1 GCA_018702955.1 Rhodospirillaceae bacterium | reverse complement strand
GGGTGATGGGGAAGTTGCAGCGCCGGCTGCGGCGTTCCTGGCCGCACTCGGCGGCGACATCGACCAATACTGGCGCGATGTCGCCGCTCCGCGGCATCCGTTTGTGCGCAGCGCCCTGTCGGGGCTACGCGGCTGAACTCAGATGTTGAGTTCGAGGCAGTAAAGCCCACCGGCATGGCGGTCGACGCAGTAGACGATGCGATTCTCATCCACATAGACGTCGTTGATCTGTGCCGTTGCGACCGGTGAATTGTCCGGCTTGGGCGGTACGAAATACGCCACTTCCTTCGGCTGCAGCGGGTCTTTGAGGTCGAACACCCGCAGGCCGCCGTTAAAGAACGTGCCGAAGATCAGGTCGTCCGACTGGAACGACGGTCCCGGCCGGTTCTCATGCAGGTTATGCGCCCCGAAGCGACCGCCGCGATTGCGGAAGTCATCCAGCGGCGGCATCGGCAGGGGGCCGATTGGCACCAGATTGTCCTCCACGCGCGCGTCGACGACCCAGGCCAGCTTCGGCCAGTCCATGGCGTCGTCCCGCACACTTTCGTCGGTGACGATCAGGATGTCCTTGCTGAACAGGGGCAGCACGGTGTGGGCGAACCCGTTGTAGGGCGGATGGGGATTCCAGTCGCCGATCACCTTGGGGTCCGACTTGTCGGAGATATCCATGATGAAGGTGCCGCCATCGAGATAACCGAGATACATGCGGTCGGGGCGCTGGGGGTACACATTGGTGTTGTGCGCGCGGAATCCGGAATCGAACGTCGGGTGGCGCGGCGGGGGCGGCACGTTGTCGCCTTCACGGGTGCCGGGATACCACCAGCGGCCGATTTCCGTCGGCTTCGTCAGGTCGCGTACATCGATACAGCGGTAGAACTGGTCATCCTTCGGGTTGGTCGGGACGAAATCGTCCGAACCGCCTGCGAAGTGGACATACTCACCATCCGCGAACCAGAGCTGATGGACGCCGCGCGAGTGCGGCCCCGAGCAGTCGAAGAAGGAGATCGACTTGGGGTCTTCCGGGGTTGAAAGGTCAAACAGCTCGACGCCGACTTTCTGCTCGTTCACGCCGGGCGTCTGGTAGGCGACGGCCATGATATCGCCGGTCACTTCGAGTGAGTTCGAGCGCATGTTGACGATGGGCAAGTCGGTCTGCACGACGACCTTGGGTTTGCGCGGGTCGGAGACATCGACGCCGGTGAAGTTCTTCGGGCCGGATTCATGGGCCAGCCACATGATGCGGCGACCGTCCGGCGCGACCTGCATGGCCATGCCTTCGCCCATGCCGCCATGCCCGACGAGCGTGTCCTGGGACAGCAGCGTCATATTCTTGATTTCAGGACCAGCCATCGTGTTTCTCTCCTTGGATTGGAATTATTTATTGATTATCTGGCGCCGGTTATCCGGCGGTTTGTTTCGCGTTCTGTATAGCCTGCCATACGCGTTCTGGCGAGGCAGGCATGTCGATATGGCGGATGCCGAGCGGGCGGAGCGCATCGCAGACGGCATTCATGACCGATGGCAGCGCGCCGACGGTGCCGGCTTCGCCCGCACCCTTGAGGCCCATCGGATTGTTCTTCGACGGGATGTTGTGTTCGTGCACGTCGAAACTCGGGAAATCGTCGGCACGCGGCATGGCGTAATCCATGAACGAACCCGTCAGGAGCTGGCCGCTGTCGGGATCGTAGACCACGCGTTCGAGCAACGCCTGGCCGGCTCCCTGGACGACCCCGCCATGTACCTGGCCCTTGACCATCATCGGATTCAGGGCGACGCCCACATCGTCAAACACGGTATAGGCGATGATCTCGACCACGCCGGTGTCCGGGTCGATCTCGACTTCGCAGGCATGCGCGCCGTTGGGATAGGTCGGGCCCGGGGGCACGATGATGGCACCCTCGGAAAGCCCCATGTCCATCTCGCGTGGCATTTTCGCCGGCAGATAGGATGCTTTGGCCACGTCGGGCAGGGTGATGGTGCGGTCGGTGCCGGACACCGTGAAGACGCCGTCGTCGAACTGAATATCGGCCGCTGCGGCCTCGAGCAGATGCGCGGCGATCAGGGTCGCGCGTTCGATGATCTTTTCCGACGCGCGTAGCAGGGCCGCCCCGCCGACGCTGATCGAGCGTGAGCCGAACGTGCCCTTGCCGTGATGCACCAGGTCGGTGTCGCCATACTGGACGCGGATGGAATCGAACGGCACGCCGAGCGCTTCGGACGCGATCTGGGCGAACGCGGTTTCATGGCCCTGGCCGTGAGAATGGGTGCCCATGAGGACCGACACGCCGCCGTCTGTGTCGAACCGGACCGCAGCACTTTCCTCATTGGGCAGCGGCAGGGGGCCGCCGGCAATCTCGATCACGGTGGCGATGCCCATGCCGCGCAGCTTGCCGCGGGCCGCCGCTTCGGTACGTCGGGCCTCGAAACCATCGCGGTCGACCGCTTTCACGACATTGTCGAGGCAGCCGGCGAAATCGCCGCTGTCATAGGTGAAGACGAAGCCGGTGTCGTAGGGCAGCGCATCGTTGGGAATGAGATTGCGCCGGCGCAGCTCGACCGGGTCTATGTCCAGGTCGTAGGCGGCGGCGTCGATCAGGCGTTCAAGGCCGTAGGATGCCTCGGGACGCCCGGCCCCGCGATAGGTCGCGGTCGGGCTTGTGTGGGTGAACACACCGCGCGCTTCGACATGCACATGAGGGGTGGTGTAGACGCCCGACAGGCCGCCGAGATTATTGGTCGGCGAATGGGGTCCCGCGTTGCTGAGGTAACCGCCCAGCGCCGCATCGGTGGAGACTTTGAGGCCGAGAAATTTGCCATTAGCATCGAGGGCCAGTGCGGCGCTGGAGACGTTGTCCCGGGCATGATAGTCGCTGGCCAGGGCCTCGCTTCGGGTGGCGGTGAAGCGCACCGGTCGGCCGGTTCGTTTGGCGGCCCACAGGACCAGCGCATGTTCGACGAAGGGGCTGCCGCGCATGCCGAACCCGCCACCCATGTCGGGCGAGATCACGCGTAGCTTGCCCTCAGGGATTCCAAAGACGTTTTTGGCGAGATCTGCGCGCAGACGGTGCGGCGACTGGCACCCGGCATAAAGCGTGTAGCGCTCTTCCAGCGGATCGTAGAAACCGATCGCCGCGCGGACTTCCATCGTGTTCGTGGACACGCGAGTGATTTCATAGTCGAGCTCGACCACATGGGCTGCCGAGGCGAAAGCCGCATCCGTGGCGGCCTTGTCTCCGAGCGCGAAGACGAAACTCTCATTGCCCGGCACCGTGTCCCAGACTTGCGATGCGTCGGTGTCCCGGGCGCGGCCGGTATCAATGTTGGGCGTACGAGCTTCGTAGTCGACCTCGATCGCTTCCGTTGCGTCGACCGCCTCGGCGTAGGTCTCGGCGATCACGGCGGCGACGGCCATGCCGACCAGATGCACCTCGCCGTCCGCCAGGAGCGGATAGGGGGGCTCGACCATGGGAGAGCCATCCCGTTTGTGGCGTTTCACACCACAGGCCAGGCCGCGAACACCATCGGCATTCAGATCCTCGGCGGTCAGCACCTCGACGACGCCGGGCATCTTGGCCGCGGCGGATGTGTCGATGGCGCGGATGCCCGCCGCCGCATGGGGCGAGCGCAGGATCGCCATATAGGCAGCGCCCGGCACCTTGCGGTCGTCGGTGTAGTTGCCCTTGCCCGTGAGCAGGCGCCGGTCTTCGACACGCGCCACCGACTGTCCGATGCCATATTCGCGCATCAACAGCCCCCGGAAGGCGCCGGGGCTGGTGACGTTTTCACGACGAAACCAGGCGTCACGACCTAGTCATCACTCTTGCCCGAACCGGCGGCGAGCGTCGCCTCCCCCTGCTCGACGGCCTGATCCCAGGCCTTCGGCTTGAACGAGTAGTACAGCGCGACCACGATCATGAAGATGATGACGTCCGAGATCCAACGGCTGAAGATGAAGCTGAACGGACTGTCGCTGGAGACGATCAGCACGTTGCGCAGCCCTTGTTCGGCGATCGGGCCCAGGATGATGCCCAGCAGGATGCCGGCCGGCGAGAAGTTATACTTCTGCGCCAGGTAGCCGACGATCCCCATCGTGACCATGATCCAGACATCCCACGGGTTTCCGCTCGCGGCGAAGGTGCCGACGACGCAGAAGATCATGATGATCGGCGCCAGCAGGCCCCGCGGGAACAGGGTCACGTAGGCGAGCAGACGCGCCATCACGGCGGCGATTCCGCCCATGAAGAAGTTGGCGAGGATGAAGCCCCAGATCACCGTGAAGATGACTTCGGGTGAATCCGTGAACAATCGGTCGCCAGGTTGCAGCCCGTGGATCATCAGCGCGCCGAGAATAACAGCCGCCGAGATACCGCCGGGAATGCCGAGCACGAACATCGGGATCAGGGAGGTTCCCGTCACGCCGTTGTTGGAGCCCTCGGTGGCGGCGAGGCCCTTGACCTCACCCTCACCGAACTTGTCACCGGGCTTGCCGCGCTGGATCTCCCAGGCGTAAGCGATCCACTGGGCGACGCTGGCGCCGGCGGCCGGCACGATGCCCATGACCAGGCCGGTCACCCAACCACGCACCAGCGACCAGCGGCAATGCATGATCTCCGACCAGCGGGGCATGATGTTCCAGCTGAGCTTGGCCTTGCCCGAAATGTTGGTCTTGGGGCTGCCCTCACAAAGGGTCAGCGCCTGGGCGAACGCGAACAGGCCGATCACGGCGGGCAGGATGCCAACGCCGGACAGGAGGCCGGTCATGCCGTAGTTGAACCGCGGATAGGCTGATGCCGCATCCACACCGATGGTGCTGATGAGCAAGCCGAGCAGGCCCGCGATGAGGCCCTTGAGTACGGCGCCGAAGGACACGGCCGCGATCGCTGTCAGGCCAAGAAGAGCCACGACGAAGAATTCCGCCGGACCGAACAGCAGCGAAACCTTGGCCAGCGGCGGCGACAGATACAGCAGCGCAAAACCGGAGATCAGGCCACCCATCACCGAGGCGAAGGTGGACATGCGGATAGCTTCGGTCGCGCGACCGCGCTTGGTCATCTCGTAACCTTCGATGGCCGAGGCCGCTGAGGCCGAGGTGCCCGGTGCGCGCAGGAGGATAGCAGTGAACGAGCCGCCATAGATGCCTGCGGCATAAGTCGAAACCATCAGAATGAGCGCGGTTTCGGCCGGCCATTCGAACGAAATCGGGATCATCAGGGCGATGGCCATGGGCGGTCCGAGGCCCGGGATGGCGCCAATGATGAGACCAACGACGATGCCGACGAACATTGCGCCCATGTTGGCGAGCGTCAGAACGTTCAGGAGAAATTCGATGCTTTCCATGATCCGTATCTCCGCGCGACGCTAGAAGAGGATGCCTTCGGGCAGAAATGCGCCGAGGACCAGGGTGAAGAATGCGTAGAGCAGCGGGAACAGGATGGCGGCGGTGATCAGGATCAACTTGTGATCCCTCAGGCCGGTCATGTAGGCCGCGATGAAATAGAAGACGAAGGAGGTGGCGTAGAAGCCGACCTTGAATACGGCGGCCGAGTAAATCACGCCGAGGAGCATGATGTAGACGGGCTTCCAGGCGGTGTAGGAGAAGTCGAACTTCACCATGCCCCGGAGGCGTTCCTTGTCCCGCGCGGTGAGGGAGCGCAGGAGCATTCCGAATGCCAGCAACATGATGCCGACTTCAGCGAATTGCGGGAACGCGCCGGCGCGTTGCGGCCAGTCGATCGTCTGGGTGTACATAAACCCAGCGGCCAGGATCATGCCTATGGCAACAAGCCTCTCGGCCATTAATCGTGTCATGAAATCCCCCCCAGGATGTCTTGTGACCGGAACGTTATTCAACAGGTCACGAACGGGGCCACACGCCCCGCCGGATTTAACCGACGGGGCGTGTTTGTTGGAAACAGAGTTTCCGGTACCCGTATTACGTACTGATGCTTACTGAACGCCTTCCTGCTCCCAGTAGGCGGCCTGCTCGGCAACCTTCTGGCCTTCGCGCAGGAGAGTCCACATGTCGTCGCCGGTGGCGAACATCAGGTGGTTTTTGTTGGCGGCTTCCTTGGCCACATACTCGGGATTGACGATCGCCTTGGCGATGGCGTCGAGGTAGATCGCACGCTTCTCTTCCTCAAGGCCATTGGCCGTCGCGATTGTACGTCCGGCATAGGTGATGTTCACCTTACCCGTCAGCTCTTCGAACGTCGGGACGCTCGGCAGAGCTGCCCAGGGCCGTGAATGCAGCACGGCGATCGGCCGCAGCTTGCGTTCCATGATGGACGGGATGAAGAAGCCAACGTTGGCTGCGACCATGTCCACATGCTTGCCCAGCAGCAGCTGGATCTTCGAGTTGTCGCCACGACTGGTTACGAACTTCGCCTTGAAGCCCGGAACGGCCTGCTGAGCGAACGCGACACCAATATGGTCATCACTGCCGAAGCTGCCCGGGGCAACAATGATCGGCTGCTCTTGGGCGTAGGCGAGGACATCGTCGAGGTTCGAGAACCGCTCGTCATCCCAACGCACCAGCCACAGGCCGGGGTCATAGGAATGCCAGGCCAGGAAGTTGAAGGACTCCAACTTTTCCGTGCGCTTCATGGCCGGGTTCAGGAACGAAAAGATGTGCGGAATGTTGACGACAGCCAGCTTGTGGTCGTCGCGCTTGGCATTCCAGTCGTTGACGACCTGGCCCCAGGAGACCCAGCCGCCGCCGCCGGCGACGTTGGTGACCTTGACGGGCTGACCGAGTTCTTCGGCGAGATAAGGAGCAAACAGACGGAATGTCCGGTCCGCGCCGCCACCCGGTGCGAACGGCACCTGAAGCTGAACGGCTTTGCTCGGGAAATCTGCAGCAGATGCAGTGCCGGGGGCCACGAATGTGAACCCAGCCACGGCGAGTGCCGCGAAGGCGAATGATGTAAAGCGTTTCATGTTTGGAACCACCCCTGATTTGTTTTTTGATTTATTGTCGTGAAATCGTATCGCTTTCTGGAACCGGACAGCAAACAATTTTTCCTAAAGGAAAATAGTACCGCGACTTGACTCCTCGTTTTCACGTCTGTGAAGCGCGCGATGGGCGTTCTACCCGAGTGGTTCGGCATCGAGCAGGATGCCGGCCAGTAAGCAGGGCTCCTCGGTACGGTTCGACCAGGCATGCAGGGTGCCGCGCTGGACGCAGGTGTCGCCGGCCTTGAGGCAGACCTCCTCTTCGTCGAGGATCAGCCAGATCTCGCCCGAAATGACGATCAGATAGTCCACCGACTGGGTCTTGTGCATACCCGGGTGCTTCTGCCCGTCGAGACGCTTGCCGGCCCCCATCTGCTCGAAATACTTCTTCATGGTGTCGAAGTTGCGCTGGGAATCCGGCGGTACCTCCAGCGTGCGGAACACGGCACCCCCGGCCGGTGGCTCCAGCGTGACCTTGTCGCCGACCGTGTCGGCGTTGCCGGCATTGTTGTCGGGGACGTTGCCCGAAACCCAGACATCGGACAGCCTGACATTGGGTTGGCCCTCCGGGGTCAGCACATGGTTCATGTCGGGGGTCATGGTCTCGTCGATTGTGACGATCGAGTTGCCCTTCTCGTCATGTCCGGTGATCACTCGGCGAATATCGCGCGGCATGTCGGTCTCCTTAGTTCCTGTCGGGGTTTTTGCGGTCGCGCCAGTCGGCGGGCTTGACGAGCCGGGTGGTCAGGACGCCGAGGGACTGCACGTCGAGCTCAATCACGTCGCCGTCTTCGAGATAACGGTTATGCTCGAGCCCGCAGCCGGTTGGCACGGTTCCCGAGCCGAAGACCTCGCCGGCATAGATCGTCTGGTTGCGGCTGAGATGTTCGAGCACGCCCTCGAAGCGGTGATCCATCATTGACGAGTTCCCGCGGCTCCACTCCGCGCCGTTGATCCGGGCGCACATATCCAGATTGTAGGGGTCGTCGATTTCGTCGGCGGTGACGATGCAGGGGCCGAAGACGTTGCCGGCGTCGAAATCCTTGCCGGGCCCGCCCATGCCGGCGCCGCTGCGAATCTCGATGGCCTGGATGTCCCGGGCGCTGATGTCGTTGAAGATCGTGTAGCCGAAAATATGATCGGCTGCGTTGGCAACCGTGATGTTCGAGCCTGTGCGGCCCGTGACCATGGCCCATTCGAGCTCATAATCCATGCGCCGCGCTTCGTGCGGCCAGATTGCCTCGTCCTCGGGACCGATGATGCTGAGATGGTTGCTATTCAGATAGACCGGTGCTGCAACCCATTCGGGGGGCACGTCGAGCGCGCCGGCGGCGCGGTAGCGTTCGAGGGCTGCCTCGGGATCGTCTTCGCGGGCGGCCAGACGCGTGTGGCGAACCTCGCGGGCGTTGCGCAGATGCTGCAGGAAACAGGCGCAATCACGCAGGCGGCGCGGATTGGGTAGCGGCGCTTCGAGCCGGACGCTATCGCGCGCGCGGATGGCGCTGTCGATCCCCCAGGTTATCGTCCGGTCGCAAAGTTCGAACGCGCGTGCCAGCGCGGGATCGCCGCCGTCGATCAGCGCGAGCATGGATGTGAATGGCGCGTGGTTATCGTCGGGAAAGACCTCATCGGCGGCGATGGCGAGATCCACGATATTCTGGTCTTTGTCGATGAATGCGCCGAGGCGCAGCGCGCCGTCGGTTGTAAATGTCACGAGACGCAAGGCGATTCCCCCTGAACAAACCCAAGTCGGTCAAAGGGTCTCGTAATTCCGGGCTCGGGACAAGCTTCGTGGGTCGCTCGGCTCAGCGGGTGGGATGAAATGTCAGATCAGAACTGGAGCACGGAACCCGCGGCAAGGAATGCCACCATCCCCAGCACATAGACGCCGACCAGGCTCGACCCCAGAAAGACAATGTTTCCGAACGTGCGTAGCGGATGGCGCGCACGTTCGAGGGAGCGGCGCGTTCTCGACCGTCGCTCCGGCCCGGCGAGGACCGACACGAACATCGGGCGGCCGGGCACTGGCACGGTGACGCGGAGGTCGACCGGGTGGGCGTTGCCCGCTGCCGGTTCGGCGAAGGCGGAGAACGCTTGCTGTTGCTCGGGTGTCAGGCTGGCGCGTAGCGTCTCGGGCAGGCGATCGAGCAGGGGAGTAGGGTGATCGGCTGCAGTGTTGATGTCTTGTGCGGTCATGGCGTGGCTCAGAATCCGGAAATGCGGCGCCAATGGCGCAAATGTCACGACGCACAGTATGAAAAGACATGGTTAACGAATGCTTGCCGGTGTTAACCATGTTTTACCAATCGGTCCGTATGTTTGACGCAACCGAGATGCGCCCGGGGGCCGTCCGATTGATTCGGACGCCCGGACGCATGGGATTGAAGGGAAGAATTTGATGGCGACGCGCAGCACTACGCGGAAGAAAAACCTGGTCAGCAAGGCGACGCAGCTCGCCAAGAAACGCCTTGGTGGCGATGCCGGAGCCGCCTGTGCGGATTTTGTGCGCACCTACTATGCGAATGTGCCGCCGGCCGATATCACCGAGATGGACACGGAAACGCTCTTTGCGTCCGCGGAGTCCTTTCTCGGTTTTTCGCAAAAGCGTTTGCCGGGTGAACCCCTGATCCGGGTCTTCAATCCACGCCAGAAGGATCATGGCTGGAACGGTTCGCATACGGTGATCGAGATCGTGACGGAGGACATGCCGTTCTTGGTCGATTCGGTTACGGCAGAGCTGAACTATCAGGGCCTGACCGTGCATCTGGTGATCCACCCGATCTTCCAGGTGACCCGCACCGCAGCAGGCAAGATGAAAGATTGCGCGGCGCGTACCGAGGACGGTGCGCATGCCGAAAGCTTCATGCATTTCGAAGTAAACGAGCTGACCGACCCCAAGACCCTGGCCAATCTGACAGGCCGGCTTGAGCAGGTGTTGCAGGATGTCAGCGCGTCGGTCCAGGACTGGAAGGGCATGCATGGCAAGGTCGCGGGCATCCTTGAGGACCTCGACACCCAGCCGAAGAAAATTGGCAAGGCCGAGATCGAGGAGACACGGGCCTTTGTCGAGTGGATGCTCGACGACCATTTCACCTTCCTGGGTTACCGCGAGTACGACCATGTTGGCACGGGTGCGAAGCAGAAGCTGAAAGCGCAACCCGGCGGCCTTGGGCTGTTAAGGGATGCCGGCAGAGAGATCTTCGAGAACTGGGCCGACGATGCGCCCCTGCCGGACGAAGTCCGGTCCTTCATTCGCCAACCCCATCTCGTGATGGTCACCAAGGCGAACCAGCGCGCGACCGTGCACCGGCGCGTGCATATGGATGTGGTCGGTGTGAAGAAATTTGATGCGTCCGGCAAGGTGACGGGTGAACGCATGATCGTTGGCCTGTTTACCTCTACCGCCTACAGCGTCTCCCCGTTGCGAATTCCGATGCTGCGCCAGAAAGTCGCAACGACAATGGACGGCGCGGGCTTCCCGCGCTCAAGCCATGATTCCAAGGCGCTGGCACATATCCTGGAGACCTATCCGCGCGACGAGCTGCTGCAGATCGACGAGGGGTTGCTGCTCGAACACGCGCTGGGAATCCTGCATCTGCAGGAACGTCAACGCACGGCGTTGTTCGTGCGCGAGGACCCGTTTCAGCGCTACATCACCGCACTTGTGTTTGTACCGAGCGACCATTTCGATACGGAACTGCGCGAGAATTTGGCGGAGATTCTGGAGGACGCTTTCGACGGCTCCTGTGTTGCCTTTTTCCCCGAGTTCGGGACGGATTCCGTCCTCGCCCGGATTCTCTTCGTCATCAAGACAGGCGACAAAATTCCGGCCTACCGGGTGGAGGATATTGAGGCGGCGCTGCGTGAGGCGACGCGATCGTGGGAAGACCGGCTGCGTGACGCGCTGGTCGCGGCGCGCGGAGAAGAAGTCGGGCTGGTGATGTTTCAGCGCTATGGGCATGCTTTCACAGCGGCCTACCGCGACCGCTATCAGCCAGACGCGGCCGTCGCCGATATCGCATCGATCGACGCGGCAAGGATTTCGAACAACCTGCAGCTGAACCTTTATCGCCCGGAGGGCGATGGGGCGCAGACGGTGCATTTGAAGCTCTATCACGCCACCCGCGCGCTGCCCCTGTCTGACGTGATTCCGATGCTGGAGAATATGGGACTGAAGGTGATTGGTGAGGAGCCGTTTGCGGTTGAGTATCAGTATGGCGACGGATCGGGGATAGTCTGGGTCCACGATTTCCAGATGGAATCTCGCGCCGGCACGGAGATAGATCTCACCGCGGTGCGCGAATCCTTTCATGAGGGTTTCGCCCGGGTCTGCGACCAGTCGGTCGCGGATGACGGCTTCAACAATCTGATCCTGGGGGCCGGGCTCGAATGGCGTGAAATTCTCGTGCTGCGCTCCTATTGCAAATTCCTCCTGCAGAGCCGGATTGCCTATTCCCAGTCCTATATGGAAGAGACACTGGCGAACAATCCGAAGCTGGCGCGCATCGTCGTCGAGCTGTTTTTCACGCGGTTCGATCCGAATGTTGCCGGTACGCCGGCGAGCGAGCGCCGGGTCAAGAAGCTGCGCAAGGACCTCGTCGACGGGCTTGATGCCGTCTCGAACCTGGACGAAGATCGGATCATTCGTCGTTTTGCCAATGCTGTCGACGTGACGCTGCGCACGAACTTCTTCACCACGGCCGAGGATGGTGGATTCAAGCCTTACGCGTCGTTCAAGATTGACAGCGCGAATGTCGATGACCTCCCCGAGCCGCGGCCGAAGAAGGAAATCTTCGTCTACAGCCCGCGCATGGAGGGCTGCCATTTGCGGGGCGGCGATGTCGCGCGTGGCGGCATCCGCTGGTCTGATCGGCGCGAGGATTTCCGTACGGAAATCCTGGGGCTGCAGAAAGCCCAGATGGTCAAGAATTCGGTGATCGTGCCTGTCGGCGCCAAGGGCGGCTTCGTGTGCAAGAACTTGCCGGTGCCCACGGGTGACCCCCAGGCCGACCGCACGGCAACCCAGGAAGAAGTCATCGCCTGCTACAGCACGTTGATCTGGGGCCTGCTGGATGTGACCGACAATCTGGTCGGCGGCAAAATCGTGCCGCCCGAGACCGTGGTCCGTTACGACGCGGACGATCCATATCTGGTGGTGGCGGCCGACAAGGGAACAGCGACATTCTCGGATATCGCCAATGGTATCAGCCAGGATTACGGGTTCTGGCTGGGTGACGCCTTCGCGTCGGGCGGGTCGGTCGGGTATGACCACAAGAAAATGGGCATCACCGCCAAGGGGGCATGGGAATCGGTCAAACGCCATTTCCGTGAAATCGGACACGATACCCAGAGCGCGGACTTCACGGCGGTTGGTGTCGGCGACATGTCGGGTGATGTGTTCGGCAACGGCATGCTGTTGTCGAAGCACATCAAGCTGGTTGCCGCGTTCAACCATATGCACATCTTCATCGACCCGGATCCTGATCCGGCGAAGAGCTTCGCAGAGCGCAAGCGCCTGTTCGCATTGCCACGGTCGAGCTGGACCGACTATGAGAACAAGCTGGTCTCGAAGGGTGGCGGGATATTCGAGCGGTCGGCCAAGTCGATCAAACTCAGCCCGCAGATCAAACAGTTGCTCGGTGTTACCCGAGATCAGATGACCCCGAACGAGTTGATCCGAACCATTCTCGTGGCCGAGATCGACCTGCTTTGGTTTGGCGGGATTGGCACGTACATCAAGGCGACCAGCGAGAGCCAGGCCGATGCCGATGACCGCTCGAACGACGCGGTGCGTGTCGACGCGAAAACCCTGCGCTGCAAGGTGATTGGCGAAGGCGCCAATCTGGGCGTTACCCAGCTTGGGCGGATCGAGTATGCCCGCGCGGGTGGCCGCCTCAACACCGACTTCATCGACAATTCGGCCGGCGTCGATTGCTCGGACCATGAGGTGAATATCAAGATCGCGCTCGACGATGTGGTGTCGGGTGGTGATATGAACCTGAACCAGCGCGACGCGCTGCTGGTGGAGATGACGGACGAGGTCTCGGAGCTCGTCCTGAATGATAATTACCTGCAGACCCAGGCCATTTCTCAGGCGGAGCGCCGGGCACCCGAGCTTCTCGAATCGCAATGGCGCGTGATGCGCTCGCTGGAGCGGCGCGGTCTGCTGGATCGCCCGATCGAGCATTTGCCTGACGATGAGCACATGGCCGATCTTCAGTCCGATGGGCTGGGTCTGACCCGACCCGAATATGCCGTGCTTTTCTCGCACGCGAAGATCGCACTCTATGGTGATCTGCTGCCGACCGATATTCCCGATGATGCCTATCTGGTCAAGGACCTGGCGCGGTATTTCCCGCGCCCGCTGCGAAAGCGCTTCGAGGAGCAGGTGGCACGTCATCGCCTGCGCCGAGAAATCGTCGCGACCTATGTGACCAACTCGCTGATCAACCGGGTGGGGGCCGCGTTCATCCATGACCTGACAGAACGGTCGGGTGCGTCTGCCGATGATGTCGCGCGGGCCTATATCATCGCGCGTGATGTCTTTGATCTGCGTCCGTTGTGGCGCGATATCGAGGCGCTCGACCTCGAGGTAACCGCAGAGACGCAGAACGAGATGGCCCACGAGCTTGAAGAGTTGGTTGAGCGCCTGACGATCTGGTTCCTGGCCAATGCCCGGCGTCCGTTGGATATCGCGGCGACGATCAAGCGCTATGCGCCCGGCATTCGGGAGTTGGCGACGAAACTGCCGGATATCGTCGCGGTGGAGGACCGGCAGAGCATTGACCGGCACACCGAACGGCTTTCCGGCGAAGGGGTGTCCAAGGCATTGGCGCAGCAGATCGCGAACCTCGATGTCCTGTCAGCGGGTGGGGATGTCGTGCGGATCGCACGGGATTCCGGCGTGCCCGTTCTGGACACGGGCCGGGTCTACTTCGAGCTTGGTGCGCGACTGGGAATCGATTGGGTGCGTCACGCGTCCAAGGGAATTTCCCCCGAGAGCGAGTGGGAGAAGATCGCGATCGATTCGATCGTGGACGATAGCTATCGCCATCAATCGGCGTTGACCAACCGGGTCCTCGACGTCGCCGGTGGCGGCAAGCTTGGTCCGAAGGTTGCGGCCGGGGTGATCGAGACCTGGATCGGATCGCGCAATGGCGCGGTCGAGCGAACCTGTCAGCTTCTGGATGACTTGCGGGCGAACGAATCCGTCGATCTGGCGATGCTCTCGGTCGCGAACGGACAGCTACGAAATCTGCTTGCCGGGTAAACGGTTCGGGGTCCATGGTCGCGGCGCGCGCCGGTTTGTATGTGTGGTGCGGCGTTTGATCCTGCCCCGACCGGACCCGTTGTGAGCCGATACTTCAATCCCACCGCCAGCAACCTGGCGATTGTCGCGGCGCTCGCCGCGTGTCTGTCGACGGCCCTGGGCGGGTCGTCGTTTGTGGCCATGCGCTTCCTGGTGACCGAGACCGAACCGGTCACCGTTGCCTTCCTGCGTAATATCACGGCTGCGGTCGTCCTGGGTTCTATTGCGCTCGTTGTCGTCCGCCGCTGGCCGTCGCCCCGTGAGCTGGTGATCATGGGTTTCATGGGCGCACTCTTCTTCGGCGGTTTGCAGTTCATCTTCGCCAACGCGCTGTCCTATACGACCTCCTCGCGCGCCGCGCTGGCCTATACCAGCACGCCGTTCATCACCCTTTTGATCTCGGCCGCGTTCGGAATCGAGAAGCCGACCCGAGCCAAGATTATGGGCATTATCCTGGCGACGGCGGGCGTTGTTGTGGCGCTCGGGAAAAACACGGGTGCCCCGCCGGATGCCTGGATCGGCGACAGTCTGGTGCTGGGTGGCGCGGTGATCACGTCCAGCTACGCGGTCTGGTCGAATCGTTGGTTGCAGCGTCATCCGCCGCTGATCGCAGTGGTAACGGGCGTGGTGCCTGGCGCGGCGTTTCTGTACGTCGTCGCCATGGCAACCGATGCGCCGGCCTTCACGCCCGAGCTTTCGGACACCGGCTGGTTGGCGATAGCCTTCATCGGCATCGGCGGTGCCGCCATTTCCTATACGCTGTGGCTCTGGGCGCTGCGCTACACCACGCCGACCCTGGTCTCGATCGCGTTGCCGATGAATCCGCTGATGGCGCTACTCTGGGGCGCACTTCTGCTGGGCGAGCAGATCACCGTCTCCATGATTTTTGGTTTCGCACTGATCATTACCGGGATCGCCGTGACCAACTGGCGGCAGAAAACCAGACCGGCGGCAGTGTGACCGGCAGTGCACCCGCTGCAAGGCGGCTGGCCTTTCTGGCGGCGATCGCCGCTGTTGTTGCACCCTTTGCAGCGGGGACGACGCTGGGCGCCATTCGATTCGTCGCCGACGATATCGATCCGCTGATGATCACCATTCTGCGCCTCGGGATCGGGGCAGCGGTGCTGTTACCGTTGGCACTGATCTTTGCGCGCGGCTGGCCGCGGGGTCGTGATTTCTGGATTGTCATCGGATTTGGCGTCGTGATGTTTGGCGTCAGCCAATGGTTGGTTTCGGCGTCGCTCGCATACACGACTGCCGCGCGGGGCGGCATTCTCGCCTCGACCGTGCCGTTCATGACCCTGGTCTTGGCGGCGGGTCTGCGGGCGGAACAACTCACATGGCTGAAGACCGCCGGAGTCGGGATAGCGACGTTGGGGGTGGCGTTCGCACTCTGGCAGGATGCGAGCGCGGTTTCGGGTGGATGGCGTGGTGATCTGCTGATGTTTGCCGCCTCCCTCGTCCTCTCGGTCTACAACGTGGCGACGCGAAAAATTATTCGCCGCTATCCGCCGCTGATTTTCGTAATTTGTAACTTGCTCCCGGGCGCACTTTTTCTCGGCATCGTCGGGACGCTCACGGGGACCGTCAGCGCAACGTCCCTGGCCGGTGTGACCGCGTCGCAAGGCGGAATTCTGGCGGTGCTCTATATTGGCATCATCGGCAGCGCGTTCACCTACTTCCTCTGGCTCTGGGCGCTTCGCCATACGAGCCCGACCCGCGTGGCAATTGGTCTGACCATGAACCCGGTGGGTGCGCTCGTTGCTGCGGTGATCATTCTGGATGAAACCATTACATTCGGTGTGTGGGTGGGTCTGGTCTGCATTGTTGGTGGCATTCTGGCAACAAACTGGCGTCTGCAGGACCGAACCGAGGATGAGGTAAATGGCGGTTGAACCCGGTGAGAATCTGGACCGCAAGTCCATCGCGGCGTGGTGCACTTATGACTGGGCCAATTCGCCGTTCCCGGCGATTGTCCTGACATTCGTCATCCCGGCCTATTTCACCCAGGCCGTGGTCGGCGACCCGGCGACCGCAACCACCTGGTGGGCGATCATGACCGGGACGGCGGCGCTCACGATCGCGGTGCTCAGCCCGATCCTCGGCACCATTGCGGATCAGGGCCGGCGTCGCAAACCGTGGCTCGGGGTGTTCACGATCATCATGGCGCTGGGCTCGGCGCTGCTCTGGTTCGTGCGGCCGGACCCGGACCATGCGATGTTGCTACTGGTCCTGGTGGGGGTCAGCATCGTCGCATTCGAACTGTCGATGGTGTTCTACAACGCGTTGCTGCCGACACTCGTGCCACGCCACTGGATGGGACGTATTTCAGGCTGGGCGTGGGGGCTGGGATATTTCGGCGGCGTCGGCGGGTTGCTGATCGTGCTGTTCGGCTTCGTCCAGGCGGATCCGCCGCCACTCGGCCTGGATGCATCGGGCGTGGCGCTCGAGCATATCCGCATCGCCGGCCCCATCGTCGCCCTTTGGCTGCTGGTTTTCTGTTTGCCGTTGTTTATCTGGACGCGCGACCCGCGCGGGCGCGGTCTGGCGGCGGGGGCGGCGATCCGCTCGGGTCTTTCGGAGCTGCGCTCGACGCTCGCGGGACTTCGAGAGCATCCGCAACTCTGGCGTTATCTGCTGGCGCGGATGATTTTTACCGACGGGCTGAACACGCTGTTCGCGTTTGGCGGGGTGTTCGCGGCCGGGACATTCGGGATGCCTGTTGCCGAGGTCATCATGTTCGGCCTGGTCCTGAACGTGACGGCGGGTATCGGTGCCTTTGCGTTCGGCTGGATCGATGACCGCATTGGCGCCAAGCGGACGATACTCCTGGGGTTATGTGGGTTGGTGATCGTGGGCGTGCCGCTGTTGCTGGTCGAGTCCAAGATCGCCTTCGTGATCCTGGGTTCGATCCTCGGCATTTTCTTCGGTCCGGTACAGGCGGCCAGCCGATCGCTCATGGCCCGGATTACGCCCGAGGGCGCGGCGGGTGAAATGTTCGGTCTCTATGCCCTGTCGGGCAAGGCCACGGCGTTCGTCGGCCCGTGGCTGGTGGCCCTGATCACAGCGACCACCGGTAGTCAGCGATGGGGCATGGCCAGCGTGCTGCCGTTCCTTGTCATCGGCGGGTTGCTGCTCTGGCTCACCGTGCGGGATGTCCCGCCCGATCGCCAGAGCCGCTAATTCACACCCGGCCTGCGGTTTACCGAAGCCTAATGCCGGAAGTGACGCATGCCCGTGAACACCATCGCGATTCCGGCCTCGTCGGCCGCCGCGATCACCTCGTCGTCGCGCACGGAACCGCCGGGCTGTATCACCGCGGTCGCACCGGCTTCGACCGTGGTCAGGAGGCCGTCGGGGAACGGGAAGAAGGCGTCCGACGCGGCCACGGAGCCTGTCGTCAGTCGTTCACTCTCACCTGCCGCCTCGGCGGCTTCGCCCGACTTGTGGGCCGCGATGCGGGCCGCGTCCACACGGCTCATCTGGCCCGCCCCAATGCCGACCGTGGCGCCACCCTTTGCGTAGACAATCGTGTTCGATTTCACATGCTTGCCGACGGTGAAGGCGAACAACATGTCGGCGATCTCCTGATCGCTCGGCTGGCGTTGGCTCACGACCTTGAGATCGTCGCGGGTGATGTGCCCGGCATCGCGATCTTGCAGCAGGAAACCGCCCGCGAGCGGTTTCAACAGCCGCCCGGCCGCGCGTGGGTCGGGCATTTCGCCGGTGAGCAGCAGACGCAGATTTTCCTTTCCCGCGAATATTGCGCGGGCGTCCGTATCGGCGTCAGGCGCGATGACCACTTCGGTGAAAATCTCCGTGATCGCCTCGGCCAGCGCGCCGTCGAGCGGGCGGTTCGCGGCGACGATGCCGCCGAAGGCGCTGACAGGATCGCATTTGCGCGCCGCGCGATACGTCGCAACCAGGTCATCGCCGGTGGCCACACCGCAGGGGTTGGCATGCTTGATGATGGCGATCGAGGGCGCATCGAACTCGGCGATCAGTTCGAACGCCGCATCTGCGTCACCCAGGTTGTTGTAGCTGAGCGCCTTGCCCTGGATTTGTTCGGCCTGGGCGACACCCGGACGGGGTGCGCCGCCGATGTAGAGTGCGGCCTCCTGATGGGGGTTTTCGCCATAGCGCAGGACGCTTGCGCGACGACCGGCGGTGACATGCGTGTCGGGAAATGAGTTCCCCAATTCACCCGAAAGCCAGGCCGTGATGGCGCCGTCATAGGCCGCTGTGCGGGCATAGGCCTTGGCCGCGAGACTGCGGCGAAGATCGGCCGGGAGTGCGCCCTTGTTGGCGTCGAGGGCCGCGATGACGTCGTCATAGTCCCCCGGATCGGTGACCACGGCGACATGGGCATGGTTTTTTGCCGCCGCACGGATCATCGCCGGGCCGCCGATGTCGATATTCTCGACACAATCATCGTAACCCGCGCCGGACGCGACGGTGGCCTCGAAGGGGTAGAGGTTGATGACGATCAGATCGATCGGCCCAATCCCGTGTTCGGCCATCGCGGCCTGGTCGTCGGGATGGTCGCGCCGGGCGAGGATGCCGCCATGGATTTTGGGGTGAAGGGTCTTGACCCGCCCGTCCATGATCTCGGGGAAGCCCGTATGGTCGGCAACCTCGATGACGGGAATGCCCGCCTCGGCGAGCGCCTTTGCGGAGCCCCCCGTGGACAGGATTTCGACACCATGTCCGGTGAGGGCCTGGCCGAGTTCGGTTAGCCGTGACTTGTCGGAGACGGAGATAATTGCACGCGTGATCGGCGTGTCATGATTGCTTGGCACCGGTTTGGTTGTCCTTCATCAAGTGCTTGAGGTGGGGGTTCTATCCGGGCCAGGGGTGAACCTGTTACGCCGACGCGGCGCTGGTATCGGGTGCGTCGGAATGGAATTCCGGCACCAGGTTTGTCAGCAGGTTGCGGCAGCTTTCGTTGTTGTTGTCGCGCGCCGCGGCGCATATCTCGTCGATCGCGCGCACCAGAACTTCCCGGTCGGCGACGCGCGGTGTCGCGAGCCGGATCGCAGCATTGTTGGTGGGTGAAAGGCTTTCTGCATCATGGAAAAGCTCTTCATAGAGCTTCTCGCCGGACCGCAGCCCGACGAACTCGATGTCGATGTCCTCATAGGGTCGCTTGCCGGCCAGGCGGATCATTTGTTCGGCGAGGTCGAGAATTTTCACCGGCTCGCCCATGTCGAGCACCATGATCCCGCCGGCCGCGGTATTTTTCGATGTCCCCAGGGTGGACGCCTGCAACACCAGTTCGACGGCTTCGCGGGTGGTCATGAAATAGCGTGTGATATCCGGGTGGGTCACCGTGACCGGCCCGCCGGCGGCGAGTTGGCGCTTGAACAGTGGTACCACCGACCCGGTCGAGCCCAGCACATTGCCGAACCGGACGGTCAGGAAACGGCAGCCGTCACTCGCGCGCGCGCGGTCGAGTGCCTGGCAGTAGCTCTCTGCCACGCGTTTGGTTGCGCCCATGGCGCTGGATGGGTTGACGGCCTTGTCCGTCGAGATCAGGACCATGATCCGGGTGCCGTATTCGCGGCACAGGTCGGCGACATTGCGTGAGCCGGCGATGTTGGTCTGCACACCCTCCGCGACATGATTCTCGACGATCGGGACATGCTTCAGGGCCGCAGCGTGGAAGACGAGCTCGGGTTTTAGTTCGGCGAAAATGGATGCCATCGCGGTCGGGTTGCGAACGTCGGCGAGGTGGGCATGGCGGGTGATGTCCGGCGCCAACTCGGCGATTTCAAGATCGATCGAGTAGAGGTTGAATTCCGAGCTGTCGACGAGCGCGAGATCGGCGGGCCCCAGCGCTGCGATCTGGCGTGCGAGTTCGCCGCCGATGGTGCCGCCCGCGCCGGTGATCAGGACCCGGCGACCGGCAATCAAGCTCTGCATGGCCGGGCGATCCAGCACCGCCTGGGGCCGACCGAGTAAATCCTCGACGGCAATCGGCTTTACCTCGATCTCGTCGCCCAGCCCGGCCTGGAACGCCGTGAGGCGCGGCAGGCGGGCCATCGTCATGCCGTGGGTTTCCGCAAGATCGAGCAGTTTGCGCATCAGGGCGGGGTCGAGCCCGGGCTTGGTCACGATCAGACGCTGGGGGCGCTCGCCGTGCTGGGCCAGCTGTTGCACAACCGTGTCGAGGTCGTCAGGCGTCCCCAAAACGGGCACGTCGCGAATCTGACGGCCAACGCGACGACCCTTTTCGTCGAGCACGCCGACAATTCGGTAGGTGGCACCTGGCTGCCGGCGGATGGCGCGGATAAACGTCTCGGCCTCGTCGCCGGCACCCATCAGCAGAACCGGAATGCCGGACGCGCTGCCAGCGTCTGCCGCGAGTTCGAAATGGCGATCCTTGATCAGGCGATAGATAAAGCGAGGTCCGCCGAGGAGCGCCATCAGCACGAACCAGTTGATCACCGGCAACGAACGCGGCAGGAATTGCCCCCGCGAGACGAGGAACAGGATCAGCGAGAAGAAGAGGACGGGCAGGGTCACGGCCTTGGTGATCTGGATCAGGTCGTTCATCGACGCGTAGCGCCAGATGCCCTTGTACAGGCCCATCGGCAGGAAGACCGCCGCCGCGATTACCGCGAACAGGGCTGTACTCTGCAGAATGAAGTCGGTCGGGACCGTTTCGATCGATGGTCCCATGCGCAACCACAGCGACAGTGGCAGCGAGACCGCCGCCATGAAGATGTCGTGCGCATAGGCGATATTCGCCCGACTCAGTCGAATTTTTGCGCGCATGAACGGGCCCCGTTGGATAGCCCGCTTATACCATTCCGGAGACCCGGGCCAAGCCCCCCATCATGCGATGAGCGTGGATTACTCGATCAATTTTATGCCGGTTTGCGTGGCCCGGCGAGCCAGACCAGGAGCAACGCTACCAGTATCACCGCCGCGAGCAGGGCGAGCCATGGCCAGAGGGTAGCGGGGTCAGCCAGAACGCTGAACAATGCGAGACCGATCAACAGCAGGTTCACCAGTGCGATTGCGGTGCTGACTCGAGCGTGGGAGAGGTCGCGCTTGATCGCCGCCTGATAGAAATGGTCACGATGGGCGCACCAGAATTTCTCACCCCGTGCGATCCGGCGAAAGAGCGTGATTGTCGCGTCGACCAGATAGTAAAGCGGCAGGATGGCCGCTGCCTGCCAGGCCCCGTTGGCCGCGAGAGAGAGCAGTAGCCAGCCGAGCAGGTAGCCGAGCGGAATGCTGCCGCTGTCGCCCAGGAATATTCGGGCGGGCGGCCAGTTCCAGACCAGAAACCCGGCCGCAGCGGCAGCGACGGCGAGCGCTTGGCCGTGGGTGGCGTCGAGCGGCAGTGCGCCGATGACGCCGATCAGGAGCAGCCCGATGCCGATTGCGAAGGCTTCCACCCCGCTGATGCCGTCAATTCCGTCCATGAAGTTGAACAGGTTCATGAACCACACCCAGCCGATGGCCGCGATGACCATGTCGAGTGGCCCGGGCAGCAAACCCTGAAAGACGGCGCCTTCGATCAGAAATGCGCCGGCCAGGGCTGCGGCGAACTGGGCACCGAGCCGGGGCAAGGGGCCGATGGTCATGAGGTCGTCGACCCATGAAATACCGGCCAGAAACAGCGCTGCCAGGGGAATCACCCAAAATGCCGTCGTGACGGTGTCCGCCGTTGATGCTGCGGGCAGAAAGAACGGAATTGCGACCCAGGCCGGCAACAACGCCGCCAGCACGCCCAGCCCGCCGCCGCGCGGTGTGGGGGCGTCGTGCGAGCTGCGTTCGTTCGGCCGATCGAGGATATCGTGGCGCAGAAGCTGAACCCGGACCAGGCCGACCAAGGCGGCGGATGCGAGTGCCGTGGCGGCGGCAATGATAGCGAGGGTCCAGATCACGTATTGGCTTCCACTGGGTGGCGTTCCGCTGGGACGTTCGATCCTGCTTGTAACGGCAAAAACAAAGGCCCGGCAAGGTGCCGGGCCTGGAATAGCTGGTCTGGTGCGAGAATTCAGGTCGTGCGCAGGCCGAGATGGCGAAGCTGCCGGTCGATCACCAGGCGCTCGTCATAAAGGCGCCGTCCGCGTTCCAGCCCGGCGGCACCCATGGCGTGGCGGCGCGCCGGGTCCTGCACAAGGGATTGCAGGGCGTGCGCCAGGGCCGGGGCGTCACGGACCGGTACGAGCAGGCCGGTTTCCCCGTCGACGACCTCCTCGCGACTGCCGCGAACATCGGTGGCTACGACCGGAAGTCCGGTCAACATGGCTTCGATAATGGATCGCGGCATGCCCTCCCGGTGAGAGGGCAATGTGAAGATATCGGCGGCGCGCATGAGGTCTGCCATGTCATCGCGGTAACCGAGAAAGCGTATGCGGTCACGCAGTGCAGGGTCCGCTTCGATCTCCCGGATCGTGTCGCTGATGCCCGCGGCATGGTCGCTGCTCAGCCGGGCACCGACGGCCCAGAGTTCGGCATCGACATCGCGCATGGCGGTCACCAGTTCGCCGTAGCCCTTTTCCGCGACCAGGCGCCCGGCCATGAGAACAACTTGCCGGTCGTCCGGTGTGCCGATTGCCGCGCGGGTCGCGGACCGTACCGCGGGGGCATCGGACGGTTTGAAGACATCGGGGTCGCTGCCGTTGCCGATGGCCAGTATGTCGCCGGTTCGGCACAGCCTCAGACGGCGGGCTGTCTGGGCGTCTTCTTCCGACTGGGTCATCAACGTGTGGGTGAAGCGCCCGGCGAACCATTCGGCGGCGATATGCGCCTGGCGGCGCGGGGCCGGCATATTTTCGTGAAAATAAAAGCCGTGCGCGGTGTAGGCGATCCGGGGCACGCGTGCGCGGGCGGCGGCGAGGCGGCCAACGAAGGCAGCAACAGGCGTGTGCACATGGACGATATCGAATTTCTCGCGGCGAAAAAAGTCGCGAAGGGCCAGCCCCGCACGCCAGTTGCGGGCCGGATTGGCGGACCGTGTAAGGGGCATGGTTTCAACACGAAACCCGTCGTTGCGAACGGGCTCGATGAGTTCGCCGTCGGCACAAACGCCGACCACTTCATGGCCTTGTGATCGCATCGCCCGCATCAGCGGGTGCAACAGATGGTAGAGCGTGAAGTCCACCGTGCAGAGTTGGCAGATTTTCTGTGGCATCGCCCGTATCGCCGAAACTAGGCCGGGCCGGGGCTGTCGCTTGCCCGGGCGGGCATCACCAGTGCGGTGAGCAGGATCGCGGCCAGGGCGAGACAGGAAATCCACCAGCCCTGCCAGATCCCGAAACTCAGTTCGGCGTTGATGAAGGCGGCGGTGAAGGTGGCATATGCGGCCGCGCGCTCCAGATGGCCCCGGACGTGACGCCGGATGGCAAGAACGATGCTCGCGAACAGGGCGGCGAGAATCACGGCACCGACAACGCCGAGCTCAAGCCATGCCTGGAGTAGCGCGTTGTGTGGATGCAGCGGCAGGACGTCGACATTCCGGAACCCGACATTCGGCGCGTCATCGACGGTGGCGACCTGCCCCACGCCGACGAATCGTGATGAATCGAGCCCCCAGCCGGCGAATGGCCGGGCGAGCGAATGTTCGGAGGCGAACTGCCAGATTGCCATCCGATGATGCAGAGAGAATTCCGAAAGCCCGAGGCCGCGGATCATATCCGTCAGAAGCGGTTGGAGGTCCGGAATGAAGGGGATCATCAGCAGGCCGACCGCGATAGCGATCAGCAACGCTATCGTGGCGACACGCGGCACGAACCAGGCGACGGCGAAGACGGCGGCACCGGCGGTGATGGCCAGAAATGGCGAGCCGGGTTGTAGCCCCGAAATGGCAAATCCCGAAACCAGCACAAGGACGACCCCACCGATCCAGCCGAATCGTCGCCACACGGGAATTATGGCGACCCACACGGCGATCGATATCACGCTTGATGCCCGGTTCAGTTCGAACAGGGTCATGGCGCGGGTCAGGAGCGGATCGGCGCCCATCAGGCGTCCATGGACGGACCCGCTGGTCGTCAGTTCGAACAGAACGAACAGGAGGCCAATGGCAAATCCGACAACAAGAAAGGTCTCGAGGGTTTTGCGCCCCGGCGCGTCAAGGTTGAGGGCCGTGGACAGTAAAATGGTCATACCGGCTGCAAACAGGAACAACTCAAAGGCCTGCGACACGCTACGATCGGAGTCGATTGACCAAATGGAAGTTGCCGCCGCCCAGATGACGAGTGCTGCCAGGAGCCATGTCAGGGCCGGGTAAAGGTGGGGCCACGCGCCCCTGCGCCCGTGTTCCGGGATCGCGGCGAGCGCGGCCACGCCGGCAATGATGGTCAGCCAGAGGGGCTCCAAAGCCGCCACGGGGACAATCAAAACTGCGGCCACGGACAAGATGGCGTAGGCGGGAAAATATCGTGAGAGGGTGTGCATGGGTGAAGCACTTGTGCCGCAAATCGCGCCGGGCGGCAAGCTGGCTGCCGGACGATGCGCGCTGGCTATCGTGACGTTGGACCCGCTGGTTTCCCGGCGATCACTGATGCGTCTGCGGTATTTTCCGTGACCTCATTGGGGCCGGTGAACCGTCTGGGTCGCTGCCTTGTGCCGGGGCCATGGGCTGGGAATCTGCTAGGCTTTCAATCACATCGTTTGGAGCCTGTCTGTGCGTACGCTGTTCGATATATTTATGGTCTGGCCCATGCCGGCGCTCTGGGTTTTGCTGCCGGGTCTGATCCTGTTGCGCCACCGGTCGGGTCGGCGCCTCGTCCTGGTGGGGGGCATCCTGCTGCTGGTCGGCACGACCCCGATTGTCGGGAATGCCCTTCTGGGGAGCCTCGAACGCGGCGCGCGAGAATTTCGTTCGGGCGCGGCTTCGAGCAACGGGTTCGATGCGATCGTCGTCCCCCTGGCGGGTGCGTATGAGGATCCGGCGGGTCGCTGGTGGCCCATGCCGGGCTCGGTCACGCGAACCGTCCGCGGTCAACAACTTCACGCGGAGACGGGATACAGATTGCTCGTCATCGGTGGCACTCCGCTGCCGGGCCAGCGCGTTCCGGAGGCCATCGCGTTGCAGCGCGTCATCACGCTGTCTCCCGACACGGTCGTCGAGGACACCGCAAGGGACACATTCGAGACCGCGCGCGCCGTCTCGGCGTTGGTGAAAGCGCCCGATGGTGCGAACCGTCCGCCACGGGTGATTATCGTCACCAGCGGTTCCCATGTGACGCGTATGGCGGCTGCCCTGCGCCGGTTCGGGATCGATGTGGCGGCGGCGCCGCCGCGCCGGTACGAAGATGCCAGGATTGCCCGGAATCTCTGGCTCGACCTGGTGCCGAGCGCGCGGGGTGCACGGAGTGTCCGTCGCGCGATGCACGAGTATGTCGGGATCAGCTGGTATCTCGCCACCGGGCGAATTCGGCTGCGCGATCTGTAGCGCGTTTCTCCGGTGAGGCGGCGAGGGCGACTATAGGCCGGCGTGACTTCGCCACGACTGGAACATAAGGACGGCCCAAAGCCGGTGCTCCCAGTTCCGGCGTCCCGACAAGTGTTCCTGCCAAGCCTTGCGGATGGGCGCCGGGTCCAATAATGCGCCGTCGCGTAAAGCGTCTTCTGTCAGGAGGTCTTCGGCCCAACTGCGCAGGTCGGTCCGAAGCCACTGGCCGATCGGCACGCCGAAGCCCATTTTGGGCCGGTCGATCAGGCTGGCCGGGACATATTTCTCAAGCAGTTTGCGGACCGGCCATTTGGTGGCTCCGTCCCGTAATTTCATGGACAGGGGAAGCCGCCACGCCAGCGCGCCGACTTCGTGATCGAGGAACGGGACCCGGCCCTCGAGGCCGACCGCCATGGAGGCGCGGTCGAGCTTTACCAGAATATCGTTGGACAAGTAGCCGGTCGTATCCAGTAGAAGCATCTCCTGGGTGAAATCATTGAGATCAGGCCAGGTGCCCCTCGCGCCGCCATAACTCGATGGCTCGCGCGCCCCGGGCACGAGCGACGCGGGCTCATTCCACTGGGAGAGCAGTTCCAGATACAAGGCGTGACGGTCGGGTGCGCGTAGAAGTTCGGCCAGTTTGTGGACCTTATGCCCGACCTGGACCTGCTGGTTCCGATCGGCGCGCCACGACATCACAGTTTGGTATATCCGGTCCCAGGATTGCGGCGGCAACACACGCATGGCGTCGGTTGCCAGACGCCGCAGGGGCGCGGGCAGGCCTTCGACAACGTTGCCCATCCGGTTGCCCCAGGCGTAGCGGTTGTAGCCGACGAACTGCTCGTCGCCCGCGTCTCCGGACAGGGAAACGGTAACGGAGTCGCGGGCCAGTTGGGAGACGAGGAATGTGGGGATTTGGGACGAGTCCGAGAAAGGTTCGTCATAAATCCCAGGGAGCTTCGGAATGACATCCTGCGCCTCGCGGGATGTCACATAGAGTTCCGTGTGCGCCGTCCCAAGATGCGCGGCCACCGCCGCAGCGTAATTCGCCTCATTGTACTGCGCCTCATGAAAGCCAATGGAGAAAGTGCGAATTGGCGTACTGCTTCGTGCCTGCATGAGGGCGACGATGGTCGAAGAATCAAGCCCGCCGGAAAGAAACGCCCCCAACGGTACATCTGACAGCATGCAGCGCTCGACGGCGGTGCCGAGCAAACGGTCGAGTTCGTCGACCGCCTCGTCCGGCGTGCCTTCGAACGGTGTGGCGAGCCCGCTACGGGCAATTTTTTCAGCCGACCAGAACGGTTGCGGGTCCGCTGCTTGTCCGGTTTCCAGCGCTCGCATGTCAATCGTCAGCGTGGTGCCAGGGATCAGCTTGTGGGTCTTGCGGAAGATTGCGTTGGGGGCGGGAACGTTGCCGAAGCGCAGATACATGGCGAGCGCGTTCGGGTCGATTTCCGCCTCGAATTCCGGATGTGCACGAAGGGCCGACAGTTCGGAGCCGAACGCAAAGCCGCCGGAGAGCCAGGCGTAGTAGAGCGGTTTTTGCCCATACCGGTCACGGGCCAGGGATAGCTTGTGATTCTCGCGGTCCCACAGCGCGAAGGCGAACATGCCGTTTGCCCGTTCCAGCGCCTGCTCCAGGCCAAGGTTTTCGATGAGAGCGAGTAGCACTTCGGTGTCCGACGTGCCGCGGAACGTAAAGCCGCCGCCCTCAAGTTCGGTGCGCAGTTCGGGGAAATTGTAGATCTCGCCATTGTAGGAAATGACGTAGCGCCCGGTCGGCGAGACCATCGGCTGGTGGCCGGTTTCCTTGAGATCGATGATTGCAAGACGTCGATGCGCGAAGCCGATACCGTGTGCGGCGTCGACCCAGACGCCGTCGCCATCGGGTCCGCGATGGGCGACCGCGAGACCCATGGCATTCGCGGTCTGCTGCAAAGCGGCTTCGCCTCCATTTCGTGAAGGCGACCAGAATCCGGCAATGCCACACATTATCGGTTGCCCTGTGGGCCCGGGGTCACGACGTGCTGATAGAGGTCATCATAGGCACGTGCGCAGATATCCATGCCATAGGTTCGTTCGATTTCCGCGCGCGCTGCGTGGCCCATGGTATCGCGTAGTGCCGTGTTCTGAACGAGATCGAGAATGGATTGTGCCATCGCCGTCGGGTTGTGCGGCGGGATCAGCAATCCGGTGATGCCGTGATCGATGATCTCTCCGGTTCCGCCAACGTCTGTAGCGATCGTCGGGACGCCGGCAGCCATGGCCTCGATCACGGCGTTGGGTAAGCCCTCTTCATGTGAACATAGAAGTGAAATGTCAGCCACATTCAGCAGTGCGGGTATATCGGAGCGCGAACCCAGGAACTGTACATGGCTGGAGAGTCCGGATTCAGTGCACTTCGCCTGGAGCGTGCCGCCAATGCCGTCATCGCGACCGACACATAAAAGCTGCCAGCCTTCGGGCAGCGTGTCGCGAATACGGGCAAGCGCATCGATCAGATCAGCATGACCCTTATAGGGAATCAGGTTGGCGACGATCATCAGCACCAATGATTTGGGTGCGATATTCATCGACCGCCGTAGCTCGGCACCGCGCTGTCCGTCGGGTCGGATCGCGCTTGTATCGACGCCGTTGAGGATCACCTGCGTGCGGCTATCCGGAACACCCTCTTTGAGGAGATCGCGACGAATGGCTTCGCTGTTGGCGACGATTACCGTCATGCGTTTGTGCAGTTGGCGTTCTATTCGAGCCAGTATCGGATGACGCGCCTGATAGAGCGAGAGGCTGCGGCGACTCATGATCATCCGTGATTGGCCGGCCAGGACTGCGCACAAACCGCCGATGAGATAGGCTTCGGGCAGAATGAAATGCGCCACGTCCGGTCGTTTGCGCAGAAACCAGAACCATAGCCACGGCACGGTGATCATCGCGCGCAGCAGGCGAATCAATGGTCCGCTGCGGGTAATGCGAGTGGCCAGTGGCGGCGACCAGACGCGATGGCCGGCCTTCACCAGGTCCTCCGCCAGCGACCCGGGCTGGGAAAGAGTCACCAGATCAACTTGCCAGCGGCTTTGGTCGAGACGGGGCACGATCTGCGCGATCTGACGTTCGGCGCCGCCGACCTGAAGAGAGCCGATTACGATGATGATCCGCTGAGGCATTTCAGCCGCTAGCCCGGCGCATTGAAATTGATCACCGATTCCATCAGTTCGCGTGCAACGCCCTCACCGCCCTTGCGGGAAAGGACATGGCTTGCGCTGGATATAACCCTCGGATGTGCGTCCGCGACGGCGACGGGGTAGCCAACGATGCCCATGGCCGGCAAATCATTGAGGTCGTTCCCCACGAACATCAGCCGTTCGGGCACGTGTCCGTTGTCCTCGCACAGGCTGCGGATGGCGACGTCCTTGTTGGAGACGCTGTCGATGACGGGCACCTGCAGCTTTGCGCCACGGGCCCGCACCACGGGGTTGGTTTCCGTGGAGACGATATAAACTGGAAACCCGACCGCGCGGAAATGATCGAATGCCAGTCCGTCGGCTCGGTTGCAGACGACTGCCTCCGTGCCATCACTGAACACCAGAACGCGGTTGTCGGTGAGGACGCCGTCGAAATCAAAGATCAGGGCGTCGAGGTCGGTTGATTCTACGAACATGGACGTTGTCGCCTTCCGTCAGCGGTTCATTGCCATCGTGTCACGATAGACTTCTACATACTGGTCCACGATACGGTCCCATGAAAAAGCACCTGCCCGCTCGCGCGATTGTTCGATGCGTGTGCGTCTGCGGTCGGGTTCGTCCATCATCTGGTGCATGGCTGACGCCAGGGCGGAGGTGTCACCGACAGGTACCATTTCTCCCCAGGTTCCATTTTCGATGATGTCACGGCATCCGGGCCCGTCGGTTGTGATGATCGGCAGACCGGCCGCCATGGCTTCGACGAGGGCGATACCGAAGGTCTCGATATGGGAGGGAAAGACAAAGGCGTCGGCCGCGCGATAGAGCGAAACCAGATCGTCTCCCGGCAGTTTGAGGTCCCCGTCAGCTGATGCCTGCCCCAGGGCGCCAAGCAGATGCACCTGTTCCGAAATGCCGAGATTCTGTGCGTCCGAGACGAGTTCGTTGGTGGCGGCACCGGCAATCGCGACGGCAAAACCGGCCGCGCTGCGTTCGCCGAGAATGCGGGTTGCCCGCAG
>JABJEK010000042.1 GCA_018702955.1 Rhodospirillaceae bacterium | reverse complement strand
GCGGCAAACACCGCCAGCACGTCCTTGAGATCGAGCGACGTCGCCTCCTCGGCGAGCAACCCGCAATGCCCATCCCAGTGATAATGGCTGTAGGCAAACCCGTCGCCGGGGAACAGGCAATTTGCCCCCGTGTCGAAGCCCCAAAGAGAAGTCCGCAAATCTCGGATCACCGGCTCGATCGCGACGAACTTCCGACCGCCGAGATCGATCTCGTCACCGACCTCCATGGGCACCAGCCGGTCGGCATGCTGTGGGAAGGCCAGGTGATAATCGGCGATATCGCCATGCACCGTGATATCGGGCCAGTTCTGGAATACCCGCCCCAGGCCGCCCGAATGCGGCGTCTCCTGATGGGTGATGAACAGGTATTTGAGCGGCGCCCGGTCTTCGGTCAGCAGCTCAATCATCTGGCGTTCGATTTCGGGAAAATCCTTCGGATGCCCGGTCTCGATCAACATCGAGGCTTCGCTGCCGCACAACAGGAACGCGGCATTGTAGGAATGGTAGGGCCGGCCCTGATACTCCTGCGCCAGACAGTCGCCCAGCCAGAACACGCCGGGGGCGATTTCACGGGGAAGCGGGTTTGGTTTCTGCATACTCGCGCCCTCTACCTTTCGAGCCCGCGCGGCACATAGGCCGGTGCAATCTTCGTGCGGTCGAGCTGATCGAGGATGTCATCGAGCACCTCGAACTGTTTGTCGACATGGCGGCGTCCGCTCATGATCGTCCCGTAACCCGGCGCAATCGTTTCGATGTCGAACCGGTCATACACTTCGGCGACGGCCTTGCGGATCGGCGACAGGTTGGCACCCTCGATCCACCAGTAACGGGTGTTCAGCAGGAACGAACGCACGAAGGGAAAATCAGTGGCGTCGTCCTCCTCGTTGCCGCCGAGCAACCAGGGCCCGTCTTCCCGATCACTCCACAGATGGCTGAACATGTCCGAGGAAAACAGGGTCTTCGACACCTCGTCGTATATCCAGCGTGTGCTGATCAGCCGGATCGGCGCGTTCATCACATCCACGATCCGGTCGGCATCGAGTTCGACACGGGCATAGTCGCCCCGATCGATGATCGTGGTTTTGAGGACCGGGTTGCGTTCCTCGCCGCGCAGGGTCTCGAACTCGATCCAGTCCTCGATATCGGGCACGTTGGAATAACACTCAACAACATTGAAGCGCTTGGCGATGGCCATCGCGTTGGACACCGACATGAACTCGTTGATCCGCAGAGGAAATATCGAGAGTGGTGTCTCGGGTCCGATCAGGCTGCCGAGTTGTCCGAGAATTTCCCGCTCATGCACCGCATAGCCGGTATCGAGCAGCATCGCCCGATCACCTTCCTTCAGAAGATAACAATTGCCTGCCGAATAGCCGCGCGCGCTCTCTGGGTAGGCGCTGATGCGACCGTTCAGTTCGAACGTATTCTGCAGGGCGTAGACCCTGCCGGCGCTGAGTTCCAATATGCCGCTATACGTGATGACGTCCCCCCGATTTCGAGCCTCTGTCCGGACAGGCTACTCGGCAGCCAGCGGGTTCGACGTGTCGTTGCGTGGCAGTGAGACCGGCTCGCCCCGCTCGGCCGAAAGATCGGCCGCGGTGTAGACATCCATCACTTCGCGCGCCTCCGACGGCTTCACCATCACCGGGCGGTCATAGACAATCGCCTCGATGAAGTAATCCGTCTCGGCCTTCATCGGGCCGGCGAAAACATGATCGACGGGCTCACCGGGCATGGTCGACATCGGATACTGGATTCCGCTCTTGACCGTGTTGAACTGCACTTCCTTATGGGTGTCGTCGATGGTCAGCGCCCCTTCGGTGCCCACAACCTCGATCCAGCACTGGGAGTAGTTCTTGTAACCCAGCGGCAGGATCCAGCCGGCCCCGACCGTGATGGTGGTACCGTCATCCATCGTCACCATAATCCACTGATGGTCAGGCGTGTCGCTGTCCTTGGCAAAGAGCTTGCCGGACTGTTGCGAGTAGACCCGGATGGGCTTGCGTGGACGCAGGCACCAGAGCAGGAAATCGAGATCGTGGGTCGCCTCCATGGCGGCCGGCGACATCTTTGTGCGCCCGGTGATCTTGTCGCCCAGTTCGCGGGTCACGTTGCGGCTGACCAGGCAGGTCACCGGCTCACCGATCGAACCGTCTTTCAGCGCCTTGTGGACGTAGGCGAATTTCGGCTTGAAACGCTGGGAATAGCCAACCGAGAGTTTCAGATTCTTCTTCTCGGCGATACTGATGACCTCGTCGGCCTCTTCCATGGTCGAGGAAATCGGCTTCTCGACGAAGACATGCTTTCCGGCCAGGAGTGAATCCCGGATCATCGGATAATGTGTGGATTCCGGCGTCGCCGAGATGAAGATCGCATCGACCGAATCATTGGCGAGAATCTGGTGATAATCATCGGTCGTGGACGTCGGATTGGTCTCACCGGCAACGACCGCGAGCCGTTCGGCATCGATCTCGGCCAGGTGCAATTCATTCACGTGAGGGTTGATCGCGCATGCGTTTGCACGAATGCCGCCACACCAGCCCGGGCCGATAATTCCTACATTGATCTGTTTCATGTTCCATCCCTGATACGCAGTGACCGGGGCGCCTGAGACACAAGGAGGAGCCCGGTCTTATATAAGACCGCGGCACAGTAGCCGCGCCGCCGAAAATACACAAGGCGACGCGCAAGATGATAGGGCGAATTTACACGGTGTCCCGCGTGCCTAGGCGGCGGCGGGAAACTCGACGACGAACCGGGCACCGGCAACAGGCCCGCCAGGGCTCCTGCGGTTCTCCGCCCAGACTCGTCCGCCGGCGGCCTCGACGATCTGGCGTGAAATCGACAGCCCCAGGCCCGAATGGGTACCGAATTTCTGGCTTTCGCCATCGGGGCTCTCGGTCGGCCGGTCGGAATAGAACCGTTTAAAGATCGATTCCAGGTTGGCCTCGGGAATGCCGGGGCCCTGGTCATCGACAGTCACGGTGATGAGGTCGCCGCCGCGCCGCGCACGGCGGGTCGCCGCGACAATGATCTTGCCCTCCCGCGGGCTGAAGGACTGCGCATTGGCGATGATGTTGCGGAATACCTGGCCGAGCCGGTCCTCGAATGCGCATACCGACAGATCCACACCCGGCTCAAGGTCGAGCACGATATCCGCCCCCGACGCTGTCGTGTGGATATCCACCAGCGCTTCCAGTGCCACGCGCAGATCGATCACCGTTGGCGGATCGCGGCTCAGTTCCGCATCCAGCCGCGAGGCGTCCGAAATATCGCTGATCAGCCGGTCAAGACGCGCGACATCGTCGAGGATGATCGACATCAACTTCTTCTGCTGTTCGGGGTCCTCGACCCGCGCGACGGTTTCGACCGCGCTGCGCAGCGACGTCAGGGGGTTTTTGATCTCATGGGCAACATCGGCGGCGAAACGCTCGATCGCATCCATGCGCTGCCAAAGCGCTTCGGTCATGGCCCCCAGGTCGCGGCCCAGATCGCCAATCTCATCACGCCGGTTCGCAAAGTCCGGCATCGCAACATCGCGGCCCGACCCACTGCGTACGCGCTGCGCCGCCAACGCCAGCCGCCGCAGGGGCCGGGCAATGGTCGCCGCCAGATACACCGACAGCAGGATCGTGACGGCGAACGCAACGCCGAAGACCTGCAATATGTCGATGCGGATCGCGCGCATGGCGCGTTCAACTTCCTCGCTGCCGCGCGACAGCATCAGCGCACCAACCACCTGGCGGTAACGCTGGATCGGCACCGAAACGGAAATCACCATGCCGCCGGCCGGGTGCCGGCGCACGGCAGCACCCTGAATCCCCGCGAGCGCCACGGTCACCTCGCGATAGTCGTTGGCCCGTTGCGGTATCCGTTCCTGATAAACCGGCAGCTCGCCCTGACCGGGCAGCCAGTCCAGGAGCGCCTCGAACCGTTCCTCTGCCCAAAACCACGGGGCGAACCCCTTGGGCGGCGGCAGGGTTTGCACGCGTACCGGGCTGCGGGCGCTGCGCAAAGACTGGGTGTCGGTGATCATCACACCGTTGCCGACAAACAGACGGGCCCGGTTCTGGGTTGGTTCGGTCAGGCGGCGCAGCATGAGGCTCGCCCTGGCCGGGTCAATCTGCTGCCCCACGCCTGGTGCCACAATCACGGCGCCGGCGCCGATCGCGCCTGCAAAAACTTCGCCCTGCACCCGCAGGGCCTCGATCTCGGCGTCGATCAGGCTCTCTTGATACTGGTCGAGAAAAAAGAACCCTCCAACCGGCACGGCGAGCACCAGAAGGTTGATCGCCAGGATACGCCGGGTCAGAGAAGTCGAGGGTCGGCGGCGGCGCAGCCACGCCCACAGGACACGCGCCCGCCCGATCCGCCGCCGCGTGCCGTCTTCCGGCGTCCCGCCGTCACGCGACCCAGCCGTCTCGGCCGAGTTGCGTTTGGCACGGAACAACCGATTTCCGATGCGGGCATCGAGCGTCATTCTATTCCCCGGGTCCCTGGCAGGCCCCGTTCCTGCATTCGCGGCGCGCGATCACCCGACTGGGTCACCGCCCCATCTTGTCCGGTCGAACCCGGCTCAGGCGTCCTTGTAGCGGTACCCGATCCCATACAATGTCTCGATCTGGCCGAACACATTGTCAACTTGCCTGAACTTCTTGCGCAGCCGCTTGATGTGACTGTCGATCGTCCTGTCATCCACATAGATGTTCTCGCCATAGGCGGCGTCCATCAGCTGGTCGCGGCTTTTTACATGACCGGGCCGCTGCGCGAGCGCCTCGAGGATCAGGAATTCGGTGACCGTCAGGGTCACTTCCTGATCGCGCCACGAACACAAATGCCGGTTGGGGTCCATCACCAGGTCGCCGCGCTCAATCACGGCATCGTCGCCCTCGGAAGGACTTTCGCCAACTTCTGCACGCCGCAGGATCGCCCGGATACGCTCAATCAATAGCCGCTGGGAAAAGGGTTTGGTGATGTAGTCGTCCGCACCCATCCGCAATCCGAGGACCTCGTCGATCTCGTCATCCTTCGAGGTCAGAAAGATCACCGGCATCCGTGAAGACTCGCGCAGCTTGCCGAGCAACTCCATGCCGTCCATCCGCGGCATCTTGATGTCCAGGACCGCCAGATCGACCGGCGTCTGGGTTAACCCGTTGAGCGCCTCGTCGCCGTCGGCATAGGTGTTGACACGATACCCCTCGGCTTCGAGGGCCATCGAAACCGATGTCAGGATGTTGCGGTCGTCATCCACCAACGCGATTGTCTGTGTCATGTCCGGATTCCCCTTTCGTGTGATCGAAACACGCCGACGTGCGGAAATCGCCGTCGTTGGGACACGATCGGGGGGCATTATGGCGCATTTGCGGCCCGATTGGGGCGGCATTCGCACAAATTGGCGGTTCGTTTCAGGCCAGAACGCGCACCACACATCAAATCAGAAAACGAAAATGTGAGAGGGATGCGACTGGGCGACGCATTGCGTGCATACATAAGCTTGTCCTAAACCACGCCCATGAATCGCAAGCTCCCCATCATCGTCGTCACCTTCGTGGTCGTGGTCTTTGCTTTCGGTGCCTGGCTCAATCTTCGGGTCGCCGAACCACCTGAAAACACCCCGGTCGGCGGCATGGTCGTCAACGTCAATATCGGCGGTCCGTTCGACCTGATCGATCACACCGGCGCGCGGATGAAAGACGAAAGCCTGCGCGGCAAGTACGCTCTCATCTACTTCGGCTACACCTTTTGCCCGGATGTCTGCCCGACGGAACTTGGCGAGATTGCCGTCGCGCTGGACGAGCTCGGCGAGGCGGGCGAACAGGTCACACCGGTGATGATCACCATCGACCCGGAACGCGACACCCCCGAAGTGCTGGCGGAGTATGTGCCGCTGTTCCACGACCGGTTGGTCGGGCTGACAGGCACCGACGCGGAGATCAAGGACGTCGCCGAGAAGTATCGCGTCTTCTACCGGCGTTTCGAGGATCCGAGTTTCACCTTCTACCTGATGGACCACACGTCCTTCGTTTATCTCATCGACCCAAAAGGTGCCGTCGCTTCCATGTTCCGCTACGGCACCCTACCCGAAGACATGGCCGACGCCATCCGCCAGCACATGCGCGCCCGCGCCGACAGCTAACCCCTGCACCACTGGACCCGACATGATCTCCCGCTTCGTCTGCGTATTCCTCTCGCTTCTGTTTCTCTCATCACCGGTATGGGCCCATGAGGAGAAATCAGAGCACCTGACCATCTCGCACCCCTGGTCACGCGCCACCGCACCCAGCCAGAAAGTCGGCGCGGTGTTCATGACAATCAAGACCAATGGAAACAGATCAGACCGGTTGATCGGCGCCCAGTCGCCGGATGCCGAGACAGTACAGATCCACAACCACACGATGGACAACGGCGTCATGCGAATGCGGCGTGTCGATGCGGTCACGATCCCCGCCGATGGTGAAGCGGTGCTCGCACCCGGCGGTTTCCACATCATGCTGATCGGCCTGAAGGCGCCGTTGTTTGAGGAAACGGTGATTCCGCTGACGCTTGTCTTCGAGAAGGCGGGCAAGGTGGAGATTGAGGCCGTGGTTGAGGCCGCGGGTGCCCGCCAGGCGACAGGCGCCACCAAACCCATGATGGACGGAAAACCGGATGGTCAACACGGCGGTCATAACCGCTAGCGGTTATTCCCTCTTGCGACATGTTGGTGATTCTTTAATCTCCGCGCGCCATGAGCATCGATGATCGAGACAAACCAAGCGGGCCGCTGGTCCGACGCCTGATCCGCACCAGCCGGTCGGGAGTCCTTGCAACCGTCGACGGAGAAACTGACGGCTCGCCCTATGCCAGCTTCGTGCTGACGGCGTGCACGATGGACGCCAGCCCGTTGCTGCTTCTGTCCGACCTGGCGCGGCACAGCCGCAACATTGCCGCCGATCAACGCGTATCACTCATCATCGGCAAACTCGGCCTCGATGCGCTGAGCCAGACCCGTGCAACGCTCATCGGGCACATCGAAGCCAGTGACGATGAAGAACAGAAGGCGCGGTTTCTGCGCCACCATGCCGGTGCGCGCAGCCAGATGTCGTTCGGGGATTTCAGGCTCTATCGACTACGCCTGGAAAGCGTCCACTTCATTGCCGGTTTCGGGCGGATCGAAACGCTGGATGCGAGCGACGTCATTCTCTCGTCACCGGACGTGAATGCACTCGCTGCGGCTGAAACCGATATCGTCGAACACATGAACAATGATCACGCACAGGCCGTGCACGGTTATGCGAGCGAGCTGGCCGATCGCCATGGTTTGGGTTGGAGCATGACGGGTATTGACCCGGAAGGAATGGACCTCGCGCGCAACGACGCGGAATCCCGCGTTGATTTTGAAGCCACCGTCGACAGCCCGGAAAGTGCGCGCGCTGAACTGGTCCGTCTGGCCCAACTGGTGCGCACCTAACACAATCACCCGGTCGCGGACGAGTGTCCGGCAGACCGGTTCTCGGCAATTCGCCGGGGAAATCGGCCGGTCTGTTGTCATGTCAGTCGGGATGAACTCTGCATCCTGAACCTGCTTGCTGCGCACCAGGCCGGAGAGGTTCTGCATGCGGAGGCCCTGCTGCGATGGCTGGTGCCGGAACCCGCAGCACGCCGCATTGGACAGCACGCAAGGCAGATAGCGCGGATCTTGTATGAGACGGGATACACCCTGAAATACAGGACACAGCCGGCGGGCAGTCATCGGATCGACGGCCGCGCATTACTGCGCGTTTTGCACTAGGTGGACCTAACCCTCGGGGTCTTCGGCGGCGGTATCTACACCGTCGAGCAATTCAACAGTCTGCGCGAGCGGCCCCTTGTCGCCCATCTTGGTCGTCACCCGCACGCGCGAATCCGCCTCGAGCATCCGCAAGCCCGACTGGGCGACCACGCGGCCGGAGACGAACACATCCTGCCCATCCCCATCCGGCACCACAAAGCCGTAGCCCTTGTTGGCGTCGAAGAACTTCACGACCCCTTCCATGACGGGCGCATTCTCGTCGACAATTTCGGTAGCTTCGCCTGAGCCTGCGGTAACGCTATGGATGACCGAAACCATCGGCCCGCGCGGGCCTTGCTCGATTTCGCATTCGAGCTCGGCGCCGTCCTGCAGGTCTTTTTGGCCAGCGGCTTCCAGGACTGAAACATGGATGAAGGCATCTCCGGTGCCGTTCGCGGGCTGAACGAAACCGAACCCCTTGATGGGGTTGAACCACTTAACGGTCGCGGAAACCTTATGGCTCCCGCTGTCGCCCGTTGTTCCTATATCGGTCATCGCCGACGGTCCTGACGCACTCGGCGCCGGGGCGAGATGAACAACTCTGGAACGCACTCTAATCCACGTCGATCACGCCACGGCGCGCGTTAACAGCGAAAAAACAAAACGCATTCAAATACAGGAAAATCATAACACGAGAATCACGATCTATTACTAGCGCGAAAACCCCAACTCATGTTGCGCTGCAGTATTGAGTCCCCAGAACGCACATATCGTGTTTATCTGCGGTCGCATACCAATACTTAGTGTTTTCCATTCAAATCACATCAGAAGTCATTGATTTATAATGTTTTATGAATTGACCCCGTTGGTTAATCATTTATAAACCTCTTCCGTCAAAACTAATTAACGTTCCGTTCATCATGTTCCCGCGAAGTGTTGAGACAGACTAATTACCCATGACAGAGATCGTTCGACATAAATCTGCTGGTGAGAAAGGGCGTATTTACTCGCGTCGCAAACCCTCGGCAGATATTGCGGAATTGATTGACCCGCTCGTGTCGGACGGCGCGAGCGATGGAGCCAGTTCGTCATCGACGGCGCTGCCCACTGGCGTTCCCCACCCGAATTTGCTCGAACATCTCGGTCCGGCCTATGTCGCGACCCCGGACGGTAAAATCACCTGGCACAATGACGCGTTCCTCTATTTCGCCCGCGCGGCGTGGAACCTCACCAACGATACCGAGAATGTGACGGCTGCCCCCAGGGCCCTGTCCACCGTCTTCGATACCCTCATCTCTACCGGACATTTTGAACCCGCGCGCACGCGCGCCGAAATCGGCGGCGTCGCCCGTACCTTCCGAGGGCGCCATTTCCTGGCGGACAGCGGTGAATCCGCCGTCATCTATGGATATTTCGAAGACATCACCCGCTGGATTGCATCCGAACAGCGCCTCACGGCGCTCGACGACAAGCTGACCGATGTCATTCGCTCCACATCCGATTGGGTCTGGGAAACCGACACCGACATGCGCCTGACGGAGGTCTCGGCGCGGATTGCAGCAATCACCGGCGCCCCGCCCGAGGCCCATCTCGGAAAACATGTGCTCTCACTGGGCAGTCTGCCGGACCCGGTCCCCGGGGTTCCGGATTTGAAACTGCTGATGCAGGACCGGCGGCCGTTCCGCAACCGCCTGTTCATAATGCGTGACGAAACCGGCCAGTCCCGACGCATTCACCTGAGCGGGATGCCCTTCTTCGATACCGGCAACGGACGCTTCCTCGGCTATCGCGGAACGGGAACGGACGTCACCCGCGCGCTCGAAGCCGAACGCGACGCCATCTCGGCCCGGCAAAAGCTTGAACAGGCGCTTTCGGCGCTGGAACTGCGCAACGAACAATTGCGCGATACCCTGGTGCGCGCGCAGTCGGCCTCGGACGCCAAGACCGATTTCCTGGCGCTGACCAGCCACGAATTGCGCACGCCCCTGAATGCCATCATCGGTTTCACCGAGTTGTGCCGTCGGCAAATTACGGAAACCGCCGGCGAGCGAATCCCGTCCTACCTGGACAACATCCTGTCGGCATCCGGTCATCTGGTACAGATTATCGACAACCTGCTCGACACCGTGCGGATCGAAAACGAAACAACGGACATGGACCTGATCGAGGTCGGGGTTGCCGACCTGGTGCGCGACACGATCTCCATGATCGAGGTGCGCGCCAAGGAATCCGAAATCGTGCTGGTCGCCCCGCCGGTGGCGGAAGATCTTTCGGTTATCGCCGACAAGACGGCGGCCCGGCAGATATTGATCAACCTGCTGACCAACGCACTCAAATTCACGCCCGAGGGCGGCAGCGTTGGCGTGGAGATCGTCCGTGGCAAGGAAGATTTGCTCTACCTCACGATCTGGGACACCGGAATCGGCATCCCGATCGACCAGCAGCAGGCAGTTTTCGACCGTTTCCACCGGGTTCGTTCCGATGCCTTCACGACCACGACCGAAGGGGTCGGTATCGGCCTGCATGTGGCCCGCAATCTCGCCCAGCTCATGGGTGGTGATATCACGCTGGAGAGCGAGCTGGGCCGCGGCTCGCGGTTCACATTGGCGCTTCGCATGTGGGAATCGACACTCGACGAGCAGCCGTCTATCGCCACCGGCGCATAAGTCACCGCGGCCAACTCAAGACAACTAGCGCTGATTCAGTCGTCGTCCGACAGGTTCTGTGGTCGGGCGAGTCCGACCTTGTCGGCGCCATCGGGCGTGATCAGGCCGTCACGAACCCAGCCCTGCTCTTCCATCTCGCGCCACTCATGCGGCGGCACGGAGACGAAACCACGCACATGGCGCGGGCTGACGACCACCGGGTCGTCGAGTGTGATCGAGCCTTCGGCCTCCGCGCCCTGTGCCATCCAGGTGAGCGCCAGCGCCTGAACCCGCGAGACATCGCCGGACACCCCATCGGTGACTGGTGCGCGCATCATCGGCACCGCCGAGACCCAGAACTGATCGCCGGAAACGCTTTCCACCAGATCGAGGTCGGCGCGTGCGCGGGCCTCGTCGTCGAACGCCCGAATGGTCTCCACGTCGCCATCGGCGCGTTTGCGACACAATCACCGTCGCGGACAAACTTTTTGTATGCGGAGATCAACCCACCTGTTTCTCCCACCAGACCCAACAACGGCAAAAATAGTCTGTCACCGCCTTTTGCAGTGTACTTGTCCGTCTGCTGAGCTTTGGTTTGATAGGCGTTGAGCTTCAACAATCTCTCTTCATGGGTGATTTCTTAGGATGTCGACTCTACCTCAGATTGGCACTAGGTCAATAAAACCTTCCGGCCCGCCTCTCGCCGCACACCTCAACGCTGTACGACTACAAACCGGGCCCGCTCCAGGTGACAATCTCTGGACGTGAGTCTGTCTCACCAGACAGCGCGCGCCTGACGGTCTAGATCTCACGCCGGGCTGATCAGAACTTTGCCGCCGCGCGCCTCACCCGCAGCATGCGATGCCGCGTCCTTGATCTGCGCGAAGCTGTACGCACCCGCCACCGCCATGTGCAGCACGCCGTCGTTCATCAGTTGCGCCAGTTCCGCGTAAAGCGACTGCACCTCGGCCGGAGCCGAGAGTTGCAGCCATTGGGACATCCAGAAGCCGCGCATGGTGATGCCGCGGAAATGCAGATGCCCGCCGTAGATCTGGCAGGGCTCCTTGCTGAGCACGCCGTAGTTCACCAGGGTCGCGCCGTTCGCCAGGCACTGGGCGATCGCATCGGTGGACGGGCCGGCGATGGCATCGAGACCGAGCCTCACCGGCTCGCCGGACGTCGCGTCCTCGACCTTCTGCTTCAGTTCATCGGACGGGCCACCGACATGCTCGATCACGACGGCGCCGGGGATGTCTTCCAGATGCGTGCCCGCTTCCATGCGCCGCACAATGTTGAGCGTGCGGATGCCGCGGTTCGACGCCAGTTGTGCGAAACAGGTGCCGACCGCCGAGTTGGCGACGTTCTGAATGGCCCAGTCGCCTTCTCCCAACGTCACATAGTCGCGCAGCATCAGCGCCGCCGTCGCGGGGCCCGAACGCAACATCGCGGCCTGCTGCAGGACTATGCCCGGCGGCAGCGGGATGAGTGCTTCCACCGGCCGGATAATCTTGCTTTGCCAGGTCGGGGCCGTGATCGGAACAACCAGATCGCCGACGCTGAAACCGGAAACATCCGGGCCTGTGGCGGAAATACGACCTACCCCCTCGCGCCCCATATCGCAGGGCAGCGGCGGCGGCGCGCCACCATAGATACCGGCGGTCATCATGATGTCGGACGGGTTGAGCGGCATGTGGATCATGTCGATCTCGACCTCGCCGGAACCCGGCGGCGGTGGCGGCGGTGCGTCAACGCACTCGAGGACTTCGGCTGCGGGACCGAACCGGGAGAACTGAATTTTCTGGATCATGGGTGTTTCTTTTGTTTCTGGCGTGATGATCGTTGGGATGAGTTAGGCCACCGCCTTGAGGGTGGGGATTGCCTTCAGCTCCGCCTTCATCGCCTTCGCCGCCTTCTCGAGATCATACTCGCGCTGAAGATTGACCCAGAGGCGCGGGCCGTTGCCGCAGAGCTTCCCGAGCTTCAGCGCCATCGCCGGGGACACAGGCGCCTCTTCGCGCAGGATCGCATGCAGGGTCTGCCGCGATACACGGAGCAGCCGCGCCAGCGCCGTGACCTTGATGTCGAGCGCGGGGATGATGTCCTCACGGAGCAACTCGCCGGGGTGCATGGCCGGCAGCGCGCGGGTGGGTTTCTTGCTCATCAGTGATAATCCTCGATGTTCACGTCGATGGCTTCGCCGTTGCGAAACCCGAACGTCATCCGCCAGTTGCCCGAGACGGTGACGGCATACTGACCGCCCCGGCTGCCCTTGAGTGCGTGGAACGAATAGCCGGGGATGTTCATATCTGTCGGTTCTTCGGCAACGTCGAGGGCACGCAAGATACGGGATATCCGCTTCGCGTTTCGTACCGGCAGGCCACCTGCCTTGCCGGTCGCGAAGAACGCTTCAAGCGGCTTGCTTTTGAAACTCCGTATCACAGAAGTAATGTAACGCCTTACAGTTCAATCGGCAACCAAACATGTAAGGTATTATCTTACACTCTCTATGCTGCCCTAGTGCGCCTCGTTCCACGTGTCGCCGACGCCCGCATCCGCGACCAGCGGCACGGCCATGTTGACGGCGGGGGCGGCGGCACCCTCCATCACGTCGCGCATGGTCTCGATCAGCTCGTCGACCTCGCCCTCGGGCGCCTCGAATAGCAGTTCGTCATGCACCTGGAGCAGCATGGTCGATGAGAGCTTCCTGCGGGCCAGCGCGTCGGGCACGCGGATCATGGCGCGCTTGATGATGTCGGCGGCGGCTCCCTGGATCGGCGCGTTGATCGCCTGGCGTTCGGCGAAGCCCCGCACGGCCTGGTTCTTGTCCTTGATGCCGGTCAGGTAGATGCGGCGGCCAAAAATAGTCTCGACGAAGCCGGCCTCGTGGGCGAAGGCTTTCGTCTCGTCCATATACTCCTTGATGGCCGGGTAGCGCTCGAAATAGGCCTTGATGTAGGCCCCCGCCTCGCCGCGCTCGATGCCCAGGTTGCGCGCCAGCCCGAAGGCGGAAATGCCGTAGATGATGCCGAAATTGATGGCCTTGGCGTTGCGCCGCACCATGGGGTCCATGCCCTCGATGGGCACATCGAAGACCTGGCTGGCGGTCATCGCGTGGATGTCCTGCCCGTCCTGGAACGCCGCGATCAGCGCCTCCTCGCCGGCCACATGGGCGACGACGCGCAGTTCGATCTGGGAGTAATCCAGACTGACCAGCTTGTTGCCCTTGTCGGCGATGAAGGCCGCGCGAATCTTGCGGCCCTCTTCGGTGCGAACCGGGATGTTCTGCAAATTCGGGTCGTTGGACGACAGCCGCCCGGTCTGGGCGATGGCCATGCCGTAGGACGTGTGGACGCGGCCCGTCTCGGGGTGGATCTGCTCCAGCAGCGCGTCGGTGTAGGTGGATTTGAGCTTCTGCATCTGGCGCCAGTCGAGCACGACCTGGGGCAGCTCGTGGCCCTGGGCTGCCAGATCGTCGAGCACGTCGGCCGAAGTGGTGTAAGCGCCGGTCTTGCCCTTCTTGCCGCCCTCGATGCCGAGCTTGTCGAACAGGATTTCGCCGAGCTGCTTGGGCGAGCCGACATTGAACTCCTCGCCCGCGACCTTGTGGGCCTTCTTCTCCAAACTCGCCATGCGCTTGGCGAAGTCCTTCGACAGATCCATCAGGGTTTCCGCGTCGGCCTTGATGCCCGCGCGTTCCATGGCGACGATCACCGGGACCAAGGGTCGTTCAATCGTCTCGTAGACCGTGGTCATGCGCTCGCCCGGCAACCGCGGCTTGAAGCGGGAATACAGACGCCCGGTGACGTCGGCGTCTTCCGCGGCGTAGTCCAGCGCCTTGTCGAGCGGGACCTCGGCGAAGCTGATCTTGTTCTTGCCCTTGCCGACGACCGTCTCGAACTTGATGTTCTCGCGTTCGAGATGGCGGAAGGTCAGATCATCCAGCCCGTGCTTGTTGCGCCCGGCATCGAGCACATAGGAGAGCAGCATCGTGTCGTCGATCGACGCCGACTTGAGGGGCTTTTCCTTGGGCAGGTGCTTCTCGACCGCCCGGGCCAGCACCAGCAGGTCATATTTGGCGTTGTGGGCGACCTTGAGCACGGAAGGATCCTCGATCAGATCCTTGAGCGGCTTGAGCGCCTTGGCGAGATCGATCTGTTTGAGCGCGCCGTTTGCTTTGCCGTTGGGGTTTCCGTTTGATTTGCCATTCGCCTTTTCGCTGTCCGCCACCGGCTCGCCCAGCAAATCCAGCTCTTCTTCCTCAGCCAACGCCTCCACATGGCCGACGGGCACATAACAGGCGCGGCCCGGCGCGTAGGAGAGCGAATAGCCGACCAGCTGCGCCCGCATGGCGTTGAGCGAGGTGGTCTCGGTATCGAACGCGACCACGCCCGCGTCGCGCGCGCCGTCGATCCACGCCTTCAGGGACTTCTCGTCCTGCACCAGCTCGTAGTCGTCGTCGGTGGGCGCCTCGGCGGCCAGCGCCGCCTGGGTCTCGGCGGCGTCGATCAGCCCGTTGGCGACGAAGCGGCTCTCGACGCGCTGGGTCAGCGTGCGGAACTCCATCGCCTGGAGGAATTCGACCACAGTCGCAGGATCCGGATCCTTCAGCGCGAAATCCTCGATCTCGTGGTCGGTCTCGACATCGTCCTTGAGGCGGACCAGATCGCGGCTGACCCGCGCCAGGTCGGCGAACTCGATCAGGTTCTCGCGGCGCTTGTTCTGTTTGATCTCTTCGGCGCGATCGAGAAGCGTGTCGAGATCGCCATACTCGTTGATCAGCAAGGCTGCGGTCTTGACGCCGATGCCCGGCACGCCGGGGACGTTGTCGGTGGAATCGCCGGCCAGCGACTGCACGTCGACCACCTTGTCCGGGGTGACGCCGAACTTGTCCATCACCTCGTCCTCGCCGATGACGAGGTCCTTCATGGGGTCGAACATCTTCACCCGGCCGCGCACGAGCTGCATGAGATCCTTGTCGGACGAGACGACCACCGTCTCGATGCCCTGGGCTTCCGCCTCGCGGGCATAGGTGGCGATCAGATCGTCGGCCTCATAGCCCGCGAGCTGGATCGCCGGCAGGCCGAAGGCCACCGTCGCATCGCGGACCAGCTGGAATTGCGGCCGCAACTCCTCGGGTGGTTCGTCGCGGTTGGCCTTGTACTCGGGGTAGATGTCGTTGCGGAAGGTCTTGCGCGACGCGTCGAAGATGACGGCCATATAGTCGAGCGCGCCGTCGTCATGGGCCCGGTCGATCATCTTCAGCAGCATGTTGACGTAGCCGTTCACCGCGTTGGTGTGGACCCCGTCGGAGCGCTTGAAGGCATCGAGCGGGCTCGAATGATAGGCGCGGAAGATGAAGCCCGACCCGTCGATCAGATACAGACGCGCGGGGGTGTCGTCCGCCAACGCGTCGAGGCCCGCGCCTGCGGATGTTTTATTGTCAGCCATGGGCTAATTTTAACGCATATCCACGCGCCCAGACAGGCCGTGATGCCGGGTGGCCTGTGTAAAAGAAACGGGCAAAACAGGCGCGAGAAAACGGGGGATAGGCCATGACCGACCGAGAACAAGGCAGTGCGATCATCATCGGCGTGGGTGCGGAACGGGGCACGGGGGCCGCCGTCGCGCGTAGGTTTGCCGCGGGCGGGTTGCATACCGTACTGGCTGGGCGCACCGAAGAACGGCTGGAGGAACGCCGGGACGAGATCATCGCCGCCGGAGGATCCGCCTCAGTGCATGTGCTGGACGTGCGCAAGGAAGACGAGGTCACGGCGATGTTTGACGCGGTGGAAGCCGCGCACGCCCCGATCAAGAACGTGACGTTCAACCCCGGCGCCAATGTCCGCCACCCGCTGGCCGAGACCGAGGCCTGGCTGTTCGAGCATCTCTGGCGGGTGTCGTGCTTCGGCGGGTTCCTGGTCAGCCGGGAGGCGACCCGACGCATGGCCGCTGCCGGCGGCGGGTCGCTGCTGTTCACGGGTGCGACAGGATCACTGCGCGGCGCCAACGGTCACGCGGCGTTTGCGGCGGCCAAGGCGGGTCTTCGCATGGTCGCGCAATCCGCCGCGCGGGAGTACGGGCCGAAGGGCGTGCATGTGGCCCATATCATCGTCGACGGGGCGATCGACGGCGAAAAGATCCGCCAGGGCTTCGCCGAGCGGGCCGAAGAGCTCGACGCCATGGGGCAGGCCGACAACATGCTCGACCCGGACGCCATCGCCGAGGCCTTCTGGCAGGTGCACGCACAGCCGCGCAGCGCCTGGACCCACGAGCTGGATTTGCGGCCGTGGACGGAGAAATTCTAGGAACAGACGTTTCCGGCGGCGGCTAGATCGCCTTGATCAGCAGCACGAGCTGCTCGCGAATGCTCTCGATCAGGCCGGGGCTGACTGCCTCGACCGGGTCGACGCCGGTGGTCAGCGAGAAGCCCAGCACGCCCATGGATATGGGGATCGCGATCAATACCAGCACCACGATCGCCACGGCGAGGTTGCCGACCGTGGCCAGCGGGTAGTTCTTCCGGTCCTTCTTGCGACGACGAAGCGTGCGCCGCTCGCGGCCGATCAGCAGCACCACATAGCGGCGCAGCAGCGGGACGGAAAAGCGCAGATCGACCGAATGGGCGCCGCGTTCGCGCGCGGCGAACTGCATCTTGATCACGCGCAGCTGCTCGTCGGTGAAGCTGCGGGCGAGCGCGGGCGACATGTCCCGGAAGAAATCCTCCAGGAACGGGTCCTTGCTGGCCGGGTTGCCACGAAATTTATGCAGGACGCCCATAGTCCCGCCAGACTGGCAGACGCGGGTTAAGAAACCGCAAAAGCGGGCTTTCGGCCTATTTGGCGGGCGGCCAGTTTGGCGCCGGCATCAATTCGAGCTGGGTGCCGAAACCGGGTAGCGCCTCGAATCTTTCCTGCCAGGCGACGAGGTTCGGAAATTCCGCCGCGTCATAACCGGCGTCCACCAGGAAGCTCGACACCGGGTAGCAGGCGATGTCGGCGATCGTCGGCCGGCCGCCGACCAGCCATTCGTTGCCGGCCAGATGGGGTTCGATGATGCCCAGGCCGCGATCGGCGGTCTTCTTGAAATAGTCGAACACCGGCCCTGGGCCGGCGCCGAACAAAAGCTCGAAGCGCAGCCGGGCGAGGCCGTAGCCGAAGAAATCCACCGCGAAGCCGACCCAGTCACCGATCCGCGCCTCCTCGTCCCAGCCGTCGGGGCCGAACTGCCCGGTCTGCTCGATCAGGTAGCGAAGCGTGTCGTGGCTCTGGCGCAAAAGCACATCGCCATGGCGCAGGGCGGGTACCTTGCCCAGCGGATTGACCTTGAGATACGCGGCCTCGAGGTTGCCGCCGCCCGCGATATCGACGAGGGCGAAGTCATACGCCGTGCCGGTCAGCGCCAGCATCAGCGCGGTCTTGTAGGCGTTGCCCGAGCGCGGGTGCCCATAGAGCGTGTAGTCGGCCATGCGTTTATTCCCCCTGCTGTATCACCTGCAGTATAGGCCAGACCCGGGCCGCCGCGCTTGTTACGATCAAGCTTACGGTCACGGCCAACATATGAGGACGAAATCATGGAACAGCGCCTCAGCCTCATCACCCTGGGGGTTACCGACCTCGAACGCTCGCGGTCCTTCTATGCCGACGGGCTGGGCTGGACCCCCTCGACGCTCGGCAGCGGCGAGGTCGTGTTCTTCCAGGCCGCCGGCGTGGTGTTCGGCCTGTATGGCCGCGACGCCCTGGCCGCCGATGCGGGGCTTGATAACTCAGAAGGTTCAGGTTTTCGGGGAATGTCTCTCGCCTACAACACCCGCTCGCGCGACGAGGTGGATGCGGTGCTCGCGCTGGCCGAGCGCGCGGGGGCACACATCACCAAGCCCGCCGAGGAAGCCTTCTGGGGCGGGTATTCGGGCTACTTCGCCGACCCGGACGGGCATCTTTGGGAGGTGGCGTGGAACCCGGGGTTCGAGATCGACGCTGCCGGGCATGTGCGCCTGCCGCCGGATCCCTAAGTCGGGGCTTCCGGCTAAGACAGCCAGTTAAGACGGCCGGGCGAGGCGCCAGTGTAACCGTTCCCGCGCGCTACGTTCATGGGTGAAGCCCAGCTTCTGCAGGGTGCGGATCGAGGCGGTGTTGTCCTCCGCGCAATCGGCGATCACGGCGGTGGTGGCGCTGTCGTGGAACGCCCAGGCGACGAGTGCTGAACAGCCCTCGACCGTGAGGCCACGCCGGCGATGGGCGGGCACGATCTGATAGCCGAGCTCGACCTCGCCCGACGCATTGGGCGGACCGGTGAAAGATGCCGCGCCGACGATCATCCGCTCGGCGGTGTAGCGGAACAGCCACAGCCCCCAGCCCGCCGGATCGGCAGGTGCGGTACGCCCGAGCGCGGGGTTGGCCGCATCGTCGAGGCGCTGGGCAAAGGCCGGCAGCTTGGCCGCCAGATCCGTGTCGGGAAAATCGCGATGAATGGCGCCGCCGGCCAGCTCGGCCGCCGCCCTGCGGTCGGCCAATAGCGCGCGCGCCAGATCACGCCCGACAGGCACGAGCGCCAGGCGCCCGGTCACGAGCGGTGCGGGAAGCGACGGGTCGGGTGTGATCAATGCCCGGCCGACGCCGGCGCGTCAGCAGACAGGGTGAACTGGCGGCCGCAATAGGGGCAGTCGATCGCTTTGTTCTCACCCATGTTCAGGAATACGCGCGGATGTCCGAGCGCACCGCCGCCGCCGTCACAGGCGATCTCGCGGCTATCGACCTCGATGGTTTCGGGCGGTTGCATGGTCGGCGAACTCCCAGACTGGCTACATCAAATACACGCGTGGTTGTGCCGCACGCGCTGACGCCATACATAGGCGAAGCGCCTGATCGCGACAACATCTTCCGATGCCTCATTCCGAACCGGACAAAACGAACGTCATGACCCCGTACGACACAGCAGCCCAACGCGACGACGACGCAGACACGCAGCGCGACGCCCTGCCGGATCTGGCGATCTCGGCCGTGGGTGTGGACAAGACCTACCGGGCCGACGGCGGGGGCCGGGTGCATGCCCTCAAATCGGTCGACCTTGAAGTGCCGCGCGGCGGCATCTTCGGCCTGCTGGGGCCGAACGGTGCGGGCAAATCGACTTTCATCAATATTCTCGCCGGCCTGGTGATCAAGACCAGCGGGACGGCGAAAGTCTGGGGCATCGACATCGACCGCGAACCGCGCCAGGCCCGCGCGGCGATCGGCGTGGTGCCGCAGGAACTGAATCTGGACGCCTTCTTCAGCCCGCGCGAGATGCTCGAGGTCCAGGCCGGTTTCTATGGCGTGCCGCCGTCAGAACGACGGACGTCTGAAATTCTGGAACGGGTCGGGCTGGCCGACAAATCCGAGGCCTATTCCCGCTCCCTGTCGGGCGGCATGCGCCGGCGGCTTCTGGTTGCCAAGGCGCTGGTGCACAATCCGCCGGTGCTGGTCCTCGACGAGCCGACCGCCGGCGTGGACATCGAGTTGCGCCAGTCGCTCTGGGCCTTCGTGCGCGAGCTCAACCAGAACGGCACCACCGTCGTGCTGACCACCCATTACCTGGAAGAGGCCGAGGAGCTTTGCGACCGGATCGCGATCATCAACGAAGGCCAGGTGATCGCGTGCGACGAGACCCGCGCACTGGTCGAGCGGCTCGACAACAAGGAACTGCGCATCGTGCTGACCGCGGAGATATCCGCACTGCCCGACAGTTTGCAGCCCTTCAATGTGGAGCTCTCCGACGCCCGCACCCTCACATTTCGCTACCGTACCCGGGAGACCGAAGTCCGCGAGATTCTCGACGCCGTGTCGGCGGCCGGCCTGGCCGTGGCGGATTTGTCGACCGAGGAACCCGATCTTGAAGACGTGTTCCTGGCCCTGACCCGGGGCGACACGACCGCCGCATGAGGTTTCGTTTCGCCCTTCCCCTGCTCTTGACCGCGTTGCTGGCGGCCTGCGCGCCACGCACCCAGGACCCCGGGCCCCTCGCCGAGACACCGATGCCGCCATCCCTGACCCAAACCCATTTCATCACGCCCGACGGCACCCGGCTGCCGTTGCGCCGCTGGCTGCCCGAGACCACGCCGCACGCCGTGATCGTGACCCTGCACGGCTTCAACGACTACTCGAACGCATTCGCCGAGATCGGGCCGCGCCTGGCCGAGAACGGGATCGCGACGATCGCGTATGACCAGCGCGGTTTCGGCGCCTCCGATCAGGCGGGCGACTGGCCCGGCGGCGACCGGTTGCGCGACGACGTCCGTGCCGCAATCGAGGCGGTCCACACCGCCTATCCTGGCGCGCGCGTATACGCGATGGGCGAGAGCATGGGCGGCGCTGTCCTGATGTCGGCCTGGGCCGATGCGGCGCTCGAAACGGAAGGGCTGATTCTGGTGGCGCCGGCCGTGTGGGGCCGGGTGACGATGCCCTTTTATCAGTCCATGAGCCTCTGGCTATTCGCGCACACCATGCCGTGGCTGCCGCTGAGCGGCCAGGGCATCAAGCGCAACCCGTCGGACAATATCGAGATGCTGCGCGCCCTGGGAAAGGACCCGCTGGTGATCAAGAACACGCGGGTCGATTCCATATGGGGGATCGTCAACCTGATGGACGAGGCG
>JABJEK010000041.1 GCA_018702955.1 Rhodospirillaceae bacterium | reverse complement strand
CGGCGTCGCGAGGCCGAGATAGCCGATCAGGGTGGCGACATGATCGGACACGGAGTACTGGCGGGTGGCCACGTAGGTGCCGATCACGAAGCTGACGATCCAGATGAAGGCGATGGTCGAGAAGGTCACCACAAACGTCAGTAGGATGCGCTGGCCGATCAGCTCGGATACCGGCCGGTTGTGTTCGAACGACCAACCGAAATCACCCTGGAGGAGCCCGAAAAGCCAGGAGAAATATTGTTCGACCGGTGATTTATCGAGGCCGTAGGCACGGCGCAGCGCCTCGATCTGGTTCTGGTCCACGGCTTCACCGCGCGATGCCATCTCCGCGATCAATGTCTCCAGATAGTCTCCCGGGGGGAGCTGGATGATGATGAACACGATCGCGGAGACCGCGAGCAGTGTCGGGATCATCAAGAGCAATCGGTGGACGATGTAGCGGAACATGATCGATCTCGGTTTCTACGAACGCGGCCTTACGGGCGCTCGAAATAGAAGGTGTCGGGCAGGTAGATGCCGAAATGCGCACCCGGGTCCCAGGCGTAAATCGCCTTCTCGGGCACGCCCTTGAGGTTTTCCATCACGACTACCGGCTGCTTGGTGCAACACACCACACCGATGGTGAAGGTTTCGTCGGCGTTGATCTGCAGGATGCGCTCCCAGATATCGGTGCGCTCGGCCTCGGAGGCAGCGGTCTGCCAGCGGCGGAACAGGTCGAACAATTCAACGGCCGCCGGCATGTCGATCGCGTCGCCAGCCTGGCCCTCGGTCTGATAATACTGGCCCCATTTCGGCCATTGATACTGATCCTGCCGGGTCGGCACGAATTCCTCTGGGCTCATATTCGCTGTGACGATGCCGTTGTTCACCCCGAACCAGACCCCCATCATGGTCTCGCCCGCGAACACGCGGTTGCGGAAGACCTCGCGCTGGGACGGGCGGGTGAAGATCTTCACGCCGATATCGAGCCAGGAATCATGCACCAGCTCGAGCACGTCGGTCTGTTCGGTCTCCTCGCCCGCGGTCTCGACGACGATCTCGAGGCGGCGCCCGTCAGGCAGCAGGCGGACCCCGTCCTTGGCGCGCTTGTCGAGGCCCATCCCGTCGAGCAGAGCGTCGGCACGGTCGAGATCGAACGATGCCCACTTGGTCTGGAACTCGTCGCGGAACAGCGGGCTTTGCGGCAGCACCGTGTTGTTCGACGGCTGGGCCAGGCCGAAATAGATGACCTCGTTAATCTCTTCCCGGTCGATGGCGAGGCTGAGCGCGTGGCGGAAATCGCGGTTTCGGAAAACCTCGCGCCAGCCCGGATCGGCGATGTGCAGATTGGGATAGAGCGCGATCCGCGCACCCAGGGACGTGTCCCACAACAGGGTCTTGAAGCCCTCCTTCTTCTCCGACTGCTTCAGGAAGGTGAAGTGGCTCATGAACAGGTTGCGGGCCTGCAGATCGATCTCGCCGGCGCTGGCCTTGGCCGGGATCAGCTTGCCGTCGGAGATATTCATCAGGACCCGGTCGATATAGGGCAGCTGGTTGCCGGCGGCATCGACGCGGTGGAAATACGGATTACGCATGAACACGAATTGCTGGGACGGCGGGCGGATCGTGTTGAACCAGGGCTGCAGGGTCGGCAGCACCGGATTGTCCATGTCGTAGAGATTGTCCAGGCTGTTGTGCAGGGGTCCCCAGCCGCGCATGCGGCGCTTCTTGACGAAGGCCTCGAGTGCTGCGGGCTCGGCGTATTTCTTGTGGAACTGCTTCAGATAATGGGCGGGCCGATAGATGAATGGCGGGCGCGGGCCGGCAAGGGCCGGCAGGAAGAACGGGTTCGGCTTCGACCAGCTGAAGCGGATCGTGTGGGTGTCGAGGATCTCGACCTTCGGGACTTCGCCGTCGACCTTCAGCAGGACCGGCGGCCCGAGCGGGGACAGGTCAGTATCGTTGGCCATGTCCTCCCACCAGTAGCGAAAATCCTCGGTCGTGAATGGCGCACCGTCTGACCATTTGTGGTCCTTGCGGAGCTCGAACGTGAAGACTTTGTCGTCGACGACTTCGTAGGATTCGAGGATATCCGGCACCAGGTTGTAGTCACCGTCATAGCCGACCAGACGCGCGTAGCCGTAGACGGTCATCAGCCGGGTGTCGCGCGCGCGGGCCATCGCGATACGCAGATCGCCGCCATACGCACCGGGGCCGGTCTCGATGACGCGCGGTGGTTGGGGCAGCCGCTGGCCGATCAGCGGAAGCTTCCCTTCGGCGACTTCCTTCGCGAGCATCGGGGATTGGTAATAGTCGGCGGCCGCCGGGGCCGACAGCAGGGCCAGCGTGGCGATGATGGGGGTAATGATCTTCAGGCGCATCACGCGACCTCCGGCAGGGCGCCGCGCGCGGGGTCGGCGCGGACGTAATGCCCGTCCCCGAGCTCGACGAGCCGGGGCTGGGACTGGTTATCGATGGTGAAGGGTGCGGGCCACTGGGCCGGGTCCGAGGCCCGACCCTCCATCAGATCGTGCAAGTTGAGCCGGTTGTCGAGGCTCGGTTCGGGCACGGCGGACAGCAGCGCCTGCGTGTAGGGGTGCGACGGGCTGGCGAACAGGGTCTTGGCCGGCGCCATCTCGACCAGGCGCCCGGCGCACATCACCGCGATCCGGTCGGCGATGTAATCGACGACGGCGAGGTTGTGACTGATGAACAGATACGTCAGCCCCAGGGCCGACTGCAGGTCCTTCAGCAGGTTGAGGATCTGCGCCTGGATCGACACGTCGAGCGCGCTGACGGGTTCATCGCAAATCAGCAGGTCGGGCTTGAGCGCGAGCGCCCGGGCGATACCGATGCGCTGGCGCTGGCCGCCGGAGAAGCTGTGGGGGTAGCGGTTGAGGAAGCGCGGGTCGAGGCCGACCAGGCGCATCAGCTCGCGCACCGTGTCGGCGCGGGTCTCGGCGGTGCCGGTCTCGTGGATCACCAAAGGCTCGGCGATGATCTCGAACACGGTCATGCGGGGGTTCAGGGAGCCGAAGGGATCTTGGAAGATGAACTGCACACGGCGGCGGAAATCCTTGAGCTTGCGGCCCTTGAGCGCCAACACATCGACCGGTTGGCCGCCGTCATGGAAGGTGACGGTGCCGGTATCGGTGGCCAGCGCGCGCATGATCATCTTCGACGTCGTGGTCTTACCGCAACCGGACTCGCCGACCAGGCCGAGGCACTCGCCGCGCGCGATCTCGAAGCTGACATCGTCCACGGCCAAGACCGAACGCGCCTCCTGCGAGCCGAAATAGCTACCCTTGCGGATCGTGAAGCTCTTGGAGATGCCGTCGACCGTGAGCAGCGGTGTGCCGGCTGCCGCCGGGGGCGCGCGGTCCGTGTTGGGCTTGATTAGCTCGCCGGATTCCGCCTTGATCTCGCGCAGCGGCACGAGACGCTCGCCCTCGGCGAGGCCGAAACGCGGCACGGCGTTGAGCAGCGCCTTGAGGTAGGGGTGGCCGGGCGCGCGGTAGATATCCTCGACCGTGCCGCTCTCCATCACCTTGCCGCGGAACATCACCACGACCTCCTCGGCGACGTTCGCGACCACGCCGAGATCGTGGGTAATCATGAGCACCGCCATGTCGAGTTCCGACTGGAGATCCTTGATCAGCTTCAGGATCTGCGCCTGGATCGTCACGTCCAGCGCGGTGGTGGGCTCATCGGCGATGAGCAGTGCCGGGCGGCAGACCAGCGCCATCGCGATCATGGCGCGCTGACGCAGCCCGCCCGACAACTCGAATGGATAGGTCTTCAGCGCGCGGGGCGGGTCGGGGAAGCCAACCAGGCGCAGCATGTCGGTGGCCAGCTCGTTGCCGGTCTGCTTGTCGACGTCGCGGTGCAGGTGCAGCGCCTCGGTGATCTGGTCGCCGACGGTGTGGAGCGGCGAGAGCGAGGTCATCGGTTCCTGGAAGATCATCGACACCCGGCCGCCGCGGATCGATCGCATCTTGCGGCCGTCGCGTTCGAGCTTCGCCAGGTCGACGGGGGTGCCGTCGCCGCGCGGGTCTGTGAACAATATCTCCCCGCCGGCAATGGAGCCGATGTTCGGCAGGATCCCCATGATGGCCTGGCTGCAGACCGACTTTCCGGAGCCGGATTCGCCGACCAACGCCGTGGTACCGCCCTGGCGGACTCGGAACGACACGCCGTCCACGGCGCGCAGCTGGTCACCATGAACGGTGAAGTCGACCTTGAGGTCGCGAACGGTCAGGAGGTCGGTCATCGTCGCCAATCCGCCGGGTTGCCCCAGCCGGTGAGGGCCGCGGGTGTGGGTTCGTGATCGGGGGCGATCGCGCCCAGACCGAGCGCGGCGAAGTTGCGCGCGCTGGCGTCGGTGAGTTCGATGTCGTGGCGGCGTGCGGCCTCGAAGGCGGCCCGGCAGACGGTCTCGAAATCCTCCAGCGCGGAGTTCAGCGCGATGGTGCGATTCTGCCCCTGAATCTTGAGCTGCATCCAGCCATTCTCGCGATCGCGCCGGGTCGAGAAATAGGAAAGTTTCAGGCCGCCGAGGTCGTGCCAGGCGATGGTCCTGGACGGGGTCGAAATCCCGTCCGCATCGACGCGTACCGTGATGGCCCGGTTGCGCCAGGTGCGTAGACCGAAGATCGCAAACAGCGCGGCGGGCACGGCGAAGACCAGAGTGACAACCGCACCGAAATCAACGGCGGCTAGCGGCACGAGGCAGCAGAAGAGCCCAATGCCGGCGCGCAGCAAATCCGCGTTAATGGCGCGGGGCGAGTAGCGATGGCTGGTCATGAAATCGAGAATACCTCGGTGGCGGATTGCCAGACTACCGCACGGTGGGCCCGGGTGCGGCTCACAAATTCGGCGACGAAATCGAACATCGCGTCGCTCATGTCGGCGTGATGGGTCATCAGGCCGGTGGCCTCCTGTGCGTCGGCGTCGCCGATCCGCCGGGCGGTCAGGTGCTTGCGTATATCGCCGATGATGTTGTCCGCTCCCAAAAACCCACGCGCCATGCCGGTGCGCTTGCCGCGCCAGTCGATCACATCTGCGTGGACATTGTTTAGACGCATGCCGCCAAGAAAGGTTGCACGCGTGCGCCCCCCGAATGTGCTCAGCCCCTGAATGCCGATCTCCGGCAAGAAGGGAACAATGTGGGGCGCGATTCTATTCCATGGCGGGACCAGAATCGGCAGGTGGT